>DASTWZ010000033.1:0-19194 GCA_035765635.1 Opitutaceae bacterium
CTATATCGAAACCTTCTATAATCGAACCAGACTCCACTCGAGCCTGGGCTACATCAGCCCGGCTCAGTTTGAATCCAAACTAAACAACTAATCACCCCCACGACCCGTGTCCGAAGAATCGGGGCAAGCCCAGTTTGACCCTTTTTACCCCTTTTCACTTTCCGCGATTATGCTTTTATTCGTTACGTCGCCGCCACTGTGCGCATGAAGGATGGCCATTTCGAAGCGCACGTCCCTCGAGAGGGCACCGGTAGAAGCGGAATTATATTAGCTTTTTCCTTTAGCCTGCGGATGGCTCGCGAGCGATACGCGGATCGAAGCTGAAGGGCTCCGCTGTACCGATAACCACTTTGCCGGCATCCTGGTGTGATGCGTTGAGGACGTAGTTGAACTCACCCTTCACCACCACGCTTGGCACGCGAAGAAGGACCGACTTTTTCGACAGGTACCAATCGCAACCCGCAGCAGTTGCCGACAGCGACGATGGAACCGCGTCCCATCCCTCGGGCAGGGGGCTCAATTCCGTGACAAGGTCCTCGTCGAATTCAATGGGTATCGCTACCCAATCGACATTGTTGAGCAGGGAACGATCCTCGGCATGAGCCAAGACCTCCAAGGACGCTAACGCACGCGATTCCCCGAGATACGCGACGAACTGTCCCTTAATGTTCCATCTTCCGGGGAAATCGGCTGCGCCCTGGCCGTTAAGAGCGGTAGTCAACCGCTTCTTCTTGCAGATTCTCCAAGCGATCACCCGAAGACACCGTGCTCCAACCGGCCTAGTGCCTGCTCAACAGCGCGTGCGCCCGGCTCGGTCGCCACCATCTCCAATGGCGTCTTGCCATTGAAAATGGATAGTGACTTCTGGAGCCATTTTCGGGCGTTCTCCTCCGACTCGAAGGTATCAACCGCCTGATTGTGGATGCGGATCAATCGAACTAAGCGCTCTGACTCGCCTCGTGCGAGTCTTGCGCGGGTAGCGACCCGGCGCTCCGCTGTCTTGGCGCTCATCCCGATCAGCGCAGCGACAGATGAGATCGACGGAAATAGAAATGTCTTTCGCATTTCCATGATCGCCGAAGCAGGTAGCCCAGACTCAATCCGCGCGGCGAGCGCAAGGTCGTCCCCCAAGGGAAGTGAGAGGCGTTTAGCAACCGTCGTCATTTGCCGTTAAGATAGCGCCACTTGACGATGAATCACAAGCCAATTCGTGCGCGAAGCTAGGCGTGTTAGGCAGAGTCGGGTGATCCTATACGCGTGTTGATCGACGGGCGGCAGCACGAACGAAAATACGACCGGACTCAGTCGGTGTTATTCAAAAAAGCGAAGCCGTCATGCGGGTGCAAACATGAGACACGGTCTCAGATCAAACTTGACCGCGGCCAAGAGATAAGACTGAGTCTCAGTACCAGTTCACCGCGGTGCTGCTGGAGCTTATGTCGATACCACTCGCGATCTATTACGCCACGATGACCGGCAACGCCGAGTCACTTGCCCGCCGCGCGTCGGCACGCGCGCTTAGCCAGGGCTGGCAAACTACCTTGCTCAACCTCGCTGAGGTCGAGCCCGCCGATCTGCTCGAGGGACGTCTCGCTCTCTTCATCGTGAGCACCTGGGGGGACGGCGAACCGCCTGACGAGGCGTTCGATTTTTGGTACGATTTGGGCAAGGCCAACCTCGATCTCGGCGCGTTGCGCTATGCCGTGCTCGGCCTGGGCGATAGCGACTACGCTGACTTCAACGCCTTCGCGCGAAACCTCGATGAGCGGCTCGCAGGACTCGGCGGCGCCCGGCTGGCTCCCGCGTCGACGCCGATCTCGACTTCGACGACACCTACGCCGCCTGGGAAGCAAACGTATTCGACCTCCTCGCCAAGCTCCGCACCGAGCACCAACCCGCAGCTTCTTAAACTGAAATTTTCCCTTCCACGTCGTCCGTGCCCTCCAGGAAGAACGTCTTCTCAGGATTTCGTGTAATTCGTGTGATTCGTGGGCAAAAAATAAAACCGTAATCCCGCAACAGCGCCTATCTGACGCCACGGTCGAAGCTTGCACTTTGCAAGCGGCCTGAAGGGCGACAAGCGGTAAGCGTCCGGTCGGCGCGAGAGCCCAGTTTTGCTAAGTATTTTGCTGCGTGCTGCGACGTGACCCCTTTGTGCGTCCCCGCAACGGAGTCATCGTGCGCCTCGGTCGACGCCACGGCATCCCTACGCCCTACAATCGAATGGCGACGGCGCTGGTCGAAGTCGCCACGCGCGTGCGAATCGAAAATCCCTCGTCGCATTAACGAGGGGCAATCACGAGTTAGCGCTGGTCGGAAAGGATTTTTCTCAAGTCGTACTGCCCTGCGGCGCGGAGGGGGACAAGGAGTCCGGTGAGAGTGACAATCAGGACTGCGCTCATGGCTACGGCGACGTGAACGGATTCGGTGCCCACCAAGCCAATGTCGAACCAGCGGAAACAGGCATTGGCCGCAATGAGCAGAAATATCGAGAACGCCGCGGCCGCGGCGAAGGCAGGCGTAAATCGTTGGAGGTGCTCCAAGGTGAGTCTGCTCGAGGTTGCCCCGAGCGCTTCGCGAATGCCGCGATCGCGCGCTCCCTGCTCGGCTGCGTATCTGGAGAATGAATACATGCCCGTCGCGGTCACGGCCAAACCGAGGGCAGCGATCCACATGACAATTCGCACCGCCGTGGAAAGCTCCGACCAGGCGCTGCTCATTTGATCTTTCATCGCGAACACGTCCGGCGTGGCGCCGGGCGGCCAGATAGGACCGAGCGTTTGAGCGATCAACTTCTTCGTGGCCGGACCATCGGTCTCCACGTGCATCAAGAACGTCATGCGAGATCTGACCGTGGCCGTATAGGGATAATAAAAGCCGGGACGCGTCGGATCGCCTGGCAACACGGGAACGTCATCCACAACGCCAATGACTTCATGTGGTTTGTCGCCGGCATAAGCTTTAAACGTCTTCCCCACCGCGCTCTCATTTGGCCAATAGCGCTGGGCCATGGATCGATTGATCACCGCAACGGTCGCCACACGAGCAATCTCCTGTTGATCGAACACGCGCCCAGCCTGCACTCGAACACCCAGAGCTTCGAAATATCCATCGCTGATGTGAAGCCAGTCGCAGAGACATTGATCGGCCGACAGACCAGGATCCTTTCCGTCCACCCACACGTTCGTCCATCCAACGCTCGAAAGCGGCGGCCGCGTCGTCACGCCTGCAGCAAGGACGCCCGGGGTCCTGCGCAGCGTCGTGAGGACAGACGCATGAAAACCATTGATCTTTGCATCCTGCGGCCCCCAACCCATCCGACGCGTGTCGACGGAGCAGAGCAGAACGTTCTGCGTTCGCATCGGCAGCGGACGTGCCGCCGCCCTGCGCAACGTCGCGACAAACCGCATGGACAGAAGGGACAGCGCGACGGTCAGGGCCAACTGTCCTGCGAACACCAGGCTGATCAACCGGTGGCGTGCAGGGGCGACAGAGCCTTCTTTCAAGGCGGAATTCACGTCGACCTTTCGCGCGTCGCGCAGCGCGAGTATCCAGATTATGGAGACAGCAACCGCCGCCGCCGCGGCCGCCGGGACGAGCGCGAGAAAGTCCAGGCGAACCGATGATTGCCTCATGAGCTCCTGAAGTTTGGGGTCTCTCCCCAATCCACGGAGCAAGCAGATCGCGCAAATATACCCGCCGACGCAGCCCAGGAGCAAAATCGCAATCAATTCCCCCAACAGCCACGCGGCCAGGTGGCTTGCGCGCGAACCCAGCGCCAATTGCACCGCAATCTGGTGCCTGCGACCAAGCAAGCGCACGAGGGTCAATGAAAAGAAATTGGTGAACCCGATCAGGAAGAGCCCGATCACCGTCGCCGATACGACGACCAGAATGCGCGCCGCTTTATCGGCACGCAGCCGGTGCAGTCGCAATGTCTCTGCGCGCAAACCCATCCCATGATTCACATCGGGATGATCGCGATGTATTCGGTCTGCCACTACGGCGAGCTCGGCATTGAGCTGTGACAAAGGAGTCTTCGCAGGCAGTCGCGCCACCGCAATGATCCACTGCACGTCGCGATTGTTCGGAACCCACGAGGGCAAGTAGGCCACGGAGCTTTGCAAGGTGACCCATATGCCCGCGGCGGAATGATCGAGTGATTCGAAGTCGTCCGGCATCAGTCCCACGACGCGAAAAGGTCGGCCGAAGAGCTGAATCATGGCGCCCGTGGTTACTCCCAAACTGCGCGCGACACCTTCGCGCAAAATCGCCACCGGCTCCGCGCCCTTCACGTCGTCGCTGACGTCGAATACGCGGCCCCGCTTTGGCGCGACCGACAGCGCGGCAAAATAGTTCCCACTCACGGCCGAGCACGTGGCGTCCAGAAATCGGTCGGAGGCTTGAAGCGCGACCCGCGCAACGCTCGAGTCATAGCCGAAGACGATCGACGCCCGCCGAACTTGTTCCTGCAGGTCGATCAAATCGGGCTGGCTGATCGATCCACTTGGCAGCGTGCTCTGAATGATGACGAGTTCCTGCGGATTTCGGGCTGTTGGTCGGCGGAGCAAAAGCCCGTTGAGCAATGCGGTCGTCGCCATGAGCGCCCCCACGCTGAGTGAAATGACAAAAACCGACACCACCACATAGCTCTTCTTTACGGAGAGCGAACGCAGAACCCGCCTCAGCGAGGAGAAAACTGGATCCATCCTGTTTCAGTGCGCGATCCAAAGCTCAATCACGAGTCGAATAGATACGCTGAACGGAACAGAGCCCGACTTTTGAGAGGCCTGAACTGTTAACGCAAAAGATGAGCCACCCCTGCGTCTTCTTAAGACGCCCTATCTGGCCGGCTCGAATCTCAGTTGCAGACGATAAGGCTGCACGGGAACGGAATATTTTTCCAGTACACCAGGGCCACAGCTGCTGTTGCCCAAACCGCATTGACGGGCATCCAGGGACAATACGACTTCGCGGCGTGGATGCAGTTCATACGAGCGACGCGCTTCGGCGAGGTCACCGGCTGTGAAATGTAGTGCCGAGAAAGCGAATGGATCTCCCATCGTGCTGATCTTGACTCCGCGCAACGACGACCCGCCTTTCCGCCCGGCTTCGGCGGCGCCTTCAGAACTCCCAATCAAGGTCAACCAGCGCACGTCCTCCTTGTTTCCATTTTCCTGCGGGCGAACATACGGAACGTACTGGGCAGACACGGTGCTCGACCACACGCCCATGAACGCGCTGCTCTTTCGGTCGGCGTAATTTTCAATCGGACCCCTTCCGTACCAGCGCAAATTTTCAAATTCAGGATCGAGGCGCATCACCATTCCAATGCGCGGCAGCGGCGGCAATGTCCCGCTTGGCGTGAACGTGCTGTCGACGTCAATCGTGCTGTCGGGATTAATCGTCCAAATGGCGCGATGCCTCAAACTCCCTTTCAGCGCCCGACTGATCGCGACGATCTCAATGCGGACTCCGCCGGCGACATCGGCCGGTCGCGTCACGTTGAACGTTTCAACGCGGCGCTCCAGTTTATCCAAACCAGCCTGCGTCCATTCGCGGGCAAGCCATTTGCCGAAGCCCCGATCGTTGTCCGTCGGTGCGCGCCAAGCCTGCAAAATCGGTCCGGATGGCTCATTTGAAAGGTTAGGCTGCCCTACCGACAACACTTCGCCGTGTCCAAAATTTAGCGAAATTAGCGTGCCGGATGCGCGGCTGAATGTCGCCGCGAAGCCAGGCTGCGCTTCGATCTTCACGCGGTCATTTTCATCAGTGACACTGAGGGACAGGCCGGCAAACGCCGTCGCTGCCGCGCGCGAATTCGTCGCGGTTGCAGCGGAGGGCGTGGATTCTGAAGACGGCGCATTTTCCGGCGTGACTTCCAACTTCAGCTGCTCGGCCGCAACAGTCTCAATCGATTTTGCCCAGGGCGGCGGCTCAGGGGAGGCGTTAGGTGAGTCGGAAACGAGCTTGGCCCAGGCCGGCGGTTCGCGATGCGTCACACGGAATTCCAACCAATAGTCCGCGGCGGAACGCGTCTCTACGATTGCCGCCACCGGCACTGCCACATCGATGGATTTCCCCGGGGCGGCCGCGAGCACGGGCATCTCGCCGCGTTGCAGTTCTTCTCCTTCGCATACGACTGACCAGCGCACGACGAAGGTTCGAAGGTCTTCGTGAAAATTCCTGTTCGTGATGCGCACGGTCACTTCTCCGGGCCGCATTTTGCGTCCTTCGATCGCAATCGGTTGGTAAACTTTTTTCACCTCCCCGAACTTCGGCGTAAGCGCTCGATCCGCGGTCACGACGCCTTTGATTGCGAAGGCGCCGAGATTGGGCTTGTCGCCGAAATCACCACCGTACGCGATAACCTTGCGGCCATCCTGCAGAGTCCTCCGCAAACCTTGATCGGCCCACTCCCAAATGAAGCCGCCCAAGAGGCGCGGATGCCAATAAATCTCGCGCCAATACTCATCGAGATTGCCGATCGCGTTGCCCATGGCATGCACGTATTCACTCGCCAAGATTGGCCGCGTCTCTCCGTCGATCATCGCGAGTTCCAGCAGTCGCTCCCAACGCGCGTTTTCCGGGCGCTCCGCATTCGAGTCAGCCGCAACTCCTGGATTCAAATAACGCTCCATCGTGCGCGGATAAAATCGGCTCACGACATCGACTGTCGTCGGATCACGCGGCGAGCCTTGCGCGCCTTCGTAGTGAACCGGCCGCGTCGGATCGAAGTCGTGCAGCCAAGCCGACATTGCGGCGAAATTCGGGCCGTAACCCGACTCGTTGCCCAGCGACCAGAAGATGACTGAGGGGTGATTCTTATCGCGCTCGGCCAGTCGCACGGCGCGATCGAGAAAAGCCGCTGACCACGCCGGTTGGCTCGCGAGCCAGCCGCGCACGCCATGCGTTTCCAAATCCGCTTCGTCGATCACATATAGTCCGTAACGATCGCAAAGCTCCAGCCAACGCGGGTCGTCCGGGTAATGGCAGCTTCGCACCGCATTGATGTTCGCTTGTTTCATCAATGCGATGTCCTGACGCATGCGCTGCAGAGTCACCGCATGTCCGCGATCCGGATCGAGTTCGTGACGATTGACCCCACGCAGTTTCACCGGCGCGCCGTTCACGAGGAGCCGCCCATCGCGAATTTCGATCGTGCGAAAGCCGACATCGGTCCCAACCGCTTCGACTACGCCCCCGTGCCGATCGCGCAGTGTCAGAACAAGGCGATATATCGCCGGCGTTTCAGCTGTCCACAGCCTCGGCGCAGGCACATGCGCTTCCAGCCAGCCGAATTTCCTCGGACCGCGCTGCGGCGTGCGATCGTTCAAAACGCTCGCGTTGAAATCGCGGTTCAATATTTCCCCCGCGTCGTGGCTCACCGGTGACGTTAGGACAGGATTTCCGGAATCGTCGAACAACTCGGCCCGCACGGTCCAGCCTACCAGCGTCTCGTCTCCGCCAGCGGCGAGTTTCGGCTCGATGCGCAGCGTCGCGTCGCGTTGTTCGGCGTTCAAATCGGTGCGCACCGTGAAGTCACGAATCCGCGCCGCAGCGGTCGAATAGAGAATAATATCGCGCTGGATTCCGCCAAAGCGCCACATGTCCTGATCTTCGAGATAGCTGCCGTCGCAAAATTTATAGACCTCGACTGCGATCAGATTTTTTCCCGGCCTCACCTGCTCCGTGACTTCGAACTCCGCCGGCTCCATGCTGCCCTGGCTATAGCCGACGTGAACGCCATTCACCCAGACGTAAAACGCGCTCTGCACGCCGCCAAAATGCAGGAACACGCGGCGCCCGGTCCACGTGGATGACAGATCGAACGTTCGCCGATATGATCCCACGGGATTTCGTTCTTTGTACGTCGTGTAAGTCGCCGGAGGCTCGCTTGTCACGCGCGGCGGATCGATTTTGAAGATGTATCCGCTGCTCGCATACACGGGGGTGCCGTAACCGTTGACTTCCCAGTTCGCCGGCACCGGGAATGTTTTCCACGAAGCGTCATCGAAGTCTTTCCGCCAAAAATTGCGCGGACGCTCCTCGGGTCGCGGCACCCAGTTGAACTTCCACGCCGATCCGCTGCTCAGAGAGAGCACCCAAGGCGACGCGTCGACGTCCCCCACCCGAGCCTGCTCGACCGTCGCAAACGGCACAAACGTGGCGCGCGCCGGCTCGCGATTGATCTGTAGCACTTGTTCGTTTTCCCAATCGCGCGCGAAGCCGCCCGCGCTTGCGGCAGCGTCTGACGCGGTGCCCGTGCCTGCGTTCGCGTGAGCGGCAAACAGCGCCGCGGTAAACGCAATTGCGTACGCGCCGCGCCTGCGCGCCTTCATCGTTTGGCCTCCCCGAAATCCGCTGGAGTCAAAATGCGTTCTTCACCGGCCTGCAATTGCAGAGCCTTCGTCCGCATCCCGCCACGCACCAGGACCTGCCTGCCCCCGAGGCTCTTGATGGTGGCGCTCTTCAATCGTCCGGCGCTCCAATCGATGGAAACTTCGAACCCGCCACGGGCTCGCAGTCCGTGAACATTTCCTTCTGGCCACGCGCGCGGCAACGCCGGAAGCAGGTCAATCTCGGCATCAGGACCGGAACTCGCATCTGCACGCTTTGCTTTTTGCGCATCGCTTTCGATCGGTGAACTTCCGCGCGACCGGCTTTGCATCAACATTTCCACCATGGCTGCCGGTCCGCCGAGATTTCCATCGATTTGGAAAGGCGGATGCGCGCCAAACAGATTTGGGTAAAGTCCGCCGGTCCACTGGCCCTTTTTCTCGGTGGGACGCGCAGGCTCGAGATGAGATCGGAGCAATGCGTAAGCGCGTTCGCCGTCGCCGAGTCGGGCCCACATTCCAAGTTTGAACGCCGTCCCCCAGCCTGTTCCCTCGTCGCCGCGCGCGTCGAGAGTCTTGCGTGCAGCCGCTGCAAGATCGGGCATGGCGCGAGGTTGAATTTCGTGCCCGGGGAAAAGTCCCCAAAGATGCGAGACATGGCGATGGTGGGGATCGACCTCGGCATATTCCTGCAGCCATTCCATCACACGGCCGTCGCTCCCGATGCGGGTGGGCGCGAGCTGAGCGCGTTTGGCGTCGAGTTCATCGCGCAGATCTTTGTCCACCCCCAACACGCGCGCCGCGTCGCTCGTCGCGGCGAAAAGCGCGCGGACCAGTTGCTCGTCCATCGTCGCACCGAGACACAGGTGAACTTCCGTGCCGTCAGGCAGACGAAACGCGTTTTCCGGTGAGTTCGAAGGCGCCGTCACGAGCCAGTGGTGTGACGGTTCCTGAACCAAGATATCGAGGTAGAACAACGAGGAGTATTTTAAAATTGGGTACGCGTTCTCGAGAAAGTCGCGGTCGCCGGTAAACAGCCAGTGCTCCCAAAGATGGGTGCATAGCCAGGCTGAGCCCGAACTCGTGGCGCCCCAGGCGGCCGATTCTGCCGGCGACGTGAAGCCCCATGGATTCGTGATCACGTGCGCAACCCAGCCGCGAGCGTCGTAATAGGCGCGCGCCGTTTTCGCTCCCGGCTCCTGGAGCGAGTGGATGAGCGCAAAAAGCGGCTCGTGCAGTTCCCCCAGGCCGGCGACTTCCGCGAGCCAATAGTTCATCTCCACGTTGATGTTCAGGTGCCAATCGCCGTTCCAGGGCGTCTGAACGCCGTCCGCCCAAATGCCCTGCAGATTGGCGGGCAAACCTCCGGGGCGAGACGACGAGATCAATAGATAGCGGCCAAAATTGAAATAAAGTGCCGCCAGTCCAGGGTCGGGCTCGCCCTTTGCGAATGCCTCGAGTCGGGCCGGGGCGCTCAAGGTTTCCGCCTTCGAATTGACGGGGCCGAGTTCAAGGTCGACTCGATTGAACCATTTTCGGAAATCCGCGACGTGCGCGGTGCGCAACTCTTCGAAGGATTTTTGAGCTGCTCGTTCTGTATCCGCAATTGCACTACGCTCGACGTCTTCGACTTTGCGGCCGGCGAAACTTCGCTTCGCGATGTCGGTGACGCCGCTTACGAGCAAGAGGACTTCGTCCGCGCCGCTCACCTGCAGCGTCTCGCCCTGCGCGGTGACCTTTCCGCCTTTTGCGACCACGCGGACCACCGCGGCGAACTGCACGCCGTCCCCGCCTTTTCCGTCGACCAGAGAGCCGCGAAGAATGAGCGCGTTTTCACCGTGCGTGTGGGTGGTCGCGCGTTCCGGACGGTCCAGCGCGACGTCGAACGTGAGCGCTCCCTTGCGGTCGGCCGCGAGGCGGAGAGCGAAAATTTCATCGGGCGCGCTGACGAAACCTTCACGAGTGAAACGCACCCCGTCGCGTTCGAAGCTCGTGCGCGCCGTCGCGGTGGCGAGATCGAGTTCCCGGCGATAATCTTGCGCCGGAGTTCCGAAAGGTTGTCCTGCGAACTTCAAGTGCAGGGTCGCGAGCACTTGGTAGCAGCCGTACGGCACGTTTGCGCCGCGTCCGAAACCCGACCCGGCGCCGAGGCACGTGAAACGCTCGTTCACCAGCTTCTCCGCCTCGGCATTTTTGCCCGCGAGCAGGAGCCGGCGAATTTCCGGCAGCGCAGCCGCGGCGTCCGGGCGATCCGCGTCCTGCGGAGAACCGGACCACATGCCGCTTTCATTCAAGATCACGCGCTCCTCGTCCACGCCGCCGAAGAGCATCGCGCCCAAGCGCCCGTTTCCCAGCGGGGTCGATTCGGTGAAGCGTTCCGCAGGTTCATCGAGGCGAATCACTTTTTCGCCCGCCAACGCAGGTAGGCCGGCAATCACCAACGCAAAAAGACACGCAACGATTCGTGAGGTCGGGGTCATCATAAACGGGGCACGAAATCAAAGCCGCGTTCGCTGTCTCGCACACGCCCAAATTCCTCCCGGATCACACGGCGCTCGAATTAGCATTCCGGTGATGACGGGACGTGACACCGCGGACACGGAAATGCTCTTTTGGCCCACGAATCACACGAAAGACACGAAAGAGAATTCGGATGAACTTCCCCACGGAGACGCACGAATGAAACGGATCGAATTCATGCGGAGCAATGGGGTCTCGGCCGAACGATTTGCTCGAAGAGTTATGCGACAAAACATTTTTCTGCTCGCAGGATTGTTTTCACTGACTTGCTCCGCTTCGCACTGCGAAGTGCGCTGCCCGGCGGTTTTCGGAGATCACATGGTGTTGCAGCGCGAGCGTGCCGTCCCGGTGTGGGGCGATGCGAATCCGGGCGAACACGTGACGGTCAAGTTCGGCGGTGAAGAAAAGTCGGCCGTGGCGGATTCCGCGGGGCATTGGCGCACGGAACTAGCGCCGCTTGTTGCGAGCGCGGAGGCGCGAACGCTGACCGTGAGCGGCGCGGAAAACAGCGTGCAGTTCAGGGACGTGCTTGTGGGAGAAGTTTGGTTTTGCTCGGGGCAATCCAACATGGAGAAGCCGCTCGGGCCGCGCAAAGGGCAGAAGCCGACCGATGGCTACGAGGAGGAACTCGCGCGCGCGGCGTGCCCGACGTTGCGGATTTTTCAAATGCCCGCCTCGGGCAAAGCGAAGCCGGAGAGCGCGCTGATGCGTTGGTGGTCGTGCGACGCCGCTGCGCTGACGAACACGAAATTCTCCGCGGCGGCTTACTACTTCGGCCGCGAGATCACGCATGAACTCGGCGTGCCGGTGGGATTGATTCATTCGAGTTATGGCGGCACGCGCATCGAGGCGTGGATGCCGCATGCGGCATTTGCGAGCGATCCGGCGCTTCAAGGACTCGAGGACGAACGCTACGACGCGTGGGTCAAAGGCGTGCAAGCGACGGAGCTGTATAACACGATGGTCGCGCCGTTCGTGCCCTTCGCGCTCCGCGGTTTTCTTTGGTATCAAGGTGAAGCGAATTGCATGAATGCGGAAGGGGCGGTTTACGCCGCGAAACAGCGCGCGATGATTTCGAGTTGGCGAGCGGCGTGGGGCGAACCGGCCGCGCCGTTTTACTACGCGCTTCTCGCGCCCTTCGCCTATTCACACCAGAAAAATTGGGTTAAGCAGCTCACGCCTGAAGCTCTGCCCGTGTTTTGGGAGGCGCAAATCGCCGCGCTCGACGTGCCGCACAGCGGAATCATCACGACGACGGACATTGCGGGAAGCGGACGCGACATTCACCCCACGAACAAACGGGACGTCGGCCTGCGGTTTGCGCGTATCGCGTTGGCGGATACATATGGCCGGCGCGATTTGGCAAGAGAAGCGTTTGCGCCGCGTTTTGTTTCGATGAAACCAGTTTCGACGGCCAATTCCGCCGAAGCGATCGAACTGACCTTCGAGCATGCGGACGGTCTTCGCTCACGCGATGGCGCGGCTCTCTCGGAGTTCACGATCGCGGGCGAAGACCACCAATTTTATCCGGCTGTCGCATCGATCATCGACGGCGGCAAAGTCATCGTCTCGAGCCCGGACGTTTCGCATCCCGTCGCAGTGCGCTTAGGCTGGAACGAGCTGGCCAACCCGAAGCTCGTCAACAGCGGCGGATTGCCCGCCCTGCCCTTCAGAACGGACGGAAGGAAGGCGAAGGCTGAAGGAGGAAGGCTGAAAGGCGAAGGCTGAAAGCTGAACGGGATGGCCTCCGTGGGTAGGGCGAGCCGTCCCAGGCGGGCCGCAACCGTTTGGACTAACCTCCAGGTTGAGCCACGCGTCAACGCGGCTCGCGAGGGACCGCTCGCCCTACCCTCTGAGGCCGTCCGCGTATCATCTTTCAGCCTTCCTCCTTCAGCCTTCGCCTTTCAGCTTTCTCCCCGCTGCCTCGCGGATCTTCTCGCTGACTCGCGGGCCGTTGTTTTCCCAAACGTTTCCGGGGCCGTTCGCGTTTTTCAGAAATCGCTCAGCGGGGCACCAGTTGTCGCGCACGGTGATGAATGACGAACCTTCGTCCGTGTAGAGATAAAACCAATGCTCCGGGTCGTGAACCCACGGGCTCATCGTGATGTCACGCACCACGTTTTCCGCGATCAACGTTCCCGGCTGCGCGGACAGCGTGTAGATGCCTGCGGTGTCGCTCATGCGCGTGGCGACGTGATGAATGAGATTCGCGCGCACCGTGTTTCGGCACGCGGCATTCGGCGTGCGGGTCCAGCCCCAGCCGAGACTGATGCCGGTGTAGGACGTGTTCGAAATTTCGTTGTGCTCGATCACCGTGTCGCGCACGGATCCGGCGATCAGCGCGACGCCGCCCCAATCTTCGTTCGCGCAATCCGTCAGTAGATTGTTCGCGAAACGCAGCCGCGCGCAGACCTCGCGTTCCTCCTTGGGTTGATACGGAAGATGGGCTTCGACGGCCTCCGCGGAAAATTCCCCGGCCATCAAGCCGTTGATTCCCACGTCACGAAATACGCTGTCCTCAACGCCGCTGTCCTGCACGCCGGTGACGAAATCGAGTCCGTTCGCGGCCAGATGCTCGAAACCGCAGTCGGAAAATTTCACATGCTGCGCGTCGCTCACCGTGACGGCTGCGGGCGGACGCCCAATCCACGCCTGATTGTCGAGTCCGCGCGAGTCCGGCGTGCCCTTCGGTTTTAGTCCATAGGCGTCGCGCAAGAAGAATCCAGCCTGCAGCGGCACGTGCCCGAGCAGCGATGGCCGCAGCCACGTCGTATTCACGAAGCCAATACCTTCGAAACGCACATGCGTCACGGGCCGATCCAGCGTGCCGGCGATTTCGACGAGCGTTTCGAGCGCCGGCGCGATGACCTCTGCGCGCGTCAGATCCTCGCCGTCGCGCGGCCAATAGTAGACATGTCCTGCCGCAACGTCTTCGAACCACTCACCTGGCTGGTCGAGATACTCGATTGAGTTCGTGAGGTAGAAAACCGACGCGCGAAACTGCGGCGGAAAAACCGGCTGCGGCCAGGGATGCTCGAACTCGATTCGGCTCTCCGGCTCGGAAAACGTCACCTGTGTCTTGCCGCTCGCAACCGTCCATGACTGCAGTCGGAGAACCGCAATTTCCCATTGCTGCAACAAAACCATTTCCACGCCTTCGAGGCGCGCCGGCTTTGCCAGTGTTTCCGGCAACTCCGCGATGCGCGCCGCGCGATTCCAGCCGGAAAGTGGAATCATTCCGTCGCCATTTGGGCTGCGGGAGCGAATTGCCTTTTGGCCCTCGATCCAGAGTTGACGGAACTCGAGAGGGCGGCCGTTGAAGCGTGGCGTATCCGCTATCCAAATACGTCCGCGCGCGGCGGCGGGCAGTCCGGGGATTTCGTCTTCGGCGCGTTTCCAGCCGCGAATCGCAACGCCGCCGCTCAGCACCGGAGTTTCGTCGGGCGCGGCGACGATAATGGTGGGGCTCGCCGGCGTGCCGCTGTCTTCCGGTCGAATGAACAGGCTTTCGGTCAGCGCGTAATTTCCGCCCCGCAAAACGATTCGGATCGGCGCAGCGGCCGGCGTTCCGCTATCTGCGGCCGCTATTCGGCGGGCTTCGCGTGCTTGGCGGAGCGCGCGCGCCGGCGTCGCCAGCGGCTGCGCGCGCGTGCCGGGGTTTGCGTCGCTGCCATCCGGCGCAACCCAGATTTCCATTGGCGCAGCGCCAACCGGCAGGAGGGCCGCAGTCGCCAGCAAAAGCGCAAACAGGCGCGCGCTCATTCGCCGGAAGCGTGTTGCAGACGGTACTCGCGCGGCGTGCAACCACACGCGCGTCGAAACGCTTCGTTGAAGCGGCTGATCGAGTTGAATCCCGAATTGAACGCCACCTCGATGATCTTCTCGTTCGTCGTCGCGAGCAATCGCTGCGCGTGCGAAATCCGGTGATGCGTCAGGTAGTCAATCAGCGTCGTGCCGAACGCTTTCTTGAAAAGCCCCATCGCGTAGTTCGGGTGCAGACCCACGCGGCTGCCGATTTCCGTGACGGTCAACTGGTCCGTGTAACGTTGCGCGATGAGGCAGGCCATCTGCTCGACTTTGTTCAGTTCACCGCCCTGCAGGCCCGTGCCGCGCGCCTTCGCCTTCCCGCTGAATTGCGCAGCGCCGGTCGTCGGCAGCGTCGCAATCATCCGGCGCAGACGCGCTTCCATTTCGAGCATCACGACCTGGCGAACATCTTCGTCGGCGTTCTGCAAATCCTGCTCCCACTGCGCAAAAATGTCTTCGTCGCGCGCCTCTCGGCCGTTGAGCGATTCCGCCAGGACTTGCCCGCGCAAGAGCGGCTGCACGAAACGCTCCGGCAACCGACACTGCAGAAACCACGCGAGAGGAATCGTCACGACGAAGTACCTGGTCTCCTTGGCGAACTCGAGAATCTGATGCGGAATCGCCGCCCAAAAAACGTTCAGGTGCCCGGCCTCCATCCGCACCTTTCGTCCTCCGAGGAGATACGTCACCCAGCCCTTAGCGAGCAGGTTGATCTCAATTTCATTGTGATGATCTGGTCGCCGCATTGGAGACGGCGTCCAGCGCACGCACGAAAAGCCGTATGGCGCAAAGTCAGGACGATTAGGGTCAAACGTTACCAGGGGCATGGCTTAGAATACCGTTAATAGTGGCGGTAATCGCGGGAGAAGTGGCCCTATCCTTATCATATCATCACTCCTTCGGTCAACCGCGGGCGTTTTTTCTTCCGCTGTTCCGTGCAGCGTTCACCCCAAAATTTCCATGAATCAAACTCCGCCTGCCCTCGGCGTGATTTTCGGTAATCGCGATTTTTTTCCTGACAAGCTGGTCGCGGAAGCACGCAGCGATTTCGTCAAACTTTTCGGCGAACTCGGGCTCACTCCGATCATGCTCGATCCAAGTGAATCGAAGCTCGGCGGCGTCGAGACTCACACGGAGGCAAGACGCTGCGCCGATTTGTTTCGTCGTCACCGCGACACGATCACGGGCGTGCTGGTGGTGCTTCCGAACTTCGGCGACGAGAAAGGCGTGGCGGATACGTTGAAGCTTGCCGGCCTGAACGTGCCGGTGCTGGTCCAAGGTTACCCCGACGATCTCGACCGGCTGGACGTGGTGCGGCGCCGCGACGCGTTTTGCGGAAAAATTTCGGTCTGCAATAATCTCCGCCAGGCGGGCATCGCCTTTTCGCTGACCACAAAACACGTGGTTCATCCGAGCGACGCTTCGTTCCGCGCCGATCTCGAGCAGTTCGTCGCCGTCTGCCGCGTCGTTCGCGGGCTGCGTGGCGCCCGGCTCGGTGCGGTTGGCGCCCGGCCCGGTGCGTTCAACACGGTGCGCTACTCGGAAAAGATTCTCGAGCGCGCCGGCATCAGCGTCACCACTGTCGATCTTTCGGAAATTCTCGGCGCCGCAGCCAAGCTCGGCGACAAAGACCTGCGCCTGACATCGAAAGTCGACGAGATGCGGGCCTACGCGAACACCACCGCAGTGCCTCCGGCGAAACTGCTTCAGATGGCGCGGTTGGGCGTGGTGCTCGACGATTTTGTCTCGGCGCAGTGCCTCGATGCCACGGCCATCCAATGCTGGACTTCCGTTCAGGCGAATCATGGCTGCAACGTGTGCACGTCCATGAGCATGATGAGCGAACAGCTCCTGCCCAGTGCATGCGAGGTCGATGTCACGGGCGTGCTTACGATGTACGCGATGCAACTCGCATCGGGAAGCCCGAGCGCGCTGGTCGATTGGAACAACAATTACGGCACGTCCGATGACAAATGCGTCCTTTTCCACTGCGGAAACTGGGCGAAGTCTTTTCTGCCGGACATCAAAGTATCCACCGCGCCAATACTCGGCTCCACGCTCGGAGTTGAGAACACCTGGGGCGCACTCGAAGGCCGCACTCCGGGAGGGCCGCTCACGTTTGGACGGATCACGACGGACGACACTGCGGGCCGAATCCGAGCCTACGTCGGCGAAGGCGAATTGACCAACGACACGCTGCAGACCTTCGGCAATCGCGCCGTCGCCCATGTGCCGCGCCTAACATCACTCCTGCGCCATGTCTGTCGCGAAGGATTCGAGCACCACGTCGTGATGAACGGCTCGCGCACGGCCGCCATTCTGGAGGAAGCGTTCACCCGCTACCTCGGCTGGGAAACGTATTTTCACAATCGTCCGCAAGACTGAGCCCGCGCGCGCTCGCCCTGCCTCTCTCTCCTTACGCATGACCGATCACGAACTCGCGCTCAAAGCCATCGCTCTGCGCAAGCGCATGCTGCGCCTGATTCACGCGGCGGGGGCTGGTCACACCGGCGGAGGGCTTTCGTGTATCGACATCCTGAATACGCTTTACAACCGCGTGCTGCGCATTTCGCCGGAAACGGTCGACGATCCGCAGCGCGATCGCTACGTGCAGAGCAAGGGTCACTGCGTCGAGGCGCTCTACGCCGTAATGGCGGACCGCGGCTATTTTCCGGACGCGGATTTGGATACGGTTTGCCACTTTCGCAGCCCGTACGTCGGCCACCCGACGCGCAAGATTCATGGCATCGAAATGAACACCGGCGCGCTCGGGCACGGCCTGCCGATTTGCCTGGGCATGGCGCTGGCGGGCAAAATGGATTCCGCGTCCTTTCGCGTTTTCACCCTGCTCGGCGACGGCGAATTGGCCGAGGGCTCGAATTGGGAAGCCGCGATGGCCGCGTCGCACCATCAGTTGGACAACCTCGTGGCTATTCTCGACCACAACACGCTGCAGATCACGGGACGCACGCGCGATGTCATGTCCAACGAGCCGCTCGACGAAAAATGGCGGGCTTTCGGCTGGGAGGTTCGTTCAATCGACGGGCACAATTACCCGCAGCTCGTCGAAGCGCTCAGCGCTTTGCCACAACACGGCAAACCTCTTCTGATCATCGCCAACACCGTTAAAGGCAAAGGCGTGAGCTTCATGGAGAATGTCGCCAAGTGGCACCATGGCGTTCCCTCCGAAGCCGAACTCGCACGCGCGATCGCGGAACTCGACGCCGCCGAGCTCGCGCTCAAGGAGGCGGTGGCATGAGCGCGCCTGCTCCCTCGATGTTCACCCCCGCTGCCGCAGCCATGGCCGAAAAGCTCGGGCTGAAAAAGGGCCGGGCTAATCTCGAAGAGTTTGCCGACACGTTGCTCGAACTCGCACGGGCCGATCGCAATATCGTCGCCGTCACATCGGATTCGCGCGGATCGGGAAAACTCGCCCCTTTCGGACAGACGCTCCCGAAACAGATCGTCGAGGTCGGCATCGCCGAGCAAAATCTGGTCGGCATCACGGCGGGTCTCGCCGCCGCCGGAAAAAAGGCATTCGGCGTTTCACCCTCGTGTTTTCTCACGGCGCGTTCGCTCGAGCAGATCAAGAACGATGTTTGTTATTCGAACGTGCCAAGTGTCCTCGTTGGTATCAGCTCCGGCGTGAGCTACGGCGCGCTCGGCAGCACGCACCATTCGTTGCACGACTTGGCGGTCCTCCGCGCGATTCACAATCTCACGATCGTAGTGCCGGCTGACGCGGTGGAGACTCGCGCGGCAATTTCTTTCGCGGCCCAAGCGACCAAGCCGGTCTTTGTCCGTTTCGGCAAAGCCCCGATGTACGCGCTCCATGCGAACGACGTGCGGATCGACATTGGCTCGGCCGTCACACTGCGCGACGGACGTGATGTCGCATTTCTCGCGACAGGGGAAACCGTGGTGCACGCGTTGCTCGCAGCGGCGCAGCTCGCGGACCAAGGCGTGAGCGCTCGGGTGGTGAGTTTTCATACGGTGAAACCCCTCGACACCGCGGCCGTGCTCGCCGCCGGACAAGATTGCCGCGCGATCATCACCGTCGAAGAACATTCCGTCCATGGCGGTTTCGGCGAAGCGTGCGCCTCCGCGCTGCTGCAGGCGGGCGTGACCCCGCGATTCAAAATCGTGGGGTTTCCCGATGAGGATACCGTCACCGGCGCGCAAGCGGACCTCTTTCGCCACTACGGAATTTCAATGGAGGGCCTGGCCGCCTCCGCACGCGATTTGCTCAAGTCAAAATAGGTCCGCCATACGGAGCCAATCGCGTGGCTCATGTTAGAGGTTAGGTTCGCTTCGAATTTCATGCCACTCCCCGAGCAGAACATTTCTCGATCCATTCTCACGCCGCGCATGTGGCGCCGCCGTGCAGAATCGCACGATGTTGTGAGGAATTTTTTCGTAGGAACGGATGCCGGTCTCCGAGGTAGGGCGAGCGGTCCCTCGCGAGCCGCAACCGTATGGACTTACCTCCGGGTTGAGAGACGCCAAACGCGGCTCGCGAGGGACCGCT
>DASTWZ010000034.1:0-20072 GCA_035765635.1 Opitutaceae bacterium
GAGCGTGGATGTCACATCCTACCTTGATCGTTTCTGACTTTGACCCGAGCAGTCGCCCGAGTAGCTTTTCAACGTTAGTGTTTATCATAGGCCGACAAGTTGGAGCCTCTTGCTCCGCTTGTCGGCTTCATGGCATCTACCTCTGAGACAATTCGTCTTAGATAACGCGAAATGCGGGATGTGCGTTGCGGCTCGCCCTGAGGTCTCGCCCTACCCTCGGAAGCCGGGATCCATTCGCACAAAAAAAATCCTCTTTGCGTATCTCGAGCCTCTTTGTGGCTAAAAAACTCACCGTGGCTAAACCCTGCGTCTTTGGTTGCGGCTTCGCCGCGCTGTGCCTTTCGCGCTACAGTTTAATTTTATATACTCTAAATCGCAGCAGACTTTTGCGCTACGACTTCCACCTTGCGTCGGCCGACGGTCGGAGCGGCTGCGGGCTTCGCGCTTTGATTGATGCTGGCGGTGGCCTTGAGCAGATAGTGACCGAGCCGCTCGGGAATCGTGCAGGCGAGATCGACGGCGCCATCGCCAAACGCGGCGAGCGCGAACGTCTTTTCCGCCCGAGCGAGGATTTCGCCCTTCTCGGTTTCCAGCGTCAGAACGACACGGCCCTGAACCGCATGAGCGTAGTCGTTGACCAAATTCACGACGAACGTTCGCGCTCCAGCCGTGAGCGTCGAATGAAGAAACTTGAGAAACACGCCCAGCGGCTTGAAGGCCTCGCTGGCGTAGTCGGCGAAATACGGGTCCAGCTTCAGCGCGCGAATATCGCGAAACGGATCGGAGGTGTAACCGCCGTGGTGGCTTTCAGTCAGATACGAGAAATGCAGCACGCCCGCGAACCGACGGCTCGAGCGGAAAAACTCCGTCTCCGCGGCAATGTCGTAGGCATAATGGGCAAAGCGATCCTCCGCGGAGGCGTTCGCGCCGAGCATCATCGGATAAACGCGTTCCGCGAGCGAACTCGGCGTGCCGTCCCGATGCAGCCAGAGCCACCCGTATTCATTTATAATCAGCGGATTTCCATGCCAATTTTCCTCGGCGCTGCCCAGCTTGATCACCTCCTCGGGCGTTTTGGTTTCGAGTTCGGAAAGATCGAACAGAAGTTTATTTTCCCAATGCGACGCGGCATGGAAATAAGGATGGATCTCCACCGGGTCATCCGGAGCCGCGGGCTGGTTGTAGCCATTGTCCCACGGCCGATTCGAGAGATCGAGACCCCGCACGGCGGGGATCACTTTTTCACCGAAAACCGGATCGAAGGTCTCGTTGCACGCGTCCCAGATCACGACTGAGGGATGGTTCCAATGGTCACTCATCCAGGCGCCGTATTGGCGGATGAGTTCGTCCGCGTCCCACGTCCGCCCGTACTGCGGCGCGTGCCACTTCGGATGGCTCGTCCACACGAAAAATTCATTCTGGATCAACAGCCCGCATTCATCGGCGATCTCGAACCAGCGCTGCGGCACCGGCCCGATGCTGAAACGAAATGCGTTCCAGTTCAGTTGCCGCGGAATTTCGGCGAGCAGCTTGCGCACCCAGGCCTCATCCCAAGGCAGCGCGCCGCACTGCTTGTCCTCGAAGAATCGGTGGAGCGCGATGTTCGACCCGCGCAGGAAACAGGATTCGCCGTTTAGATAGAACTTGCCGGTTTTCGAGTCGCTGCGGAATTCCCGCAGACCGAAACGCGTGGTCACCGCGTCGCCGCCCGTGCTCGTCTCCAACACGTAGAGAAATGGATCCTCCGGCGACCAGAGCCGTCCGCCCGGCAGTGCGATGGTTTGCGTGATCGTGATCGTCTCACCCGCTGCGAGCCGGACGGATTGCGCTGCCGCCTCCGCCACCTGGGCTCCGCCGCGCCATTCGGAGATCCGCTGGGCCAGTTGCGCGGTGCAGGCTTTTCCACTGCGATTGGCCAGCTTCGTCTGAACGACGATGGCTCGCGGGTCCACGCGCGGCGCGACCTGCACCGACGTGACCACCGGATTATTGCAGAAAGCCACCGACACGCTGTCGTAGATGCCGGGCGTCCATTGAAATTTCTCGAAGTCGCTTCCGGCCGGATAACTGGCCGGCAGCACTCCGGGATGCGCGCCGACGCGCACGACGAGTTCGTTTTCCGCGTCCCAGCGCAAAGCTTCCGTCAGCTCGAAGCGACCCGAGCTGAAACACGCCGGCTCCGTTCCGAGGGCGCGGCCATTCAGCCAGACGCCCATTCCAAATTGAGCCTTCTCGATCGTCAGCCATCCCGACGTGTAGCCGGCCGGCGCGCGAAACGTTGTGCGATACCAAAAATAATTTCGCGGCTGCGTCGATCGACCCGGCGGTGCGACGCGCGCCGATTCGGGCAACGTGCCGTGACGAATGAGATTCTGGTTCAGCTCACAGCTCTCGAACTCGTCGACGTGGGGAAACGGCGGTTGCGCGAGCCGCACGAGGCCGGGCACCTGGCACCGCGAGGGAAAATCCCGCGGCACGGCCGTGCCCTCGAGGCTCTCGCCCACGTTCCATTGACCGTCCAGGGACAAGGTCACGCGGGCGGACGACTTATTCGTGGGAGTTGGATGAGAAGAGGATCGTTCTTTCATGGGGGTGAATACGATGTCGCAAAAATCGACCTTGGTTTACTGCGAATCAGCGAAGCGTCGCCAGATGCATAATGTGATTTAAATGGCGCTGCAGGAGACAGAACGTGACCGCGGACTTGCTGTCCGTCGGCTGCGCAGCTCCCAACGGGTGGCATGCGTGATCTGCACCATCTGCCACGAGATTATGCAACATTTTCCTTTTGTTGCACAACCTGCCGGACCGCGTTTAACCTCACATCGCTTTCCCCAACATGGAGCCATTTACCCCTTTTCGTCTTCTTTGCGCTGCTGTCCTGCTGAATCGCACAATCCCGCGAGGATTTTTTGGTACGGATGGATGCCGCGGCCGCGTTTCCAAACGCGGCTGCGCCGGTTCGTGGAGCGCAGGCGTCCCGCCTGCATGGTCGCTGAATGCAGGCGAGACGCCTGCGCTCCAAATACCCCGCGACCGCGTTTGGAAACGCGGCCGCTCATTTCCAGCTGCTTTTTTGCGGCCAAAAAGATCGCCGTGACCAAGTGAAACTGAGCCGGCGAAATTCCGTGGCGTGGATCGGCGCGCTGCTCTTGAGCGCGGGGTTTTTGCTTTGGTGCGACACGATGCGAGTTCGCCGCGCGGAACGCGTCACCGAAATCGCTCAGGAAAATGTTCCGCCGCTGTCCCGCACGTCTCCGACTGGCTACGCGGGCGGAACGCGCGAGCTGATCGTTCCCGAACATCTCGCGTCTTCGTACGAATGGATCGCCGAGACTCAGCAGATGTTCGCCCAGCACGAATGGCGTGTGCGGTCGATTGACTCGGAGAACGCGCCGCACGGACGAGCCGTGCACCACGCCTCGCCTTATCGTTGGTGGTTGGGCGCCGTGGCGTGGGCTGACCATGCCGGGTCGGGACGACCGATCGGGCTTTCCGTGGAACGCGCGGCGCTCTTCGCTGATCCGCTGCTGCATCTCGGCCTGCTGGTAGCGGCCGCGGCTTTTGTGGCGTGGCAATTCGGGGCCGCGGCCTCCGTCGTGGTCTCGCTCGGCGGCGTGACGCTGTTTCCCTTTGCGGCCGGATTTTTGCCTACGGTCCCTGATGACTCATCTCTGGCGTTAGGGTTGAATGTCATCTCGGTGCTGTTGTTATTGGCCGGCCTCCGCGCGGCCGCCGCGCCCGCCGCGGGCGACGGCGAGAGCGAGGGCAACGCCGCTCGTGCCACCTTGGAAACGTCGACCGAAACTCCCGTCAGTCATCGCGGACGCCGTTGGTTTTTCGTCGCAGGTGCGATCGGCGGACTTGGCGCGTGGATCGATCTCGCCCTCACGGTTCCGCTGCAGGTTGGCGTCGCGCTGGGCGCATGCGTCGTCGCCGCGATTTCGCGCAGAGCTGCCAGGGAAGCAGCCAAAGAGATGGACGGCGCCAATGCGCCGTTGGGCGCGCTCTCCTGGCGTGCTTGGGCCATCGGCGGCGCACTGACCAGTGGCTTTGGCTACCTCGTGGAATATTTTCCCGGTCATTTCACCGGCTGGGAACTGCGGGCAATTCATCCGCTGTACTGTCTGGCGTGGCTCGGCGGCGGCGAACTTCTCGCCCGCGGCACGGAGTGGATGCAGCGCGCAAAACCGCGACGTCGCTCACGTTGGTTTTTTGGGCTTCTACTCGGGCTCGCCGCTCTCGCCGCCGTAGCCGCGCTTCCGCTCGCGATGTGGAAAACGAAAAACGGCGGCTTCCTGGCGATCGATATGCCATCGTTTCGGTTGACCAAGGAGGCGGACGGCGTGCTCGCAGCCAGTCTGCTCGAGTGGCTAAAACGCGACGGGTGGAGCGCGACGACACTTTCCACGCTGCTCGTCGTTTTGCCCATTCTCGGAGCGCTCTGGATTGGCCTCCGGCGCAAATCGGAATTTGCCGATCGCGCGGCGATTCTCTTCCTCGCGGGCCCTCTGCTCGTCGGGCTCGGCTTCGCTTTCTTTCGACTCCGCTGGTGGCAAGTGGTCGACGCCCTCGCCTTCGTGCAGGCGGCGCTGGCGACGCGGGCGCTCCTTCGCAGTCAGCGCTCACTTATTCTTCGCGGAGCGTGGCTCATTTCGCTCGTTATTGTAGCAGGCTTCGGAGTCGTTCGGCTGTTGCGCATGGCGAGTGCACCGCCAGAGAAGCAGTTGTCGTTTGCCGAGGTCGAGGGCTTGGTCGAGCGGGACCTCGCGCATTGGCTGGCACAGCATTCCCCGAAGACGGCGAAACCGATTGTGCTGGCTCCACCCGACATCACGTCGTCGCTCAACTTCTACGGCAGCTTACGCGGGCTCGGCACGCTTTCCTGGGAGAACAAGGATGGCCTTGCCGTTGCGCTGCACATCGCAATCGCCAGCACGCGAGACGAAGCCGAGGCGCTCATCGCGAGCCGCGGCGTCACGCACATCGTGATTCCCTCGTGGAATCGTTTCTTCGAGAATTACACGCGATCGACCGGACGCGCGGACGAGGAAACTTTCCATGGCCAGCTCCTCCACTGGCAGCTGCCGCTGTGGTTGCGGCCGATTCCTTACGAGCTCCCGAGGATCACCGGTTTTCAGGAGCAATCCGTGGTGATTCTCAAAGTAGTCGACGAGCAAGACGCCCCGAGCGCCGAGGCTCGGATCGCGGAATATTTCGTGGAGATGGGCCAGCTCGAGCGCGCTCGTGAGACCGGCGAGACCCTGCGGCGTTTTCCCGGCAATCTCAGCGCGCTTGTGGCGCGCGGCCAAGTGGCCTTTGCCCTGCGAGACGCCGACGCTTTCCCAGCAGTCATGGAAGCAATCACGCAGCGCATGGCGGCCCACGCCGACCGCAGTCTGCCCTGGGATCGTCGCGTCAGCCTCGCGGTCATTTTGGCGCGCGGTCAGCAAATGGATTTGGCCCGGGCGCAGATCGAGCGCTGCCTCGCTGAAATCGATGAGCCGCGTCTGCGTTCCCTCACAACCTACGGCCTGTTTCATCTGGAATACCTGCGGAAAACTTTCGGCCTGGAGCTGCCACGGCCTGAGTTGCAGCCGTTGATTCGGGAACTCCTTCCCGCCACGCGAGCGAGGGAAACCGCGGGTCGCTGAGAACGCAGCCATCGATTGACGTGGCCGCCCCGCCCGCGGGCCGGACGCGCGGCGCCGTCGTGATTTAGACCAGCAGTCGCGCCGATAAACAGCGTCGCAAGCGGCAATAGCTGTTTTGTGTGTAACATTAATATTATGTTGCGCAACATCCAGACATGCGCTTCTTGCTGGAATGTGCTTCGCCCGGCTCAGTCATGGGACGCGGGCAAGGCGCTCCCCTAAAACCTGCAACCACCCACCTGGTTCACCATGGATACGAAACACCTGCTAGCGCGTACCCCGGCGTTGCTCGCCGCTTCCACGCTCTGCCTCATGCTGCCGCGGCCTTCCCTCGCCCAGTCCGCCCGTCCTTCGAATGACACGACCAGCGACAGTTCCTCGGAAGACGAAACGATCGAGTTGTCACCTTTCATCATCAGCGCTTCGGAAGACGCCGGAAGCTACCGCGCCACCTCGACCCTCGCCGGGACGCGCGTTCGCACGGATCTGCGCGACGTCGCTTCGTCCATCTCGGTTTACACGAAACAGTTTCTCCAGGACACCGGCGCGCGGAACAACCAGGACCTCCTGGTCTACACAACCAACACGGAGGTCGGCGGCATCATGGGAAATTTCAGCGGCGTGGCTGGCGGCGGCCAGTTCAGCGAGTTCGGCAATCTGCTGCGCCCGCAACAAAACACCCGCGTGCGCGGCCTCGATTCAGCGGACAACACGCGCGATTATTTCCTCACGGAAATTCCTTTCGACTCCTACAACGTCGACCGCGTCGATCTGCAGCGCGGCCCGAACTCGATCCTCTTCGGCGTGGGCAGTCCCGCCGGCATCGTGAATGCCAGCGTCAACACCGCGACGTTTCAGAATTCCAACAAAATCGAGAACCGCCTCGATACCCACGGCTCAGCCCGCTTCTCGGCCGATTTCAACTACGTGCTGATTCCGAAAACGCTCGCCTTGCGCGTCGCGGCCTTGAGCGACGAGACGAAGTACCAGCAGCGGCAGGCCTTCAACAACGACCACCGCATCTTCGGCGCGGCGGTTTACGAGCCGAACATTTTCAAAGGCCTCGATGGGCATACGTCGTTCCGGGTGAACTTCGAACGCGGCGATATTTCCGCGAACCGCCCGCGCACGCTCCCTCCGGTCGATAGCATCACGCCTTGGTTTCTCACCGGCACGAACGAATACGATGACGGCAAAGGCGGCACCGTCATCACGCAAAATCCCAACAAGCACCCGGTCAGCGTGCAGGAGGACATCGACAACATCGACGCCTATCGCGGCAACGCCTCGCAGGGCATATACCCCATCGCGTATATTTACCCCAAGAGCAATCCCGGGCGTATTTACTGGGCGGATACAGTGGCGCGCTACAACGCCGACAACGGTTCGCCGACACTGCTGCAGCAGGCCGGCCCGTACGCCAGCATCGGCATCGGCCCGAACGGCCAACCCGACACCGGCATCAACGGTCTGCACGTCTACTATCCATCGACCATCGCGACCTACAGCACCTACGCGCAAAAGCTGATTCCCGGCGGAAACAGTTACTTCGATAAAACGATCAGCGACCCGACGATCTTCGATTTCTTCAACAACCTGATCGACGGGCCGAACAGCTTCCAGTGGCAGAAATGGCACGCGGCAAACTTCGCGTTTTCCCAGACGTTCTTCGACGACCGCCTCGGCGTGCAGTACGCCTACGATCGCCAGCGCTACTCGGACGGCGCGCGGAGTTTTTTGAGCAACTCCGACACGTATCGCCTGAGCATCGATATCAACAGCGACCTGGCCGATGGTTCGCCCAATCCGAACTTCGGCCGGCCCTACATCTCGAACTCGCTCGAACAGAATAATTCGATGACCGAGATCAATCGCGACGGCCATCGCCTGACGTTCACCGGAGAACTTCGCGCCTCGGATTTCCTCGGGCGAGGCATGCTCGCCTCGATCATCGGCAAACACGTTTTCACCGGCCTGCTCAGCCAGGATAACAAGGAAACGCACCAGTCGTACTGGGGCATTTCGGCCGCCACCCCGGAGTTTGCTCAACTCTTCGGCGCGCCCGTCTCGCTCACGTCACACTACCGCTCGTACGACTACATGGTTTACCTCGGCGATAGTCTGAAAGACGCGAGTTCCGCCTCCGGCGCGAATCTCAGTCCCGTCTCGACGCTCATCACGCCACCGCGATCCGCCCAGGTTCAATACTTCGACAATCATTGGGCCAAGTCGACCAACCCGGCCGATCCGAACTATGTCGATCCAGCCGCGCCCTACACGTACACGAACGGAACCGGCGTGGTCACGACGGCCACTCAGTCGGAAAATCCGGCCAATTTCGGCGGATGGAAAACGACGACCGTCAACTTCCTCAACGCCGACAATGGCGACAAGGACGCGCTGATGACGAACGACACGAAGGTCTACACTCGCATTCGTTCACGTTCCTTCACCTGGCAGGGTTTCATGTTCGACGACGCATTTGTCCCGGTCTTCGGCTGGCGTCGCGACAACATCAGCACGCGCACCGCCGCGGGCGCGCCCGATGCGCTCGGCGTGGTGAACACCCATTACGATTACAACGACGACGAGATGAACAATCACTTCGCCGCGGGCGAAACGAAGAGCTGGGGCGCCGTGTTGCATCTCCCCAAGAGGCTCTCGCAAAAGCTTCCGCTCGGCACCGATGTTTCCGTCTTCTACAATCGGTCGTCGAACTTCAAAGCCGACGCGCCGCGCGGCGATTTGTTCGGCAATCAGATTCCGAACCCCGAGGGCCGCACGAAAGAATACGGCTTCGGCATCAGCACGCTGAACGACAAACTCACGATCAAAGTCACCTGGTACGAGACGCACGTGGCCAATGCCACGCTCTCCGGCGGAAGTCTGGGCAACAACAGCTATTATCTCTGGGCCGTGCCGGTCTGGGGCACTGCTTTCGTGGCCAACGCAGACCAGGGTTTCAAAGGAAAGAACGACGGCAACGCCTGGGCTTGGAACTACGCACAAAGCGACTCGGGCCAGGCGCTCTCCCCCGGCATGCCTGAATGGGAAAATCACCCGAGCACGATCGCCGAAAAAGCTGCGATCGAGGCCTGGCGGCAGCTTCCGCTCGAGCAGAATTTCTTCAACGCCTACGGCAACGAAGTCGCGCTGATCAATGTCGCCGCCATCCGCGCCGGCGATTGGGTCGCGGCCGATCCGATCTGGAATATCAAGTTCGACAATCAGCCCACGGGCAACGGCCTCGTCGGTTTCAGCGGTGGTCCGCAGATCTCGGTCGATACCGTCTCGAAAGGTCAGGAGTACGAAGTGACCGCGCAGCCGGTGAAGAACTGGAACCTGACGCTCAACGTCGCGAAGACCTTCGCATCGCGCACCGCGCTCGCGCCGACCATCGCGACGTACATCGAGAACATGACGGCCTTCTTCAACGGACCCGCGGGCGACATTCGTCTGTGGGGCAGTGCGACCAGCAAGATGCGCGACCTTTGGCACGACAACATCTTCATCCCGTATCAAGTGTTGCTCGCGCAGGAAGGGAGCAATGTGCCTGAGCAAGCGCCGTGGCGCATGAATGCCGTGACCACCTACAACTTCGATCAAGGCATGCTCAACGGCGCCTTTATCGGCGGCGGCTTCCGTTGGGAGGACAAGCGCATCCTCGGTTACGAGTTGCTGGACGACAAGAGTTCGATCGACATCAACAAGCCGCTCTACGGCCCGACCGATTCGCACTTCGATCTGTGGTTTGGTTACAACCACAAGATTTTCAAGAACGTGAACTGGCGCATTCAGGCCAATCTCCGAAACCTCGGCGAGAAAACTCGACTCGTGCCCGTCACGCTCGAGCCCGACGGCTCGACCGGCTACTCCCGCATCCAAGGCGGCACCGAGTACCTGCTGACGAACACGTTCGAGTTTTAATTCGGGTGAGTTTTGGGTTCGGAGGAATTTTAGTTAGGGCAAGTTAGAGTTTGGGTTCGGAAGAGTTTAGTTCGGGCGAGTAGTTCTATCCGAGACTCACGTGCGCCTTGCTCGATTCCGGAGCATCACACACGCGCCTTCGAGGCGCGTGTGTTGCTTCTGCGGAGCGCAGCCGTCTCGGCTGCTTCCACAATCGCGCTCGCGAATGCGAGCCGCTATTCGGCGGCGCCCCCGCGCCGCGCGCTTCGAGTCCGCGGCTAGCGCCGCAATTAAAAAGAATGCCGGCGAGGACGCCGGCGCTCCCAGTGGCCGACATCGGCGAAACGCCGACGCTCGGCCGGCCGAGCTGCGCCTTGCCAAGGCGCAGGAGGCTCTGGGAGCGCTGGCGTCCGCGCCGGCATTTTTCCACCTAAAGTCCGCGCCACAGCGCGCGGACGCTGTCGAAACCGCCGCGCCATTCCCCGAACCGCAGCCCGCCATCCCCCCGGCCATCCCCCGCCCCCCCGCCCCTCCCTACTCCGCCTCCACCCCCGACCGCCTGCTTCGGATGAACGCCTGCGGCGAAACGCCATACACGCGCTTGAACGCTCTCGAAAATTGAAACGGGTCGATCTTCAAAGCATCCGCTGCTTCACGCACCAAGAGATGCCGGTGATCCATCAGCGTGGCCGCATGGTTCATTTTTAGTCGCAACAAGAATTGATAGGCCGGCACACCCGCGAAGCGGCGGAAAATTCGGCTTAGATAAACCGGCGCCACATAACAAGCAGCCGCAGCTTCTTCCGCGGTCCGAAATGAAGCGAAATTTTCTTCGATCACTTTGCGACAGCGTAAAAATGTTTCGAGCGCCCGATTCGCGTGCGCCGCGTTTGTCACGCGCGTCTCCGACATGAGCAGCAAAATAATTCGGCCGTGCAGCGCCGTGATTCGCGCCGCCGTCCGCATCGTCCGCCGACCAGCAAACAACAGTTGCTCAAACGCCGCCTGAATCTCATCCACCGCCGTGACTCCGTGACAAACACCCGGCGGAATCCCGGCCGCACGCATCGCTTCCTCCGCGCCTTTCCCAGCGAAATTCACGAAATACTTCGCGAGCCGGTCCTTCGAATCGGTGGAAAACACATGCGGCATTCCCGCGCCGTACGCGAAAACCGTTCCGCGCCTCAACGTGTAAGTCCGACCGCAAAGTTGCAGCGTGCCTCGACCTGCGACGATGAACTCGAGCGTGAGATGCGGAAACCCAGGGCGACGAATTTCGTACTCCGGCGAGCAACGCTCCCATCCTCCGCAGATCACCGCCGGCTCCGAGCTGTTTCGCCAGGACGAAGGCGGCAAATAAAAGCGGCGGGCCTCAACGACCTGGCGCGACATGAACGCAGGTAAAGCACGACGGGGCATCGCTCGATCGAACCCAACGGCGCTGGGAAATCAATCGGTTAAGAACCGTCATGCCCCGGGCAAGAACCGCCATTCATCCGCCGCGCATTCTGGCTTAAAATAGACCTACCCCCTTATGTCGCGCACCGGCACTCTTCACCCCGCCGCTCTCGCGTTGCCCGCCCGACTCGAAAATTCGAAGGCGGTCGATGCTCTGGTCCTCGAACATCCCGGAAGGCTTTCCACTCGCGCCAGCGACACCCCCGCCGCGCCCGGACCGGGCGAGGTCCTGGTTCGCGTTCATCGTGTCGGCGTGTGCGACACCGACCTGCAGGCGTACCGCGGCCGCCATCCCTTTTTCACCTATCCTCAAATTCTTGGGCACGAACTCGGCGTCGAAATCCTCGAAGTCGGCACCGGCGTGGAAAACGTCGACGTCGGCGATCGCTGCGCGGTCGAGCCGTACTTGAGCTGCGGACATTGCGTGGCTTGCCGTCACGGAAAACCGAATTGCTGCGCCTGGCTGCAGGTGATGGGCGTGCACGTCGACGGCGGCATGCGCCGTCATTTTGTCGTGCCAGCGGAGAAGCTCTACGCCTCGAGCAAACTTTCCTTCGATCAACTCGCGCTGGTCGAACCGCTGGCGGTCGCGGCTCACTCCATCCGTCGCGCCGCCCTCCAGCCGGATGAAACGGTGGCGGTTGTCGGCGCCGACGCACGCGGGCTCGCGGTCATCCAATTTGCCCAGTTGGCCGGCTGTCGCGTGATCGCGATCGATTCCTGCCAGCAGAGACTGAAGCGCTGCCGCGAATATCTCGGTTTGCCCGAAGAGGATCTGGTCGAGACGACCTCCGGTGATGCCGTGGATCAACTGCTGGAGTTAACCTGCGGCGAGTTGCCCATGACGGTGTTTGACACGACAGGCACCGCAGGCTCGATGCTCGCCTCCTTCGCCTATCCTGCGCACGGCGGCCAATTGGTCTTCGCCGGTCTCTTCTCCGGTGATGTGTCGTTTCACGATCCGAGTTTTCAACTGCGCGAACTCTCGCTTTTGGCCAGTCGTAACGCGCACCCTCAGGACTTTGAATACGTGCTCCAATTGATGGAAGACGGCATGGTCGATCCGGCTGCATGGATCACGCATCGCACGACGCTGCACGATACAGCCGCGCTGTTCGAAGCCTGGGCGCAATCCGACGCCAGTGGCCTGAAGGCCATGATCCACCTGACGTGACGCGGGCCGCGCGTCCCTAACGTCCATCCTGAGTCACCTTCCGTGTCTCAGGTCGAACTCGCCGCGACGAGCGACGGCTCGAGCGTCATGTGCACCGGCGCAGGCGAACTCAAGGCGTCGACTGCCAGGCGTCCCAACCGGCGAAAATCGTAGCGCAGACAAGACAGGCCGCTGCGCACGGCGATGTCCGTGCCCATCACCGCAAGAACGCCGAAATCCTTCGGGCTGGTCATCCCTTCGGCGCGGCCGGCGTTGAGCAGCATGATCGCAACGTTGTCCTCAGGCACGAGCAGCGCCGAGCGGCGCTTGCTGCGTTTGACGCTTTTCAACAGCGCCGCGCGATCGGTCGCTCGACTCGCTGCCGCGGGCGCCGCGAGGCATGCGCGGCAATCGAGCTCAGTCGCCACCGAATCCAGCACGCTGCCAAATTCGTCAATCGCCAGGTCGCCTTGAAACGGCACCACCGGAATAATCTGATCGAACCCGCGCCCGAGCAGATGGGCCAGCGCCTTGAAGGCCCCGCTGCGCAAGTCCGCCCGAATATTGCTCACACCGGGAAGACTGGACGTACGGTACAAAATCACCGCGGGCGTCAGCGCTTCTTTTTCCGCCGCCAGCGCCTCATCGCTCCAGGCATGATCCAAAACAAAACCGCCTGCGCCTGAGCCATGCCGGGAGATGAAGTTGTGGAGAATTATCCGCTGTTGCGCGACCGAGGCGAAAACTGGCGGCTCCTGCGGATCGGGATGGTTCAGCAAGAGTTCGTCGTGCCAGAGCGACATCATGCGTTGGTGCGCGCCGCATCCCGCGCTCACGCCCTCCAACAACTCTCGATAGAGCTGGCTGCCTAGTTCGAGCCGCCGGAAAAGGCAGGCAACCGGCTTCGGCCGATCGAAAAGCGCTCGCGCCGCCGCCGGGTAATAACGCCCATTCACCGGGTGCTGCCAGACCGTGCCCGTGCTCGCCAAATCGCGGAGCAGCCGAAAAACCGTGGTGTTCGCGACGCTGAACCGCTCGCCCAGCTCACGCGTCGTCGGCAGCGGCTGATCAACCGGAGCGGTGTCGAGCAACTGCTGAAGCCGGTCTGCAAAGGAACGCTCAGGGCCGCCACGATGGCGACGAGAAGCAATGGACGGTCGGGCCATGTCTTCGATGAATGCAAGCTGGGAGCAAATCGCAAGCAACATCGCGTGAAACATTCTAGTTTTGTTGCACTACAGTATTTTTCTGTTTTTCTAAAACGACGCTCTGCCTTTTCCGCCCCGTTGCCAGCTGCGTGATCGAAGAGAACGGCGTCTCAAACAAAAACCCACAATCTGCCATGAAGACATCTCTCTGTCTGCTCCTCGGCCTTCTCGCCGCCGCTCCCGCCCTCGCGACAAACTACTACGTCGATTCATCCACCGGCAGCCCGAGCAATCCCGGCACTCAGGCGGCTCCATTTCAGAATATCGATCAGCTCTTCGGCCTCACTCTGCAGCCGGGGGACAACGTCTACTTCGCCCGCGGCGGCACCTACGGAGGCGTGACCTACCCAAACTACCTCGAGATCACCGCTAACGGCACGGCCACCCAGCCGATCACCTTCACCTCCTACGGCAGCGGAAACCTGCCTGCTTTCATCAACCCGGGTGAATACTACGTCATCCGCCTGGCTGGCGATTACCTCGTCCTCGACGGCGTGGTGATCCACAACACGACCTGGTCCGGCGCGGAAATCAAAGGCGACCACGATGTCATTCAGAATTGCGAAATCTACGATTGCGGCTGGGGCATCAATATCGCCGACGCGAGCAACGCCCGCGTCACCGGGAATCATATTCACAATCTAAATATGATTCAGAATGACACCGCCTCGGATAACGATTTCGGCGCGGTCGGGATAAATATCGGCACCCTCAACGGCGCCGACATTGGCTGGAACGATATTCACGACTGCATCGCGGCCAGCCATGACTACGGCCTCGATGGCGGCGCCTTCGAAATCTACGGCAACGTCTCGAACGCCGACATCCACCACAATCTGGTGCACGACAACAACGGCGTGTTCGAGACAGGCGGCGGCGCCGCGTCGAATATCAAAATCTATTACAATCTTTGCGTGCACAACCGCGAGCTCGGCGGTTTCCATTTAACCGGCACGTTCGTCGGCACGCTTTCGAACTTCAAGTTCGAGAACAACACGGTGGTCGAAACGGTCGCCGCAGATAATTACGACGACATGATCTGGTTCGATGGCACGAACACGATGAACCAATTCTCGATGAAGAATAACATCTTCTATTTCGATGGCTTCAATGCGTTCACCAATCAGTCCGGCTTCACTCACGAATATAATATCTATTACGCGCCGAACAGCGCGCCGCTTGGCTTCACGCTGACGTCGACCGAGCTCGTGGCGAACCCGCAATTCGTGAATCTCTCCGGCGGCAATTATCATCTCACTTCGACTTCGCCCGCGGTGAACGCCGGCGCGAGCCTCGGCTATACCCACGATCGCGATGCCAACAGCATCACCAACACGCCGGATATCGGATGTTTCGAGTCAACCTATTGAATTCTATTGAACACGCCCATGGTGACTAACCTGCCGCGGCCTCGGCTCGGCCACTCGGGCAACCACGGCCACAACTAATACTTCACCGCGCGTCTGGACGGGGTGCCTCGTCGCCGTTCAGTACGCGCGGTCTTTTTATCCCAACACCAACATGTCTCTCCCCAATGTCACTCGTCGCGAGATGCTGAAGACCTCCGCCCTTGCCGGCCTTTCAGCTCTCTTTGCTTCTCCGCTCGCCGCTGCTACGTCCGCTGGAAACTCTTTGGCAAACGTCAGCCTCACCCCGACGTTCCCTCCGCGTCCCGCCGATCAAAATCCTGTTCACGACCTGACCACTCCGCCGCGCGAACGTATCCGCGTCGGCATCATCGGGCTGAGCCGCGGAATGCAACACGTGGAGTGCTGCCTGCGCATCGACTTCGCCGAGATCGTCGCGGTCTGCGACCTGCGCGAGGATCGCGCCCAAGACGCAGCCAGTCGTTGCGAGCGACACCGCGGCCGGCGGCCTGAGGTTTATACGGGCTCGGAAACAATTTGGGAGAAACTCGTCGATCGCGATGACATCGATGTCGTCTACATCGCCACCCCCTGGTCCTGGCATGTGCCGATGTCGGTCCGCGTGATGGAACGCGGGAAGCACGCGTTTCTCGAGGTGGCCGCGGCGTTGACGGTCGATGAGTGCTGGCAACTCGTGAACACCAGCGAGCGCACGCGGCGTCATTGCGTGATGCTGGAGAATTGTTGTTACGGCGAAAACGAACTCTTCGTCCTCAATCTCGCGCGCGCCGGCGTCTTCGGCGAGCTCACCCACGCCGAGTGCGGCTACCTTCACGACTTGCGCACGGTTCTTTTTTCTTTGGGCACGGAGGGCGATTGGCGCCGCGATTATCACTGGCAGCTCAACGGCAATCTCTATCCGACGCACGGCCTCGGACCCGTTGCGCAGTACCTCGGAGTCGGTCGCGGCGATCAGTTCGCCTATCTCGTTTCGATGAGCTCCCCCGAGGCGAGCCTCACGCAGTACCGCAACAAACATCAGCCGAACGGCGGGCGCCACGCCAAGGAGCGCTACATCTGCGGCGACATGAACACATCCCTGATCAAGACCGTCGCCGGCCGCAGCATCATGATTCAACACGATGTCGTGGGCGCCCGTCCCTACAGTCGGATCAACGCGCTCTACGGAACGACCGCCACCTTCTTCGATTATCCTGCGCGGCTCTCGCTGGACGATCCGAAGTCTTTCGGGCTCGCAGCCAAGGACTCCGAAGAATGGCTCAGCGACAAAGACCTCGCCAAAATGCGCGAGAAATTCACCCACCCGCTTTGGAAAAAGCTCGCGGAACGCGCCCGCGGCTCCGGTCACGGCGGAATGGATTTCGTGATGAACTGGCGGCACCTCGACTGTATTCGCCAAGGCACTACGCCGGACAGCGTGGTCTACGACGCCGCGGCGTGGAGCAGCATCATCGGCGTTTCTGTCGCATCCGTTTCCTCCGGCAGCATGCCTGTGCCGATTCCGGATTTCACGCGCGGGCTTTGGCGGCAAATGAAACCGCTCGGCATCGCCGAAGCAGCCACAGCGCACGCTTGAGCCGGCGGCTCATTTTTCATGAAGCCGCTCCTCCCTTCACTCGCGTTCGCCCTGCTTGGATTCACCGGCTTGTCCGGCGCGACCCCGCCTCCTGCGCCGTACGGAGCGGTGCCGAGCGCGCGCCAACTCGCCTGGCACCAGCTCGGGACGTACGCCTTCGTGCACTTCACGGTCAACACGTTCACCGATCGCGAATGGGGTCTGGGCGACGAATCCGAGAAGGTGTTTAACCCGAGTGATTTTAGTGCCGAGCAAATCGTCGCGACGGTGAAGGCCGCCGGGCTCGCGGGCCTCATTCTCACCTGCAAACATCACGATGGTTTCTGCCTGTGGCCCAGTCGCTACTCGGAGCACACCATCGCCAAGAGTCCGTATCGCAACGGCCAGGGCGATCTCGTGCGCGAAATCTCCGACGCCTGCGCCAAGGCAGGGATCAAATTCGGCATTTATCTTTCGCCCTGGGATCGCAACCGCGCCGACTATGGCAAGCCGAGTTATATCGAGTACTATCGCAATCAACTCCGCGAACTCCTCACGAATTACGGCCCGATTTTCGAAGTCTGGTTCGACGGCGCCAATGGCGGCGACGGCTACTACGGCGGTGCGCGCGAGACGCGGCACATCGACAACACCACTTATTACGACTGGCCCAACACCTGGAAAATCGTGCGCGAGCTGCAACCAAACGCCGTGCTCTTCAGCGATGGCGGCCCGGACGTGCGCTGGATCGGGAACGAAAAAGGCCGCGCCGGCGATCCGTGCTGGGCCACGATCAACGCCGACGGCTTTTTTCCCGGGCATGCCGACCACCTCGAGACCGGCGATCGCGATGGCGCGAGCTGGATTCCCGGCGAGTCGGATATCTCGATTCGGCCCGGCTGGTTTTATCACGCCAGCGAAGACACGTTGGTGAAATCGCCAGCGGAGTTGTTTTCCGTTTATCTCGATACAGTGGGACGCGGAACGAATCTGATCCTGAATCTCGCGCCCGATCGCCGTGGCCGCATTCCCGATCAGGACGTGGCGTCCGTCACGCAATGGCAGCGGATGCGCAAGGAAACCTTCGACAAGAACCTCGTCGCCGGCGCGAAAGTGCATGCAACGAATGTTCGCGGCAACGACACGCAATTTTCCGCGGTCCACGTCGTCGACGGCGATCGCAACACTTACTGGGCGACCGACGATGATGTGCGCGCATCAAAGCTGATTTTCGAGCTGGATGGTCCGCGCACCTTCGATCTCGTGCAGTTGGCCGAATACCTTCCTCTCGGCCAACGCATTTGGGAGGCGCGGCTCGATTACTTCGATTCGATTTCCGAGGACTGGAAAGAGTTCGCCGCGGTGAGCAGCATCGGAGCGCAGCGCCTAGTGCCATGCCCGATCATCAGCACGAGCCGCGTGCGCCTGCGCATTCTCCGCTGTGGCGTAGCTCCGACGTTAGCGGATTTCGGGCTGTTTCTCCGCGCGAGACCGTGAACGCGGCTCATTTTAGACGTTAGATAATATGAGGGATTGGCGTGGGCTCTTGCGCTTCCTGAGCGTTCATCCCTGCATCCCTGACCGACCATCTCCCATTCCATGCCCTCTCCACTCTGGCATGACTCACTTCGCACGTTAAACTGTCTCGTTATGATTCACTCTCTCCTTCGCCCGCTTCTCCTTAGCCTGAGCTTCGTATTTGTCACAACGGCCATCGTGGCGGGCGCGACATCCGCTCCGACAATTGAATTTCGCTCGGGCGATCGCTGGTCGGTGATCGGTGACAGCATCACCCACCATGGGTCGTACTACGCCTGGGTTTATCTCTACGAGCTGACGCGTTTTCCGCAGCAGGAACTCGTTGTGGAAAACTGCGGCATCTCGGGGGATTCAGCCGCGGGCACGGTGCAACGCTACGATTGGGATATCGCGCCAACCCGGCCCACCGTCGCCACCATTATGCTCGGGATGAATGACGTTGATCGCGAGGCGTATTCGGAAGCGGCGCCGACGCCCGAAAACCAGAAACGACGCGAGGCGGCGTTGAGCCAATATCGTCAATCTCTGGAAGCGCTCGTCGACCGATTGCAGCACGATTACGCGCGCGTCGTGTTTCTGACACCGTCGCCTTTTGACGAACAACTCGTCGGCGCGAATCAGCCGAATCATCCCGGCGTGAGTGCGGCGTTGGCCGAGTGCGCACGTTTCATGGCCGATCTCGCGACGCGAAAAGGGGCCGCGCTGGTGGATTTTCAGAAACCGATGCTCGAGCTGAACGCCCAGCTGCAAGCCCGCGACCCGCGCGCCACTGTGATCGGACCGGACCGAGTGCATCCCGGGATTCCGGGACATTTCGTGATGGCGTATCTATTTCTCCGCGCGCAAAACGCGCCCGCAACGGTGGCAAGAATCGCAGTCGATGCCGCTGCCGGATCGGCGAAGTCGGAGCGGGCTGACGTTTCGAAAATCGAAGTTGAAACCGACGCCGTGGAATTCGACTGCCGTGAAGCGGCGCTGCCCTACCCGGTGCCCGATGAGGCGAAGCTGGCGCTCGACTGGGTGCCCTTCGTGAAGGAACTGAATCAAGAAACGCTGCAAGTCTCGGCATTTAAGTCAGGGGCCTACGTCTTGGAGATCGACGGTGAACGCGTCGGAAGTTTCTCCGCCGAACAACTTCAGCAAGGCATCAATCTGGCCGAGTTGCCCTCCACACCCCAAATGACTCAAGCCCGGGAAGTGCTGTCGCTCATGCGCGAGTGGCAGGAACTCGTCACGCACAGCCAAAGAACCCTCGCGGAAGTCGAGCATTGGCGCCTGCGCGGTAAGCCGCATCCCGTGCAATTGGAAGACGTGCGCCCCTTTCTTTTGGAAGAATACGACCGCCTTTCGCACAGCGCAGAGCCCAACCGCAAGTGGGACTGCATCAACATCCAGCGCTACTTCGTGCTAAAACCGCAGCAAGCCCCCCTGCAGCAAGAACTCGCCGCCCTCCAAGCCCGAATGCACGCCGCCGCCCAACCGCAGCGCCATCATTTCAGTCTGCAACGCGAAGAACGGGCGAGGTAAACAGTAAAGCATGACCCCGTCGGCGGGACCCTCGGCCGCGGAGTGCGCATTTCCATTCGGCGAGATCACTGAATGCCGGCGAGGACGCCAGCGCTCCCAGAGGCCGACATCGGCGAGAACGCCGAGGCTCGGCCGCCGAGTGCGCCTTTCCAAGGCGCAGGAGGCTCTGGGAGCGCCGGCGTCTACGCCGGCATTTTCTTTCTACAGCCCGCGCCACAGGGCGCGGACGGACTCGATCGCGCTTCTCGCGACGAAGAGTCCGCGGCTGCGCCGCAATAAAAGGTTGGCCGCCCAGGAGGCCGGCGCTCCGCTACGGAAAAACTTCCGCAAATACACGCGACGACCCGAGGTATACAGTAAAGCGTGACCCCTTCGGTGGACCCTTCGGCGAGATCACCGAATGCCGGCGTGGACGCCAGCGCTCCCAGAGGCCGACATCGGCGAGGAGGCCGACGCTCGGCCAATTCCCCGACACCGGCGAGACGCCGAGGCTCGGCCGGCCGAGTGCGCCTTTCCAAGGCGCAGAAGGCTCTGGGAGCGCCGGCGTCTACGCCGGCATTTTCTTTCTACAGTCCGCGCCACAAGGCGCGGACGGACTCGATCGCGCTTCTCGCGACGAAGCGAGTCCGCGGCTGCGGCGCAATAAAAGGTTGGCCGCCCAGGAGGCCGGCGCTCCGCTACGGA
>DASTWZ010000035.1:0-74324 GCA_035765635.1 Opitutaceae bacterium
CCGTTGGCCGCCTGTTGGTTTTAGCATTCACCCACAGGCTCTAACGATGCCCCGGACGGTTAATTGTTCATGCGGTTCTGTTCTTCTTCTGAACCACATACCCTCACAAGATACGCAAAGAGGATTTTTGTTAGGCCGACGCGGTTCAGACATTCGTCGCTCGGGAGCGGTCTGATATTTTGGTTTGGAGTTACAAACCAATACCCCAACCGCGCGGAGCGCTGGCCTCCGGCCGGCAACCTAACGGATCGCCGACTCAGAATCCTCTTTGCGTTTCTTGAGCCTTTTTGTGGCTAAAAAAAGATTCAGTGCCCTCCGAGTTTTCCGTGAGAAATTTTATTCAGGTTTCGTTTGGTGTGATTCGTGTGATTCGTGGGCAAGAATGTCTGAGTCTGGCCTGCTTGCGGCTGAATTCCGCGACTCGAAGATTTTGTCTGCGGTCTTGTCAGTCTTGTCTTCCGACCTAAACGTTCTCGGACCCACCCCACCTCACTATGCTGACCCGAATTTTCTTCGTATCGATCGGCCTCGCTCTCTTCTCCAATGTCGCCGCCATCGCGGCGGATCGCATGGAGATCGCCGTCATTCCCAAAGGCACGACGCACTCGTTTTGGAAATCCGTCGAAGCCGGCGCGCGCAAGGCAGGCAAGGAACTCGACGTCGACATCACGTGGCGCGGACCGCTGCGCGAGGACGATCGCTCGCAGCAAATTTCGCTCGTGCAGCAATTCGTCGGATCGAAAGTGAGCGCGATCGTGCTGGCGCCGCTCGATGCCGCTGCGCTGGTCAATCCGATCAAGGCGGCGACCGCGAACAAGATTCCCGTCGTCGTCATCGACTCGGGGGTCAAGGCGGAGGTCGGCAAGGACTTCGCGAGCTTCGTCGCCACCGATAATTTCAAGGGCGGTCAAATCGGCGGCGCCGAACTCGGCCGGCTCCTCGGCGGCAAGGGCAAGGTCGTGTTGTTGCGCTACGCCGAAGGTTCCGAAAGCACGATGGAACGCGAAAATGGTTTCCTCGATGCGATGAAAAAATTTCCCGGGATCGAGCTCACGGTCACGAATCGCTACGGCGGCGCGACGATGAGCACCGCCCAGGACGCGTCGATGAACATGATCGACAAGATCCGCGAGGCCGACGGCATTTTCACGGTTAACGAATCAACCACCATGGGCATGCTGCTCGCCTTGCGCCAAAATGGTTTGGCAGGCAAAAAGAGTTTCGTGGGCTTTGACGCGACACCTCCTCTTGTTCAGGCGCTACGCAAAGGCGAAATCCAAGCCTTGGTCGCGCAGAATCCGACGGCAATGGGCTACCTCGGCGTGAAAACCGCTGTCGCAGCACTGAAAGGCGAAAAATTCGAACAACGCATCGACACCGGCGTGAAGCTCGTCACGAAGGAAAACCTGTCGAAGCCGGAGATCAAAGAGATCCTCGGCAACTGAGGCAGCTCGCGTGGCGCCGGATTCGAATAGCCCTCGTTTGCGGATGGAAGGCGTGCAGAAGCGCTTCGGCGCGACGGTCGCGCTCGCCGGAGTGACATTAACCGCGCGCGGTGGCGAGGTGCTCGGCCTGGTCGGCGAGAACGGCGCAGGCAAGAGCACGCTGATGAAAATTCTCGCCGGCGTGCATCACCCCGATGAGGGCGCATGTTTTCTCGAGGGAAAACGCTACGCGCCGGAAACGCCGCTCGAGGCGCGCCGCGCCGGCGTGGCGATGATCCACCAAGAGCTGGCTCTCGCGCCCGATTTGACCGTAGCGGAAAATATTGTCCTCGGCGTCGAGCCGGGCCGGGGCGTTTTGATGGATTGGCGAAAAACCTCCGAACTCGCGACGCGCGCGCTCGCGACCGTCGGCCTGAGCCATCTCGATCCGAAGGGACTAGCGCGCGATCTTTCACCGGCGGAAAAACAGTTGGTCGAGATCGGGCGCGCTGTCGTGGTGGGTTGCTCCGTTCTGGTTTTCGACGAACCCACGTCGAGTCTGACACAGGACGACATCGCGCGGCTTTTTGTCCTGATCGAGGATCTCAAGAAACAGGGTCACGCGATCATTTATATTTCCCATTTTCTCGAAGAGGTCCGCGCCCTCTGTGATCGCATCGTGATTTTGCGCGACGGAAAGAGCGTGGCGGAAGGCGCGACGAAGGAGTTCACCGATGAACAGATCGTCGCGAAGATGGTCGGGCGGGACGTCGACGATCTCTACCCGCGCTCCTCGCGAAAAATCGGCGAACTGTTGCTCGAGCTGGATGGTATTTCCGGCCGCGTGAAACCGACGCGCGCCTCGCTGCAGCTTCATCGTGGCGAAGTCGTTGGCATCGCAGGATTGATTGGCGCGGGCCGCACGGAGTTGTTGCGCGCCCTGTTTGGCCTGGACGAGGTGGTCTCCGGCAAAATCAAAATCGCTCACCACTCAGGCAGCGCCTCGCCGCGCGAACGTTGGAAACAGGGCGTTGGCTTCGTGAGCGAGGATCGGAAAACCGAAGGCCTGGCGCTCGATCTCAGCATCGCGGAAAACATGACGCTGACCAAACTGACCGCGTTCGTCAGCCCTGCGAAGTTGACCCGGGAGGCCCAGCACTGGATCGAGCAACTCAAGATCAAGTGCGCTTCTCCGCTGCAGCCGGTGATCGCGCTGTCTGGCGGAAATCAACAGAAGGTCGCGATCGCGCGGCTGCTCGCGCATGACGTCGATGTTCTGCTGTTGGACGAGCCGACGCGCGGCGTGGACATCGGCGCGAAGGCGATCGTGTATCAGTTAATCGATGACCTGGCCTGCCGCGGAAAGGCCGTGCTCGTGGTCAGCAGCTACTTGCCCGAACTCCTCGGCATTTGCGACCGGATCGCCGTGATGAGCCGCGGCACTCTCGGCGCGGCGCATCCCATCGAAACCACCAGTGCTCATGCGCTGATGCTCGAGGCGACCGGGAAATCCGGCTGAATTTGGCCCACGAATCACACGAAATGCACGAAATCGATCATCGATCCTCGGAATCCACCACGGAATACACGGAGTAGACGGAATAGAATTCAGAATCCAAATTTCCGAAGCTCGAGCCCAATTCCCCTTCTGTGTTTTCCGTGCCTACGGTGGGAAAATGGTTCGAGGACCGAGGGTCGATTTCGTGGTTTTCGTGTGATTCGCGGGCCCCAAACAAACTCATCATTTCGCATGTCACTTCCTTCGAATTTTCAGCGCTGGTTTTTGCGAGCGGGTCCCCTGCTCGCGCTCGTTTTGGTCTACGTGTTTTTCGCGGCGCTGCGTTTCGATCGCTTCGTGACCTGGAACAACAGCGCGATCATGCTGCAGCAGACCGCCGTCATTGGGATCGGCGCGATTGGCATGACGTTGATCATTGTTTCCGGCGGGATCGATCTGTCGGTCGGTTCGATCATCGCGCTATGTTCCGTGGTCGTGGCATTGCTGCTGCAGAACGGCTATTCGCCGATGGTGGCAGCGTTGGGCAGCATTGCGGCTGGCGCGGTGTGTGGCCTCGTCTCGGGATTGCTCATCACCCGCCTGCGGCTGATGCCGTTCATCGTCACCTTGGGCACGATGGAAATCTGGCGCGGCATCGCGACGAACGTCGCGCATGAGCAGCCGATTTATCCGGACGAAACCTGGCTCAACCAGCTCATGCAGCTGCAGCGCCACAATCTGCCAAGCGGCGTCTGGTTGATGCTCGTCTTCGCCGTGATCGTGGCGGGCGTGATGCACTACACGAAATTCGGCCGCCACGTTTTCGCGATTGGTTCGAGCGAGAACACGGCGCGCCTCTGCGGTATCCACGTGGAGAATACAAAACTCCTCGTCTATGTGATCGGCGCGGCGCTCGCAGGCGTTTCCGGCCTGCTCCAGTTTTCCTATCTCACCTGCGGAGATCCGACCACAGCGGTCGGATTGGAATTGAACATCATCGCGGCCGTCGTGATTGGGGGCGCAAGCTTGGCCGGTGGATCGGGCACGATCGCAGGCACGCTGGTCGGCGCGTTGATTATGACCGTTGTCAATAACGGCTGCACCAAACTGGACATCCCGAACTCCGTGCAGCACGTGATCACTGGCGTGATCATCATCGCGGCCGTGGCGCTCGATCACCTTCGCAGAAAGAACCGCGCTTAAAAACTTTTTGCCCACGAAGCACACGAAGCACACGAATTCAGAAAATATTTCCCACGGAAGGCACGGAAAACACGGAATAGAATTCAAAATCCGAATTCCTGAAGTTCGAGTCCAATTCCCCCTCCGTGTTTTCCGTGCCTTCCGTGGGAAAACGGTTCGAGGATCGAGGATCGATTTTGTGCATTTCGTGTGATTCGTGGGCATAAAAAGAGAACGCGCTGGACGCGTCACGCATCGCTCGCAAAGTGGCGCCAATGTTAGGCCACGTCTGCTTACCCGCGTGTCGCGTTTTCGTTTTTTCGATCGCGCTTCTTCTCTCTCTCGTTGGTTGCAGTTCGACGTCCCCCGCCGCGGGCTCCAGCCGGCCTTCCTCGCCCCGGAGCACCGCCGAGGCGCCGACGCGTCCGGAAAAATATGTGCCGGCATATCCTGGCGCGAAAACGAGCCGACCCTCCGCACCGGCGCCCCGCGGCGAATTTCCGATCATGCTCGGAATCGATGTGCTCGCCGCGCAAAATTTCGCGCCGCTCGCGGGAAAACGCGTCGGACTTTTCACTCATCCCGCCGGCGTCAACCGGCACGGCGTATCCACTGTGGAAATACTGCGCCGCGCGCCGAACGTGAAGCTCGTGTGCCTGTTCGCGCCGGAGCACGGAATCTATGGCGACGTGCCGGCGAACGTAGATGTTCAAGACACCGTGGATAGGCGGACGGGGCTCCCGGTGTATTCTCTCCACGGAAAAATCAAGAAGCCGACGCCGGCGCAGCTCCGCGCCATCGATGTATTAGTGGTGGACCTACAGGACATCGGAGTTCGGTCGTATACGTTCGCCACATGGATGAAGTACGCGATGGAAGCATGCTTCGAAAACAACACGGAAATCGTCGTTTTGGATCGGCCAAATCCACTCGGCGGTTTGAAAGTCGATGGACCTCCCCTTGATCGCAATTTGATGAGCGACGTCGGTGGCTTTCAGGTGCCATACGTGCACGGCTTGACCATCGGCGAACTCGCCCGCATGGCCGCGAGCACTCCCGGCGTGCTCAACGTCAGCGAAGCCGTGCGCAAGCGCGGAAAACTGACGGTGATTCCGATGCGCGGCTGGACGCGTTCGATGCGCTGGCCCGAGACGGGACTGACTTTTGTGCCGACGTCACCGTTCATCCCGGATTTCGCGGCGTGCGTCGGCTGCGCCATGACGGGCCTGGGTTGCCAGATCGGACCTTTCACGCACGGCATCGGCACGCAGTATCCATTTCGCGGCTTGTTTTACCCCGGCCGCCCCGTCGACCAAATCCAGCGCGAACTGGAGGCGATGCATGTGCCGGGACTCGCTTTCCGAAAAGTTTCGGCGACCAAGAGCAACGGCCAGCCTGCGCTCGGCGTTTACGTCGAAGTCATCGATTGGGACGACTGGCATCCGACCGAGCTGAGTTTTTATTTGATGCGCCTAACGTGCAAGTTGAGCGGCACTAATCCGTTCGCCAAAGCGAATGCCACGGAGACCCGCCGTTTCAACATTCACACCGGCTCGCTCGAATGGTGGAAGGCCTTGGAGCGGGATGGAGCCCGCGTAAACGTCGAAGGATTTTTCGCGAAGTGGCAGCGCGAGAACGCCGCCTGGCAGAACTCCGTCCGACAATTCTGGCTGTATAATTAGCGGCGGTTTTGTTTTTGCCCACGAATCACACGAAGGGCACGAAATCGGAAAATATTTTCCCACGGAAGGCACGGAAAACACGGAATGGGAATTGGGCTCGAGCTTCAGAAATTCGGATTCTGAATTCTATTCCGTGTTTTCCGTGCCTTCCGTGGGAGAATGGTTCGAGGATCGAAGATCGAATTCGTGTGTTTCGTGTGATTCGTGGGCAAAAACAAATTTTCTGACGTACTTCGGTTGGGAGCGGTGTTATAGTTTTCGCAGGTTTCCTACCTTTAACCCGCTCCGTCATGCCCACCACACCTGATCCGCTCGACCCGTTGCTCGATCGCTGGCGCGAGGTCGCGATGCCAAAGTTGTCTTCGGAAGCGCTCAACCATGAAGTCTGGCGCCGCATCGCCGACGCCGAAATTGCAGAAAATCCCCTCACGATTTGGGGCAGGATCGAAAATGCCTTCAGCCGGCCCTCGTTCGCGGCGGCCTTCGTTGCGGCCTGCACGCTCTTTGGTCTGTTCCTGGCGGAACTGCGCGTTTCGCACCTGCAGGCGCAGCGCAACGTCCAGCTCGCGCAAGCGTATATTCGACTGATCGATCCTCTGCTGCAGGCTGACAATCGAGACGTGGCAAGCGCGAGGAGTCCGCAATCATGAAGCGCGTCATCCTGGTTTTGCTTCTCGGCCTGGCGGGCGGCGTGGGAGGGCACTACGCGCTGCTCTTTCGTCTTCAGCCGAAAAATGTTTCTGCACTGGACGCGCAGCTCGCGTGGATTCAGCGCGACCTGCAGCTCACGCCGGAACAATACGCGCGAATTCGCGCGATCCACGAGCAGTCGAGCGCACATCTCCTCGCGCTGGCGGGCCAGGTGGCGCGGATGCGCACGGAGTTCGCCGCGTTCGAACATCAGCGGAAGACAGTCGGCGAAATTGATTTCATCGAATTCGCTCATTTCGTCGAAGAACGACGCCTGATTGACCGCGAGTGTCTCAAATCCACCCAGCGTTTGGTCGATGCTTCTGCGGACGTGATGAATCCGCAGCAACGCGCCCGTTATCTGAGTCTGCTCCCCATCTCTCACCGTTCGGCAGTCGCTACCCCAAATTGACGGCAACGTTGTTACCCCTTGTGTCCGCCGATCCCGAAAGTGATCAGGATCAGTTTGTCGCACTTCAACGCGGTGACGACCGCGCTCTCAATCGCCTGATCGATCGGTGGCAAAAGCCGCTTTTCGCTTTCGCGTGGCGCTACATGCAGAACAACGCCGATGCGCGCGATCTCGTGGCGGAAACTTTCGTGCGACTCTATCAGCAGCGCGAGCGACTGCGGCCGGACACGCGAGTTTCCGCGTGGCTGTTCACGACCCTGACCAATCTTTGTCACAATCAACATCGCTGGCGCCGGCGGCATCCCGCGGTGAGTTTTCAAGCGCCGGATGCCAACGGCGCGTCGTTGAACGACGTGCTCGCCTCGGACTCTCCGCGACCGAGCTCCCCTCTCGAGCACGACGAGGCGCTGCGGCAACTGTTGGCCGCGGTCGATCGCTTGCCGCACGATTTGAAGACGACGGTGCTGCTGCATCATTACGAGGGCCTCTCGTATCAGGAAATTGGAGACATCACCGGCTGCTCTGTTCGCGGCGTGGAAACGCGCCTATACCGGGCAAAGCAAAAACTCCGCGAAGAGCTGAGCGCTCTGATCCGCGAAGCGGCCAAACCGTAAGAAGATCCCCACGAATCACACGAAGAACACGAAATCGATCTCGGAACCCAGAATTGCCCACGGAAAGCACGGAAGACACGGAAGGGGAATTGGATTTAAACCTGTTCCGTTTTCTCCGTGCTTTCCGTGTTAAGTGGATTGGGGGTCGAGGATCGATTTCGTGTTCTTCGTGTGATTCGTGGGCAAAAAAAAGAGGCGAGCGCCCCTTACAGCGCTCACCTCTAAGCTAACCCCAAAATCCGGCTCACCCTTTTCAGGGCTGAAACCGGAAAGTTTGCTGAGCGCGGACCAGCACGGGTTTCCCGTTCACCGTCGGCGCTTCGAACTTCCAATTGCGCACCGCCGCGGTCGCAGCCTCGGCGACGGTGTCGTTGTCCGCCTTGAGAATGCTGGGCATGCGCACATTGCCTTGTTCATCGATGAAAAACTCCACCACGGCCTCGCCCTGCGTGGACTTCGGCACGGCCGGTGATTCGGCATTCAGAGGCGTCGGGATGCGATCGATCTCCTTCAACGTGCGCGGCCGATAAGTGAAGCGTTCCGGAAAGACGCGATTCACCATGATGCCCACGTAGGACTGGAGGTCCATAGTCACGACAGCGCCGTGATTTTCGAAACGAAACTCGATGTCGCGCTGCATGGCGATGGGTTGCCCATTCCAGATCGGCGCTTCGAACTCCCACTGCTTGATCGCATTGATCGTCGGCTCGACCAGGGCCGGGTGCGTGTATCCGATAACCAAATACTCGCCGAGTTTGCCGGAGCTGTCGACGCTCACCGCGACGCGGCAGGAGCCCTCGCTGATCCCCTCTTCGTTCAGACGATGAGGGAAGATTGGATTGACCGTGCGTTTGATGATCAACGTCGGGCGCGGCGGGTTGCCGGCTTGGCCATTGGGCTGCTGGGCGGAAGCGACAGCGAGCAGAGCGGAGAACGCGGCGAGAGTAAGAAAGCGGGTTTTCATAGCGTTGGATTGCTCGTTACAACACCTGCGGGCGCGTCAGCCCTTCACTGCGCTCGCGAAAAAGCGTTTCGCGCGAATCAATTTTCCCAGCTCGTTTTGAGTCTTGCGGTGCTTTGTTAGAGCAGCGAAAGCATCAGGCACTCTGCCTTTCTCACAGTTAATCAGTTATCTCCATGCCTAGACCCATCACACTGTTCACTGGCCAATGGGCCGATCTTCCTCTCGAAAAACTTGCCCCGCTCGCGAAAAAGATGGGCTACGACGGCGTCGAGCTCGCCTGCTGGGGCGACCATTTCGACGTCGATCAAGCGGCCGCGTCGAAGTCGTACATCGCGGAAAAATGGCAGCTTCTTTCGGACAACGGGCTCACCTGCTACGCCGTTTCCAATCACCTCGTCGGCCAGGCGGTCTGCGATCTGATCGACGAACGCCACAAGAGCATTTTGGCGCCGGATGTCTGGGGCGATGGCGAGCCCGAAGGCGTGCGTAAACGCGCGGCGAAAAAACTCGTGACGACAGCGAAAGCGGCCCGGGCATTCTTCGACGCCAAGCCCGGACGCAAGGCGAACGATCGTTCGGCGGCAGTGGTCAACGGTTTCACCGGCTCCTCCGTCTGGCACTCGATCTACGCTTTTCCGCCGACCTCGCAGGAGTATTGGGAAAACGGATACGCAGACTTCGCGAAACGCTTCGGTCCGATCCTCGAGAGCTTCGACAAACTGAACGTGAATTTCGCGCTCGAAGTGCATCCGACGGAAATCGCCTTCGACATCGCGTCGGCGCAGCGCGCCCTAGCCGCGGTGAAGAACCACAAGCGTTTCGGTTTCAATTACGATCCTTCGCATCTCGGCTACCAGGGCGTCGATTACGTGAAGTTCATTCGCGTGTTTGCGGATCGCATTTTCCACGCGCACATGAAGGACGTGTGGTGGGGCCACGGCGACGGCACTGTCGGCGTGTTTGGCGGCCACGTGAGCTTCGGCGATGCGCGGCGTTTCTGGGATTTTCGTTCGGTGGGCCGCGGCGACATCAACTTCGAAGAGGTCATCGTCGCGCTCAACGATATCGGTTACCAAGGACCACTGTCGGTCGAGTGGGAAGACAGCCGAATGGATCGCGAGCACGGCGCGGCGGAAGCTTCGGCGTTCTTGCGCAAGCTCGATTTCAAACCGAGCGCCGTGGCGTTCGATTCCGCGTTCGACAAGAAGAAGCAAGGCTGACCACCACCAACCATGAAAAGAAAACTACGTTACGGCATGATCGGCGGCGGACGCGGCGCGTTCATCGGAGCGGTGCATCGCATCGCGGCTTCGATGGACGGCAAAGCGGAGCTCGTCGCGGGAGCGTTCTCGTCGGATCCCGCGCGCTCGAAAGCCTCGGGCGAAGATCTGTTTGTCGAGCCCTCGCGCGTCTATGGCAGTTACGCCGAGATGGCGGAGCGCGAGTCGAAGCGACCGCCGGGCGAGCGACTTGATTTCGTGGTGATCGTGACGCCGAATCACCAGCACTTCGGGCCCGCGAAATTGTTTCTCGAAAAGGGCTTCAACGTCATCTGCGACAAGCCCGTGACGTTCAGTTTGGCGGAGGCAAAAGAACTCCGGAAAGTCGTGAAAAAATCGGGCAAGGTTTTCGTCCTGACGCACAACTATACCGGCAACGTGATGGTCAAGGAGGCGCGCGAATGGGTGCGGCGCGGCGACCTTGGCGAGATTCGAAAAGTAGTCGTGGAGTACCCGCAGGGCTGGCTTTCGACACAGGTGGAAGCCTCCGGTCAGAAACAGGCCTCGTGGCGCACGGATCCGAAGCGCAGTGGCGCAGCCGGCTGCATCGGAGATATTGGCACGCATGCGGAAAACCTCGCGCGCTACGTGAGCGGACTCGAGATCAAGGAACTCTGCGCCGACCTCACCGCTTTCGTGAAAGGGCGCAAGCTCGACGACGATGGAAACATTTTGCTGCGCTTCCATGGCGGTGCGAAAGGCGTGCTGCATTCGTCGCAGATTTCCGTCGGCGACGAGAACAACCTCAACCTGCGTGTTTACGGAACGAAGGCCGGGCTGGAGTGGTACCAGGAACATCCGAACGAGCTGATCGTGAAATTCCCCGACCAGCCGCGCCGTGTGCTGCGCCGGGGCAACGGCTATTTATCAGAGCAGGCGAAGCGGTTTACGCGGATTCCCGCCGGGCATCCCGAAGGTTATCTCGAAGCCTTCGGCAACATCTACCAGGAGGCGTTCCGCGCGATCACTGCCGAAGTGGAAGGCGCCGCGCTGCCGAAGGATTTGGACTACCCGACAATCGACGACGGCGTCTACGGCATGCAGTTCATCGAAACCGTCGTGAAAAGCGCCAAAGCCGGCGCCAAGTGGACCAAGTTCCCCAAAGCGTAACGAGGTTTTGCTTTATTGCCCACGAATCACACGAAGCACACCAAATGACCAAACCATTTTCCTACGGAATACACGGAGGGCACGGAAACAAAAATACCTTCCGTGTATTCCGTGGAGAAATTTTTTGAATTCGTGTGATTCGTGGGAAAAAATCCTCGCGGAATTGTGCGATTCTGCAGGACAGCAGCGCAAAAAGCGCAAAGAGGATTCTGAGTCGGCGATATTGCTGGAAGTTTCCGGCCCACAACGCGGTTGGAGTATTGGTTTGTGACTCCAAACCAAAATACCAGACCGCTCCCGAACGACGAATGTCTGAGCCGTGTCGGCCTAACAAAAATCCTCTTTGCGTATCTTGAGCCTTTTTGCGGCTAAAAAATTTCCGTAATCGTCCGCGTATTGCCCGGGAAAAAACCGAACACCTCTTCGTGTGATTCGTGTTCTTCGTGCCCTTTTCGTGGGAACGGATCGTTGCGGCTATTCCTCTGGCGTGACCCGGATTTGGCCGTCGCCGAATTCCAGCGTGAGTCGCTGCTTGGATTGAATCTCGGCGCGGCGCTGGATCGGTTTGCCGGAGGCGTCTCGCACCATCGCGAAGCCGCGATTAAGCACGGATTGCGGGCTGACCGATTGGAGGCGCTTCCAGAGCGCGAGCAGGCGGTGCGATTCGAGTTCGATTCGAAACGCCGGAGACTTTTGCACGAAGCGGTTGGCCAGACACTGCAATCTATCGCGGCGGCGCTGGGTGGATTGCTGGAGAGCGTTGCCCAGGCGGTTGGCCAAATCATCGACGCGAAGATTTCCGCGTTCGATGTAGGCGGCCGGTGAAAGCAAGCGCAGGCGGCTGCTGGCGTGCTCGAAGCGCTCGGACTTGGCCTCGAGTTCAAGTTCGATCATGCGCTCGAGCGCGGCCTCAGCTCGTGTTAACCGCTCCAGTTGAGCCACGAAATTGCTCGAAATCATTTCGGCGGCGGCGCTGGGCGTTTCCGCACGCAGCGAGGCGGCGAAGTCAGTGAGCGTGAAATCGATCTCATGGCCTACCGCGGAAATAGTCGGGATGCGTAGCGCGGCGACGGCGCGGACGAGGATCTCTTCGTTGAATGCCCAAAGGTCTTCGAGGCTCCCGCCGCCGCGGCCGATCACGATCAAGTCGAAAATCGCGAGCGCTTCTGCGTGCCGAAGCATTTCGACCATTTCAGCGGCTGCGCCCTCGCCCTGGACCTTCGCCGGAAGCACCACGAGCCGCCCGCGCCAGCCGCGACGCAGCATGATGCGAATAAAATCCTGCACCGCCGCGCCCGTCGGCGACGTGATGAAGGCGACGGTTCGTGGCAGCGGAGGAATGGCCAATTTCCGCGCCGCATCGAACAGCCCCTCGTCGGCCAACTTGCGTTTGAGTGCCTCGAATTCTCGCTGCAGCCGCCCCACCCCGTCCTCCACGACGACGCGCACGATGAGCTGATAATTGCCGCGCGCCTCGTAGACGCTGATTTCGCCATAGACCAAAACCTGCAGCCCATCGCGCAACTTGACCGATTGCCGGATCGCGTCTCCCCGAAACAGCACCGCGCTGAGCTGAGCCCCCGCGTCCTTCAGCGAAAAATAAAGATGCCCGCTGCTCTGCTGCCGCAGATTCGAAATCTCCCCTCGAATCCAACAAGGCCGAATGCCCGTCTCCAGCAGCTCTTTCACCCGGCGGGTGAACTGCGTGACGCTCAGCGCGGCCGGCGTGTCTTCGGTCGCAGCGCTCTTGAACAAACTCATACCGCAAGATTCCGGGTGTCAGCCTCTCAAACAAGCCTGCGATCAAGTCGTTTTTTCCCAGGAATCACACGAAGGACACGAATTAACCGACCCATTTTTCCCACGGAAGGCACCGAAGACACGGAAATATTTTAGCCGCAAGAACGCGCAAGAAGGGCAAAGAGGATTTTGGGCAGGCCTGCGATGCTCCGATATCCTAATCCCAAACGCGGACCGGATTTCTGTTTGGAGTTTCAAGCCTCCAACACGGATCGGTTCTCGCGGTGCCGGCCTCGGGCTCAGCCTGCTGAAATTGTTTCAAACTCCTGAACACCGATGGGTTCTCGCGTCTGAACTGTTCAGTCCGCGAACAATCCTCTTTGCCTTTTTCGAGCCTTCTTGCGGCTAAAAAAGTTTCCGTGCCGTCCGTGCTTTCCGTGGGAAAAAGTTTTCGGTTTTTCTGCTTTCGTGTCCTTCGTGTGATTCGTGGGCAAAATGCTTGTGGAAAAAATGCCCTAAACCACGTCGGCCATCTTCTTGCCGCGCGTGTAACGCTTGCGCATCCAATGCACGAGCACGGTCAGGGCGACGAACGCGCTGAACGCAAGAAACGCCATTTTGCCGCGCCCATTCACGATGGATTCGCCGAAGAAAAGCACCGCCAGCGAAAACGCTCCGGCAAAGAGCGTGGAAACTATCATATAAGTCCAAAACGGCACCTTGGCCAAACCGAGCAGATAGCCTTGGACAAAGAACGGCGGCCCCGGAGTAACACGCACAATGATCGCCAAACTGAGATGATCATCCGCCGCCACCTGTGGCAGCGAGTATCCCATGCGCTTGATCAGTGACTCCAACATCGGCCGAAACGCATACCGAGCCAACCAATAGGTCAGCGCCACATTTACCGTAAGGCTCACAATCACCAACACCGCCACAAGCGGCATCCCTAACTGAGGAGCAAACACCGGCCCCGCCGAAAGCGTGAATGCCAACAGCGGAAACCCCACCGCCGGCAAGATCGCCATCCCAATGAAGAAAGCCACAGGTCCGACGCTCCGTATAAGCTCGAGCGCTCGCGCAATCCAACTTCCAATCGGAAAGGTACCCTTGTGCCATTCCCACGCTGCCCACGATACAACCAGGGCAGCGAGCAAGATGGCAGCTTGAACGCGACGAGAAATGCGCATCTGTCAAAAAACGAACTTCACACAAGGCAGGTCAAGCTCAGCGCCCAAGCCGCCGTTGGTCAGTGCGTCACTGCCGAAGGATCCTTTCGACCAACCCAGTAAGTATAGAACGAATCGAATCGGAAGCCCGGCCACTCCGGCTTGGTAGGAAGGGACAAAAACAGGCGGTCCTTATCCGTCATTTTGTCCAGCCAAGGTTTATAGGAGGCGAGCAGACCACTATTGAATTGGATTGATCGCATGGCGTCCAAATCGGACGCAGGCATTAGACCCGGCTCGAATCCAACAATATAGCGGAATGGAGCGTCAGGAAACCGGTAAAATACTTCATAGAATACATCCATACGGATCGAATAGAGAACTCCACCCCGCTCCGGGAGCATTGTGGCTATTTCAGCGCGCGGCTTGTGCAGCAACGGATCACGCAAAGAGTAGCTATATCGGTCACTCACATCGCTCGTCATCACGAGGTAGACCATGGCACTCACCGCCGCGACCCCGATAAGTTCCTTTTTCCCATTGGTTTTAATAATAATATCCAACTGACGAAACGCCCAAATGATAAAAGCAGGCAAAGACCAATCCAAAAAAAATCTATTTACATACAAACCTAGGCCCCATGCGCCCAGAAATAATACAAAATCGACTTTGCGAAACTCCGCAGAAATCACGTCACGGATATTACCTCTAATCATCAATAATAGAGCAGCAACAACGAGCGGCAAAGCAGGCGCGCCAGAAGGCTGAAATTCCTCTACAAGCTGGCTTCTCGTAAGCGGAGCTTTCCCGAATGCTGAAAAAACGATATCAAATGGATAAACGAAAATATTTCTCCAGTTTGGTACGAGCAAAGCAGAGGTCAGCAATGCTAATACCAAGCCTCCGAAGAAAAACATACCCCGCTTATATTCACCGCAGATGAATAAGCACAACCCCACCCCGATCCAAACATACCAAACGGTTGGGTGTACCCAAATTGCGGCGGTCAACATTATCCAAATCACAGCGAGGTGCGCCCGAGGCCGATGATCGCCCTCTTTGCTCCAATCTAGCAAAAGGAATGTCAGGACTGTAGCGGATACGATGAATGGCCGACCGTCGATTGCCCTAAATTGCAAGACAGGTGCGACGACAAACGAAAGCCCAAGCGCAAGCATCCAAGGAAGCGGTTTCCCCGTCTTCATTAGTCCTACAAGAGAAAATATAGAGAAGGAAAATATATACGAAAAGACGACCAATCCGTCGGTATCTAATCCTGCAAGGCGATGGGCTAGGCGGAGAAAGGCGTGCCATCCGGGGTGACTATCTAAATCGCCATGAAACTGTGGCGCTAGCACCAATATCTGATCCCAATTCCGATGAACCATGGCGAATGCGGCGTGCCGCAACGCATCATCCGGCGGCAAATACCCATAAGCTGCCACCCGAAGCGGGATGACCAAAACAGTCAGCGTAGCGAGGACGACCGCGATTTTGCGAAACTGCTCTTTAGACAATTGAAACATGGGATGTTGGTTGAGGTATGGCGCTCTAAGGCTTCAGCGCAGGCACTGAATTTGACTGTAAATTCTCGAGGTATTGCTTGGCGCGTGCATCTTGCGAGTCGTGTCTCAAAGCTTCTTCGAAACAACTTCGTGCCGCGGCAATATTACCTAACAACTGATACGCGAAACCCATATTCACGCGAGATTCCGTATCGGCGGGATATATGCGAAGCGCAATCGTATATTCTTTGATTGCTCGCTCATATTGGCCGCGCCGTGCTAGCATTGTCGCATAGTTGCTACGAGCCTTTTGAAATGAAGGATTAAGCTTCACAGCCTGGCCGAACTCAGCTTCCGCTTCCTCATTATCTCCAAGCTCAACGAGGGCGTTACCGAGATTATTATGTGCAACGGCCAAATGCGGCATGGCCGATATGGATCGCTTGTAAAATTCTATGGCCGAAGACACTTTCTTCTCGGCGAGCGCGACATCGCCAAGGCCGCAAAGTGCGTTCGGATCATCGGGAGTACGACGCAAGGACTCTTCATAAAGCGCCTTCGCCTCTTCCTCCTTACCTCGCTGCAGTAGAAGCCCGGCGAGATTATTTTTTTGAACGACTGAAGCTGGATTGTCTTGAACCGCTTGTCGAAAGAATGCCTCGGCTACGTCAAAGTCTCGTTTCGCCAATGCGATGTTACCTCGATTGCTGACTACGTCTGCCCAATGTGGGCGCAGAGTGAGGGCTTTTTTGAACGCCGCGTCGGCTTCGTCCAGCCGGTTCTTTTCTAGCAACGCAATGCCGAGATTGTTATAAGCTCTGGCGCTGTTTGGTATTTTTCGAACCGTATCCGACCAAATCGAAATGCCGCTTTGAAAGTCGGAATTTCTTTTAAAAGTTAGAATTCCAAAAAATACGGCACACGCAGTAAAAATAAGCGGTGCTGCGCGGTCAGAAATGCGGAATATACACGTGGCCAGGCCTGCCCATACCGCCATTGACGGTAAATATAGCCGATTCTCCGCCATTGGCTGCAACGCTACCGGAATCACACTGGAGGTTGTGGCTAATGCGACAAAAAACGCCATCGCCACAAAAGCCAATGAAGGTCGACGCAAATAGAACCAGCAACACCCCAGCACGAGGAAGCCGGTAAAAATCAAATAGGGCCATTCGGTTCGAGTCGGATTGTAAGCAGCTGTTCCGTAATCGAAAATCAAGGGATTGGGCCAAATGCAAAGGCCTAAATAGCGAAGAACAACTCGCGATTCGGTCAGCAGATATTTGTGCCAGGTGACTCCCATTTCGAGGCCCACCCCTCTGCCGTGCGTGGAAAACAACAACCCAGCAAGTATGATCCAAGTTGAAGCCAGCATGATGTAACTGCTCCAGCGTCGGCGCAGGATTGAAACGAACGAATCGGAATAAAAGCTACGATCGTACAGGAGGCAGAGCAATGGCGCCGTCGCCATCACCTCTTTGCACATCATCCCTGCTGCGCAGAAGCAAATTGCAATGGTGCGAGAGAGATTGGCCGAGCGTTCATCAGTAGTTTGGTTCGACGATTCCAAATAGCGACCAAACCAGAAGAGGGTCTGCACATAGCAGAATCCCATCATGAGTTCGCTGCGCTGGGAAATGTAGGAAACACAGATTGTTTGGATAGGATTGAGCACCCAAACCAGCGCCGCCCAAAATGAGATTGCGCCACTTCGCTCCTGCAGAGGCTCAGGTATGCTCTCTGACCGGAGAGCCTGCCGAATGAGGCAAAACAACGAAAGCGCCGTCGCGCAATGGATGAGAATATTGACTAGATGATAGCCTTCGACCGCTGTGCCGTTCGCTGCGTAATTCAGGAAATAGGAAAAATTGACGAGCGGTCTTCCGCCTACAGGGTTGTCCGGTGGAGCGAAGAAAACATGCCAAAGGCCGTCGGTTGGGTGCAGCGAGGGATTCCGCCAGATTGCGAGCAGGTCATCGAACAGAAGCTCGCCGTGTATCGAATTCGCATAGACCGCGGCCGTCAGCAGGACGAGAATGCAACAATACAGCACATCAACTGTGACTCTTTTTGGCTGAATTACGCGAACTAGAGACATAAAAAAGCCGCGCCCGAAGGCGCGGCTGGAATTTGGAATTGAACTGCGAAGCGATTACAACGCTTTGCCTTCTTCGTCGAACCAGACCGGCTGGCCGACCGACGTGCTGACGTTAGTCGTAGACGTAGCAATAACGTCAGTAGGAGCGCATTGGCCGTGAGTCAAATTGAACGCACCGGCTGGCGTGCCACCGTTTCCACCAAATGTGTAGACGGTGTTGCTGGTACCCCGGCTGACTTTTTTGACGTACTCCGTAATCTTGTTTACGGGAATATTTCCCGTGAGCGGACTTTCGAGCGAGCCGTCAGGCTGAACCGTTATCGTGAAAGTGGAGCCGTTCGCGGAATCGCTTGGATACTCTAAAGCGATCTGCTGCATCGCAGCGCCGATTTGGCGAGCGTCGTTGGCCATCGCTTTACCGATGGAGCTGCGGCGGACCTTCTGGAAGGCCGGGATAGCCATCGCGGCCAGGAGGCCGATGATGACTACGACGATCATGATTTCAACGAGGGTGAAGCCCTTCTTAGAGCGGGTAGGCATTTTCATATGATATCTGTATAACTAATGATATTAATAACGCGGAGAGCGATGGGGCTAAGATTCGACCCGGAGGCGCGTTCTTCAAGGGTGAACACGGTCAACAGATCGTAAAAGCAAACAAGCGAAGCCAATCAACTAGGGAACTTTACCCAACTTTTGAGGGTTGAAATACCGCGTCACCAGCTAATCGACTAACACCCTTTGTCTTCGTCACGTGTCTTTGATTCTAAACAACTATTTATCATTCTTTTTTCGGCAGGCCGCTTGGATCGCTCTCCTCATCCTTCCGCTCTCCGCATCCGCCGTTGAACTTCACCTGCGCAACGGCGATCGCATCACCGGCGATTTGGTCGGGCGCAAAGAGGGAAAAATCATTTTTCGCTCGAAGATTCTCGGAGAAATCAGCGTCGACGAACACGAGGCCGTCGTGGTCGAAACGCCCGAAACCCCCGTCGAAAGTTTGGTCGGCATTCCTCCCGAAGAGAGCCGCCTGCCCAAGAAATCTGCCCAAGCGCCCATTGGCACGGCCAAGAACGTGATTCCGGCCAAACCTCAGGAGCCGGCTTGGCGCGGGAAGCTCGAATTCGGTTTCCAGCAACAAACCGGCCGCAACGACACCGCCCAACTCTCCGTTCGCAGCGAGGCCGAACGCAAAAAAGGCCCGAACACGTACCGTCTCGAGGGCCGCCTCCTTTACGCGAAACAATATCAGGAAAAAACGTCCGATCGTTACGACGGCCTTTTCCGCTTCCGCCATGAACTCTCCGAACGGATTTTCGGCCAAGCCCAGACGACCTATTACCGAGATCGTGTAAAACTCATCAACGACAACTTGGAAGAGAACTTCGGCGTTGGCTACCGTGTGATCAACCGCCTTCGACACAGCGGCAATGTCGGTGGAGGCATAACGGCACAGTACCGCGATGCAGAGGGCGTCGAGACCGGAGCGACGTATCTGGGCGAGCTCTTCGAGGACTACACCTACAAACTGACTGGCCGCCTCACCATCGCCCAGGACATGAACGTGGCTTTTTCGCCCCAATCACGCGACCGGCTCGTGCTGGTCAACGGCAGCTACGTCGAAGCCGATGACACCGCCTCGAACTACCGCCTGCGCTTCAACACCTCTCTCCAAGGTAAAGTCACCGAGCATCTCTCGCTCAATCTACGTTTCGAATACGAATTCGATAACGCGATTCTCGACCCAAAAGCGAAAGTCGACCAGCGCGTGACCACTTCGCTGGGCTACGGGTTCTGAGCGCCGCAGATTTCGATTTTGATCGCAGTTATTTTTTTAGCAGCGAAGAGGCTCAAAAGACGCAAAGAGGATTTCTGACTATCGATTTTTCCCACGAATCACACGAAGGACACGAAATCCATTTTCTGATTTTTCCCACGGAATACACGGAAAACACGGAATAAAAACCCTCCTTTTCCGTGCAGTCCGTAGATTCCGTGGGGAAATGGTATTCTGATTTCGAGTCCTTCGTGTGATTCGTGGGCGACTAGTCTTTGGTCGCGGCTCCGCCGCGCTGCGACTTCTTGCGGCCAAAAATAAAGAACTTAGTCCGCTCGTTTCTTCTTCGGACTGGCGGCGCGCTTCTTTGGTGCGGTGGCGGACTTTTTTGAGGGCGCTTTTTTCTTCGGTTTTCCGGCGGAGGCGCGCTTCTTTTTTGGCGGCGTAGTTTGGCCGGCAGCGTCTTTGACGGCGGTCGCGACTGTTTCGCTCGGTTCAGGCTTCGGCTCGGCGGTGATGTCTGCCAAAGGCACTTCCTCGGCGTCTTTCCAAAGGTTTTCCAAGGCGTATTTCTCGCGGTTTTCGGCGGTGAGGATGTGAATCATCACGTCGAACGCATCGATCACGAGCCAGCCGCTCTCCTGCGAGGTGTCCATGCCGACGATGTGGACTTTCCCAAGGTCGAGCACCTTCTCGAGCTCCACTCGCAGCGCGCGCAAATGCGGATCGGATGTGCCGGTGGCCACGATCAAATAATCCGTAATGGAGGATTGTTCGCTCACCCGTAGGACGCGAATGTCGCCCGCCTTCTTGTCTTCAAGAGCCACGCAGAGCGGCTTGAGAATGGCAGGAACATCGGCTTTCGGCGTCTTGGTTTTCATCAACGATAAAGGGATCTTTCTTTGATCAGCAAAATGGCTTTGTAGGGAACGAAATAGTCGAGCGACAGACCTTGGCGAACTCGGGTGCGGAGCTCCGTCGAACTGATTTCCACGAGGTGCCCGTCGCAACGATGCAAGCGAAGATTGGGTATGTTCGGCGTGGCTTTGACAGGGTGTCCGGGCCGCTCAAGAAAAATGAACTCCATTAACTTTGCGAGTTCGCCCACCTCTTTCCAAAGGTGCATCCGCGGGAGTTGATCGCCACCGATGATCCAGTAGAGCTGCGCGTCAGGATAAAGCGCACGAAAATGCCGTGCCGAATCGATCGTGTAACTGATGCCACCGCGCGTCAGTTCGTAGTCCGAAACTTCGAAGCGGTGATCCCACTCAATCGCCGCATTGACCATGTCCAAACGATCTTTCGCGGAAACTTGCACCGGCTCGGCTTTCAGTGGCGCTTGAGCGGCGGGCACGAAGATCAGGCGATCGAGCTTGTGCTGCTCGAGCGCGTCCTGGGCCGCGATCAAATGGCCGAAGTGTATGGGGTCGAAACTTCCCCCAAGGAAACCAATCTTCACGCCCGGACGGTTGTGACGGAGTCACACGCCATCAAGCGCTGTTTTGGGCTGGAGGAGTCGGGAGATGCCCGCGAATCACACGAAAGACATGAAGTTCAAACCGCAGAAAATTTGACCACGGAATGGCACGGAAAACACGGAAGCGGGAGCAGATTCATGAACAACGCAATGCTCTGTTCACTAAATCGAGGCAATCACGGTAGATCTCGGCCTTTGAATGATTTCCATCCGTGTTTTCCGTGTCTTTCCGTGCGCAAACGGTTCCAGGAGAGAGTTCGTGTGGTTCGTGTGATTCGTGGGCTAACCCGCCTGGTCTCTTGCAGGAAAAAATCGTCGCGGTTGACGCCGGGCTTGGGCTTTAGACAGTGGCGGCCGATTCAGCCACGCCCTCGTGGTGGAATGGTAGACACTAGGGACTTAAAATCCCTTGCTCGTAAGAGCGTGCCGGTTCGAGTCCGGCCGGGGGCAATTAGCGCGTCGGGACGACGCGCTAAAAGGAAGAAGGCAGAAGGATGAATGTAGAATGACAAGCCGTTCGCTGGCGGAAGAATCCATCCTCCTCACCCGAAAGCGGCGCTCCGTTCGCAAGCACCGGACTTTCGCCGGCGTCGGCCGGCTTTCGGCTACACCGCTGAATTTTCCAGGATGAACGGGACCAGTTCGTTCACGTTGCCGAAGCAGAGCGCGGAGAAGGTGTCGGCGGCTCCGTAGTAGATGGCGACGCGGCCCGTCGCAGCGTCGCAAAGGAGGCCGACGGGGAAACACACGTTCGGGACCAGGCCCTGGAGTTCGTAGGGCGCTTCCGGCGTGAGGAGAGCTTGATTCAAGCGCGCTTTGACTTTCCAGGGTTGATCGCGATCGAGCAGCGCGGCGCCGATCGAATAACTGAAGCCATTACACGTGCTGGCCACGCCATGATAAAAGAGCAACCAGCCCGCCTCGGTTTCGAGGGGCGACGGGCCTGCACCGATCTTCACGCCCTGCCACCATTGTCCGCCCTTGCTCATCACGTGGCGGTGTTTGCCCCAGTGCACCCAATCGGGGGACTCGCTGTAGAAAATGTCTCCGAACGGCGTGTGCCCTGTGTCGCTCGGACGGCTCAACATGCCGATCTTGCCGTTGATCTTGCGGGGGAAGAGCACGCCATTGCGGTTGTACGGAAGGAAAGCGTTTTCCAACTGCTCGAAATTCACGAAATCCTTCGTACGGGCGAGGCCGATGGTCGGGCCGTGATAGCCGTTGCACCAGCTCACGTAATACCAGTCCTCGATCTGCGTGACGCGGGGGTCGTAGCCGTACTCGTGGCGCGTGACTTCGGAATCCTCGTGTTTGAAGTCGATCGGCTTGGGCTCGAAGGTCCATTTAATGCCGTCTGGGCTGCGTCCGACGTGCAGGTGCGGCATGCGATCCATGCCTTCGGTGCGAAACACGCCGATGAACTCACCTTTGAACGGGACCACCGCGCTGTTGTAGATACCCGTCGCGCGCGGCAGCGGACGTCGTCCGATCACCGGATTGCCGTTGTACCGCCAGAGCAGATCTGGATTTCCCGCAGGACGATCCTGCCAGGGAATATTGGGCAACGCGGGTGCGAGGATTTTGATGCTCATCGAGTCTGTAAGGGAAAACTGACTGGCCGCCGGCACCGTCCGGTCCGACTGAAATGCGCAAGGACCGAGCCTAACAAAAAGGGGAACGCCGTGTATGAGTTTTGGCCGGCAATGTCCTGAGTTTCTTTACCCGGCAACCTGACGCGAAGCCGCTTCGCGCTTCGCTAATGATGAAGGAAGAAGGAAGAATGCAGAATGATCGGCCAAGCTTACGAGGGTGGCCGAAAGAATAAAGCCGCGCCCTGTCACGATGGCGAGCCTCAGGTGGTAGGGCGAAGCCTCCAGGCGAGCCGCTTTTGCCGTAGCTCATCCGGGAGGTTAGGCCATACGGTTGCGGCTCGCCTGGAGGCTTCGCCCTACCCCTCGGAGGGTTTGGGCGATCATTCTACATTCTTCCTCCTTCCCTCTTCACTAGCGAAGCGTAGGCAGGTTTTCGGCGATGTCGGCACCTAGGGCAGAGACGGCGTCGCTGAGTCGCTGAACGAGTTCACCGAAATTCGATCCGTTCCATTCGGCGGGCGGGGCCACGAAGGTCCGGCGCAACACCAGCGCGCCGCCCTTGCTCGGATTGAACACGTCGTACGTCGCCACGAATTGCACTCCGCCTTTTCCATTCTCGCCCAGCGTTCCTTCGCAACGCAGAACGCGGATGGAAATATCGAGATCTCGCTTGGTCTCGCCGACGAAGGGCGGCGTATCCGCTGTGGCAATACGGTCCGACGCGAGCAGCTTCTCGCGCACCGCACGCAACACCGCTGCATCCAGCGGCTCGGCCCAGCGCGCGTATTCTTCGTAGCGGACTTCGTTTGACGTTTTCCGCACGACGATCGAACGGCCGCTGCGCAAATAGGCAGGTAAATCGACACCGCGCAGTCCGACGTGGAGCGCTCCTTCCGCCGGGCTGTTCGTCGCCGCCATGGTCGTCGCCTGAGTCGGAGCCGGCTCGCCCAGCAAATAATAGCGCGTCGGATCCGCAGTCGGCTCCGGAATGATCGAGCAGCCCGCCAGCGCCGCCAGCAAGAACGCGGCCGCGGCGAAGCGCCCGAACGCGTGCTTCGTCTCGCCGACCACGGGGATTTCGCGACGTGTATTCGAATTCATGTTACAAAATCAACGCGGACCTTTTTTGCCGGTGAGCAGAGCGTTCGGATTTCTCTCCAGAAAATCCGCGAGTCGCTGAACCGAGGCCGCGGCATCCGCCATCTGCGCCAGCGCCCTCGCCGCTTCGTCGCCCAACCCGCTCTGCGACGCGATGAAGTTCTGGGCCGCGCCCGCGGCTTCGTTGAACGCGCGCAGCGATTTCTGCGCTTCCGCCAGCGTCGCGGCCAACTCCTTCGCCGTCGGATCCACCTGGTTGTCGACACGCTTCAATGTCGCATCGAGCTGCGCGATCGCCGAATTCAAGTTCGTGAGCGTCTGCTTGATCTCGGGCGAATTCACCAAGGTGTTCACCGACGCGCCGGCCTTCGTCCACTCCGCGCTCAGCCCCGCCAGGTCGAGTCCTTTGACCTGCTTGTGCGTCTCGTCGAGCAGCGTGTGCACTTCCGTGGCCAGACCCGCGAAATCGATGCGGCGAACATTCGAAAGAATTTCCGAGATGCTCGCCTGAAACTCCGCGATCGCCGACGGCACCGCGGGAACGACGACGTATTTGGAATCTGGAGACGAGGCCGGCACCGGATAAACCGCAGGGTCCGTAAAATCCAATTGCACGAAGAGCAACCCCGTCGCCAAACCGAGCAGATCCAGCTTCGCGCGCAGTCCGCGATCGACGAGTTTCTGCAACTCCGCCCGATCGGAAACTTCGAGCAGATCGCCCTTCTCTGTGAGGATCACGTTGCGACTCAACTCACAGGTTACAGCAACGACAGAAAGATTGGTTTTGCTGTTGTAGCGCACGTTCAAGCTCACCACCCGACCCACGCGCACACCGCGCAATTTCACCGGCGAACCCAAGTCGAGTCCGTGCACCGATTCATCGAAAAACACGGTGAACCGCTCCGGTTTCCCGAAAAAATGCACGCCGCCCACCGCGAACAAAGCAATCAACGCGAGCGCGAGCGCACCCAGCACGAAGGAGCCGACAAGAGAAGGACTGACCTTGGTCTTCACGATGAGAAAGAAGGGAGGCGTTGAACTGACATGCGATAAGGAATCAGGTGCGGGCGGCCGTCCCGACGTTGGTGAGGAGTTCGCGGCGCTGCAGAAACTCGCGCACGCGCAGATCGGGACTATTGACGGAAAGCTCGTGCGGATTCCCCTCCGCGATGATGCCTTTCGCCTCGCGTTCGAGCAGAATCACGCGATCCGCGATGCTGTAGATGCTGGCGAGTTCGTGCGACACGATCACCATCGTCGTGCTCAAACTCGCGCGAATTTGCAGGATCAAATCATCCAGTTTCCGCGAAGTCACCGGATCGAGCCCGGCGGAGGGTTCGTCGAAAAACACGATCGCGGGATCGAGCGCCAGCGCGCGCGCGAGGCCGGCGCGTTTCTTCATGCCGCCGCTGATTTCCGAGGGATAATAATTTTCGTAGCCGCTCAGGCCGACCTGCTCGAGTTTCAGCGCCACGAGTTCCTCGCGCTCGGCGCGCGTGAGATGCGTATACTCCTCCAAGGGCAACGCGACGTTCTCGCGCACCGTGAGCGAACTCCACAGCGCCGCGCTTTGATAGAGCACGCCAAAATGCTTCAAGGCCCGCCGCCGCGCCTCAGGCGTCGCGCTGGTGAAATCCTGCCCGAAATAGCGCACAGTCCCGGCCGTGGGCTGATGCAGCCCGATCATGTGCTTCAGCAAGGTGCTCTTGCCGCAGCCGCTGCCGCCGATGATGAAAAACAGTTCACCGCGCTTCACGTTGAAGCTCACCTTGTCGAGCACGACGCGGCCGTCGTAGCCGCATTGCAGGCCTTTGACCTCGATCGCGTCTGCCGTTGGGTCGCTGTTTTTCACAGGCCGACAATATTGAAAACCACTGCGTAGATGGAATCAGCGATCACGATCAACAAGATCGCCGTGACCACCGCCGAGGTCGCTGCCTGGCCGACGCCGGCCGCGCTGCGGTCCGCCTGAAACCCGCGCAAACATCCGCAAAGTCCGACGATCACGCCGAACGTCGACGCCTTGATCAGACCGGCGGCGACGTCGGACAACGTGACGGTTGTCAGCATCTCGATGAAATAAGCCGAAGGCGGAATCTCCAGCACGCCGCGCGCGACCACCGCGCCGCCGATGATGCCGAGCATGTTCGCATACATCGCCAGCAACGGCATCATCAACGCGAGCGCGACGAGCCGCGGCGTCACCAGAAAATCCACGGGCGACATGCCCAGCGTGTTCAACGCGTCGACTTCTTCGTTGGCCTTCATGTTGGCCAACTGCGCCGCGAACGCCGCGCCGGTCCGCCCGGCGAGCACGGTCGCCGTCATGACCGACGCCATTTCGCGCACCATCGAAAGTCCGACCAGGTCCGCCACGTAAATGTCGCCGCCAAACTGCCGCAGAATCACGGCCGCCGTGTACGCCAGGGTCACGCCCGCGAGAAAGTTGATCAGCCCGACGATCGGCAGGGCCAACGCGCCGCACTGCTGCATCTCCGAGAGACAATCGCGCCAGCGAAACTTCCGCGGCATCCGAATGAAAAACAGCAAACTGAGAATCACCTCGCCGATGAAATCCACGACCTCGCGAGCCGCGTGCGAGTACGAGACGGCGCGCACGCCGAGTGTATACACAAAACCACTACGGTCCTCGATCGGCGCCTCCTGCACTTTCGCGACGAGCAACTGATCGAGCAGCCGCTGCACGCCGTCGGGCGCGTCCTTCAGCTCGAACGCCGCCTGATTCTTCCGGCTCCAGCGCGCGCCTTCCGCGAGTGTGAGGAGCAAGGCGCTGTCCCAACTCTCAATGCTGCCGAGGACGAAGGTCACGCGCTTCGGTTTTCGCGACGCGAGAATCTGCGGCCAGGTTGGATAACGTTCCGTGACGCTCCAGTGTCCGCTCAACTCTGCGACGAGCGCGTCGCCGTCGAGACGCGTATTCGCTTGGGCGGTTGGAGCGGCGAGGGCGGGCATTCGGGCAACGGAATCGCACAAGTGGTGGCGCAGAGGCGAGAAACCGCAAATTTTTCCGTGCGTTCCCGCCCTCGGTCACGGCAATTTGAAACGGTGACTCGTTTTTCGACCGTTCTCTTCGATTTGGATGGCACCATCCTCGATCATTTCGCGGCCATCCACCGCACGCATTCGCAGACGCTCCAGCACTTCGGACTAGCGGCTCCGACCATGGCGGAAGTGCGGTCGTCCGTCGGCGGCGGCCTGGAAACCGCGGTGGAAAAACTTTTCGGCCCGGCGAACATCGCCTTGGTCGAGCAAGCCATCCCGGTTTACCGCAGTTACTGGCCGGCAAATTTACTCTACGAAGCCAAGCTTCTCGCGGGCACGAAGCAGCTGCTCGCCGCTTTGAAAGCCGCGGGCATCCGCCGCGCCGTTTTCACGAACAAGCACGGTCCTTCCGCTCGCGAAGTTTTGCAGCACCTGGGCGTCGGCGAATTGCTCGACGGAATTTTCGGCGCGTTCGACACGCCGTGGTTGAAACCCGATGCTCGCTTCGCGCAACACGTCATGCAGGCGCTCGGCGCCGATGCGGCGACCACGTGCATGGTCGGCGATTCGCCTTTCGACATCAAAGCCGCGCACAACGCCGGCATCCCCTGCTACTGCGTCAGCACCGGCACTCACAGCGCCGAGGAACTTCGCGCGGAGAAAGCCGACCGAGTGTATCCAGATTTGAATACGCTGGGCCGCGACGGCCTCGGCGTGCTTTGACCGATGGCGCTCGAACAAATCACGGGAGTCCTCGAGCGCATCATTTTTTCCAACGAGGAAAATCATTACACGATCGCGGAATTCCGTCCCGAGGTCGGAGAGAAAGTTACGATCGTCGGCCCGCTGCCGGGCGCACAATGCGGCGAGACGCTGCACCTGAACGGCACGTGGACGAAGCACGCGCAGCACGGCGCGCAGTTCAAGGTCGAGTCGTTCAAAGCCGAGCTGCCCTCGAGCGTGTATGGGATTCGCAAATACCTCGGGAGCGGACTGGTGCCGGGCATCGGAAAAGTTTACGCCAACAAAATCGTCGACGCCTTCGGCACCGATACGTTTCGCGTGCTCAGCGAGGAATCGGGTCGCCTCCGCTCCGTGCCCGGCATCGGAAAAGTCCGCGCGACCGCGATCAAGAAGGCGTGGGACGATCAGCGCGCGCTGCGCGAGATCCATATTTTTCTCCAGACTTACGGCGTCACCACGTCGCAGTGCGTGAAACTCGTCCAGCGCTACGGTCCGCAAGCGAAACAAATTCTGCTGCAGGAGCCGTATCGCGTGGCGCGTGAAATCGACGGAATCGGTTTCAAGACTGCGGACCGCATCGCGATCAATGTCGGCTACGCAAACGATGCGCCGCCTCGCCTCGATGCCGGCCTGCTCTTCTCGATGGAGACGCTGCAGGAAGAAGGCCACACGGCGGTCGCCGAAACGGAGTTGTGCGACTACGCGACGCAGCTTCTGGAAACAAATGCCGAGCGCGTCGCGCTGCGCATTCAGGCGTTGGTCGAGGCGCATCAACTCGTTCGCCAAGCTTTCGAAAACAGCGTCCCGCTTCTGCAGCTTCCGGCGAACGATCGCGCCGAGCAGCGCATTGCCGACTCGCTTCATCGCTTGAAGAAAATCGCGAGCGGCCTGCCCGCGATCAAGGTCGATGCCGCGCTGGTCTGGGCCGAGCAGAAGGCCGGCTTTGAGTTTGCCGAGCATCAGAAACTCGCGGTCGGCCGCGCGCTGACGAACAAGGTTTCCATTCTCACCGGCGGACCCGGCACGGGAAAAACATCGTGCCTGCGCGCGCTCGTGGAGATCCTCAAAGCGAAGAAAGCGCGCGTGCATCTCGCCGCTCCGACCGGTCGCGCGGCTCAACGTCTGGCCGAGAGCACGGGCGGCTTCGCTTCGACGATTCATCGCCTGCTGCGTTTCGATGCGGCGAAAGGCGGCTTCACGGCCAACGAAGCGCATCCTCTGGCCACTGATTTTCTGATCGTCGACGAGGCCTCGATGCTCGACACGCGACTCGCCGCGGCGCTGGTGCAGGCAGTCCCTTCGCGTGCACATCTCTTGCTCGTGGGCGACACCGATCAGCTGCCGTCAGTCGGCGCGGGCAATGTGTTGAAAGATTTGATCGCGACGGAGTTCGTCGCCGTCACACGGCTGAGCGTGATCTTCCGCCAGAAAGGCCAGAGCCAGATCGTGACCACCGCGCACGCGATCAACTCCGGCGACGCCTCGATGCCGCCAACGGTGGACGAGGTCGACGGCGTGCAATCGTGGGGCGACCTGACCTTCATCGCCGCGAACTCGGCCGAAGACTGCGTGGCGAAGGTGCTGCAGCTCTGCTCCGTGTATGTGCCGCAGCACTACAATTGGTTTCACCCGATTCGCGACGTGCAGATTCTCGCGCCGATGCACAAAGGCACGGCTGGCGTGGGAAACTTGAACGTCCAATTGCAGAACACGCTGAATGGCGGGACGCGCGGTTTGCGCGCCGGCGCTTACGAGTTCCGGCCCGGCGACAAGGTCATCCAGCTCCGCAATAACTACGACAAAAACCTCTTCAACGGCGACATCGGCATGGTGAGTGAAATCGATGCCGAGGAAGGCACGATGACCGCGAATTTCGACGGCGAGAAACACACGTTCGACCGCGGCGAGATGGGCGATCTCGCCCTCGCCTACGCCATCAGCATCCACAAATCGCAGGGCAGCGAATATCCTGTAGTGATAATTCCACTACTGAAGGGCCATTTCATGATGCTGCAGCGAAACCTGATCTACACGGCGATCACGCGGGGAAAAAAGAAAGTTTTTCTCGTCGGCGAACCCGCGGCGTACGCGATGGCCGTGCGCAACAGCGAATCGAAACTGCGGAAAACGCATCTCAAGCAAAAGATCGCCGTCCTCGCCCAAACCTGATTGCCCACGAATCACACGAACGGACACGAAACTCGATCCGCTGAATTTTTCCCACGGAATACACGGAAAGCACGGAAGGAATAAATTTGGAGCGAGATGAGTCGGGGTGAGTTTCGTTTCATTCTTCATTCATCCCTCTTCATTCTTCCTTTGCCTTACGTTCCGTCTTTTCGGTGCATTCCGTGGGAAATCTTCTGAAGGTTTGATCTTGGGGTGACTTCGTGTGATTCGTGGGTTTCCATCATGCCCGTACGCGACGACTATCTTCTTCGCTTCGTAAACTTGCTGCGCGAGGCTCTGGCTGAGGCAGTGAGACTCAGGAAAGGGGGACGTCACGAACAGGCGTTGCTCGTCATCATCCAGACGCAGGAAAAACTTTTCGTGCGCCCGGCCGCGGAATTCATCCGCCTGAATTTAGATCAACAAATCGAATTGCTGCGCCGGGGAGAAAAGCCGTCCGACGCACGGACCAAGCTGCTGGCGTACGCCTCGCTGATGCGCGAGGCAGGCGAAATTTACGCCGCGCGCGATCGCGCCGATCTCGCCGCGGGAGCATTTCAGGCCGCGCTGCACGTGAGTCTGGTGGTCGCGAACGAAGATGTCGCCCCCGACGAAAATTTGCGCACGACGATTGGAGAATTGCTGAAGCAAGTGCCACCTGAGCAGCTTCAGCCGCCAGTGGTCGAGATGTTGCAGCGTCTGCCAAACGCCGGCGAAATTTGATTAGAAAGTTGGCCCACGAATCACACGAAGCACACGAAAATCAAAAGCAATTTTCCCACGGAATACGCCGAAAGCACGGAAGCTTCTTTGCCTTACTTTCCGTGTTTTCCGTGCGTTCCGTGGGAAAAAGGTTCGAGGACTTTCGTGTCCTTCGTGTGATTCGTGGGCAAATCTTCCGAGTCATCCTCACAACCCCGCAATCTACATGAGAACTCGCCTGCTCCTCGCGCCGATTTTTGCGGCGTTGACAGTGCTCCCGGTCCTCCGCGCCGAAACGATTTCCGTCTCCGCCGAGGGCTACACGTATGTGAAAACGGTCGGAGCCATCTCCGAATACACGATGAACAGCAACGGCCTGCAGGTGCTGCTCATGCCGGAACACTCGGCACCCGTGCTCACGTTTCTGGTCACTTACCGTGTCGGCTCGCGCAACGAAGTCACTGGCACCACGGGCGCGACGCATTTGCTCGAGCACATGATGTTCAAAGGCTCGAAAAACTTCACCCGCGAATCGCACAACAGCCTGGTCGATTTCGCCGAAAAAGTCGGGGCGATCTACAACGCGAACACCTGGCTCGACCGGACCTGCTATTTCGAGAGCATCGCGAGCGATCAACTGCCGAAGGTCGTCGAGATCGAAGCGGATCGGATGCGGAATCTGCTGCTGCGCGAGTCCGATCGGCAGCCTGAGATGACGGTTGTCCGCAACGAATTCGAACGCGGCGAGAACAGTCCGTACGAAGCGCTGGAGAAGGAAATTTTCGCCTCCGCCTATATCGCTCACCCCTATCACCACTCCACGATCGGCTGGCGCAGCGACATCGAAAAAGTATCCATCGAAAAACTACGCGAGTTCTACGACACGTTCTATTGGCCGAACAACGCGACGGTCTCGATCATCGGTGACTTCGAACCGGCCAACGCGCTGAAGATCGTTCGCCAGTATTACGGCTCCATCTCGCGCGCGCCGAAATCGATTCCGGAAGTTTACACCGAGGAACCCGAGCAAACCGCACCGCGACGCGTCGGCGTAAAGCGCGCTGGTGAGCTCGGCGTCGTTGGAATCGCCTATAAAATTCCCGCTGCGACGCACAAGGACTACCCAGCACTCACGGTGTTGAGCACGATTCTGACGGACGGGAAAAACAGCCGCATGTACCGCGCGCTGACCGATAAGAATTTGACCACGAGCGTGCAAAGTTCGCTCGGACTAAATCACGATCCTTCGTTGATGATTCTTTATGCCTCGCTCGCGCCCAACTCGAAGCATGAAGACGTCGAGAAGGCCGCGGTGGCGGAAATCGAGAAACTAAAAAAAGACGGCGTGACGGACACCGAGGTCTCGACGGCGGTGCAGAAGATTTTGGCGGATGCCGCATTTCAGAGAGACGGCTCGGCGAAGATCGCGGCCAGCCTGACCGAGTTCATCGCGAGCGGAGATTGGACCGAGTACTACAATCTCGAGGAACACACCCGCAAAGTGACGCCCGGCGACGTGAAACGCGTCGCGAACGTTTACCTGCAGGAAGATCAAAGCACCACGGGGTGGTTCATGCCCGTGATCGAGCCTGCAGCGGGCGAGCCTCCGGCACAGAAAAACATCCCCGCCGGACTCAAGGCCGACCGCAAGGCAGGGCCCTATTTTTATCGTGATCCTGAACTAAATTTCGCAGTGCTGAACTCGCCTGCGCGTTTTGCCAGCGCCGACGAAAGCCTGCCGTCCGCCCGTAGTGCTTCTGCCACTACAGAGAATCAGGCCGCGGCGAACAACAGCTCGGCCGCGACAGGCGGCGGCTTTGCGAAGAACGTCGTGCATGAGCGCATCGCAGGCATCGACGTGCTGCTCTACCGCACGGGAGTGAAGGACGTCGTGACGTTCCGCGCCGCGCTGCCCGCCGGCGACGCGCTCGCTCCCGCGCAGAACGTGGCGATCGCCACGTTGGTCGGCAGCCTTCTGGACAAAGGCACAGTGAAGCAGGACAAATTCAGCATCGCGCAAAAGTTGGAAGGCGTCGGCGCCACGCTGCATTTTTCAGTGGACGATTACATGCTGAACATCTCCGGCCAATGCCTGCGCAAGGACGTGCCGCTGTTCATCTCGATTCTTGCGGAGCAATTGCGCACGCCAGCCTTCTCGCCAGAAGAGTTCGAGAAAACGCGCAAGCAGCTCGCGGGCGCGCTTCGCCGCCAACTCGAGAGCACGGACTACCGGGCGGAAGAGGCGTTCACGCATGCCATTTACCCAGTCGGACATCCGAACCGATCGCCTGCGATCAAAGAAATTTTGACGGCGCTGGAGAGTTCGACGCTCGACCAGGTCAAAGCGTTTTACCGCGATCACTACGGGCCTGAGCACATGATCTTCGTCGCGGTCGGTGACCTCGACGCGTCCGAGATCAAGAATCAGCTGACTTCAGCTTTCAGCGGCTGGACGGGCGGCGTGCCCGTTCCCCGCGCCCCCGCGCCGCGCGGAATCGACGGACCGCGCGAGCAGACGCTCTTCATGCCGGACAAGACCAGTGTTTCCGTCGTCTTCGGTTTGGCTACGGGTCTGAAATACAGCGACCCCGATTATCAGGCGCTTCGTCTCGGCACGGAATCACTCGGCGGTGGTTTCAGCGCGCGGCTCATGAATACGGTTAGAAATCAGGAGGGCCTCACCTACCACATCGATTCGTATCACGGCGACGACGCCTTCAACGGCGGCGACTGGCGCGTCGATGCCTCGTTTGCGCCGACGCTGTTGGAAAAAGGCATCGCCTCGACTCGCAAGCAAATCGATCTCTGGCACGATCAAGGAATCACGGAGAAGGAATTGGCCGACGGGAAAACCCACGCGATCGGGCTGTTCAAAGTCGCTCTGGCCACGACCTCGGGATTGGCCCGCCAACTTTTGGTCAACGCCGAGCGCGGCAACGATCCAAGCTTCCTCGATCGTTACCCGGAAATCATCAACAGCCTCACGCTGGATCAGGTCAACGGAGCGATCAAAAAGTACGTGAAGACGGACTCACTCGTGCTGATCAAAGCCGGCACCGTCCCCGGCGCCACGCCCAACGCCAAGTAGCGTTTTTTTTGCCCACGAATCACACGAAGAACACGAAACTCAAACCACTGAAAAATTTCCCACGGAATTCACGGAAAGCACGGAAGAAACAAATGAAGGAGATGAGTTAGAGCGAATTCACGCTTTCCTCATTCATCTTTCTCCTTCGTCCCTTTGCCTTACCTTCCGTGGTTTCCGTGTATTCCGTGGGAAAAAATTTCCGTGGATCGATTTCGTGCCCTTCGTGTGATTCGTGGGCGAAACGGTTTTTTATTTCTTTTCCAAAAGCGGCTTCAGCACTGATTCGAAGGCGGCTTCGGGCATCGCGCCGACTTTGCTGTAGACCACCTTGCCTTCGCGATCGAAGACGAACGTTGTCGGGATCGCTTCGAATCCGCCGAAGGCCTGCTGCACTTCGTCGGACGCCATGCCCACCGTGTAATCCATTTTGTGAGCCGCCACGAATTTCTTCACGACGTCGGGACCGGCCTGATCGACGGAAAGTCCGACGACCTGGAGACCCTTGTCGGCGTATTTCTTTTGCAGGCTGACGTAGCCGGGAATTTCAGAAACGCACGGGCCGCACCACGTCGCCCAGAAATCGACGACCACGACTTTCCCGCGCAGGTCCTTTGACGAAACCGGTTTTCCGGAGAGATCCGTGGCTTGCCAGTCGATCACCTTGCCCTGCTGAGCGGCGGCCGTGGCTTCCGGACCGGCGCCATCTGCGGCGTAGCTACGTTTCACCGCGACGAAAGAGACCGCAGCACCGACGAGCAGCGCGGCCCCGCAAATGCCAAAAAGATTTTTCATATGAAGTAAGAGTGCCGAGTTCGGACGATTATTCCAATTTGAGCGTTTTTGGGAAACGCGCCTAGCGGTTTCAAAAAAAACTTTAGCCGCAAAGAGGCTCAAAAAGAGCAAAGAGGATTTCGGGTTTGCGACGTCACTCACGATGCCGCTCCACAGCGCGGGTGGGGAATTGGTTTTTAACTACAAATCAAAAGACCAGACCGCTGCCGGGCAAAGAATCTCTGAGCCGCGTCGGCCTAATAAATATCCTCTTTGGTATCTTGTGTCTTTTTGTGGCTAAAAGAATGGCCCTGGTCGAAATCCTAGCGTCGTCCTACGCGCGCGCCACTTCCGAGCGCGGGAAAAGGTCGCTCGTCGACACCGCCGCCACGCCGAGGAAGCCGATCGATTTCACGAGCAGTGTGCAGGAAACCGTCATCATGTCGCGCCGGCCAAAATACAGCGCACCGGCCAGCAGGCACAGGCCAATAATCAGCTCCATCGCGATCACCGCGGTGAACAGCGCCTTGCCGCGCAACGGCGCCAGCAGGCTGCTCGCGCGCGCATGGCGGCCGCCCTTCGGCGTGCGCACGAACTCGCCGCCATCGGAGAAAAGCCCTTCGAGCACGGCGACGCAGCAGGTCACGCTCATGGCCAGGCCAAAGGCGAGCATCAGCGGCGCAGTCACCAGAAGCAGCAGTCCTTCCTTAAACTGCTTCTGAAAAAAGTATTGGCTGATCACATACAGCACCACCGTGGTGCCGCCGGTCAGAATCAGCGAAATCGGATTCAAGAAAAGCCACGCGCCCTTCATCGGGTTCTGGCCCATCAAATACAGATACGGCACGAACAGGATGGAAAACGTCACGAGCAGCGGGTGCACGAACCCGATCGTCAGATGGCTGAACGACTCGCGTTTGATGCGGCCCGGCAGATCGCTGCGCAGGATTTCGCCGAGTTGTTTTCGCGCAACCTGGATGCCCCCCTTCGTCCAGCGGTGCTGCTGCGATTTGAAGGCGGTCAGATTTTCCGGCAATTCGGATGCCACCGTGTAGTCGCGCACATAAACGAAACGCCAGCCGCGGCGCTGCGCCCGATAACTCGCGTCGAGGTCCTCCGTCACCGTATCCGGTGTCCAACTACCGGCATCCTCCAGCGCTTCGCGCCGCCAGATCCCGGCCGTGCCATTGAAGTTGAAAAACAACCCTGCGGCGCTGCGGGCGACTTGTTCGACGATGAAATGGGCGTCCAGAAAAATGCCCTGGAAACGCGTCAGCAGGCTCGCGCGCCGATTGCTGAACTCCCAGCGCGCCTGCACGACCGCCACACGATCGTCACGAAAATGCGGCATCAGGCGCTGCAGAAAATCGCTCTCAGGGCGAAAATCCGCGTCGAAAATTGCGAAGAAACGCGCGTCCGAAAGATTCATCCCGTAGCCCAGCGCGCCCGCTTTGTAGCCGGTGCGATGCTCGCGGCGGAGATGCCGCACATTCGCCGCCCGTTCCGGATGCGCTTTCAGCCAGCTCTGGATGATGGCCGGCGTCTGATCCGTGGAATCGTCGAGAATCTGAATCTCCAGCTTTCCCGGCCACGCGATCTCGGTCACTTTTTCGAGCAACTGCTCGACGACGAGCGGCTCGTTGAAAAGCGGGCATTGCACGCAAACCGCGGGCGCCTCGGCGGCGGAAAAGGCCGGCGGCGTGGAGGTGGTCCGGCGCATACCACGCGCGTACAACCACAGCATTTTAAGGCGGTGCAAAGCGAAGTAGGCCAAGCCCAGGAGCGTGACGCCATAGAGGACGAGCACTACGGTTGCCATGGGTACTCAGAGAGAAGCGCAAAGCCCGAGGGTCAAGGCCACAAACGGCCGAATGAACCGGCCTTACGCTGTCCAGCCGACCCCCGAGACGCGTTCAGGTTTCGCGGGATTCCGACATATCCATTCCGAGAATATCGATGAACTTTTTCATCGCTGGCGTCAGCACGCGACCTTTGCGGTGCAGAATCGCGAGCGGCCGGGTGAACTCTTTCCCGGCGAACGGAATAACCGCCAACGTTCCTTGATTCGCTTCCTGCGTCACGGTCGCCTGCGGAACGATCGCAATGCCGTGGTCGATTTCGACAGCCCGCTTCACGGTTTCGATATTGTCGAATTCCATCACCGGCTCGATCTCGAGCTTGTTGTCGCGGAAAATCTGGTCGACCGCCTTTCGCGTCGGGATGTCGGGGTCGAAGCCGATGAATTTTTGGCCAACCAAGTCGTTCAGACCGACCTCCTTGTGATGAGCGAGCGCGTGCCGCGGATGGGTGATAAGCACGAGCCGGTCGTTGCGGAACGGGATCGAATCGATCTGCCGCACCTTCACCGGAAACGCCACGAGGCCGAAATCCACGGAGTTGTGCAGAATATCTTCGTAAACGAGATTCGAACGCCGGTACTCGACGCGCACATTGACCGACGGGAAGTCATGCAGGAAACGCTTGATATACGGCGGCAGCTCGTGGAGCCCGATCGAGTAAATCGTGGAGATGCGAATCGTGCCGCTGATGATCTTTTTCATCTCCTGCAGCTCGCTCAGCAGCTTGTCGTACTGATGCAGCACTTCCTTCGAGGCTTCGTAGACCCGCTGACCCTCGCGCGTGAGTTGAAACTGCTTCTGGCTGCGGTCGATCAGGAGGGTTTTGAAGTGGCGCTCCATCGCCCGGGCTTGCTGGCTCACCGCAGACTGCGTGATCCCGTTGATTTTGGCCGCTTTCGAGAAACTTTTCGTTTCAACGAGGTCGGCGAATATCTTGAAATTTTCAATTTGCATGGAGCGGGCCTTCTCGGCGTTTGACTATAAACAGACCTAATCCCAGAGCAATATCTTAAACGGGCCGCCTCTCGATGATCCCATTCGAAGAATTTAAGCTGCGCACAGAAACTCTGCTGGCCGAAGTGGCGGTCATTTGCCGTTCGTGTGACCGAAATCCGGCCGAAGTCGCGCTGCTGCCCGTGACCAAAACCCACCCGCCTGCCGCGGCTGAGTACGCGGCCCGTTTTGGCCTGGCCGGGGTGGGCGAAAATCGCGTTCAGGAAGCCGTGGAGAAGAAGGCCCAATGCGGCGCGCCGCTGCGTTGGGAGCTGATCGGCCATCTTCAATCGAACAAAGCCAAACTCGCCGCGCAGACGTTCGATCGCGTGCAGAGCGTCGACAGCGAAAAACTGCTCAACGCGCTCGATCGCGCGGCTGGCGAGCAAAACAAGAAGCTGGCCGTTCTGCTTCAGGTTAACGCCGGAAATGATCCGGCGAAATTCGGCGTCGATCTCCCGGACGCACCCAAGCTGTTGGAATTCGCTTTGGCAAAAACGCATCTCGTGGTCGACGGATTGATGACCATCGCGCCGCTTTCCGATGATCCGGATGTCGCCGTGCGCACGTTTGAAAATTTGCGGAATCTTCGCGACGAACTCGCACCGCGCTTCGGCCTGACCCTGCGCGAGCTTTCGATGGGAATGAGCAGCGATTTCGCGGCCGCGATCCAATGCGGCAGCACGCAAATCCGCGTCGGCACGCGGCTCTTCGGCCAGCGGGACGCGCAAACGCTTTGACCAGGCACGGCGCGGGCTTCCAAGGTACATCGGTGCGCGTGCTCGTCCGGCTCACTCTTTTCATCGCCCTGATTTTTTCCGGCGCCGCCACGGCCTTCGCCGTCGCCCTCGGCGCGACAAAGGAGCAAGTCATCGCCGAACTGGGCCAGCCCGCGGCGCAGGCGGGTCGAGGCAACGTCGAAATCCTCAGCTATCCGAAGAACGTGCGCGTCACCCTCGAAGGCGGACGCGTGGTCAGTGCGCAAAATCTCCAGCTCACGATCGACGAATCGTCGGAACCCCTCGAAGCCGAGCCCGAACCTACGACCGCTCCCCGCCAAGCCCCGGCGCCCTCCAGAAAAGCTCGGCCCGCGGCCAAGCCGAGCCCCACTCCTACTCCTACTCCAACTCCGACCCCAACGCCTTCTCCCAAGCCGACTCCGACGCTCGAACCCGAGATCCAGGCCATCAAGGAGATGAGCGCGCCGCCCACCGAACAAACACGCGCCATCCGTGAAAAACTAAACACCACGCAGCAGCGCGTCCTCGCCGCCGAAGAACACACGACCAACGACCTGCCGCTGACGGCCAAGGCGTTGCTCCTCGGCGCTCATCTCGCGCTCACGCTCATCGCCCTGCTCATCGCTTTTCGCGTCTGGGGAATGAACTCCACCAACGCCGGCATCTTCGCCATCGCGTTGATCGACCTGCTCTTTCACGTCGGCTTTCAGGTTCTCGGTCCGATCACGAGCGGGATCTCCACGATGACCGCGGTCGAGTACGGCATTCCCGGCATCGTAATGGTTTTCACAATACATCACTTCTGCTTTAGCAAGAATCTCCAGGACGCGGTGCGCACGGCCGCGCTGGTGAAAATCGTGGTGGCGGTTCTCCGAATGATCGTCGCGGCCGCGTTGATGAAACAGACATTTCACCTCTGACGCTTCGGCTCGAGGGGACGTGTTTCCTGATTGCGTCTGCGAAACTTCTTTTTTCCTTCGTTGGCGTGGACCCGGTCAGACTCAGCAACGAACAAAAGGAAGCGCTGCGCACGCTGCTGGATGATCAAAATTCAGTCGTTCGTAAATCGCTCCTCGGCTACTTCCTCGAGCATAGCGCGGAGACGGTTCCATTCCTGAAGGAAATCGCGGCGGGCAAAAATCGTTCGCAGGCCTGGCACGCGCGGTGGTTTCTCGAGGAGTTGAAGTTCAGCGATCCGGTCGCCGAATTCAAAGGCTTCATCCGCTCTCTCAATTACGAACTCGAAACCGGCGCTCTGCTTCTCAGCCGCACGGTTTTTCCGGGTATCGACATCGGCAGCTGCTGCGAACTGCTCGACGAGATGGCGGCGCGCTGCCGCGAGCTGATCGCCGAGCCGATGACCGCGCGCGAAAAATGCCGCGTGCTGAATCGCGTGCTGTTTCACGAGTACGGTTTTCGGGGCAACTACGAGCACTACACCGATCCGTTGAACAGCTTCATCGATCAGGTGCTCGAGCGCCGCAAAGGCATCCCGATTTCGCTGTCGATCGTCTATCTTCTCGTCGCTCACCGCATCGGCCTGAATCTCGAGCCGGTTGGATTGCCCGGGCATTTCGTGATCGGATGCTACGTGGAGGACGCGCCGTTTTTCGTCGACGCGTTCGAACAAGGCGCGTTCCGCACGCCCGAGGAGCTTTTCACGCTGCTTCGCGTGCAACAAATCGAGCCGAAGGAAACCGATCTCGCGCCCACGCCGGTTCGCGAAGTGCTCTGCCGCTGCTGCCGGAATCTGGTGAACCACTACCGTGCCGCCGGAGACGCCGATCGCGCCCGGCTCTTCACGGAATTCGTCGAAGAATTCGAAGCAACCTACGAGCGCCACGCGCAATCGTAGCCGAGGAGATTGCGCTCGAGCGGGTCCACGTTACAACGGCCCGCATGTCGCTCACGCTCCCGCCGAAAGACGTCTACACGCTCGCTGATTTGGCCACTTGGCCATCGGGGCGAGGAACGTGGCTCGCGGTCCTGGGCCAGCCGATCAAGCACTCGCTCAGTCCCGGCATGCATGGCGCCGCGCTGCGCGAAATGGCCGCGGAAAACGCGCGCTTCCGCGACTGGCGCTACGTTCGCTTCGAGGTCTCTCCGGAGGATTTGCCGGCGGCGCTGACGGCATTTCACGCGAAGGGATTTCTCGGCCTCAATTTGACCGTCCCGCACAAGATCATCGCTGTTCCGCACGTCGCGAAGATCGATGAAAAGACGCGGCGCATCGGAGCGGTTAACACACTTCGCCGGACGACCAAGGGTTGGGAAGGCTTCAATACGGATGGGTATGGACTCGTTAACGGCATGGCCGCCGATCTCGGCGCGAAGCTCCGCGACGCCGACGTCATTCTGCTCGGCGCGGGCGGGGCGGCTCGCGGCGCGGCCGTGGAATGTCTCGAGCAGGGTTGCCGCTCCCTCTGGATTGGAAATCGCACTCCAGAAAATCTCCAGAGCTTGATCGCATTGCTCCAGCCCCTCGCCGGAAAAACCACGATTTACGGCTTCGATCTCGCAAAACCGCCGCGAGAGCTGCCACGGAGCGCCTGGGTGATCAATGCGACGTCCGCGGGCCTGAAACCGACCGACCCGCGGCCGATCGAACTCGCGAAAATCCCCAAACCCTCGGGCGTCTACGACATGATCTACAATCCGGCCGAGACGCTTTTGCTCGGGGACGCCAGGCGCATCAGAGTTCCCGCGGCGAATGGCCTTTCGATGCTGGTGCATCAAGGCGCGCGCGCTCTGGAAATCTGGAGCGAGCGGGCGGTGCCTGTCGCCGCGATGGAAAAGTCCGTTAAAAACGCCTTGGGTCGCTGACTTTCCGGCGCGGCGTTTGACAAGCCCGCGCGGCCGCGGCGTCATTCCGCTTCCGCATGGTGTCCAACTACCTCGAATTCTCGCGCGAATTTCCGTGGTTCTTTCGCGCGGCCGCCTTCGTTTTCGGTGCGATCGTCGGTAGTTTTCTGAATGTATGCATTTACCGGATACCGGCGAAGAAGTCGGTGATCACGCCGGGTTCGACCTGTGCCTGCGGTCAACGCATCGCGTGGTACGACAACATTCCGATCCTGAGCTGGATCATCCTGCGCGGCCGGGCGCGCTGCTGCGGGCAACCTTTCTCGATTCGCTATCCTTTGATCGAGCTTCTGACCGGCGCGTTGTTCTTAGCGTGCTGGACACTTTTCCCGCCGGCAAAGGCGGCGTGCGGCATGATGCTGTGCAGTTGCCTGATTTGCGCGACCTTCATCGATCTGGACACGTTTGAGATTCCGGATCGCTTCAGCGTCGGACTCGGGCTGATTGGCTTCGCTCTCTCTATCGCGCTTCCCTCGCTGCACAACCAGCAGCACGAACTTTATGTCGTGGCCAGCGTGCGCGCCGCGACGATTGCGCTGCAAGGCATGCTGGTCGGCGCCGGCTTGGTCGTCTGGATCGCGCTGGTCGCGGAAACTATTTTAAAAAAGGAAGCGATGGGCTTTGGCGACGTGAAGCTTGTCGGCGCAATCGGCGCGTTCACCGGCTGGCAGGGCGCCGTCACAAGCGTCTTCGGCGGGGCGATGTTGGGAACGCTCTGGTTCATCGGAGCGGCGATCTGGCAGCACGTATCCGGAAAAAAACTACAATTGAAAGCCCTCGAACCGGGTGAGGAACCCAGCGAACTTTCGCTGAAAGCCCACGTCCCTTTCGGCCCCATGCTCGCGCTGGCCGGCCTGCTGCACTTCCTCTTCCTTCACAAATACGTCGCGCTGTATTTCGAGAAGCTCAGCGAGCTGCTCTAGAGCATATTTTTCCCCCACGAATCACACGAAACGGTGTGATTCGTGGGGAAATCTGTTGTTCAACATCCTCGCAGAATTGGGCGATTCTGCAGGACGGCAGTGCAGCGCGGCGGAATCTGGTTAAAAGCGACCGCGCACGCCGAGCGTGAGGTGCGGCTCGCCGAACTCGTAGCGGTTGAAGGGCAGAACAATGTCGCGGTTCTGCGGGAGATAGCCGCGATAGTAGTCGATGCGCTGACTATTGAAAATATTGCGCACCAGAAAATACACCGACACGTGCTGGTTGACGGCGTATTCGACCTTCAGATCGGTCGTCGCTTTCTCATCGCGGTAGATCGCGAGACGCGTATCCAGCGCCGGATTCGCGGTGTTCGCGGTTCCGGTGAAGAACGTCGTCGCAACGAAGCCGCCGAAGAGACTCGGCGCGACCCAGTTGGTCGTCGAGGTCACCGTGAAGCCGCGCCAGCGATAATTCAGGATCAAGTTCGCCGTCTGCGGCGACACGGCGCGGAGCTGGGAATATTCGAGGTCGAGCGCACGATACGGATTCTCATCCTTCGCCTTCACGTCGACGTAGGTGTAGTTCGCTTGAATGCTCAAACCGTCGAATGGCTTCGGCAGATACGTGAGATTTTGCGCGAAGCTGACCTCAACGCCCATCAGGCGAGACTTGCCGCCGTTTTCCGTGACGGAACCCGCGTTGAACTCGGCCGGGTTGTAGCCGTAGTCGGTCGCGACCTGAGTGATTTCCGCTGCAGTCATGCCGCGGGAAATGAAGTAGTTCTCCACTTCCTTCAGGTATCCGTAAACGCTGACCACGCCCGAGTGCTTGAAATAATAATCAATCGAGAGGTCGAGATTCTTGGAGAAGTACGGCTTCAACTTCGGGTCTGGCACGTTGATCGTGCCGTCCTTCGCACCGGTGAAACTTTCGGAGGTGATCGTGGGCAACACGTCCACGTAATCCGGATGGCCGACAGTGCGACTGACGCCGCCGCGCACGACGAGATTACGGTTGCCCCACGGATTATATTTGAAGCTGAGCGACGGATATAACTCGGAATAGTCCAAGTTGACCTGGGCCAGTTTCGAACGGGCGTTCGCCTTGCTCTGCGCTTCAGCGTCGATCTTGTGCTGCTCCCAACGGAGACCACCGACGAACTGGAGATTCGAAGTCACGTCGATGTCGCCGCGGAGATAGCCGGCGTTGTTCTTCTCGTGAAACTCGCGCACGTCGTCGAGTGCGACAAACGTCAGATTGTTCTTATACGCGTCCCACACTTTGAAGGGATCCACCACCCCGTAACTCCCGAAGCCGAACGCGACGTCGCGCGTATATTTCGGGTCGGCCAACGCCTCGAGCGCGCTGCCGGTGATCGCGGGAATCGTACCGCGCAGGTCAGGCCGCTCGATAAAACGAACGACATTATCGAGTGCGAAACCGGCCTTGAGCGTCACAGGTGTTTTAATCTCGTCGAACTTATACATGTAATCGCCCGAGACACCTTTCTTGGTGTCGATAGCGCTCCATGGGCGGGATTGAAACCCGGTGCCCGTGGTGTTGCTGAATGTATAATTTCCGAGGTCTCTAATATAATCCAGCGGAACGGGCGTCGTTCCCTGCACCAACTGGATCGATGGCAATTCTGCGCCGAGGTCGGAGAGCTTGATATTCGAGTAGGTCGACGCGCCTGGATTCATCACAGAGGAGGATGATATAAATCCTTTGGACGTGTCTCGATATTGACCGTTGGCCCGCGAGTAATAAGTCGTGAAACTCGCTTTGGAATTCGGCGAGAAGTCGTGGACGATTGTGCCGTTGAAATGCCACGTCGTGCCGTACTTGTTTCTATACAGCACGCCGTTGGTAATCGAACCTGCGGCAGCGCCGGTGCCGGCGCCGGACGTGTAGGTGTCCCCGGTGACGGTGGCGCTTGTGCCGAAGCCAAAGGTCGGTCCGCGCTGCGTGAAGTTCAGATCGTACCAGTTCCACTGGCCGGAGATCGAAATCCGCGTCGTGTCGCTGAGATGATAATCCAGCTTTCCGGCGAGCGCCTCGCGGTGCGTCAACTTCTCTTCGCTGCGAACGGCATAATTCAACAAGCGCGGAGTGCCGGTGAATATTGTGTTCGTGCCGGTGGGATTCGAGGCGACGTTCCAGTTTGCCGTCGTGCGCGGCGAGTCATCGTACTTCTCGGAGAGCCGGTAATTGATATTGATGCCGAGCTTGTCCGTGATGCGGCGCGCGTAGTTCATCTCCACGCTGGGACGAATGAGATATTCTTTTTCATTTCCCCAGACGCCACCCTGCTTGCTGAGGGAAACATTCGTCGACGGCGCGGAAAGAGAAACATTATACGTCAGGCGCTGCACCTCTTCGCTGTCGAAGGCGCTCTTCGTCACAAAATTGACAAAGCCAGCCGTCGAACTCGCCGGAATATCTGGCGTGACGGTTTTATAGAGCTCTGTCGTTTCGACATTATTCATCGCGATCTGCTCGAATTCAAAGCGGCGCGTGTCGTCCATCGACGACGTTCCGGCCATCGGCGTGCCATCGACTGCGACGATTGTATAGGCCGTGCTGAGACCGCGGAGACTGATGCCGCGGGCGTCGTTGACATTGTAGTCCACGCTCACGCCAGGCAGGAACTTCAGATATTCTCCGACATTGCCCTCGCTGACTTCGCCAAATTGATCGGCGGCGGCAACGAGCTTGGTTTGAACGGAGGCTTTCTGCATGGCGATGGCTTGGGCCATGCCTTGCTTCGCGCCGTTCACCCGAAATTCATTGAGCTGAATCACGTCGGACGGCTCCAGGCGCGCGATGATGTCCGTGCCTGCGCCCGCGGCGATGTTCACCGCCTGGCGTTTTGTCTCCAGGCCTGGATAATTGATGACGAGCGTTTGTGCGCCGGCCGGAATATTCGAAAGCGTGAAACCGCCCGACCGTTGGGACGTGGCGTGGAGCGTCGTGCCTTCGACGGAGATTTCAGCGCCCTCGAGGTATTTGCCGGTGGCGCTGTCGACCACGCGGCCAGTCACGCTGCCGGTGGTCGCTTGAGCGGCCGACGGAGCGGCGTGTACTTGCAGAGACGGGGTGAGCAGAACGAGTGCAGAAGCAGCGGCGAGTTTGCGCAAGCCGCGCGCGATCCGGGGAGAGACCCTGGTTGATTGAGTCATGACGGGTGCCGTAGTGCGGGATAATCGGCGTCGCGAAACGCAGGCACATCGCGTCCGAACCGCGGATGCGGCGCGAACATGACGATGCGCGCTGGGAGAATGCGCCGCGTCGCCGATCGATTCGTTCGCCTAGCGGGGGTGTGCTAGATCGCGCCCGCCTGCTGACGAATCCAGTTGTTTGGGTTGGGGGTGAAATGTGAAGTTCACTAATGAACTTCACATTCAAAGATGAACACCCCTATATTTTTGGTCAAGGGAATTTCGGGATGCGGTTTCGTCGCTTTCCTGCAACTCTCGCGCTCGTCGTCTCGTCTTTGCCCCCTGAGCTCTCCGGCTTCGAAATTATGGACAAGTATGTCATCCCCAATCTCCGCAATGCGTGTCGCCTGCTGCGCGCCGTCGCGGAAGCGAAGAATGAAATCAACGTCGCAGATCTGGCGCGCGAGCTGCGTATCCCCGCCACCACTACATTGCGCATCGTGCACACGCTGGAGCAGGAGGGCTTCCTTCGAAAAGATCAGCGTCAACTGCATCTCGGTCCGGTGTTGATTCATCTGGGCAATCGCGCCTCGGGCGAAACGGATGTGCGACAGGAGGCGCCGCCGGTTCTGCAGTGGCTCGCGAAGGAAACGCAGGAGACCGCGCACGTCGCCATCCCGCATGACCAGCGCACGTTGATCGTCGCGGTCTGCGACAGTCCGCAACCGCTGCGCGCGGCCTCGCGCCCCGGGACAACGGCGGAGCTGCACTGCTCTTCAACCGGGAAAACGTTTCTGGCGTTTCATCACTACGATCATCTCTCCGAATTGCTCGGCAAACTCACGCTTACCCGACACACGCCCAACACGATCACGACCCTTCGCGGTTTGAAAGAAGCGGTGGAAGAAATCCGCGCGCAGGGCTACAGCGTCGACGACGAAGAGTTTCACCCGGGAGTGCGTTGCCTCGCGGCGCCCGTGCACAACGCGATGGGCGTGGTCGTCGCGGCGATCGGCATCACCGCTGCCGCGATTCGTTTCACCCCGCAGAAGAATCGCGCCATCGCCCGCCACGTCCTCGCGGCCGCCGAGCAGCTTTCAAGACGGCTCGGCTACGTCGGCTGATAACGGAAGCGCCGACTCCGCGGGTTTCCATACGGCCCACCGGAGCGCCAGCGACGGCAAGACCAGCAGATTCAAGGTGGTGGAGGTCAACAATCCGCCGAGAATCACGACGGCCATTGGTCCTTCGATCTCGCAACCGGCTTCGCCGCTATGGAGCGCCAGCGGCAACAAGCCCAGCGCCGTGACCGCGGCCGTCATCAATATCGGAACTAACCGCTCCGATGCGCCACGAATCGCGGTCGCCACATTCCAGTCCGCGCCTTCTCGCTGCACCAAATGTTCGTAGTGCGAAAGAAGCATGATGGCATTTCGGGTGGTCACGCCAAAGAGGGTCACGAATCCAACGAGCGACCCCATCGTCAACGCGCCCGCGCTTTCGGCGCCGAGAACTCTTGCCAAATAAATAATCAACACGCCGCCGGCGAGAGCGAAGGGCAGATTGAACAAGACCAACATCACATTGCGCCAGTGGCTCAACACGATGGTTAGAAGCAGCAGAATTCCTACGGCCGCGATTGCGCTGTGCACCAGCAATTCCCGCGTGGCCGCGGCCTCCGCTTCCGCAGCCCCCGCGTATTCCAGATAAACACCTTCCGGCAATTTCACTTCTTCCGCGACGGCCCGTCGCACGTCGGCAACAAAGCTCTGCACGTCGCGCGTTGGGTTGCAGGTGATGGTTTGCCGACGGCGCGCTCCTTCATGGAGGATCGAGTAACGCCCTTCCGTCCGGTAAATGTCAGCCAACGCGCGCAGCGGCACGCGCTGACCGGTGGGCGTAGAAATCAGCAGCGCGCCGACGTTCTCCGGATCACCCCGCGCCTTCTCGTCGAGCGTCACTGCAATGTCGTTCACTTCGTTCTCACGAAAAATCTGACCGACGATCGCGCCGTCATATGCCGTCTGCACCGCATCGAGCACATCGGTCGCGCGCAGACCGAAGTTCGTCAGTTCGGCCGGCTTCAATCGCACCGCCAGGCGCGGCGCGCCCGGTGGCGCTTTCACTTCGACTTCCGCTGAGCCAGGCACGCTTCGCAGAACCTGGGCCACCTCATTCGCGGTCTGATCGATCACGTCGAGTTGGTCGCCAAAAACGTTCACGACCACGGGCGAAGTTTCACCGCTGATGCTTTCGCCGATGCGATCGCCAAGGAAAGTAAGAATCTCGAACTGGATGCCAGGCACGCTCGAAAGAATCGCGCGAATGTCATCTTCGACGCCCTTTTCTTCGCTGGATTTAAGAGGCTTCAACTCCACGTGAAACTCCGACTTGTGCGGTCCCCAGGTGTCCTCGCCGAGTTCGGCGCGGCCGATCTGCTGCTCGACGGTCGCGATATGCGGATTCGCCAAAAGCGCCTTGGAAATTTGCGTTCCGATCCGCGCTGTTTCCTCGATCGATGCGCCTGGAATCGTCGACACGCCGAGCACGAAATGACCCTCGCGAAACTCCGGCAGAAACGTGCCGCCGAGCGTCGGGACGCGACTGATCGCCAATGCAACAAACACAACCGCCGCCAAAATCATCAGCCACGGGCGGCGCGCCACCTTCCGGAGCAACGTTTCGTAAACGCCGCGCAATACGATTTGCAGTCTCGGCGCGGACGTCTGCTGGGAGTGGCGCGCGAAAAACAGGAGGGTCAACGCGGGCGTCAGCGTCAGCGCGGTCAACAGCGACGCGAGAATCGCCAGAATGTAAGCCTGCGCCAGCGGAGCGAAGAAACTCCCCTGCAGACCGGTCAAGGTGAGCACGGGGATGAAAACACAAATCACGATCAGGGTCGCGTACACGACGGCGCTGCGGACCTCCAGCGACGCGGCCAGCACAACGACGCTGGCGGCACGCGGCTTGGCCAGCGTTCGATTTTCGCGAAGCCGACGAACGATATTTTCCACGTCGATGATCGCGTCATCCACCACCTCTCCCAAAGCGATTGCGAGCCCGCCGAGCGTGATCGTGTTCAACGACACGCCGAGGTGCTCCATCACGACCATCGCGCTCAAGAGCGAAAGCGGAATGGCCGCGAGCGAAATCAATGCGGTCCGAACGTGGCCGAGAAACAGAAACAATATCAGCGCGACGAGACCCGCGCCGAGCAGCAGCGAATTTCGAATATGACCGAGCGACACCTCGATGAACGACGCGGGCCGATGCAGCCGCGGGTACAATGTGATGCCCTCGCGCTCGAATAGCGGCTTCATTTCATCGAGCGCGGCCTCGAGTCGTTTCGTGACCTCCATGGTGTTCGCGCCGAACTGCGAGGACATCGTGAGCAACACGCCGGGTTTCCCCATCACGACTGCGTCTCCGACTTTTGGCTGTGGTCCGTCGGCGACAGTCGCGACATCTTTCAAACGCACGGGCGCACCGCTCGCGCTCGTGACCACGACAACGTCGCCGATTTCTTCCGGCGTGAGGAGCTGGCCTTCGGTCTGAAGCACGATGCGCTGATTTCGAGTTTCGATAAATCCGCCGCCGCGCACACCGGTCGCGCTGCGCGCCGCGTTGAGCACATCGGTGATCGAGAGCTCGCGCTCGATCAGCCGCTCGGGATCGATCCGAATCTGCATTTGACGAACCTCGCCCCCAAAAACGCTGCACTTCGCGACGCCCGCCACGGAAAGCAAACGCGGCTTCAGAGTCCAATCGGCGAAACTGCGCAGCTCCATCGGCGACTTCGTTTCCGAGAGCAGACCCACTTTCAACAGGTCCATCGTCGACGAAACGAGGGGAGACATTTTCGGTGGCCGCACGCCCGAAGGGAGTTGGCCGGAAAGCTCGGCGAGTTTTTCCGCGAGCATCTGCCGAGCCGCCTGCACGTTTGTGCCGTCTTTGAAAACGAGCGTGATGACGGACAATCCTTGAATCGACTCGGACCGCAGCGACTCCTGGTTGCCGAGTCCGTTGATCGCGTTTTCCACCGGTCGTGTGACGAGCGTCTCGACTTGCTCGGGCGCGAGGCCGGGGGCTTCCGTTTGCACGCTCACCTGGGGCGGAACGAAATCGGGAAACACATCCAGCTTCGCGTGCGTCGCGACCCAGAAACCATACGCCAGAGCCATGCAGGCCAGGGCGACGACCACGCCCCGAAAACGAAGAGAGAGAGTTACGATGAACTGGAGCATGACTCGGAAGCGGCCTCAGTCTTCCGCGGCGGACCCACTTGCTTGAAGTTCCGCTGCCAGCATCTGGTCCGCTCCGGAGACCACCAGCTCTTCTCCGGCTGAAACACCCGCGGCAACCGCGACACGCCCGTCACCTAACGAGCGTAATGAGCCAAGCCGTCTTCGTTCGAAAACCTCGTTTTTTCCGCGCACAAACGCCCACGCGCTACCCTGGTGATACACGACCGCGTCTCGGGGGAAAACGATCTGCGTGGTCGCTTCGGGGGTGCCGGGAAAGGTCGCGCGCAACGCAGCGCCCGAGGGCAAAACGCGACTGCGCACCAAAACGAGATAACCGACGCCCACCATCTGTGCATCGGCCGTCGGCGCGGGTCCAAGAATTTCTCCTTCCATCGTGTCGGGCCGGCCGACGAGTGAAACGCGGACCGTAGAACTTTTCGCGTCGACGCGATCACCGCTGAGCACATCGACCCGCGCGAGCGCTCCACCCTCGGCAATGGCGCGCTGAATTTCGACCGGGTCGTCCGACACACGTTTCCCCCACCCGGCGCGAAGGCGGATTCTGGCCGAGTCGAGGGTCGCTCGATCTCGGGCGGCGGCGGCCCGGGCGACTTCGACAGTCTGGGGCGAAGCGTTACCTCCGGCGGCGAGCAATTTCTCCGCGCGATCCTTTTCCGCTTCTGAGGCTTCGGTCGCGGCTCGGGCCGTTTGAACTTCGGCGATCAGTTGGATCAAGGGCGAGGGATCGAGCACGCGCCCATACGCCGTCACTTCGGGAGAAATCTTTTCCTCCGTCGCGGCCGCAAGCGCGATGCCCGCGGCCTCGCGTTTTTCCACGGGAAAGTGAAGCGGGCTTTCCTTTTCGGCGGCCAGCACGCCGACCGCGAGGAGAGAGGCGATCAATCCGAGAATGATTTTTTTCATGGCGTTTCCGTTTTTTGTCCGAGGCGTTTCGCGATCTCGGCGACATGCGGGAAAGGTAGTTGCAGCGCGTCTTCGAGCTGGCCTGCAGCGAGCGCGGCGGCGTTTTCCGCATCGGCCACGGAAGCGTCGCTCGTCTCGGTGTTCAGCTCGGCAGTTTCGACTTCGATCTCATCGGCTCCGCCCAACGCGTGATTTTGCTGCACGGCGCGATTTAGTTTTTCGACTTCGGCGCGCAATTGGCGGGCGCGTTTCAGCTGCTGCAGGGCGATGCGTTGAGCTGCAACCGCCTGATCGATAGATGCGATGGCCTGCGACTGCGTGACGTCGAATTTTGCGAGGGCTTCAACCATGCGAGCCCGCGCCTCGGCGATGGGGCCCTCGTTGCGATTGAAGATCGGCAGCTCGAAGGAAATGCCGAGCGTCCATTTGTTGTCGCCTTGATCCCACTGATAACCGGGCCCGAGGTGGATATCGGGCATGCGCTTCGCGACTTCGAGCTGAAGTCCGGCGCGCGCGGCGGAGAAAGCGCTCAGCGCCCCGAGAATGTCCGCGCGAGTTTGCAGCGATTCACGACGCGCGGCCGCCAAGATCTTTTCCGAGAGCGGCGGGGCTGATGGGAACTCTGGAAGAGCCACGCTCTCGAGCGCTGACATCGGCAAACCGAGCGCGGCGGCGACGCGCGCTCGGGCGATCGTCGACTGGCCCGCAGCGTCGGCTGCGGCCGCTTCGGCTCGGAACAAAGTGGTGCGCGCCGTGGAGACTTCGGTCGCTGAAATGCTTCCGACAACGAAGCGCTGTTCCATCAGAGCGCCGATTCTTCTCTGCGTTTCCAGTTGCGCTCGCGCGATGGTTTCCCGCCGCCGCGCCATCGAGATATCGATCAACGCGCGGCGCAGTTCGCTGCGCAGTTGCCACGCCGTCGAAAGCACTGCCAGCCGCGCCGACTCGGCCTCCCACGCTGTAATGCTTTGCTGGATACCGCGCTTGCCGGAAGTGGGAAAAAGAAAATCGAAATTGATCGACGGCATCCACGGCGAAAGACCGGGGGTGCGTGTGCTATCGAAGCCCGGCGTGAGTGTGAGCGTAGGATTCGGCCGCGCGTTCGCGGTGGTCTGTGCAGCGTGCGCGGTCGCCCACTGGGCACGCGCCAGTTGAAGTGCCGGATGAAAATAAAAACCAACCCAACAAAGTGTCTCGAAATCCCATGGCTCGGGAGGCACCCGGCCCAAGTTTTCCTCGAGAAATTGACGCAGCCCGGGGTCGCGCAGCGTTCGCGCGTCGAAGCGCTCGGCCCGCTGAGCCGGCGAAATCTCGATCTCCTGCCCCCGCTCATGTGCGGCCGGCGCGCGGCGGCTCGCGCAGCCCGCAAGGCAAACAAGCCAAGCGAAGCAGAGGAGCGTGTTGCGGGCATGCATCGCTTTCGACTCTAGCAAGGAAAACTAACGCCACGGCTGCGCCGCAGATTACAGCGCCGTCATAATTCTCCCGTTTCCCTCGCCGCGACGCGGTGCTAGCCTGTCCCGATGTTATCGCTCCACTCGCGACGAGCAGGGTGACTTTTTATGCGCGTTCTGATTGTCGAAGACGAAAAGAAGATCGCCGCCTTCGTGCGGAAGGGGCTGATCGAGGTCGGCTTCAATCCCGCCGTGTGCCACCGCGGCGACGATGCGCTCGCCTTGGCGGAGACGGAGCGCTTCGACGCTATGATCCTAGACATCATGCTCCCCGGGCGCGACGGGCTGAGCGTGCTCCGTCAACTGCGCGAGCGTCGCAACACGCTGCCCATCATCCTGCTCACCGCACGCGATGGACTTTCCGAACGGCTCGAGGGCTTGAACCTCGGCGCGGACGATTACATCGCGAAGCCATTTTCCATCGAGGAACTGATTGCGCGGCTTCGCGCCGTGTGGCGTCGGTTGTCCGGCGACGGGTTAAGCGTGCTGCGGCTGGCGGATCTCTCGCTCAACCTCACGAGCCGTGACGTGCGTCGAGCCGGCAAGAAGATCGAGCTGACCGCACGCGAGTTCGCCTTGCTGGAATATCTGCTGCGATCGCCGGGCCGCGTGCACACGCGAACCCAACTTTGCGAACATGTCTGGGATTATCACTTCGACACGGGCACGAATGTCGTCGACGTCGGCATCCAGCGACTGCGGCGAAAAATCGACGACGGTTTTTCCGTGCCGTTGATCCACACCGTGCGCGGCGTCGGCTACACGATGAAAATCGAGCCATGAAGGGCTGGAGACTGCGCACGAAGCTCACGCTCTGGTCTGCCCTCATCACCGGCTGCGCTCTCGTCACACTCGGCGTCGTCGCGGCGCTCAACGTGCGCTCCGAGGAGATCGAGGAAATCGATCAGCGGCTCGCCTCACACTCCAAGCTGCTTTTCCGCGAGCTCGAGAACGCCACATCGCCCGACTGGAGCAGCACCGATCTGTCGGCTCAGGTCTTGAGAAACTCGAATCTCCTTTACGGTTACGCCATCGGCGCGCCGGACGGGCGCATCGTGCATGCGTATCCGGCGGAGCTCGCAGATTTTTTCGCGAAGAATCCGACGCGGCACTTTCGCTTTCGCCAGACGGGAAACATGAAATTGCGCATCGGAAAATTTGTGCGCGGCGAACGCGTTTTGCTGATCGCGGCGGACGCTGCTCCGGCCCGCGAGACGGTTGAGAAACTTCTCACTGCGTATTTTCTGGCGCTGCCGATCGTGCTCGTCGTCGTCGGGATCGGAAGCTGGTGGATGGCAGGGATCGCGCTGCGCCCCATCGTGAAAATCACGCGTGCCGCCAGCGCAATCACCGCGCAAAATCTGGATGCGCGGCTGCCCTCGCCCGAGACCAACGACGAGATCGGTCAACACATCGCGGTGCTGAATGCGATGTTCGATCGGCTTCAACGCAGCTTCGAGCAAGCCACTCGTTTCACGGCCGATGCCTCGCACGAGTTGCGCACGCCGCTCACGATTTTGCGCGGCGAAATCGAAGACGCGCTTCGAACCGCGCGAGGAAATTCCGAGCAGGAAGACGTTCTCGTGAGCCTGCTCGAACAGACGAGCAGTCTTCAGAAAATCGCAGCGAATCTTCTGTTGCTCGCGCGTTTCGACGCGGGAAAAAGCCCGATCGAAAAAGCGAAGATCAATTTTAGCGACGTCGTGAATGAGGCGGTGGAGGACGCCGAATTGCTGGCGGCGCCGAGTGAGCTGCACATCGTGGCTGAGGTTGCGCCGGAGATTTTTGTCGAGGGCGATTCCGTCCTGCTCCGCCGCGTGTTGCTCAACCTCATCGACAACGCCGTGCGATACAATCAGCCCGGCGGCAGCGTGAAAATCGTTTTGTCGGCGAATGGCGCGGAGAGCGGCGCAACGCTTCGCGTGGCCAATACTGGACCGGGCATTCCCGCGGCGAAGCACGTGGAGTTGTTTCAACGTTTTTTCCGCATCGATCATGACCGCAACCGTTCCACTGGCGGCAGCGGCCTCGGTCTCAGTCTCTGCCGCGAAGTGATCGCCGCTCACCGCGGCGAAATCGCGCTGGCAATGTCCGATGCGCATTGGACGGAATTCTGCGTCCGACTTCCGCGCGTTGGAGCGGATTGAACGGAGCGCTGAGAACGCAGGATGATGAATTTAAGCATGGCCAGCCTCCGAGGGTAGGGCGAGACCTCAGGGCGAGCCGCCTTTTGTGTGGCTCAACCCAGAGGTTAGATCATACGGTTGCGGCTCGCGAGGGACCGCTCGCCCTACCTCTGAAGCCGGCATCCACTCGCACCAGAAATCTTTTTCTGGTCGGCCTTCGTTTTCGCAAAGCGGATCGTATCCAGCTGCACGGTCCCGCGACCCTCGGCGCGTGCGATGACTTCCGCGCCGATACCGGCGTGAAAATGGAAAACTCCGAGAGAAACCCAGCTCGGCGTCGCGTCATCTTCGCCGGCGACGGTAGTGGTGGAGAGGCCGTTGTCATGCTTTACTGAATACACGACGGAAGCCGCGCCCGGCAGCCGGCGCACGCTGACTTCGAACTCGCCAGCCTCCGGCAGAAAGGGCGACCAACGTGCGGCTGCGCCGGCGTGGTCGGAGCTCTGCACCGTCGCGCCATAACTGCCTGCGGGCGCAGGCACCGGCGTCCAGTTTCCAGAAACTGCCTCGAAGTCCACGCTGGTGCTTTCGACCATCAAGGTCGCAGGCGCTTCGATTTGCCGGGCGCGCCCGAAGGCCTTTTCGAGGCCGGCGTCCTGTTGAATCTTTTGCGCCTCAGCTGGCCAATCGCCCGCAGGCGCGAGGTGCACCGGCTCCACAAAATTGTCGGTGCCGTCATTACGCTGCGATGTCGTGTCCGCGTAGTTCGCCTCGATGCGATTGTCGTGAATGTTCGGATTCCAAATATTCAACCAGCGCACCGCGCCCGCGACGACGTTGTGATGCACGTGATATCCCGAGGTAAACTGATCGAGATACAACGCGCCGCCCGCCTTGGTTTGTGTATCCGGCGGAGCCATACGCTCGAGCCAGTTGTACGCGATCTCTGAACCAGGTTGCGCATCGGTGGTGTAGATTCCACCGCCATCGTCGAGTCGGCGCATGTAATTAAAGAGCCGGTTGTGCAGGATGCGATTGCCGCGTGACTCTGGCGGCGCGGGCGGCGTGCCCCACCCCCAACCGACGCTCACCGCGGTGTACGGCAGCGCGGCCATTTCGTTGTGCGCGACGGTGAGCTCGTCCGTGTAGTAACCGAGAACCGCCACCGACCCAAAGTAGTCCTGGCCGATGTGGACAAAAACATTGTTTGCCACGCGCGTGCGCTGGGGGATGAGCCGCGGAGACTTCGGACGGGCGGCGTCCTCGCCGATTTCGATTCCTCCCGCGGCGATGTCGAAAAATCCGTTGCCCTCGATCACATTGTCAAAACCTCCGCCGGTGAACATCACCGCCGTTCCGCCGAGGCGGGCGAACTGACAATGGCGGATCACCACACGATCCGATGAAGTCGCCTGGAATGCTGCGGCGACGCGGTCCTTCTTTTGCTGGTGGCGATATTGGGCGTCCACCGCGCCCGCCGGATTTTCCGGCACCAGAGAATTCGCCTGCACGTCGACAAAGCCGGCGCGATTCGGCCGCGTCCAACCGGTCTCCACGAAATCGAAGCCTTCGAAAACGAGGTCGTGCACCGGCGCGTCGAGCCGGCCTGCGAGCACGACAAGATTTTCCAACTCCGGCCGCACGACGGTGGCTTCGGTTAATTTTTCATCCAACCGCGGCCAATAGCTCAATCGTCCCGTCGCGCGATCGAGGAAAAATTCTCCAGGCGCATCGAGAAATTCGCGCGCGTTCTCCAACCAGTAGTGGCGTTTCGAATACACGCGATCGCCTTGGGGTTGGCGAGTGATCGCGTCCCACTCTTGCGCTGCAATCACCGCCCGTACGGTCGACGATGACTTCGGAACATCCGCGAGACGAGCGATGCGAAGCCGCTTGTGCATCCACGCAATGGATACAGCGATTTCCACTTCTGCGGGGCGCAGGCGCATATCGGCGAGCAAGTCGCGAGGCAGATTAAACCCGTCAGCCTGTTTGTCGGAAGTTAGGATTTCGGTTTGCCCGACATTTGGCCGGCGCGCGCGCGTCGCTCGACGGCCATCGATCCAGAGCTGGCGAAAGTCGACGCCGTGCCCCACGTCTGCGCTCCATATTTTTTCGGGTTCGGGAGCCCAGCCGCTTACTTTCCTTCCGCCGCTGAGAATCACGCGTTCGCCCGCCGCGGCCCGGTAAATTACACGCGCTCCAGGCTGGCCAGAATCCTCCGGTTCCAGGCGGAGCGGTGCGGCCAACTCGTAACGGCCCGCGCTCACTTCAACCACAAGATCGCCGCGAAGTTTCCCGCGCGCCAAGCGCTCTCGCACCGCATTTCTCGCGCGCTCGAGCGTGGCAAAAGGTTTGTCGCCGCTCCCGTCGTTTTCATCGCTTCCGCGAGGCGCGGGCTCGACGTGATAAATGTGTTCAACGCCGGCACTCACCACCGCGGACGCGGCGGCCGACGATTGCGCCGTCGCGGCGAACCCGCGCGAAACGATGCAGGTCAATGCAGGCAACGTCAGGGCCAATACAAACCGAATTCGCCGCGAACTTTTCATATCGCGCCTGGCTTCAAAATCGGTCGCGCGCGCCACAGCAGAATCGCCGCGAGTGGATGCAGGCAGGCCAGACCGGCAAACACCGGAATGTAGCCGGCACTCTGAATCAACGGGCCGGCGATCATGTTCATCAAAAGTCCGCCGCTCGCACCCACTGCGCCAAGCAACCCCGCGATCGTCGCCGCGGATTGCCGCGGAAAAACGTCAGCGACGAGCAGCCCCTGGCCGAAAAACCAAATCTGACAAACGATCGCCACGAGCGAAATCATCACGAGCGCCCACGTCACCGAAGGCGCGAATGTCGTGAACGCGCCAATCGGCGCAGCCAGCGCGGCGAGGGCAAACATGTTCACGCGGACGCGCACCGGCGAGTATCCGCGCGCCACGAAAAAATCCGTCGTGCGCCCCGTCGCCATCACTGCGCCCGAGGCCACGAACGATGGAATCCAACCAATCCATCCGAGCTGCGTGAGCGAAACGCCGAGGCGTTCCTGCAGATACCCGGGAAGCCAGAAAAGATGGAAATACCAAACCGGGTCGGTCATCGCTCGCGCCGCAAGGAGCAGCCACACGCGCCGATCGCTCAGAATCGCACGCAGCGGCGGAGGTTCTGCGGGCGCTTCGTTTTCCTCGGGCAGCACGGGCGGATTGCGATCGGAGCACCACCACGCCACCGCAAGTCCGAGCCCGACCACGCCCGGCAAAATAAACGCGAGATGCCAGTTCCAGTACTCCGTCAACGCCGCGACCAAGGGCGGCGCGATGATCGCACCTACCGTCGTGCAAGGGCTGAGCAAACTCCAGGCGAAGGCCCTGCGCTCTTTTGGAAACCACGTCATCATCACGCGCTGAATCGCGGGAAATGCTCCGGGCTCCGCCGCGCCCAACACCGCGCGCGCTCCGGCCAGCTGCCAAAAATTTCCCGCGAGACCCGACGCAATGTTGGCCAGCGACCAAAGCGCCGTGAACGCGCTCAGGCCCGCCCGCGTGCCGAAGCGATCGATCAATCGTCCGCTCACGACATAAAACACGATGTACGGCCCCATGAACGCGGTGACCAGCCACGAGTAGTGAACGTCATCCAGGGCCAGCTCGGTCTTCAGCGTCGCTTTCAAAATCGAGAGCGTTTGCCGGTCGAGATAGTTGAGCAGCCCGATGCCGAAGAGCAGAGCGAGAAGCAGCGCGCTGCGCCGGCCGAATCGGAAGGAAGACATGAGCATGAGGCGTCGCGGGGGGTTGGCGTATTACGCAGAAATCCGCGCGCGTCCCGCGGCACCGCGCCAGTCGCCGCGAATCTGCACGCGTTGCGGATGATCGGGCAGTCCGAAGGTGCGGCTCTGCTCGAGACCGGTGACCAAGTCCACCGCCGTGCGCGCGGCCAGATCGTAGCGTTGTTGAATTCCAGGAATGCCCAGCGGATCGCCGGCCCGCCAGTTCGCGCACCACACACGGCCAGCCTGATGAAGCGCCTTCAATTTCGGCGTGACAATATCATCCCACATTTCCCGGCGAAGCAGCAGCACGCCATCCGGCTCGTGCATGCGCAGCCAGGAAGGAAAGGACCGCCGCGGTTTGTGATCGAGCGCGTAGATCAGGCCGCGCGCCTTCGCCTCGCTCGGATGATGCGTGATGAACGCAGCCTTCACCGCCGAGTCGGTCCGCAAGTTGATTTCCTCCGTCAAAACGATGGCCGGTCGCGTCACGCCGGCGGCGGTCATCCGTTTCAAACATTCGCCGACCGCGTGATAGTGATCGTGCGCCACGCGATGGAGGTCCACCGGCCACGGCGCGTGCCCGAGCACGACGCAGGCAAACCGTTCCCATTCCAGCGAGTAATCCGCCGAGACACCCTCAATGCTCGGCGAAAAAATCACGCTGTTGATGCCGCGCGCCCGCAGAATGCCGCTGAGTCTCGCGCTGGAAAGCCGGTCCTCTGCCGGCCAAAATTCCTCGAGCTGATAACCGCGCAACTGCGCTCGCACCGCCGCGCCTTCGCGCAACTGCACGAAAAAATCGTCCTCACGCGTGTGCGCCCGCCGGCCCTGCATCCAGACCAGCGCGATGCGCCCCGCCGCGTTGACCGGCCGTCCCCGCCCAATGTGCGCCATCAACGCCGAGATTTGCGGATCCGGGCGATAACCGAGCTTCGTAGCGACTTGTTGGATACGTTCGCAGGTTTGCGGCGGAATGCTCGGATGCCGTCGCAGCGCATACGAAACGGTGGAGACGGCGACACCGGCGTGCGCAGCGATGTCCTTGATGGTGCAGCGGGGCATGATGGAGCTGAACGATTTCAGCGGAGAGATGCAGAAGCGCAACTGGACGAAGAGAAATCTCGGGCGGGGATTATTTTTTCGAGGAATTCACCACCATCACCGCGCAGAGCGTGAGGGTCTGACCGGTGAAGGCGCTCGCATCGTCGAGCGGCTTTCCGGCTTTCTTCTTGATCGCGGCCTTGTCCACGACCGTGTCGGTCAATTCCACGCGCACGCGGTGCGGGCCATCAGCCAGCGCGGCGGGATAAAACCAATCGCGTTGCCGGCAAAACGCCGTCGTCACGTAAGCGTCGAAAAACGTCGCGACGACGGGAGGCTGGTCATCGACCACCACGCGATACTGGCCGTTGTCGGGCGCGGCGATGCCGAGCAGACCGAAGCGTTTTCCCGTGAAGGTGAATTCGATTGCCGCTCCAGGCGTGATCGCCCGCCAGGTTGGCGGAAGCAGCGCTTTCGTCGCGCCGCGCAAATTCACATCGTCGGGCGAAACTTGTTTCCACGTCCCCGTTCGCGCGGCGACCTGGTCCATCAGAAGCAGCGTGGCTTCTTCCCAATTCTCCGGATCGAGTGGTGCGGCGAGTCTCGCGGCACGAGGCTCGGCGTGATCCACAAAACTCGGAAGCGTCTGCTCGATGGTCTGAAAATAGAGACGATGGCCCGAGGCGGTCGGGTGCACCCCATCGAGCGAAAACACGCGTCCACTTTGGGTGGAATTTGCGGCGCCCTTGAAATCGAGCGTGCCGGCCGCGACGCGTTTCGCGATTTCGACGCCGAGATGAATCGAAGGGATCGCGTAATGCTCCGCGACACGCTCCATCGCGGCTGCCGAAGTTGGGAAACGTCCGGCCTGCAAATCAGGTATTTGCGGCGCGGATACGGTGTAGATGAAGCAAATATCCGTGGCGGGATTCGCGCGCCAAATTTGGCGGACGATGCCTTCCATCGTTTGCTGAATTCTGTCGGCGGGCGCCTTGGCGTCGTTCACCGCAAACTCCACAAACACGAGATCGGGGTGATGGCGAAGAACGTCGTAGCCCACGCGGCACGCGCCGAGATCCGAACCTGTCCCCGGAAGACCGGCATCGATTTCCACGATCTTGAGTTTCGGGTGCTTCGACTGAAGGAATTCCGTGGTGAGACTGCGCCAGCCATTTCCCGCCGCCGTGATGCTTCCGCCGAGATAAGCGACGCGGAATTCTCCGGCGCCGTGGCGAGCGGCGTCGCGCAGATGAGGCAGGCCGCCGCGGGCGTGCACCGCGACTGCGGTGGTGGGATCGGCTGTGACGGATTCAGTGGTAACGGAGTCCGCAGCGGCCGCGCGAAACGCGAAAAGGCAGACAAACGCGATCAACGAAATCCAGCGCTGCGCCTTCTTCATGCTGAGCTCCCCGAGTAAGCGCGCACTTCGAAGATTCGGGCTTGGGATGCACCGTGCGTGCGGGTAACGCGGATCGTCAAACGTGAGACCGAAACCGCGGTATTGAGTCGGTGAATACGTTTGCGAACGACGTTGTCAGTGACGGACAGGAGTGTGTGGCCATCGGCCAGGATTTCGTAGTCGCTGACCAATTCGGGCTGCGGGCCGCGAATCATCTTGCGCGTCGCGGCGTCGCTCGCGCTCAAGGTCAGCTCGCGCTCGAAGCCGGAATCGAACGTGAGGTGAATCTCGCCGATGACCTGCGCGGCGGCCCACTCGAGCGTCAGTTCCGCAGGGAGAACGGCTGACTCCCAGCGGTGCGTCGCGTCGTCGGACCATGGACCGAAGCTGCTGAGCAACTTGCGCGTGACGCCATCGATGACCTGGGCGCATGGGCCGTCCTGGGATTCACTCGTGGCGCTGACTCGGGCGTTGCGGGCGAGATCCGCGGGATCGGCGTTGCGATAACCCGGCAGAAAAGCGTCGTCGCGCAACAAATGCTGCTGCAGCCGGGCGATTTCCTGCGGCGTGAAATGTTCACTGATCGAGCGACGGCCCAGAGGCGTCGCGAGAGCCGCGGCGGTGCCGATGGCCTGCCCCATCACAGCGCAGGTGGCCATCACGCGCGTGCTGGCGAACGCGACATGCGTGGCGCTGATATTGCGGCCCGCGAAGAAGAGGTTGGCGATGTTGCCCGAGTGCAGCGAGCGAAGCGGGATTCCGTAGAGATGCTTGAGATGCGTGTGGTGGCAGGGCCACTCCTCGAACGCATCGATGCCGCTCGGCGGATGCAGGTCCAAGGGCCAGCCCCCGTAAGCCACCGTATCCGGAAAGATAATACCGGCCTCGAGGTCCTGTTGCGTGAGCACATGTTTGCCGAAGAAGCGGCGCGACTCGCGCTTGCCCGGCAAGGCGCCGACCCATTCGAGCGCCCAATTCGCGGAGTCCGGGTGGTCCCCGGAATTTTTCACATAATCCCAAATCCCGAGGGCGATGCGGAGGAGTTGGTGACGGATAAGCGCGTTGTCCTTGATCGTGTCGAGCTGGCCGCCCCACTCCGCCCACCAGTAACCGTATTCGTAGCCGTCAAAAGGTCGCAGCTTGAAATCACGGCGCTGAAAGCGACGGACCCACGCCGGGGCCCGAAAAGGCTGAGGCGTTTCGTAGCGGCGGGCGGTGAACAGGATGGAGGACCCGAGCGTCTTGGTGTCGGCCTGGGGTTGGGCCAGCGACTCGCCAAAAGCATCGCGCCCTTCGCGGCCCTTGGTGAATTCTGCGCCGGCCTCGACGCCCAAGCGCCCGTCGCCGGAGCAATCAGCGAACACGTCTCCAAAAATCTGATACGCGTCCTCGGTCGACTGATTCACCGCGGTGATCGAGGTGATGCGGCGCTCGCCGCCGGTGGCCGGCGACTCCACGGCGCAGCCGGTGCAATCGGTGTCGAGCAGGAGCGTGATGTTGGGCTCGCTGATGATCTTTTCGTAAAGCAGCAGGTCCCACTGCGAGTACGAGCGGTGCGGGTTGCGCGCGGTGTCCTCGAGGCGAAGTTCTTCGATGATGCCGGATTCGCGCGCGCCAGGCCGGCGGCCGTGAACATCCGCGCCGACGACGTGCATCTTCACTTCGCTGGAGGCGTTGCCGCCGAGAACGGAACGATCCTGGACGAGCACGACCTTGCGACCGTTGCGAGCTGCGGCCAGCGCCGCGCAAACCCCGGCCAGTCCTCCGCCGACGATCACGAATTCGGTGTGAAGCTCACGCTGGGTCATCGCTCGTGAGGTTCGCCGAGTCGCACGAACCGCGCGACGGGATGGCTACTGAAATCGTTCAGTGAAAAGCGGACTCGAACCATCGCCATTCGCACGCCAGCCAACGGAGCGCCACTCTCGGGCCGTCCGCCTTCTATTCACCTCCGATCCGCCCCGACCGCTTCGTTCGCTTTCGGTTGTTGTGCGCCTCTGGCAAAACCCAGCGGGCGCTAGATGAAGACCGCCAAGGGCGGTTCATCTAACGCCCTGACTGAGCCATCACTTCTCAGTCGGCGGACGGACCCCTGGCTCGTCCGATTTCAGTTCGGCGCTTTGCAGCGCTTTCACTGAAGCTGGATTTCGCTTCGTGGGCAGAAGCGTCTCCGGCGTCTTGCTCTCGGCGTTCGCGCGCATCTCGTCGATGTGCTCCTGGAGTTGTTCAAGCGTCTTCCCGCGCACGCTGTCGAATGCCATGCGCACTTTCAGCAGATCGCGTTTCAACTCGGGGCTGCCGCGTTCCTCGAGGGTGCGGAGCACTTTTTCAATCGCAGCCTCGATGTCCGCGGAAACGAAAGGCCGATCGTTTCCGCTGGAGAACTTGAGATAGGCCGCGTGATTGCCGGCGGTTTCGCCGAGGTGGCTGAAGTATTCGATGATCTTCGCGCTCTCGGCCATCGCGTCCTGATCTTTCAACAGGATCATCGCGATCTCGGGACTGTTGCGATAGTAGCTGTTGATCAGCGCCCGACCTTGCGGCACTCCGCGCAACGCGTGATCGCGGAACTTGCGCAATCCCGCAAGCGCTTCATCCGGCTCGCGCATCCGCCGCAGCGCGATGCGCGTCGCGGCGCACGCGTCCGGATCGAGCACGCTCATCCAATTGTAATACATGATGTGCGCCGCCTTGTTGCTGCGCGTGGAATCGAGTTCACCCGCGAGGCTCGTCCAGAATTGGAGCACATCGTTGTGGTGACTGCCCCACATCGTGTCGCGATAGATCGTCGCTAACGCCACTTCTGAGCCAGCGTTCGCGTCGCTCTCTCCGTTCCGCCCCTGGTCTTCGGAGCCGCCGTTGTTGTCGTTGGCCGAATCCATCATGTCGAGCAGCGCCGCCGCGACCCATCCCTCGGAACTCTCGCCAGTGCGGCAGCTCGAGGAGAAATTTTCGATCGCCTGGCCGGGCTGACCTTCGTGCCAATTGTAGGTGCCGTCCGGGCGCGCCGAGAGCATGAAGGCGGTGGCCCAGCCTTCCGACCAGGAGAGCGCCTGGTTTTGGCCGCAATCGCCGAAGCCGTGCGAGCCGCCCGGCGAGGGATCGCCACCTTCGCCGGCGTAAGCATGCGCCATCAGGGCGTGACCGTACTCGTGGGTAATGCTGTCGGGTCCATCGTTGTCCGAGCCCGCGATGTTCACCTCGCCGCTGTAGTTCGTCGCGCCGGTCGGGAAGTTGCAGTCGACAAATCCAGGATCCTGCCCCGCGACGACGACCGCGTGATTCCACGCGAGATTGAGCGTGCTCCAGACTTGCAGCGCTTCGTTGGAATTGCCCGCTGTTTCGGTGCCGAAGTCGACCACGCTGCCGTCCGACAAATCGTCGTGCACGGCCGATTTCCACTCGTAGGTATCTCCGTCGCCGTCCTTCAACCGCCAGCGGGTGTTCTCGAGGCGAAAAGTGTAATAGATGTCGCGGCCATCCTGAAACCAGCCGTCGTCATTGTTCACGCTGAAGGACCAGTTGCCGCTCCAATCCGTCGCGACGTTGCCGAGAAATTCATCGGAGAACGTGTCTTCGTCCCACAGAGAAACCGTGACGTTGACCAGCGGTTTCCAGACTCCGTCTATATCCAAAAATGTGATACGTCCGCGGACGGTGATCGGATCCTTTGCCGACCAGCTTTCGGCGGAACGATCGGTCACGTATTTTCTAACGCGTTCGTTGAGTCCCGCCGGGCGCACCTCGAGCTGGCGGCTGCGCGGCACGTCGAACGCTTTCACGCTGCTGGCCAGTTCGTTCGGAAGCGGCGCTGTATCCGAAAACAGGAGACGCACGTGCGGATGGCCCGCGTCGCGGTTAAGCTGTTCCTGAAAACGCTGTTTCCGGCGCTGCGCGTCTTCCTTCGAAGCCTGCTCGCGCGTGATCAACCGGTAGCCCTTTTCGTCGACGATCAACACGCGCACGACGCGGTCGGAAAAACCGCTTTTTCTGCCCGTGCCGCCGGTCAGTCGAACGTCGATTTCGTAAGTGCCCGGACCGGGAACTTTCACCGGCACATTGACGCGAGTGGCGCGGCCACGCGCTGCCTCCACGTTCTGATCGAGCAGCGTTTCGTCAGCGGGCTTTTCGCCGCGGCGTTTCACCTCGATCGCGTTGTCCACGCGGCGAAGTTTCGCGCTGATGTGAACGGGCCCGGCGGACGACTCGAGTTGCACGTCTATCGGTAAGCTAAACTCGCCGCGACCGTCGGAAAGTTGCCCGGTGATTTCTTTTTGATCCAACGAAAGCACGCCCGGCGGACGCGGCGGCGTGGCCAACAACACGCTCGCGAGCGACAGGCAGAGAAACGGAATTCCGAACCAGCCAACGCGAGGCGCAGTGAAAGAGCGGGGCGCGACACGCAACCCCCGCGAGCAGTTGAACGTTTTCATATCAACTCGTTACTTAGAAAAACCCACTGACATGTTTCGGTAAGCAGCAGCGGCAGGTGCTGCCGCCGCGATCGGTCGCCACGGGCGATCGCGTCGGATGCTTTGATCACTCAGGAACGAATAGCGGATTTCCCAAGCTTCACTGTCATCCTCCAGATGGCTCGACTCACTTGGAGGCAACACACGGTCTGCGTCTGTCTTGGTTTAACGCTGCTCCTGCCGCCGTGGTTGAACCACGAGCAGTTCGCGAAGGCATTTTGGTTCGGCGACGAATTCTATCTGCTCGCCCAAATTCACGAACAGGGATTCGGGACGTGGGTGATGGAGATGTTCTCCGAGACGTTTATGCCCGTCTTCAAGGCGATCTGGGGCGCGCTCGTTTTCGTTTCCGGCAGTTACGCTTTCATATTGGGCGCAGTGTGGCTGCTCCACGCTCTCAACGGTTATCTTCTCGCACGGGCGATGCGACGATTGGGCTATGGATGGATCGCCGCCGCGGCGTGCGTGCTCTTGTTCGGACTGCACGGGATGACGATCGAAACGCTGACGTGGTCGGTGCAGTCTTGCGTGATGCTTTGCGCCACGACTTTTCTCTGCGCACTCGACGCGCATTTGCGCCGCCGCGAGGAGACCCGCAGCGACGGCAGTGGCATTTCTGCGGCAGAGGAAGTCGGTTGGTCAGCGGTGGCCTGCTGGATTTTCACGCGCGGCTTGTTGGAAGGACCGGTGCTGGCTGCCGTCACGCTGCTCGACTTCGACGACCGACGCGCGCTGGCGAAACGTATCCGCGATTCCATTACACTGTTGGTCGTGCCGCTGGCCACCGGCATTTATGTTTACTGGGCTTTGCCCCGTGAAATGCATGCGCTGGGACAGCTCAGATTTATCCAACCGCTTTCGTTCGCGTGGTGGGGCTTTGGTGGGAATCCGCTCGTGACATTTTTCGAGATCACGCCGACGTGGAAAACGGTATCGGTCGGCGCGGCGGTGAAGATTATATTATTCGCCGCATTGCTCTGGCGGGAACGTGGCGGTCGGCGCGCCTGGCTGCTGGGCCTCGCGTTGTTCGACGTGGGCAATTGCCTGCTGCTCGGCGTCGGCCGCTATAATCCGGACCTCGGATTGTCCACGAGCTCGCGTTATCAATACATCGGACTGTTCACCACGATGCCGTTTCTCGCGATTTTGTTGGAGAATGTCGCAGTGCGCAGTTTGTTGCGCGTTGTGCGAATCGCGATGGCCGCTGCCATTGTGGGGTGGATGAGTTGGATCGGCCTGCGCTCGTGGCGCCAGCAACTGCCGTCGTGGATGGAATCGCGAGGAGTGGCCGGACGGAAGTTGCTCCTGAGTGGAAAGGAAGTCCCGAAGGGCGCAGATGTCCCCGGCTTTCCGGGCTTCGACAATCGGCGAGCCGCGACGCTGGTGCGCATCTACGACCTGCGTTGAGCCGCGGCGAAGCCGCAACCAAAGGCGCAGGGTTTTGCCACGGTGAGTTTTTTTAGCCGCAAAAAGGCATAGCGCGGCGCGCTAAGGAAGAAGTAAGAATGCAGAATGATGAATGAAGGCATGGACAGCCTCAGTGGGTAGGGCGAAGCCTCCAGGCGAGCCGCAACCGTGTGGCCTAACCTCCGGGTTGAGCTATACGTCAAAGCGGCTCGCGAGGGACCGCTCGCCCTACCTCGGAGACCGTCTACTCGTGATTAGAGCGAAACGCGGATCCGGCGTTGCGGCTCGCCCTGAGGTCTCGCCCTACCCTCGACAGCCGGCATCCATTCGCACCAAAAAAATCCTCGCGGAATTGAGCGATTCAACAGGACAGCAGTTCAAGATACGCAAAGAGGATTTTTGTTCACACGAGTGAATCTGCCGGCTGAGGAGCGGCGCTTGCGCGGGGCGGGGCGCTAAAGCAGGCTTCGTTTATGAAGCTACTCCTCGCTGCGTCATTCGCCGCTTCATTTGCGTTCTTCTCGGCGGTTTCGATTGCTGCTTCCTCGCGCGGTCTCCTCCTCGTCGCGAACAAGGGCGATCACTCGCTCACCATCATCGATGCTCAGACTCAGAAGACTCTCGGAACGGTCGCGGAAGACGGCGTGACCGGACACGAAGTGACGGCGACGCTCGACGGGCGGCGGGCCTTTGTGCCGATTTACGGCAGCGGCGGCGTCGGCGGCCCAGGCACGGATGGACACCTGGTCCGCGTGATCGATCTGGATCGGCGCGAGATCGTCGCCACGGTCGATTTCGGTCGCGGGGTCCGTCCGCATTGCGCCGTCACGGGTCCGAAAAGCGGTTTGATCTACGTCACAAGTGAGCTGCTCCAGAGCGTCAGCGTGATCGACCCGACGACGTCGAAAATCGTCGCCTCCATCCCGACGGGCAAAGACGAGTCACACATGTTCGCGATCTCGCAGGATGAGACGCGCGGCTACACGGCCAATGTCGGAAGCGGCACGGTTTCCGTTCTCGATATTCCGAATCGAAAAACCATCACGGTGATTCCTGTCGCTGATATTATTCAGCGCATCTCTCTTTCGGCCGACGATCGTTTTGTCTTCACCTCGGATCAGCGCGAACCGCGTATTGCTGTTATCGATACAGCGACGAACAAAGTCGCGCGCTGGATCAAACTGCCCGACGTGGGCTTTGCCTCGACCGCGACGCCTGACGGCAAAACCTTGATCGTCGTGCTGACGCGCTCGAACCGGGTTTGCTTTGTGGATTTGAAGACGATGGACGTCACCGACATGATCGAGCTCGCGCGCGCTCCGCAGGAAGTGTTGGTCGAGCCGGACGGTTCTACAGCGTATGTTTCGTGCGATGCGACCCGGCAAGTGGCGGTCATTGATCTGTCGAAGCACAAAGTCACCGGCTATCTCGCCGCCGGCGCAGTAGCTGATGGCCTCGCCTGGGCAAAGCGCTGAACGGCGGATTGTTCGCCCACGAATCACACGGTTTATTGCCCACGAGTCACACGAAGGGCACGAAAGAAAATATAACCGTAAACCAATTTTTCCACGGAAAACACGGAAGGCACGGAAAGGGGTTTATCATTCGAATCTCTGAAGTGGGATGGTTTTCGTCCGTGTTTTCCGTGTATTCCGTGGGAAACATTCTGAGGTTTGAATTCGTGTGCTTCGTGTGATTCGTGGGCCAAAACAATTTCGTGAGGTCATCACTACGATCCGAAGCACTGAGATAAAATATCATCAGTTTTGGCTAAGCGCTTGGTAGAGGGAGAGCGCACTTGGGAATAAAATCACGGGCACTCCGCGCCCTGGCATCGAGAGCCGGTTCTTCATCGGCATCCCGAGAGCTGAGCTGGCGCGGCATTCCCCATGATCTCTTATCCATCCTTCCTTGCGCGAGAGCCTGCAGGCACTCGCTTTGCCCTCAGATGGAACGTTACCCTCTTCGCCAGCTTGGTGGCGTTCGTCAGTATTGGCTGCGCCGCGTTGCCGGCAGGCTGGTCGACGCAAGATATTACTCCCAATCCGTCAAATCCGCCCGCTGCCGGCAGCGCGAGTGAAAGCGGAGGCACGTTCACTGTCGCCGGCTCGGGCGATGATATTTACGGAACGGACGACGAGTTTCGCTTCGTGTATCAAGCCGCCAACGGCGATTTCACGTTCACGGCCCGCGTCGCGTCGGAGCAGCCGATCCATGTCTGGTCGAAAGCGGGTATCATGTTTCGCGAGACTCTGCAGCCGACCTCGAAATATGTATATCTCGCCATCGCTCCCGACTCGACGAACGACAAAGGCATGGTGTTCGAATATCGAACCGGCGACGGCGTCGCGGCGATTCAGAATATCAATTTCGTCGGACCTCCCGTGCCGATCCCGCCAAAGTGGCTGAGACTCGTGCGGAGCGGCAATACGTTTTCCGCTTACCGTTCCGACGACGGCACGTCGTGGAGCCAAGTCGGCACGTCCGCAACCGTGACAATGAGCGGCAATCTCTATGTCGGCCTCGCCGTGTGCAGCGCGGTGCGCACCACCACCTGCACCGCCACGTTCACCAATGTCACTCCTCTGGTGGGCAATGCCTACAACCCCGCCTTCCCGCGGTTGGGCATGTACGCGATCGGCAATCCGCAAGGATATCCGCACCGTGATCGGGGCCCTTTGTCCAAATTCAACGTCGTTGTCATTGGAGGAAATTGGGAGTCATGGGCCAATGGCCGCCATGACCCAGACCTGAATACTTCGTACACCCGGAATGATATAGTGAACGAAATCCATCAGCTCTCGCCCGTCGGCACGAAAGTGCTGCAGTACGTGAACTTCAACGAGTCGCCCTTCACCGAGAATATAAATGACAACAATCCGTCGTCGCCTGAGCCGTTTTTCCCGACGTGGGCCACCCAGCTGGATAATGCGCATTGGTGGTTATATAATCTCGGCGCCTCAGGGGCGCGCCCGACGAGCACCTTCAGTCAATGGTATGGGTTGACCAATATGACGTCGGACGCCGGAACCTCGGGAGGCCTGGCGCCGTACGAATGGGCCGCCAAGTTCACTTACGATTTATTTCTGAATTCGACCGACGGACTTTATGCGGCCGGCATGGCCGCTCCATCGCTGGACGGCGTCTATCTCGACAATGTCCTTTGGTCGCCTCGCAGGCCGGGTGACTGGAATCGCAACCAACAGATCGACGCCGCAGAAAGCCAGATCACCTCGACCCCGACGGTGCAAAACGAAGTCACGCTGAAGTCGCGTCAGGGAGAAAAACAGTTCTTCGACAAACTTCGCACGTCGACGCTGGCGCCGACCAAGATTCTCGCCGGCAATACCGCCGACGCGCCCTTGTCCGACCATAATAATCAGACAGATATTACCCAATATAATCCGCTGCCCGGCGTGATGCAGGGCGGCTTGATGGAGCCGGCGATCGGCAGAGCCAACGCGCCTGAGCAGGTCAGTTTTGCGCGCCTGATGAAGGAATATAAGTTCCAGATGGATATATTGAGTCCGCCTAAGTTGCTTATCTTCCAGCAACGCACCAAGGCGGATGGCAGCGATGCATATTATAATTCGTCCGGCGTTTTGCTTGCTGGATCGCCGACGCCGTGGCGGCCGATGCGCTACGGCCTGGCCGCGTGTCTGATGAAGGACGGATATTATATGCCGGGTACCGACAATGCCGGCACGGACACACAAGAATATAACTCCAACGGCTCGCCCAAATATCAATTGATCTCCCAGAAATGGTACGACGAGTTCTCGGTCGTCAACGGCGTGGCCCAAGCCTGGACTTCGCCGAATCTCAACGCCGGTCTCGGCTATCTGGGGCAGCCCGTCGCGGGTGCGAATGGTGCGCCGCAGACCGCGGCCCGCTGGTCGAACGGGGTGTGGGCTCGTGAGTTCACCCACGGCATCGTGCTTCTGAATCCAAAAGGTAACCTCCAGAAGACGATCACGCCCACGGAGCTGCCGGGAAATTGGAAACGCATCCTGGGAACGCAGGATCCCGGGACGAACAATGGGCACACGTTGACCGCGTCCGAGCCCGTCGTCCTCGCCGATCGCGACGGTATTATCCTGCTGCGCGGGCCCTGAGGAAAGTAGCCAGCGGAGCGCCGGCCCCCCCGGCTGGCGCTTCGTCGTGCTGCATGCTCCGCACAAAATCTATCCGTTTTCGTCCGAAGAAAGCGTCGGGGCTTTCGCTACCAAGCGCTAACACAAGGATCGCGATTAACGTATTATCGATTTCGCCCAGTTGCGCGATGCCTCGCCAACTGGTATTTTTTTTGCCCGGCATGCACGCGAGCTTCCAAAAGATCCAGCTGCATGAAGACAGTTCGATTTATTGCCTGCGCAGCAAGGGCATCCATTTCACGACGCATTGGCACTTCCATCCTGAACATGAATTCATGTTCGTGGAACGCAGCCGCGGGATTCGCTTGATCGGCGACAGCGTCGAACCGTTCAGCGATGGCGATCTCGTGCTCGTCGGTCCCAACGTCCCGCACGTCTGGCTGAACAACGATCTGCCCCGTCCCTTGCGGCACGATCACGCCGTCGCCATTTTCGTGCAATTTCGGGAAAGCGCCTTCTCGCCCGCGCTCAAGCAGATCCCGGAGTTTGCCCACATTCCCGCGCTGCTGCAGCGCAGTCGGCACGGCGTCCATTTCACCGGTCCCGAGGCAAGCGAAGCCGCCGAGCATCTGCAGCGGATGGCCCGAACTGCCGGTGTGCCGCGTTTGACTGAGCTTCTAGTGGTGCTGGATTTGCTGGCGCACTCACCCCACCAGCGCGTGCTTTCGAGCGCGAACTACGTGCCGAAACTGAATCACATCGAGGCGCAGCGCGTCGAGCGGGTGTGCCATTATGTAAATTGGAACCTGACGGAAAAAATTTCTCAACCGGCCGCGGCGCGCATCGCGGGCATGACTGAAACGTCGTTTTGCCGTTTCTTTCGCCGCAAGATGCGCTGCACGTTCTCCGCGTACGTGATCCAGCTGCGCATAGCTCGAGCGATTCAGTTGATGATCGAAAAAGGAAAACCGATCGCCGACGCCTGTTTCTCGAGCGGGTTCAACAATCTCTCCAATTTCAATCGCCACTTTCGCGCCCTGAAAGGCATGAGCCCGCGGGAATATATCCGACACTTCGGCAGCACCACCCAGCAGCAAGGCGCCGGGGCAGAGCCCGTGTATAAATTTTAGCCGCAAAAGTGTGTCGGGATTGAGCGGCCGCGTTTCCAAACGCGGCCGCGTGGTATTTGGAGCGCAGGCGTCTCGCCTGCATTCGGCGACCATGCAGGCGGGACGCCTGCGCTCCACGAACCGGCGCAGCCGCGCTCGGAAACCCGGTTGCGGCATCGCAAAAACCTCTTGACGGGCTTACTGGCACCTAGTACCTTGTCTCAGCAAGGTAGCTTGCGCCTCCCCATTCGCGATGAGTCTCAACGACAAATTCAACCCGATCCGCAAAGGCATGCTGGAATTCCTCGTGCTCAAAATCGTCGCGGCGGATCGGGTCTACGTCGCGGATATCCTCAAGCAGTTGAGCGAAACGGAATTCTCCACGCAGGAGGGCACGCTCTACCCGCTCCTCAGCAAGATGCGCCGGGAAAAGCTCGTCGATTACGAGTGGAAGGAATCCGACGCCGGGCCGCCGCGGAAATATTACGAACTCACCGCAAAGGGCCGCGAGCGCCTCAAGGAGGCCACCGACTATTGGCAGAAGCTCACCGGCACCGTGCAGAATTTAGGCAAGCGCTCGAACTCCTAACCTTACCCCACCGCGTATGAACAAGGTCATTACAGTGAATCTGAACGGCAATGCGTACCAGTTGGAGGAAGACGGTTACAACGCGTTGCGAGCCTACCTCGAGGGCGCAGCCCAGCGGCTCGCGCACAACCCGGACCGCGACGAAATCATCGCCGACATCGAGCAGGCCATCGCGGACAAATTTCGCGCCATCCTCGGCAAGTTCAAGAGCGTCGTCGAAACCAAGGAGGTCCTCGCCGTCATCGCGGAGATGGGCCCGGTGCGGGACGACGCCGACGACAGCGATGCCACCTCAACCAGCCCGACGTCCGCTGATGCGGACAAACAACAAACACGTAGTGCGAATATGAATACAGCCAACACGGCAGACACACCGAGCGACTCGAACGGGCCGGCTCGTCGACTCTACAAGATTCCCGAGGGCGCGATGGTCGCCGGAGTGTGCAACGGCGTGGCCGCGTATTTCGGCCTGGATCCGATTCTCGTGCGCCTTGGTTTCCTCGTGCTCTCGCTGATTGTCGCGCTCTTCGCGCTGCTGGTGCACTGGTTCCTCCTTCTGCCCTTCATCGCCTACACGGTGCTCGCGTTCGTCCTGCCCGCCGCGAACACGCCGGCCGAGCGCGCCGCCGCTCGCGGCGATCCCTCGACGGCCCAGGAGTACATCCGCCGCGCCAAGCAGGGCTATTACGAGGGCGTGAAAAACTTCACCGCTGCCACGAGCAACAGGCACTGGCGCGCGAAGTGGAGACAGGAGATGCGGGCCCACGGGTATCCGTGGCGCCACTACAGCAATCCCGCGTGGCAGGGCGCGGGAGGAGTTGGGCCGAGTTTGATGATTGGAGCGCTGACGCTCGCGGAGGTCGTCGTGTTCTTTGTCTGGTTATCCGGTCTGATGAACCTCGTGACGCATCACTCCGCCTTTGGCATCGCGTTGCCGCCGGACGTTCCGCTCTGGGTCGGCATCATCGTCATGGTCTTCGCCCTGCATGTCCTGCTCTGGCCTCTGCGCGCTTTCAAATACGCCTGCTACATGGGCGCCACGGGCGGTCGTTCCTGCGGTTATCACGGCGGGTTCTTCGACTCGCTGGTCTCGCTCGCCGCCATCGCGGCCGGCATTTGGTTCGCGGATCACTACATCCCGCAATTTCACGAATTCCTTTTGGCTCTGCCGGCGCGCATCGACTCCGCCGCGCAAGCCATCAGTGCCTGGTGGTCACAAAGGTAGGTTCGGCTGACCGGGGAAAGGTCTAATAGTTGAATCAACTCCGTTTTTGATTCTCTAAACCGAGCGGTACGCTGGGTGGCCATCAAGCCGCGGCGCTGTAGTTGCGCCGCGGCTACATCGTTTCAACCCCACCGCGTCCGCCATGTCTTTCCGCGTACTTTTTCCTGCCGCGCTCCGTCTTTCGTCCGTCTCCCGCTCTTTGGCGCTGAGCGTTCTGCTCGCCACTTCGTTCTCCGTATCGCAAGCCGCTCCGTCCGGAGGACCTTACGGGCCGGTCGCGCGACATTATGAGGTGCCGAAAAATGCGGCCCATGTTTACTACGTCGCGCCCGACGGAAAGCCTGACGCCGCTGGCACAAGTGTCGAACAACCCATTGCGCTCGCCGCCGCGTTCGAAAAGGCCGTCACGGGCGACGCGGTCATTCTTCGCGGCGGCGTTTACCGCGTGGGCGGCTTAAAACTGAATCAAGGCATCACGCTGCAGCCTTTCGGCGACGAGAAACCGATTCTCAAAGGCACAGAGGTTGCCGCGACTTGGGAGGCGCAACCGAACGGGCTCTGGCGCGCTTCGTGGTCCCATCTTTTTCCGGCGAAGGCACAGGATTGGTGGCGTCGTCCGCGCGAAGGCCGCAAGACGTCACCGTGGCGTTTCAACAACGACATGGTTTTCGTTAACGGGAAAATGCTCCGCGCCGTCGGCTGGGAAGGTGAGATCGACGCCGATTCCTACTTCATCGATTACGACAACGGACAGGTCTACATCGGCGTCGATCCGAAGGACAAACTTGTCGAAATCACCGCGCACGACAGCGCGATCACCCGCACGATTGGCGAACTTCGAGGAAAGCCGTCCGACAAAATCGGGCCCAAAATTTTCGGCATCACGTTCACGCAGTACGCCTATCGCGCGCTCGAATTCGAGGGCAACGAACCGACGAAGCTGGCCGATCCAGCGACGTTCGGAAAAGACATCGTCGGCACGCTCATCGAAAACGTCACGATTTCGCATTGCTCGCGCGTGGCGGGCTATTTCCGTGGCGATCATTTCACGATGCGCCACTGCTTGATCTCCGACACGAGCACCGAAGGCGTCTACGTCATCGGGTCAGCGGACGTGCTGCTCGAGAAAAACATTTTCCGCCGCAACAACGTCGAGTCGATCACCGGTTATTACGCGTCGGCCGTGAAGATTTTCAACCAGTCCTATCGCTGCGTGATCCGCGACAACTTGCTCACGGAGAACCCGAATTCGAGCGGCATCTGGTTCGATGTCGGAAATGTCGATGGACTTTTCGTGGACAACTGGGTGCAGGAAACGAATGACGGTTTCTTCTTCGAAATTTCGAAGGGCGCGGTCTGCACCGGAAATGTTTTCGTGAACTGCAACAAGGGCGTGCGCATCCTGAACAGCTCGAACGTGCAGGTATCGCAGAACACGTTCGTCAACAGTCTGGCCAATTTCGAACGCACTGAGCGCAGCGCGGTTGGCGATCATTTCGGGTGGCATCCCAGCACCGGCCCGGCGGTCGAAGAGCGCCACGGCCATGTATTCAAAAATAACCTACTGGTGGCCGGCGAAAGCTTCCGGGGCCCGATGATTCAGTTCGATCAGACGCAGGCACTCTGTGGACGCCTGACCGATTCTCAGGCCAAGGAATTCGACCGCAACGTGTACGTGCGCAGCGGCGCCATCGCCGGCGAGCCACTCGTGGCCTGGAGTCCGGTGGAGGGCAAGGACTGCAAGACCACGTTCGAAACGTTAGACGGCTTGCGAAAGCTGCATCCGGAGTTTGAAGCGCACAGCAAGTACTTCACGAACTACGACAGCGCCGTTTTCCAAAGCACCGAACTCAGCCGCCTGAACGTCGCCGCCAGTTTCCCCGGCGCGCAGATCGACGGGGCCACCGTCGGAGCGTATCCGGTTTTCAACGACAGATAGGCCGCTGGCGGGGATTTTATTTTTTTGGCCGCGAAGAGGCATAGCGCGGCGAAGCCGCAACCAAAGATTACGCACGTGGCGCGCTAAGGAAGAAGTAAGAATGCAGAATGAAGAATGTAAGCATGGCCGGCCTCAGTGGGTAGGGCGAGCGGTCCCTCGCGAGCCGCAACCGTGTGAACTAACCTCCGGGTTGAGCCACTCGTCAAAGCG
>DASTWZ010000036.1:0-94456 GCA_035765635.1 Opitutaceae bacterium
TCCCGCTTCGCGGGACGCTAGATAGGTTAGCCGGCCGGAGGCCGGCGCTCCGTTGCAAGCTCCCCTAACGTTCGAAATGAGCCACGCTCAACCGCCAATCTTGAACGAGGCGCTCAGCTGGAAGACGGCGCTGACGATCGCGAAGGCGATGAAGCCGACGAAGACGAAGACGGCGAGCAGGACGCCGCTCGCGATGACCCGCGTGAAGACGTTCAGCTGCCCTGTAATATTTTTCTGATACGCGACGGAAATTTTCTTCAGGCTCGGCACGACGTTGCCGGTATTTTCGCCGACGGAAAGTTGGTCGAGCACCAGCGCCGGAAAACAATCCGTGCGCTGCAGCGACGTGGAAAGTGCCTCGCCCTCCAGCACGCGCGCAGTCGCTTCGTTGAAGGCGCGGCGGTGAATCACGTTTCCAATTTGGCGCTCGGTCATGCGCAGCGCGTCGGCGGCGGTGATGCCGTTTTCCAGGAGAACGGAGAGCGTCTGACTGAACGCGAGAACGCTGCGGCTCACGGCGAACGGACCAAAAAGCGGCAGCTTGAGAATCCACGCGTCGGTGGCCTCGCGGCCCGCGGTGGTGTGACGCCAGCGCCAGAACGCAATCGCGCCCAAGATCGCGCCGCCGGCGATGAAGATGCCGTAGTGCAGCGAAAAATCAGAAATGCCGACAAGGATGCGAGTCGAGAGCGGCAGGTGGCCTCCGAGGGAATTCAGCAAGGCCTGCAGTCGCGGCAGCAGGAAGAAAAGAAAAAACAGGATCACGCCGCTCGCGACGCAGACCATGAAGATCGGGTAGGCCAGCGCGGCGGTGAGTTGCCGTTTCAGCTCTCTCTGCTCGGTGAGATGGGAGATGATGCGGCCCAGCACTTCGTTCAAACTGCCGGTGGCTTCGCCGGCTTGGATGAGATTGATCGTGGCCGTATCGAAAACCGTTGGGAAATCGCTCATCGCGCGCGAAAGCGGCGCGCCTTCGCTCAAACGATCCCACAGTCCGGTGCAGAGCGCACGCAGCGCTGGCTCTTGAATTCGCAACGCCAGCAAACGCACGGCTTCACCGGCGGAGAGACCACTCGCGATCAGATCGACGAGTGCGTTCAGAAAAGGCAGTCGCTCGCGACGGGTGAGCTTGGGCGCGCCGCGGCGCAGAGGACGATTGGCGCGTGAACTCGCGGCCGCGGGAGCGACGACCGTGGCCGCTGTATCCGATTTTCCACGACGCGTGCTCGCGGGTTTTGCGGGCACCGCTTCGTCGACTTGGGTCGGTTGCAATCCGCGCGCCGTGAGCAGGCGCAACGCTTCCTTGCGGGAGGGCGCTTCGATGGTGGAAGCGACGGATTGTCCGGATCGGTCGCGAGCCGTGAAACTGAAGCGCGGCATTTCGAGAACTACTTTTCGACGACCGTGATCACGCGCAGCACTTCATCGAGCGTGGTGTAACCGGCATGAACTTTTTCCCAGCCGGATTGCTGCAGTGTGCGCATGCCGTGGCGGCGAGCGCACTGCGTCAGCGTGCGCGTGCTTTCGCGTTTCAAGACGAGCTCATGCAACTCGTCGTTTGGTTTGAGAATTTCGAAAATGCCGATGCGACCGCGATAACCCGTGCCGCGGCAGCGATCGCAGCCTACCGGGTGCTTCAAGGTTTCGACGGTATCGGCCGTCGCTGGATCGAGGCCGAGAATCGCGAGCGTGTCGCGCAGCTTGAGTCGGCTCACCGGCTCGTCGCGCGAGCAATCCGGGCAGAGACGGCGGACGAGGCGCTGGGCGATGACGAGTTCGATCGCCGACGCGACGAGAAACGGCTCGATGCCCATGTCGATCAGGCGCGTGATCGCGCCGGGCGCGTCGTTCGTGTGCAGCGTCGAGAAAACCAAGTGACCGGTCAGCGATGCGCGGATGGCAATCTCCGCCGTATCCAAGTCACGAATTTCGCCGACCATGATCACGTCGGGGTCTTGCCGGAGCACGTGACGGAGGGCGTCGGAAAACTTCAGGCCAATTTCCGGGCGCACCTGCATTTGATTCACGCCGGGGACTTCGTACTCGATCGGATCTTCGATCGTGACGATGCGCAGTTCGGGTGAATTGATTTTGCGCAGAAAGGCATTCAGCGAAGTCGATTTGCCGGAGCCGGTCGGGCCGGTGACGAGAACGATGCCGTGCGGAAAATCGAGGACGCGGTTGATCTCGTTCTGCTCGTGGGCGCTCATGCCCAGGCGATCCATCGAGTAGGCTTCCTTCTTCTGATTGAGAAGGCGCAGTGAAATCGATTCCGCGTAGATCGTGGGGATGGTCGAAACGCGGATGTCCAGGATCGTGCCGTTGGCGCGGAAATTGATGCGTCCGTCCTGCGGCAGGCGGCGCTCGGAGATGTTCAATTTCGCCATGATTTTCAGGCGCGAGATGATCGCGTCCTGAAAGCGAAGGAGATTTTCCGGCACGGGAACCTGCACGAGCAGGCCGTCGACACGGTAGCGGATGCGGAGCTGTCCTTCCTGTGGTTCGAAGTGGATGTCCGTCGCTTCGTCGGAAACAGCCTGGCTGATCACATCGGTGACGAAGCGCACCACGGCGGCCTCTTCGTCGACTTCCTGTTCGGCCTGCTGCGCTGTTTCGGGGGCGACGTAGGTGTCTTCTGAATCTTCGAGACTGCCGGAGCCGACACCAAAATGTTGCAGGATGAGTTGGTGAATTTTTTCCGGCACGCCGAGATGCCAGGCAATCGGGCGGAAGGTGAACGTCCGTATCCAGTCCACCATTACATCGTCCGGTGGCCAGGCGGTGGCGAGATGCAGCGGCGCGTGTGGATCGATCGGTTCTTCGGTCACCGGCAGCGGAGAGCGCGTGCCGCGGCGGAAGAGGATTGGCACGATTTGATAATCGTGAACAAGGCGGGCAGGCAGGACGCTCAGCGCAGCGTCATCTGCCTCGAGATTGCTCGCGATATCGAGGCCCGACGCGATCGAGACGGCGGTGAGAGCCTCGGGCTCAGTGATCTTCGCCTGCTGCGCGAGAACTCTCAACCGCTGACCGCGCGAAGCTTCTTGGATGGCCTGGCGTTGTTCGTCGGTGAGATTGTCACCCAGCGTGCCGGGAAGAGTCGAAAGTACGGCAGTATCGGACATTTTCTATTATTTCGGACGGCGCATCGACGGGCCTCTGTTGTCGTCGTCCTTTTTCTTTTCCGTGTTCGGATTCACGACCGAGCTATTCGGATCAAGCGCTTGGTGAACGGCATCGCGGTTCGGAAGTCCCTCCAAGCGGTTGAGGGCCTCGGCGTTGTCCTCTCCGGTGTTCGTCAAGACATACGGACGCAGGAAGAAGACGAGATCGGTGCGATTTTTCTCTTTTTTGCGGCCACCGAACAAATCGCCGATGATCGGTATCGGCCCGAGCCGACTGGTCGTGCGTGTTTCCGTGTGACGCTGCAATCCACCGAGAACAATGATGGCGCCGCTCTTCACGCTGACGAACGACGTCGTTTCACGTTTGCCGATGATCGGCTGTGGATTTCCGTCGATGTTGATTTCGGAGAGGACGTCATTGACGGATTGGCTGATATCGAGCTGCACGGATCCATCGTTGCCGATGAGGGGCTTCACCTTCAGCTCGATACCGATATCCGTTGAACTTACAGTGCTGCGGTAGCCACCGAGGCCGCCAGTCGTGCCGGTCGAAACTGAAGTGTCATTGAGATAACTACTGATGGTCGGGCGGGATTCACCGACGAAGATACGTGCTTCTTTGTTGTGCGTGGTGACGATCGTCGGAACGGACAGCAAGTTCGCGTTGTTTTTCCGCGGGGTTGTGTTGAGAGAAATGAGCCCAGCCAAATCGTAGTGTCGTCCGTTTGTGCCTGGACGCGTGATTGTAGCGAGGCCAGTCGAATTGCCATCGGCATCCGTCGTACCGCCAATACTAATTCCGGATGATGCTTTTGACCCGAGGGCGAATCCAGTCAGTTGGCTCCCCGTCACCTGAAGTCCAAGCGAGTCGATGCCGGTCGTATCAGAATCACCCAGGGTCACCTCCGCGATCACGACTTCGATGCGCACTTGAGCCAGGAGCACGTCGACTTTTTCAACGAGACTTTGGATTAGACGAATATCGTCGGTGGTGCCGGTCACGACGACGGCGTTGCTGCGTTCATCAGGCTGAACGCTGACAAGGCTGCTGAATTGTGCGCTGGGCGTGATGCCGAGTTCTGCGAGGGACGGCGCCGGTGTTGGCTGCGGCGGTTGGTTCGGTTCTGGCACTTGCGAACCTGGGGCCATTGGGCGGTTCGGCAGTGCACGCACCGAACTGGAATTATCCGTCGCCTTGTTCTGATTCGAAATCAGATTGGCCAGCAGTGAGGCGACGTCTTTGGCGGCGGCGTGTTTCAGATAAATGACTTCGTTGTTCGTGTTCGGATCGGCCTTCACGTCGAGCTTGGCGATCACGTCATCGAAAAATGGATACTGCCGTTCATCCGCGATGAGGATGATTTGATTCGAGCGATCATCGGCGGAGATGCGCGTCGCGGCGCCGAGCTGTGATTGCAGCGGGCCTTGAATCATCGCGTTGATCTTGTTCACCACATCGCTGGCCTTCGCACCGTTGCGCAGCGTGTAGAATTTCGGAGTCATCCCCGTGGTCAGCGGTTGATCCAATTTCTTCACGAGAACTTCGATGCGCTGCAGATTCGAAATCGAATCGGTGATCAGCGCGGCGTTGCTCTTCTCGAAAACGACGTAGCCGCCCATGTTGCCGTTGAGCAGCATGTTCACCTGCGGCAAAAATTCGGTGACGCGTTGAAATTCCAGTTGGAATAATTTCGACGCGATCTGGCCGCTGGGCGGCATGTCCAGCGTCGAACCCTCGATCAACTGCGGCGCTTCCATGCGCACCCGCGGGAGATCGACCACTTTCAAAAATTTATCGCCGACAGGAATGAGGCCGATGCCGTTGAGGTTGAGCAGCGTTTCCAGCGCGAGAATCGCTTCGGACTTCGGAAGACGGCGCTTCAAATTGATCGCGAAGGTCGGCGTTGGCAGTTGCTGCGGGCGCAGCACGGTGCGGCCTGTCCAGTCTTCGAGCAGCATCAGCACGTGATCGATCGTGGCCTCGGTCAGCTTGATGCCGTCGATCATCTCGTCGTCCACCGCTGCGATTTGCCCGAGGTTGGATTGTGACGGCAGAGCCGGTTGCGCCATAGGCTGCGGCTGCGGTTGCGCGACAGGTGGCGTGGTGGAGTCGGTCGACATCAACGCTGGCGGCGGCTGAGTCGAAGGAGATTGAGGTTGATTGGCTGCAGCGTTCGACGCTGCGGCCGCAGCCTGCATCTGCGCCGGCATCGACGGTTGTTCTGCGGGGGTTTGAGCGGACGCGGCGAGAACGGTGCCAAGTCCAGCGACAATCGACAGTCGAAGTGAGCGCGAAGTCATTAGCCTATAATGTTACCAGTGAAAGGGGTTGGGCTGGAGGCGCATCAGAGGCGAAGCGATACCAGAAGTAAACCGAGATTGTGGTAGACGCGACAAACGCGGAGAGGTTGCCAGGATTTGAAACTTGCCGGGTGTTGGCGGCCGTCCAAACCTGCGACGCGATGCCGAACAGCTTTGGAAAACTCTTCACGATTAGCACCTGGGGCGAAAGTCATGGTGCTGGTGTGGGTGTGACGATTGATGGTTGTCCTCCGCGCGTGCCGATCAGTGTTGAAGAAATCCAAGCCGAGCTCGACCGGCGTCGGCCGGGTCAAAGCGACATCGTCACACCGCGAAAAGAAGAAGATAAAGTCGAAATTCTGTCGGGGGTTTTCGAGGGAAAAACCACGGGCACGCCCATCGCGATGCTCGTGCGCAACGCCGACCAGCGCCCGGGAGCGTACGCGGAGATGCGCGAAAAATTTCGCCCGTCGCATGCCGACTTCACTTACTTTTCCAAGTTCGGCATCCGCGATCATCAAGGCGGCGGGCGTAGTTCCGCGCGCGAGACGATCGGCCGTGTTGCCGCCGGTGCGATTGCAAAAAAGATTTTGGCGCTCGGCGACGCGTCTCACCAAGTGGAGATCCGCGCGTTCATCACGCGCATTCACGACATCGCCGTGCCGGCGGAAAGTTTGAATGCGTTTCCGACGCTGGCCGAAGTCGAGGCGACTCCTGTGCGCTGTCCTCATCTCGCGACGGCGGAGCGCATGATCGAACGCATCAAGAGCGTGCGCGCCGAAGGCGACTCGGTTGGCGGTGTGATCGAATGTCGCGTGCGCGGTTTGCCGGCGGGATTGGGCGAGCCGGTGTTCGATCGGTTGGAAGCCGATCTCGCGAAAGCGATGCTGTCGCTGCCGGCCACGAAGGCATTTGAATTTGGTAGTGGTTTTTTGGGTACGATGATGAAGGGCTCCGAGCACAACGACGTGTTCGAAAATCGCGCCGGAGTCGTGCACACCGCGACCAATCGCTCCGGTGGAATTCAGGGCGGCATCAGCAACGGCGAGGAGATTGTGTTCCGCGTCGGATTCAAACCCACCGCGACCATTCTCCAGCTCCAGAAAACCGTGGACCTTCAGGGCAACCCGACGGAGCTCCAAGGACGTGGACGACATGATCCATGTGTCGTGCCGCGCGCCGTGCCGATCGTGGAATCGATGTGCGCGCTTGTGCTGATCGACCACTGGATGCGCCACAAAGCGCAGACCGGCACATTCTCGTTTCCGAACACGCCTTAGGCCGTTGGCATTTTTTCGGTTGCTGCACTACCTATCCGCATGAGCGACGGCGATCCGGTCTTGATCTATTTTATCCTCGGCACAGCGGGTTCGGGCCGGCGCGCGGTCGTCGCCGATTTGATCGATGGCGGCCTGGCCGAAGACGAACGCGCCGTCGTTCTGCTGAGCGACAACGAAGCCGACAATGAGATCGACGCGAAGCTGCCGCGCCTCGTGCGCTGGCACTGGAACGACGGCCAGCTCGATATTCCAGACGGCGCGATGGGCGACGCGACGCATGTCTTCTTGATCTCAGATGGGCGCACGAATCCAGTCGATCAAATCGAAGCCTTCAAACCGTGGCTCGATCGCAGCGGTGGCAAACTAGCGCGGGTTTTCTGCGTGGTGGATTCGCGTCTAGCCGAACAAACGCCCGAGCTCCTTCCGTGGTACGAAGCGTGTATCCATTTTTCGGATGTGGTGCTGCTCACCAATCGCGCCGGCGTCGCGAACAAGTGGATTTCGGATTTTCAGAACCGGTTCAAAGATCAGTTCTATCCCTGCCTTTTCGAGTTCGTGAAAAATGCTCCGCTGAAAAATCCGCCGCTCCTGCTCGAGCCGGAGGCGCGCCGCATGTCTCATCTATTCGATGAAGCGGAGTGGGACATCATCGACGACAGCGGCAACGTGGAGGTGGACGACTTCGAGGATGAGGACGACAAACTCCCCGAAGGGCACGAGACAACGGAGGAGATCGAGGTCGTCCAAGTCGTCGACCCCTATCTCGAACGCCGTCTCGGAGGACGCCGCGTGAAAGAAATTCCCGACGTCGCGAAGTATCTCCCGCCGAAAGCCGAGACGCGCAGCTCGACCTCGGCGTGACGCCGCGCCGGCGAGACCGGTTGCCCACGAATCACACGAAGGACACGAAATCCATTTCCTGATTTTTCCCACGGAATACACGGAAAACACGGAGTAAAAACCCACGCTTTCCGTGCCGTCCGTGTATTCCGTGGGAAAAATGGTATTCTGATTTCGTGGCTTTCGTGTGATTCGTGGGCAACGTGCTTATTTGATCGCGGCGACGGCGGCGCTGAAGGCCTTCGCTTTCGCGGTGATTGCGGCCCAATTTTTCTCTTTCAACGCCTTCGCTTCGACGAGCGAGCTGCCCGCCGCCGTGGCCGTGGCGCCGGCTTTGATGAAGTCGCCAACATTCGAATCGTTCACGCCGCCGGTGGGCACGAGATCGATTTGAGGGAAGGGCGCCTTGATCGATTTGATGTACGGCGCGCCAAAAAATTCCGCGGGGAAAACTTTCACTGCATCCGCGCCCGCTTCCCACGCGGCGAGAATTTCCGTCGGCGTCAGAGCGCCGCTGAAAACCGGAATGCTGTAGCGGCGGCAAAGGGTGATGACATCGGGGCGGAGGGCCGGCGTCACGATGAAGCGAGCGCCAGCTAAAATTCCGGCGCGCGCCGTTTCCGCATCGAGCACTGTGCCGAGGCCGAAAGTGAAGTCCGGCAATTCCGCCGTGGCTTTTTCCAGCATGCGAATCGCGCCGGGCGTCGTCATCGTGAGTTCGATGCTCGTGAGGCCGCCATCGGCGAGCGCCTTCGCGCAATCGAGCAAGCCGTCCGAGCTTTCCGCACGGATCAGGGCGATGACTTTCTCCGCCTTAATTTTCGAAAGGACCGAGTCTTTTTTCATGGGTCGACAACGGCTAGAGACCCAGCGCGAAAGAGAAAATATCTTTCCGCGCACCTCCAGCGAAACGTCCGCGCATCGCCGCACCGCCGCATCGCGTGGCGCCAGCGGGGTGGATCAGTTGACGCCGCGGTATGACGGTTCGGTCAATTTGCGACCCGTGCCGAGGCTGCAGGCAATGCCATCGCGCTCGGCGTTTTGATAAAGCCCGAGCAAGCGCGCGTCGTCGGAAAACTCGTCGATCGAATCCGCCATTTGCGCGTGCCGCACCTCGCGCACGCTCCAGCCCAGCTCCTTCAGAAAATCCACCGCGTTTTCCGTGCTGCGCTCCACGTCACCATCCATGCGGACCATCACTTGAGCTTCGGCCGAAGACGCGGGATCCAGTCGGCGGGAAACAATAAACTGATAAAACAACATCGGCCTAACGACGTGGCGCGGACGCTCCCGTTCCCTGACAATGTTTTTCCGTGCATCTGCACCCGCTCTGAGAATCTGTCCGCTTGCGCGCACCGGAATTTGACCGCGAAAAATATCCGGCTCGTTCCGATGCGGAGACAGGGCTTCGGCGCGCGAGGCAAAAAAAATCGCTCTTCGGAGAGCGCGCGCCGCCGACAGGTCATTGCTCCCAAAAGGGCAAAAAAAAGCCCGCTCTTGCGAGCGGGCTAAAATCATCGGGAGCTAAGCTCTACCGACGATTTTTGGCGGGAGGGACACACAGAAAGAGGAATTCTGCGGAGCAAATCAACACCAAATCGCAAGAAATTAGCAAGGTGCCTTCTTCTAGGCGGTTACTAAGGAATTATCTCTGAGACCGTGGATTCCAGGTAACAATTTTTAGGGATTCCCTGAGCTGGCGACGGTAGGCGAAACAAACGTTTCTTGCTCATCCTTCGCTTCGAGCGATTCCGGTTCAGACGCGGTACTCTTACTCCGCTTGTGGCTGGCAAATCGAGTTAATTGTGCGACGGCTTTGCGGAGGCGCCGGGCCTCGCTGTCCAGACCCACGGCGGAATCCGAGACCGATTGCGAGTTCGCCGCGGTGTTTTGAACCTCTGATTCGACGTGCTGGAGCGCGCGGCTGATTTCAGAAACGCCGGTGTTTTGTTCGTTGCACGACGCAGAAAGCGCTTCGGCGAAATCGTCGACGTGCTGCGCTTGCTGGAGAATTTCGGAAATGTGTTTTTGCAGCGTTTCCGCCATCTCGGCGCTCGCGGCGGTTTTTTCGAAAGTCCGACCGAGGCGTTCGGAGGTATCTTTCGCCGCGGAGGAACTGCGTTGGGCGAGCGCCCGAACTTCGTCGGCCACCACCGCGAAGCCAGCGCCGGCGGAGCCTGCTCGAGCGGCTTCGATCGCCGCGTTCAGCGCGAGAAGATTCGTCTGAAACGCGATCTCGTCGATGGCCTTGAGCACGTTTGCGACTTCCGTGGCATCACTGCGCAGACCGTTCAATGCCTTGACCAGTTTCGCGAGTTCGGTCGCGCCCACTTCGCCGGCCTTGGTCGAGGTGGCGGCGGCTCGCGTGAGGCTTTGCGCGCTTTCGAGATTTTTCCCAGCGAGACTCGCGAGTTCGTGTGAGGACGTGCTGGTTTGCTCCAGCGCTGCGGCTTGGGAGGACGCGGAATTGGTCATGCGTTCACTGGCGGAACGAACACTGCTCGCGCTGGAGCCGAGATCGTTCGCGATCGCGTCCATGTCCTCGCACACTTTTTCGAGATAGAGAGCGATGCTGCGTGCGACGACGAGAGCGACAGCGGCCGCGAGGACGAGCGCGAGAACCGTCCAGAGAAGTCCGTGGGTGCGCTTGGCTTGGAAAAATTGGATGCGAATCGCGAGAAGCTCGTCGAGTTGATCGACGGAAATTTTCCAAAAGGCCTCGGCTGCCTCGCGCGCGGCCGTGCCGGATTTCAGCAAGTCTTCATCGCTCGTGGCGTCAGGATGGCGGGCGAGTTCGGTGAATCGATCGATGGCGGCAGTGGCATTTTTCCACGCGGCCGGAATTTTTTCATGCAGCGATTCGTGCATGCCGTAGAAATTGGGATCCTCTGTGAGCGCCGTTTGAATGTCGCCGCTGATGCGGTCCACATCGGATTCGCGCAACATCGCGAGACGCACGGCCTGTTTGGTCTGCAACTCCTGTTTGTCGCCGGTGGCGTGTTTGAGTTCGAGCGCGTCGCGCAACACCAGGCCGAGACGTTCCTGCAACTGCGGCAGCGCGAGCAGCGTGACGTCCATCAAATAGTAGCTGTCCAGATCTGGATCGAGAATCAGGTTGGACGTGTCGCCTGCGTGCGAGATGAGCCCGCGCAGATCGGCCACGACGCCGTCGTAGGCTTCAGCGGACGCGGGCCGGGCGCTGACTTTTTTCCAATGTTCGAGAACGCGCTCGAGTTGGAGATGATCGCGTTTGCGCGAGGCCAGACCGGCTTCGGTGAATTGCAGGGCTTCGCCGACGCTGGCTTGGACCTCGGACAAGTCGCTGAAGGCGGTGTTGATCGCGCCATCGATAGCTTTGGTGTCGGCGCCGGCACTCGCCGCGAAATAACGTTGGGGCACGAGGTGGAGCAGGCGGTCGACGGGGCGAAGATAGGTGTTCCCCTTCTGTTCGAACTGGGCGAACGAGATCGTCTCGTTAATGCCGTTGACGACCAACCAGACGATGATGGACGTGAGGGGAGCGGCGAAAACGAAAGCCATGCACGCCAATCGGCGAGCAACAGGAGATTTGGGCAAAACCATAGGTAGTTCTCCCGCATCGGGACGGGCGGGGAAAAAATGCGGTAAAAACGGTGTTAATTCGGCCGCATCGGCGCCGGCTGCGAAAATTAGGAGTTCGCGTCGAGGGCGGCCACGTGGGGTACCTCGATCGGCTTTCTTGCCCAATAGAGGAGATACGCGGCGATGATTGTGCAGAGCGCGCCGGCAAACAGCACGACCGCGGGCGCGAGCCAGGTGCTCACGATCAGAGGGAAAATCGCGCGTTCTGGCTCTCGAGGATCGTACCAGACGCTATCGCTCGTCGGCAGACCATCCCAACTCGAGAGCGAATAGAGCGGCTTCATCTGGCTGCCGGTGCCGGCGCGGACGATCACCGTTTTGCCATCCTGTGTTTGAAATTTGAATAGATTCCAAAAGACGACGTTGCGATCAGCCAACGCGGTCTGAGCGAGGACCTGCGCGTCGGTGTTCAGCGTGAGGGCGGGCAAGCCTGGTTTTTCTTTTATCACGGAAACGGCTTCCGCCGTCGTGTGAACCCCGAACCACGTTAGGCGCAGCGGAGACCAAAGCTGAATCGCGCCGAACGCCACCAGGCCCAAGCCAAAGGCGAGCATCAGACGTTTTGCGCCGACATAACCCGGAACATAGGCCGGCGTCGGCGAGCGGGGTGAAAGGGAATCGTCCGTGGATGCGTTCATGATGCAGCGGCCTCCTCGACCCCACGCTTGCTGACGCCTCCGCGCTTCTCGATTCCGCCAAACACGTAGGTGAGCCAGAGACCCACGACGCCCAATCCCAGCACCCAAATATAGCCGGACATGTAGTCGTATTTCAGAGGCGCGTAGCCGGTCGCGAGCACGCTTCGCGCGACGGTGATGCGCTGCGCGGCGGCAGCGGATTCGATGCGATCATAGAAGGACCGCGCGCGCCGGAGCGTGGCGGGCGCGTCGACCGCCGGACCGGTCGGGCTTGTGCCCAGGAGTTGCCGCAGCCGCGCGGTGATCGCGTCGTCGCGCGGGACGATATCATCGGCGGAGGCTGCAGGGATAGCGGTTGGAGCACTCGTCGAACTCTCGGCGAAAATGGCCACGACAGAGAGGGTATGTTCGCCGGCCGGTGCGTTCACCCGCACGTCGGTCGTCTGGCCGGGAACACGCAGGCTGCGCGCGATCGCGTCGAGATTTCGCGTCGGACTCGGCGCATGGTCGAACCAACCGAGAATTGCGTTCACGGCACGCGTGACGGGGGAGAGATAACCGCCGGTGGGCTGTTCCACGACTTCCAGTTGGAGCTGCAGCGCGGTGGTTTCGCGAACGCTGAGACGCGTGAGTGGTCCCCCGCGGAGTTCGGGTGCGCGTTTCTCGACAGCGTGAGTGACGGCTGCGCTGACGCGTTCGATCAGCGCTGTATTTTCGGCGCTGTCGCGTGAAGCGAGCACGCTCACTGCGAGCCCGTAACCCGCGTCACGCTTGAGCACGCGCATGTCGATCGATTGCGGAATGCTCCGGTGCAGTTGGTCGAGCATTCGTTCTACCGATCGTGTGTTTGCGCGTTGAGCCGTGGAGAACTCGATGATCAGAGCGGGCGCGAGCGCGGCCTTCGAAATCTGTTCACCATCGCTCAACAATCGCGCGCCCAAAGCGGTCGTGATTTGCGCGCGCAGATTTTCAGCGCGGCGGGCGAGCTCGCGATCGATCGTCTCGATCTGCGCGCCGAATTTTCCGGCCTCCACGTGCAAAGGCTGCGCTGCCTCGCGCGCTTCCGCGGCGGCTTTGCCCTCGCCGCGCGCATCCGCGACCAGCGCCGAATCGAGCAGACGCTTTTCGCTCACGAGCAGAGGCGAACGCAGTTTTTCGAGGCGGATTTTTTCGGCGGCGAGCTTTTCGCTGTTTTTGTCGCGCAGGCGAATTTCCCAGGCGCGTCCTTGTTTGGCGGCGATGCCATCGGCCTGCCAAACCTCTGCCGAGATGGCTGAGGGCGGAGCGGATATCGGCGCAGCCGAGCCTTCGTCGCGCGGATACTGCCAGGTGTTTTGCCGCAGGGTCTGGAGGAGCGCCGTGCGATCGGTGTTTTCGCGCAGCACGACGCGGGTCGACTCACCGGCTGGCGGTTGAAAGAGCGCGGCGTAAGCCCAGACAAAAACGCCAATGCCATTCAGGGTGAACAACTGCGTGCCGCGCGTCGTGATCTGCATGCCGGCGGCGAAGGTCCCCATTTTATTTCGCCGCACATAATCGTAGATCAGCGGCATGTAGACCAGACCCACGAGAATGCTGATGATCGAGAGCACCTCGCCGAAGATGATAATCTCGACCAGCGACGGTCGCTTGTCGGGCAGGATCAGATTCACGTAGCAAAAATAAAACGCGTTCCAGAGCAGGGAGAGCGCGATCAACACCCGCAGCGCGCGCATGCGCGGAAGCTTGTCGGCGAAAAACGTGAGCAGGCCGATGATGAACAAATTCACCACGCCGCCGATCGCGACGTTGGTGCCCATCTCCTGCTTCGAGTAGTTCCACTGATCTGTGTAGAGCAGCGTCGTCAGGAAGGGTCCGAATCCGACGAAAAAGTTGAGCAAGCCATGGCTGAGGACCAGCAGGTAAACCGGCCGCAATTCCCGGTCGAAAAGGCTGCGCACGATGCCGCGGGGCGAGAGACGCTGGCCGACCAAGCTGCTCTTGGGATCGATTTCCTTTATGCCCAGGATGACGAGCAGCAGCGTCACGATCAGAAGCAACGCGGCCGACCAGTAGATCACGCTTTCGCCGTGTAACGGAAAGCCCGCGAAAAAGCGCACATCGTCGAATCGCCCCAGCATCACCGAATAGAACACGACGATCGCGAGATTCTGGCACCACGTCAGTGTGCCCGTGGCGCGGCCGCGCTCGCTGGGTGGAACGATTTCCTGCTGCAAAGGATCGCGGGGCGCGCTGAGTCCGTCGCTGATGTGGTAGAGAACATAAGCAGCCACCAGCAGCCAGAAATTCGGCGCGAGCGGCATCGCGGTCAGCGCGATGATCATGCCGATCCCGCCAGAAATCACGAACGGCTTGCGGCGGCCGAAGCGCGTCCAGATGCGGTCGGACAGGAAACTCGAAAGCGGCGCGAAAATAATGGCGAGAAAGCCGGGTAAACTCAGGACGAAGGCGACGCCCGCCGGGTTCTCGACGAATTTTTTGACGGAGAAAACGAAGGCCGCACCGACGACCGCAGTGTTGAGACTGACCGACGCGCCCGGCAGGACGCTGAAGCCGATCCAACGCAGCGGGATTTTTTTGCGGCAAGTGATGATCATGGAAGGCTGAAGGCGGAAAGCTGAAGGCTGAAGAGATGCGAATTCGGAAAGGCTGGAAGCGAGGGTGTGTGGTTCGAAATTTCAGCTTTCAGCCTTCGGCCTTCAGCCTTTCTCTAAACATATGCAGGTGAGATAGTGTCGCCCTTTTCGGGAATCGACGTTGTGGGCACCAAAATTTTGCCTTGGAAAGCGGGTGGCGGGAATGATTGCGCTTGTAAAGCACTATAATCTCACTTTGGGTCGGCGTCGTTTAATTTTCATGCACTTGCCCCGGATGTTTTTTGGATTTGTTCGCAGTGGTTTTTGGTTTTTGGCGTTGGGGTTGGGCCTGAGCGGTGTTGTCGCAGGCGCAGCGACGCCGGTGGGCTCCGCGACTGAGGGTCAGGCGGCGCACGCGGAGGCGCCGGAGTTGCGCGAGCTGCATGTGGACGGGCGCAAGTTGCTCGATGATCGGGGAACTGAGGTGTGGCTGCAGGGCGTGAACGTGGTGAGCCTGGAATTTCGGCTGCACGGCGAGCATGTGCCGGAAGCGATTCGCGCGGCGGTGGAGGACTGGAAGGCCAACGCGATTCGTCTGCCGGTGAAGGAGAGCTACTGGTTTGGCCGGGAGAAGGGGCAGTCGGACGGCGGAGCCGCGTACCGGCAGTTGGTCGATGAGTCCATTCGCGAGATCACGAGCCGCGGCGCGTATGTGATTTTGGATCTGCACCGTTTCGGCGCGGTGCGGCCGGAGCATGTCGATTTCTGGAAGGAGGCAGCGGCGGTGTACAAAAATCGGCCCGGCGTGCTCTTCGATATTTTCAACGAGCCGCACAGCATTTCGTGGGAGGTCTGGCGCAACGGCGGCTGGGTCGAGGAACGGAAAAAATTGGCGGACGAAGATACGTTTTTATCCGCGGAAGAGGTTGCGCGAACGAAGCAGGGTTTTGAGTCGCCCGGCATGCAGAAACTCGTCGAGGCCATTCGCGCCGTGGGCGCGCGCAATGTCATCATCGCGGGCGGGCTCGATTGGGCTTACGATCTCAGCGGCGTCGTGAATGGTTTCGCGCTGCACGATCCCTCCGGCAACGGGATCATGTATTCGACGCACATCTACAACTGGAAGCGCGACTGGGCGGGGAAGGTCCTCGGCGCGGCGGAGCGCTATCCGATCTTTGTTGGCGAGGTTGGCGCGGACGTGAAGAAGATGACGTTCATTCCGGCCGACCTGCAGGAGGATCCGTACACCTGGGTGCCCGACATGCTTGGGTTGATTCAGCAGCGTCACTTTCATTGGACGGCGTGGTCGTTTCATCCGAGAACCACGCCGGTGTTGGTGTCGGACTGGAATTTCACGCCGACGCCTTTTTGGGGCGTGGCAGCGAAAGCCGCGCTTTCGGGGAAGCAGTTCGCCGTGAAAAAACTTCGTTGAAGAATGACCGTATTAAACAGGGTCCGCGGATTGACCGGTCGGTGTTCGCTCGGATCGCGAAGCTCGCAGCACAATCATGCGGCAAATCGGTCTGCCGCCAAAGGTCCTGTTGCAACTGTAGCAAAACCTAGGCAATTTTAATCTCTCATGTCTCCCATTTCATCTTCGCATTCCGATGGCGGCACGGCCTTGCCGATGGGCTCCATCGTGGGGCGTCAATTGAAGTATCAACGCGTGGAGGATGAAGTCCGGAAACTCGCCGAGACGCTGCCGATCAACGCGAAAATGCCGACGGAGCGCGCGCTGGCGGCGACGTACAACTGCAGTGTTCTCACCATTCGCAAAGGCCTCCAGGCGCTCGTCGACGAAGGGATCATTCGTCGGCGGATGGGGAGCGGCACGTTCATCGCGCGGCACTCGGAAGCGCCGGTTTCGGCGGGGCGCATGTTGGGAATGCTCATCTTCACGCGCAGCGATGCGTATGCCTATCGGCTGCTGCAATCCGTGGCGCATTCGGCGCTGGAGGAGTCGATCACGCCGCGCTCGGTTTGGATTCGTGATTTCGGGGCGGATGCGCAGTCGCAGCTGGAAGGTTTGCGGCGCGAAGGCTGCACGGCGTTCACGATTCCTTGGTTTCCGCTCGAGCTGGAGCAGGAGGTGCAGGCCTTCGTGAAAGCGGTGCGCGTGCCGATCAGTTTGCCGCAGCCGGTGCCTGGCTTGGAGAATTACTGCTTTTGCGCGCCGCAGGTTTTCGGTCTGCCGACGCTGAAGATCGTCGAATTGCTGGCGCAATATTTCGCGCTGCTGGGCAACGAGCACATCGCTCTCCTCGGGCCGGATGTGCCGAACAATGTGATTCTGCAGCGGCAATTGGTGGCTTATACGAGCGCGATGTCGCGGCAGCGTCGCGCGAGCATGTCGAGCCTGGTGGGGCCCGATGCGAGTGCGATGGATGAGTTGGCCAAGCGCTGGGCGGAGTTTCGCGGCAAGCTGGCCGTGATCAGTTACGACGATGAGCACGCACTGCGTTTCATGACGTCGATGCACAAGCTCGGTCTGCGGGCGCCGAAGGATTTTCGGATCGTCGGTTACAACGACACGGAGGCGAGTCGCTTTAGCGATCCGCCGCTGTCGACCGTGACGCAGAATTTCGATTTCGTGAGCGAGTGGCTGATTCGCAGCGCCCTGGCCTTGGCCGAGGGACGCGTCGAACAGGCGGTGCAGACGCCGGATTGCATCCTGACCGTGCGGGAAACCTGCGGTGGGGCAGGGAAAATCGACGAAGCGTTTCGCGCAAAGTTGCCGGGCTTGAAGACGAAGGAAGAAAGCGAAGGCTGAAGGCTGAAAGAGGCTGAAGGCTGAATGTTCGAACCCGAAGCCTCGAACTGCGTCTGGCGTGTCCCAAACGAATCGCCTCCGAGGTAGGGCGAGCGGTCCCTCGCGAGCTGCGATTGGCGTGGCTCAGGCCGCACGTTAGGCCAAACGAGCGGCTCACCGGGACGGTTCGCCCTACCCCCTGAGGCGCTTGAAACTATAGTTCATCGAGGAACACATTCTAGTGATAACGGCTCGCCTGGAGGTCTCGCCGTGCCACCTGCTCGGAGGTTTCATGTGAGGCGGCACTTCGAAAGTGCTATATAATTTGCTTGATATGTATAGCACTTTGGCGGCTTAGTTGCGGAGTTCTTGCTGGGGCTTTGCTTTCCTGGGGCTTGATAGTGTGAGCCTTTGTTGTTTAAGATGTTATATCGCAAAATCTTCAGCGGGGCGCAACTATGCTTCCGCGCAGTTTTCTCAGTCAGTTGGTTCCGGCTCGCATTGCTGAAGCATTGCGCCGGGTGGAGGGGCTTATTTGGACCGCTTTGGATTCGTCGGGCATTCGCGTCGAGATGACGCGGAGCTTTGCCGAACACCGGCCGGTCAGCGCGATTTCCGGGATCGATTTCGAATTCACGCCAGCGGCCCAATCGCATTGGGGACCGAAATATTCCCAGCGCTGGTTCAAGATCACGGTCCCGCGCGGCGCGGCCGGCGTCGCGCGCTACCTGCAATGGAATGACCTGGCGGAGGCGACGCTGTACCATCAAGGGTCGCCCTATTACGGACTCGATCTGGCGCACCGGCATTGCCCGCTGCCCGTCGGGGCAGAGACGTTTTTGATCGAGGCGGTATGTATTCGCACCGGCATTTGGCTGGATGGACGAGCGGAGCCTTTAGCGGAGGAGGGGAGTCGCTACGCGCCGCCCGGGCTCTTCACGCGCAACGACCTCGCCTGGTCCGTGTATCACGATCTGAAGGTCTTGCTCGACGTGATCGAGGCGGAGGCGGCGGAGCACCAGCCCGCGGCGAACAAGGCGCTGACGGATCTGATGCGGTTTTCGCCGCCATTTTTGCGCGCGAGCCCGCTTTGCCGGCGGCTCTGCGCTCGTTTGGAGCGCGCGCTGGAGATTTTCGATCGCGACGGATTGGCGGCGCTGGCCGAGGCGCTGCGAGCAATCTACGCGGCGTTTCCGGCGGATGCGGCGGGACTCAAGGCGGTGCTGACCGGTCACGCGCACATCGACTTGGTTTGGCTGTGGCCGGAACGAGTCGGCGAATTCAAGGCCGTGCACACCTGGGCGACGCAGGCGCACTTGCTCGAGCGTTATCCAGAGTACCGCTTCGGTTTTTCCCAGCCCTCCTGTTACGAGGCGATCGCGCGGCGCGCGCCGATATTGCATCGGCGGGTGCTGGGTTTGGTCGCGGCGGGACGGTGGGAGGCGACGGGTGGCACGTATGTCGAATCGGACACGCAGCTGCCCTGCGGCGAAGCGTTGCTGCGGAGCGTTCGGCTCGGACAAGAGGGATTCGCCGCGGTGCGCGGCGAGACATCGAAGGTGTTCTGGCTGCCGGATGTTTTTGGCTACAGCGGGGTCATGCCGCAGCTTCTGCGCGCGTTCGGCATCGAGAGTTTTTTCACGACGAAACTCTCCTGGAGCACGGTAAACCGTTTCCCGCACACGAGCTTTTTGTGGCGTGGCTACGACGGATCGGAAGTCGCGGCTCACGTCATCCTGTTGCACGACTACAACGAAGCGGTGAACGTGAAGCGGCTCCGCGAGGACGCGCTCCATCATCAACAGGCCGCGGTGCACGACGAATTTCTCGTGCCGACCGGCTATGGTGACGGCGGGGGTGGGGCAACCGAGGAGATGTGTGAGCGCGCGCGGCGTCTGGCGAATCTCAGCGGGGCGCCGGCGTGTGGCTGGGGTTCGATCGAGGGATTTTTCGATCGCTTGAAACCCCTCGCGCCCGACCTGCCGGTGGTCGCCGGCGAACTCTCGCTGGAGTTTCATCGCGGTGTTTTCACGACGCACGGGCGACTCAAGGCGGCATTTCGCGCTCTCGAGCGCGCCTTGCAAATTCGCGAGGCGGCCCACTGCGTGTGCGGTCGTGGCGCCGTGCCGCAGGAAATGTGGAAGCGGCTCATCATCGCGCAATTTCACGATTACATCCCGGGAAGTTCGATCTGGGAAGTTTACGCGGAGGGTATTCCGGAATTGGAGCGCATTGCCGCAGACTCGATTGCGGTGGCGCAGGAAACCCTCGGCGCTGCTCCCGATCATGAAGCGCTGTTCAACCCTTTGCCGCTGCCGCGCACTTGGGCGCACGGTGGGAAAGCTTTTCGTCTTCCCGCTCTCGGCGGGGCGCCAATCAGCGAGCTGGCAACCGTCGCGTCGTTGGCCGGCACGCTGGTGGTCGAGCCGGCGCGGCTTCGCTCGGACCGGGTCGAAGCGACATTTGGTGCCGCGGGCGGACTGAGCTCGCTGGTGATCGATGGTTGTCCTGTCGCACTCGAAGGCGTCGGTCATGAACTTGCGGCTTATCCGGATCGCCCTGCCATGTTCGAGGCGTGGGACATTGATCGTCACGCGCTGGTCTGTGCCGTGCCGGCCTCATTGGTCGGTCCCGCGCAGATGCGGAGCGACGCGACTTCGGCGAAGCTGTCGTTTGCGTTCACGATCGGGTCGAGCCGGGTGGTCGCGCACTATTCCGTGACGCTCGCCGAGCCGGTTTTGCGGATCGAGTACGAGATCGATTGGCGCGATCCGGAGATGTTGTTGAAGGCGATTTTCCGCACACGCTATCGCGGACGTGACGTGAGGTACGGCGCGCCTTTTGGCAGCGTCTTGCGCAACCAGCTTCCGGGCTACACACGCGAGGAAGCGGCGTGGGAAGTTCCCGCGAGTCGCTGGATGGTGGTGATGGACGATGCGCAATCGGGGGGCCTCGCCGTGATCACCGAGGCGAAATACGGTTTCTCCGTGCGCGACGGAATCGTCGGCGTGAGTTTGCTGCGCAGCGCGCTCGTGACCGAGGCGGATTTGCACCGCCAGATTCGAACGACGCCTGATCGGCCGCGCTACTCGGATCTGGGACGCCAGCGCGTTCAAATCGCGTTGGGGCGGCACGCGCCTGATTTGCCGATGGAGTCGCGTCCGGCGGCGCTGGCGGATCTTTTGTACACACCGTGCCTTGCTTATCGTGGGCCCGCGCAGGTCAGCGGGCTTCGGGAAATCGCCGGGGCGCCGACGCTCATCCCAGCGTGGGCCGAGCCGATCGAAGACGGGGCGTGGATTCTGCGCTTGCACGAGACAGAAGGCCGCAGCGGCGAAGCTCGCGTGGCGTTGGAGCCGGGTTGGAAAATTTGCCGCGCGTCCTCGAGCCATGGTCAGCCGCCGCCCCACGAATGTGCGTGGGGCGAGAGCGAACTTCGCCTCGCGTATGGCCCGTATCAGATTGTTTCCGTCGTGTTCAGGCGCGTTTGATCGCGCGGCCTTTCGATATTTTCTCAGTCGATGTGCGATATAGGTGCTATGCTTCATTCGAAATGCGACAACGCCCGCAGTGCTGTTCCCAGCGGCGGAGAGCAAAAATCGCACTATATGATGAGTAAAGCATTGACATAGCTTTTTGAGACGCATTCCGTCTCGTGCGCTGCATCTACCCTGAATGCGTAGGTGCATTCTATCCCCCATGAATAAACTCCTCGCTTCCCCCCAATTCCCGTCACGGCGCCGGAACCGCTGGCTCGTTCTTCTTCCGCTCTCTTTCGCGGGTCTGATTGCGCCCGTCAGAGCGCAGACCGCGCCATCCGCGGCTTCTTCGTCATCGTCCAAGGCGTCATCCTCCTCCTCGTCTTCCGAGGATCAGATGGTGGTTCTCTCGCCATTCGAGGTGACCACGAGCCGAGACGAGGGTTATTTTTCGCGGGAAACGCTCCAGGCCGGCCGCACCGCGACCGAGCTGAAGGACACGCCGGCCGCCGTTACGGTGCTCAATCGCCAGTTCATCGAGGACATCGGCGCGACGAGCGTGTTGGACGCCGACATCTGGTCGGTAAACACCGATCCGACGTACAACCCGGGCTTGAGCCCGACAGGCTCGAATCACCGCGGACCGAATTTCAGCTTCTTCAGCCGCAATTATTTTTTGTGGTACGTGAACAGCGACAGTTTCAGCGCCGAGCGCTTCGAGTTCGGCCGCGGTCCGAACGGCGTGCTCTTCGGCGATGGCAACATCGGCGGCCTCGCGTCGACCATGACGAAGCAGGCTTATCTCGGCCGAAAACAATCCGTCGAAATCAATCTCCGCTACAATGACTGGGGCGGCTACCGCGGCACGGCCGACATAAGCGTGCCGGTCGGCGACCGCGTCGCCCTCCGCCTGAACCTGCTGCACGAGCGCGGCACCATGTGGCAGGACCACTCCGACCAGAACCGCGACGGCGTGCATCTCACCGGCACGTTCAAGCTGCTCGAAAAAACCAATTTTCGTTTCGAGACCGAATTCGGGAAAATCGATCGCCAGCGCTACAACACGGCCTACACCGAGCAGTCCTCTTATTGGGACGGCACCACGTTTTACGACGGCGTCCACCCGCTGAGCGTCGCCTCGGGTTCGGGTTTCGCCAAGGTCAACACGGGCTCCTCCTACTTCGTCGACATCCCAGGTTCGCCTGGCATCGGCTACCAGAATTGGGCGGGCAATTTTTATCGGACGACCGGCTCGGGCATCGCGATGCGCGACTACGTGCGGACAGATGTCCCGGCCGGCGTGGCCATGCCGGTTCTCTCGCGGCGCGATTTCAACAATCTGCCGGTCGACGCTCGTTATCAGCTGAAATACAAGACGCTCACCGCGTATCTCGAACAGCAGTTCTCGCCCGACCTCTTCGGTCAGATCGCGTACAACTACACCGAGACGCCGTATGAATCCACCGGCACCGAGACGTCGCTGAACCAGGGCTACATCGACGTGAACGCGGTGCTCCCGAATGGCGCGCCGAATCCGAACTTCGGAAAAATCTATTCGGAAAATTATTTCCAAAAGACGCTGCAGAAAAACACGGTTTCTGAAATCCGCGGCTTCGTTGCGTACCGCTTCGATCTCGGTTGGTGGAAATCGAATATCAACGCCCTCGGCGGAAGCCGCTTCGACAAATTCGAATACAATCAACGCCGTCTCGTGCAGACCGGCGGCACCGGTTTCGTGCCGAACATCACCGCCGCCGCGGACCAATACAATTTCCGCACGTATTGGGATAACCCCGTCACCAGCGTCGACGATCTGCCCAACATCCCGGGCCGCACTTTCGATTGGGCGCGTTACCAGAATCTGATCAATCAACGAAAGTTCATCGATTACGCGCAGCTCGTGACGGTGAACAAGTTTCTCAAAGACCGCCTCACCGTCATCGGGGGCATTCGCTATGACCACGTTTACCAATCGCAGCGCGGTCGTATTGCCGACGATCCCGTGACCGGCCTGCCGATCCTCGGCGCCACGTACATTCCGGACGGCGAGGCGAAGGCCCGCGCGGTCCCCGGCGGTCTCGCGGTCATCGATCGCAAGGCCACCAGCACCAACGGCAGCCTGATCTATTACGTGCTGCCCTGGATCGGCGCTTACTACAACTACTCCGAAACCTTCGCCACGCCCGACTCGGGCAACAACTTGATCGACGGCACGCTGCCTCCGATCTCCGAGAGCAAAACCGATGAGTACGGCGTGAAGTTCGATCTGCTCGGCGGAAAAATCTACGCCGATGCCCGCTATTACGACAGCGCTCAATCCGGCCAGCTCACGAACACGAATGCCTCCAGCCAGATCAACACGATCTGGAACACGATCCACGGCAACACCGACAGCAACATCGCCTATCGCGACACGCAGAGCCTGATTTTGAAGGGCTACGAATTCGAGGTGACGGCAAACCCGACGCGCAACTGGCGCATCATCGCGAACTACGCGCTCCCTCGAGATGAGCGCAACGTCGATGCGCTGCCGGGGCTGCGCTCCTACTACGCGGAACACAAAGCCGAATGGGAAGCAGCCGCGGTCAACAACGCTACCGTCCGCGCGAACCTCGATACGATCGAGACCACGCTGCAGAACAACGCGTCGTTCGCGCTCGTCCAGCGCTTCACCAAGTATCGCGCGAATTTCTACGCGACGTACACGTTCGATCACGGTCCGCTCAAGGGCCTGGGCATCGGCGGCGGCGCGAATTTCGTCGGCCCTTCCAAAATCGGCAATGGCGCCACGGCGTTCGATTATTTCTGGAGCGATGCCTACTACCTCGTGAGCGGGCACGTCAGCTACACCACGAAGTTTTTCAATCAGACCGTGAAGTGGCAGCTCAACGTGAAGAATATTCTCGATGAAGATGATCCGGTGAACCTGGCCTACGCCGCGTATCGACAAAAGGGTCTCTCCTCGAACCCGATCGTCTATCTCCCGAGCACCTATCGCTACAACGACCCGCGGCAGTTCACGCTCTCCGCCACGGTCAAGTTCTGAGGTTTCCCTTTCGAAAAGCCGGTCGATCCCCGACCGGCTTTCTCGTCAACCCAAACGCGTTGGAGGCTACCCCCGATCCAGCAGTGGAGCGCCGTCTGCGCTTACTCCCAAAACAATGAAACTCCTGAAGTGGTCAGGCGCCCTTTGTTGGGCCGCCTTGCTGTCTGCAATCGTTAGCTCGCCGGCTCAGGCCGACTCTCCCCGTATGATTGGCGCCAACATCGCTGGTGGCGATTTTGGCGGAAGCAACAATTACCCCGGCATTCTCGGCCAGGATTACTGGTATCCGCGCACCTCGGAAATCGACATGGCGAAGGCCATCGGTGTCGAACTCGTCCGCGTCCCGTTCAAGTGGGACCGCATTCAACACGACACGGAGGGCGTGCTCGCGGCCGACCTCTGGGCGCCCGACATCGCGGCGCTCGACGCCTCGATCGCGGCGATGGAAGCGCGCGGCATGCGAATCATTCTCGACATGCACAACTACCACAAACGGTCGTTGACCATCGGCGGGACGCGCGCGTCGTACGCGATCGGAAGCGCGCAATTGCCCGTCTCCGAATACGCCCGCGTCTGGCGTCTGCTGGCGGACCATTTCAAGAATCGGCCGTCGATCTGGGGCTACGATTTGATGAACGAACCAAGCGCCGCGACGGCCGACCTGGTTGTCCATTATCAAGCGGTGGTGAACGCGATCCGCGAAGTGGATACGAAGACCGCGATCATCCTGGAGGGTGGTCCCAACTTCAATCACGCGTCCGGCTGGCTCACCACCGGCGCGCCGTTGATCAACGTCGTCGATCCATCGAACAATCTGATTTTCTCGGCGCACTGCTACACCGACCGCGATCAAAGCGGCACGTGGAGCCACGGCGGCACGGTCGTCGGCGAGCTCGTGGGCTCGGGCAAACCCTACGCCACGATCGAGGACGCGTATGATGTCGGCGTCGATCGCGTGAAGCCGTTTGTCGATTGGTGCGTGGCCAACAACGTCCGCGGCCTCCTCGGCGAGTATGCTTCGCCCTACATCACCGATCATGCCAATTGGGATATCGTGACGCAGCACATGTTCGCCTACATGGTCGACCACGGCAATGGGTTGATCTCAGGCACGCAATGGGCCCATGGCGGCATTTCCGCGAGCAGCCAGACGCGCATGCTGCCGCGGGTGGACAACAGCATCCCGTCGCTGCAGGAAACCGTTCTGCCCAACTACGTCAGCGGCATCGGCACGAATTATTGGACGCCTTTCACCTGGTACAGTGAAGGCATCGCCAAGACGGCTGATTACTCCTTCGGATACGTTTATCCGAACGGTAGTGTTGTCATGGATACAGCGGACACCTCGGGCCCGCAGTCGGGAACGAAGGCGATCAAAGTCTCGTACACGCTGCCGAGTGGAACGTTTGGCGGCGGCGGCTTGCATGTGCGCGGTCCGCTCGCGGTGGACGCGGTGGGCGGCGTGGACATTCGCCGCAATGTGCAGGCCGGACACGTCCTGTCGTTTTATGCGAAAGGCACGCCGGGCGCGGCGGTGACGGTTACGCTCGGCAAGACGAGCGACGCAAGCGGAGTGGACGGCGGTTCGGATACGGGCACGGGCAACTGGATCAGCCTGGGCGGCATCGCGCCGCTGACGAGCAGTTGGCAGCTTTATGAAATTCCGCTGAGCTCGATCATCAACGCCCAGGTCACGGGCAACGAACGCGTGCAGCGCTTTCGTTTCACGGTCGGTCCGAACGACGGCGTGGCGCGTGAAGTTTATTTCGACAAGATCACGATCGGCGTTTCGAGCGCGAACACCGCGCCGACCGTCACGGTCGACACGTCCACCGGCGCGACGAATTACACGATGGGGCAGGCGATCAATCTCGTCGCCACCGCCAGCGACGCGGACGCGGGGGACAGCATCGACTACGTGGAGTTTTACGCCAACGGCCAGAAGATAGGCCTGGACGAGTCAGCGCCGTATCAGTGCTCGACTGCGTTTAGCGCGACCGGCGCGTACGAGCTGCGGGCGATCGCGTTCGACTCGCATGGCGTGTCGACGCTCTCCGCGGCGAAAAACATCACCGTCACCGCCGGCACGCCGACAACGGTGAGCTTCACGTCGACCACGGGGGAAGATGGCTGGGTGCTCGAGTCGAGCGCGACGAGCAGCGTCGGCGGCACGCTTGCCGCGGGCAAAATCCGGATCGGAGATGATGCGTCGAATCGGCAATACGTCGGTATCCTTTCTTTCGATACATCGGCGATTCCGGACGGCGCGATCATCACCTCGGCCACGCTGCAGGTGAAACGCGACGGCATGTACAACACGAGCCCGTTCACCACGCATGGCGCGTGCAACGTCGCGGTGAGCAATGGAGGTTTCAACGGCAGCGCGGTGCTGCAGGCCGCGGATTTCCAGGCCGCAGCCACGGCCAATGCCGTGACCACGATGTCGGAGCCGCTGACGAACGGCGCTCTCTCGACCGGAAATCTCAACGCGTCGGGTTGCGCCGCGATCAACAAGACCGGCAAAACCCAGTTCCGCCTGAGCTTCACGCAAGGCGACAACGGCGACTCCGGCGCGGATTATCTGCAGTGCAACGCGAGCAACGACATCGATCCCGCGAAGCGCCCGACTCTGACCGTTACCTATCAGTAATCGGTCCTTGGTAAGTGGACAATGCATCGGGCGCGCAGAGCACAGTCTGCGCGCCCGTTTTCTTACGCGCCGCGCCTGCGGCTTGCGCTAATGATGAATTAAGAATGCAGAATGAAGAATGATTTGTCTGCAGGATCAGATTCCGAGGTAGGGCGAAGCCTCCAGGCGAGCCGCTTTAGACGTGGCTCAACTCGGACGTTAACAACTTCCCTTTAAGACTCTCAAACCGCTAACCCCACGCGCTGCAAAACCCCATGCCTCAGCCCTCTCGCCTCAACCGGCGCCATTTCATCCGCAACGTGGCCTGCCTCTCCGCCGCGCCGATCCTGGCCGACAAACTTCTCGGCCAATCGACCCCGCCCACCTCCGACGCCAGCCGCGCCAGCAATGCGTCGGCCACGGTTGCATCCCACACGGCCTTGCCGAGCAAACCCACGCCGCGCAATGGCGGTCCACGTTTGTTTTACACTGCCAGCACGGCCCAGGCCGCGGCCGCTGCATCGCCGTCGCGCTGGTCCGATTTTCTCGCGGCTGCGGAAAAACTCCGCGCCGAACCTCTCGTCTCCGAAAGCGAAGCCCTCGGTGGCGTCGGCCAGCACGGAAACATTTTCCTCGCATCGCGCCACTGCGGGAACGTCGGGTTTGCCCTTGGTCTCGCATACCACGCAACGGGTGATGCGCGCTTCGCAGAGCGCATTCGCGAAACGCTCCTGCACTACGCGACCTACCGCGAGTGGATCGGCCCCGGCTTCGCCAGTCGCAAACCTCGCTGGCATTCCGAACTCGCGACTGCTGCGATCACCTTCGGCTTTGCCACGGGGTACGACGCCATCGCGGAACGTCTTTCCGCCGACGAGCGCCGCAGGATTTGTGAGGCGCTGATCGACCGCGGCATCCGGCCGCTGCTGGAAGACTGGGTTCTTCCGGAGACGCGGATTCACGCGCTGGATTCCATGGGGCACAACTGGTGGAGCGTGTGCGTCTCCTCCGCTGGCGTCGGCTTGCTGGCCGTCGCCGAAGAGGAACCACGCGCCGCCGAATGGCTGCGTCGCACGCGGGAAGCGTTGGCTCAGTGGTTTCGTTATTCTGGCAACGTCCTGCAGAACAAGCCGGCCACCTTCGATCCGGCAGGCGGACTGTATGAGAGCGTTGGATACACCGAATACGCGCTCGCGGAATATCTGCGTTTCCGCACCGCACACCAAAATGTTTTCGGCGGCGCTGTCCCGTGCGACGATCTCCCTTGGCTCGAGCATTCCATCGATTTTGCCGCGCACACGCTCTACCCGCGGAGTGAAGGCGCGTTGTCGGTCAACTTCGGCGACAGCGACGCGCGGACCAATTTTCTCGAGGAGACCTTGCGGCTGCTCCTGGCCAGCGGTTTTCAATCGCCACTGATTCCGTGGTATCTCACGCGAATCGAAAAACCCAACGCCCACGGCGGCGCGAACGTCAAAGAGGTCTTTCGCCTGCTCCATCCCACGCCATCGGCAATACCCACGATCTCGACTCTACCCACAACGCCCGGCCCGGCTGCGATCTCAGCGCCACTCACGAAGTCCACGCCGCAGCCGATTTCCTCTCTGCCGACGAGCGCCTGCTTTTCTGGAATCGGTTGGGCGATGCTGCGTTCGTCTTGGCAGGACGACGCCACGCTGCTCGCCGTCAAATCCGGTTACACCTGGAATCACGCGCACGCCGACGCCGCGTCGTTCATGCTTTTTCATCGCGGCCAGCCGCTGCTGATCGATTCGGGAAAGTGCAGCTACGATCGGCCCGAATACATGCAGTACTACGTTCGTAGTCGCGCGCACAACGTCGTGCTCTTCGACGGCGAAGGTCAGCCGGCGGAGGACAACGTGCGCGGCGAAAAATTCCCGGGCTCGTTGCACAGCCTGCTCGAGGGCTTTGGACTGCGTTATCTTTTCGCCGATGCAACGGGTCCGATGGCGCATGTCTTTTCGCGCAATTATCGCCACTGGCTCTGGATCGGCCGTGTGATCCTCGTGATCGATGACATACGTGCTCACCACGCGGGCCGCTTCGATTGGCTGCTGCATTACGCGGGCGAGGTGCAGAACGAGAAGGGCGGCGAGGGCGAAACCCCCGCGGCTCGAGGCGATAAAAACACTGTGCGCATCGCGAACGGCGCGGCCGCGGCGCGCGTTCAATTCCTGCATCCGACATCGCTCCAGCGCGCAACCGACCAAGGCCTGGCTGACGGAAAGCCGGATGTGGCTGAACCGTATTTGCGTTTCTCCACCGTCGAGCCGAGTCGTGAGGCGAAGTTCATAGCCGCCATTCTCCTCGAGGAGCCGGATCAGCCGAATCCCCGGGTCGAACTTCTCGAAGGCGGCACCGACGTACTCGGGGTTCGTATTCGCCAGGCGGATACCGAGACGGAAATTTATTTCAACATTCTCGCCGACGGCCGCACCGTGCATTTGAACAGTGTGAATCGACTCGGCCCGTGGACGACGGATGCGTATCTGCTCGCGACCACGACCACCCGACCCGGAGCTTCGTCGGGCAACTCGGCCGCGTCGATCGATTCTGTCCTGATGATCGACAGCAGCATGCTGCGTCGCGACGGCGAAGTCGTGTGGGACAGTTATGCGAAAGCCAATGTCGTGTTTTCGCCAGGAAAGCGGGAGAATGCGAAGAAAGGATGAAGAATAGAGGCAACTCGTGGCTCATTCCGGAGCGTAGGCGCTGGCTCATTCTTGCGCTGATTTTCGGCGCGATGGTGTTGAACTATGTGGATCGCCAGATCGTGTCGGTGCTGAAGCCGACGTTGAAACTCGAGTTTGGTTTGGACGATCGCGGGTACGCGGCGTTGGTGAACGTTTTCGTGATTTGTTACGCGAGCACCTATGCGTTTGCGGGCTGGCTGGTGGATCGCTTTGGCGCGGGACGGATCCTGTTGCTTGGGTTGGTGGGTTGGTCGTGCGCGTGTGTTTCCACGGTTTTCGCGCGGACGATCGGGCAGTTGTCGTTTTGTCGTGGCTGGCTTGGCGTAGCGGAGCCGTTAGGTTTTCCCGCGCAATTGCGCACCGTGACGATCTGGTTTCCCGCGTCGCTGCGTGCGACGGCGAACAGTATTTGCGCCGCGGGCAGCACGATCGGCGCGATCGTTGCCGCGCCGCTCATCGCGTGGCTCGTGTTGACCTTCAATTGGCATGCCGCCTTTGCTGTGCCCGGTCTGCTCGGACTGGCGATCGGTCTCGCCTGGTGGATCATTTACCGCGATCCACCGGGCGATGTGGTCGCGAGCAACCTCGCACGCGCGTCGGACATTGAAGCCGCCGCGGCGTTTTCCTGGCCGCAACTCTGGCGGCGGCGAAGTCTGTGGGGCATCATCCTGATCCGTTTCGTGAGCGATCCGGTTTGGTATTTCTGCCTGTTTTGGTTGCCGGGATATTTGCAGGAGAAATCCGGTTTGACGCTTCGGCAGATTGGCTGGGTGGGCTGGATTCCGTTTTTGGTGGCCGATCTGGGAGGCATCGCGAGTTCGATGATTTCAGATCGGCTGGTCAGAGCCGGCCGCGCGCCCCTTCGCGCGCGAAAGCTGACGCTCGTCGTTGCTGCGCTTGCGGGGCCGGTCTGCGCGTTGACGCCTTATTTTCCTCATCCCGCCGCGACGCTGGCGATTTTCAGCATCGCGGGTGCGGTATGTCTGACCTGGCTCTTTAACCTCGGCGTGGTGGTTGCCGAAACCTTTCCCGCCGGAAACGTCGGCAGTGTCTGGGGCATCGCCGGTGCGTGCGGCGCTGGCGGCTCGATCGTTTTTAACTTTTTCGTAGGTCGCATGCTCGACGGCTATGGCCCCGAAAAAATTTTCGCCGCGCTGGCGTTTTTGCACCCCATCGCCGCCACCATCCTCTGGTCCATGGTCCGACCAGAAAAATCCTCGAAGCCAGATTTGCCGCTCACGTCTGGTCCGCAGTCGGCCAGAGCGCCCGAGCACGACTCTCGATCAGTTTTCGAATCGCGTCGTGAACAGCATTGACCGGCGGCCGCCAAAGCGCGGCGACTTCCACGGGGTCGAACCCGGGAAGCGGAATGACTTTCACGTTCGGATGCTGCACGAGTTCGGGCAGATTGACGCTGACACCGATGCCGTAGCCGTTCGCGACATAGCGCGCGACGAGTCCCGTCGAACTCGCCTCGATGGACGTCGGCCAATCCACGCCCAACTGTTTTAGCCCACGGTAAAATGTCCGGCTAATCGTTTCCCCAGCCGGTAGGCAGATGAGTTGCTGATCGATGGGCGTCTGACCCCAGAGTTGTTTCGCGGATTTGATCGGGGAGTCTTTCAGCGCGAGCAACACGAGCGGAAGCTTCACGATCGGCAGCGACTTGATTCCGGCCTTTGGTGCCGAATCCAACGTGGTAATGGCCAGGTCGATTTCGCCGCCTTCGAGCCAATTTTCGATTTCGGCCTGATAGCCGGATCTCAATGCGAGACGAAGATCGGGATGCGAGGAGCGGAGCGCTTCAATCACGTGCGGCAGATGGTCACGCAGAACGATCTCGGAGGCCGCGATGCGAATTTTGGGCGCGCTTTTCTTCCGGAGACGATTCGCGACGGCCTCGGCGTGATCGAAAAAAGGCCGCGCGAATTCGTACAACTCCCGACCCTCCGGCGTGAGGCGAAACGGTTGGCGATCGAAGAGTTTCGTCCCGAGGTCTTCCTCGAGGGCGAGGATCTGGCTGCTCACCGCAGGTTGCTGAATCCCATACGGCATGTGACGCACCGCCCGACTAATTCCTCCGTGTCGGCAGACGTAATAGAAGAGTTCGAGGTGATGAAGATTCATCCGTCGGAAGGAAGCCGTGCGGTTTTCCCGAAGACAATCGAACTCCGCATCCCGGCCCATCGAGGCGCTCAATGCCCAGCATTGGGTTTATCAATTAACGGTTCTGAGCGAATCGCAGCTACACTGATCGCGTCATGAAAAAATTCACTAAGTCACTTCTCTCCATCGCGGCGGCGCTTGCGTTCGGCGCTGCCGCTCTTTCAGCCCAATCCTGCGCGGCAGTGAATAACGCCGCCAAAGCTTCGGCACACGCCGTCGCCGCGTCGGGCGAAGTCTCGGCGGCGGTGGCTGATTCCGGTGTCGCGTCGGCTCAGGTGGTCAGCGCGGCCGCCGCGGTGCCCGTATGGATGAGCGGCGCGGTTGTCGCCACCAGCGGGTCGGCCGTCGCGTCTGTTGGAGAGTCCATGGTGAAGGGAGGCGATGCTGCGGCGCGGGGCGCAGACAAGATGTGGGATTTCGCCAACGGAGATCCGGCAAAACGGCCCGCGCTCGATCGTGAAAAAGGTCTGCCGCAAAAAGTTTTGCCGTCGGCGAACGGCTTTCCCTCTCCTGCGCGAGTGAAGGATCCGTCCCCGGCCGATGCGCTCAAGCCGAAGATCTAATCTCTGACTAATTCCGGCTCATGAAAACGCTCTTCAATTCTTCTCTGCGGATCGCGACTTTGGTGTTCTCGGTTCTGGTCTTCGTTGCTGCACCGGCGCAGGCCGGCAGCAGTGAGCAAACCAAAGTGGGAGTGGATCGGTTCGGCGAGGAAGCGATTCGGAATTTCGCTCTCAAAGTGAACGATCAGCTCGACCAACATCACGTGAACGTCGGCATCATTGCCCGCGCCGGTCGGCCTCGTGCACAGATGCCTCGCGGGATCAGCTACACGCATGTGGCGTTTGTGGTGTTCGAGCCCGTTCGTGCGGCTGATGGCACGGTCTTTCACACGTACACCGTGTACAACTTGTATCAGCGCGGAGAGGGCCACAGTGATCAGAGTTACCTCAAGCAAGATCTGACCTATGATTTTGTCGCCGGCACCTACGAATCGGACATTGCCGTGTGTGTGCCGGATGAGGTTTTGCAGCGGCGTATTCTCGCGGTGATTCGGTCACCGGCTTACGTGGCGCTGCACAATCCGGATTACAACCTGCTCACGAATCCGTGGGTAGATCGGTACGACAATTGTGTCACGCATACGTTGAAAGTCTGCGTCGCGGCGATCTACGGGACTGATGAGCGCGGCCGGATCTACGATGACATTCGCGCCTACTTCAAACCCACTCCCGTCCACCTCGGCCCGTTGCAGGCAATCGGCACGAACTTCATAAAAGCCATCAGCCGCGAAGACATTGACCAATCGGGCTTCCAGACCGCCACGTACGGCTCCTTGAAGACCTTTCTGGATTCCAACCACCTCATGAAAGAAGCCTTCACCGTGACCATGAACTAAAGAGTGTAATCGCGGGCTGCCGGAAGGTGTCGGCAGCCGTCCATTCCGCGGCAACGTGGTGTGAAACCACCCGACGTCGACAAGTGTTCACAGACTTCTTCCGTAAAGCTGATTTCTCTGTGCAGCCAGCCTCGCGAAGAAGTGTGCCTGCGACTTCCTTGAGCCCCGCAAGCTGGCGATGCGACCGGCTGAGTTGACGCAGGATCTCGAGCACTTCGAGCGATGCCCCGCTTGGCAACGAAGCGGGGAAGCTTGGAGATGAAAAGAAAGCCTCAGTTTCGCAACACATGCGGTCTGACGTGTAAAGAAAGCGCAGATTTCTTTGCACGTCGACTCAGCCAAATCCGGCCGCTGCCGAAGCCCGCATCGGTTAGCAGGCCATAGACATTTTCTGACCTCTATTTCTACTTCCTTTTTGGGGCAGGATACTCCACCTCGCCATCTGTTAACCGCATCAAGAGCGTTCCGTTCCGCTTCACCCAATCGAAAGGGACTATTTTGCGGTATCGCTGCGGGTATGGGTCCGGGAAATCGGTCAACCATTTCTTAAAGAAAGCGCCTTTAAGTTGATTTCCATGTGCAAATCGCAACTCAACCCGTCGAAGATTATCCGCGTGGTTGAAAAATAAGTGTCCGACTCGCATGTCCTCGGAAAGCTTCTGTTTCCCAGTCAGCTTATGATATTGGTATTCGTAACTACCGCCATTGATCGCTGACTTCACTTCGTATCGGGAGAGGTCGATGCCTGCGCCTAACTTCATCCCGAGATCATTAACCAGCATTGAAGCGAAAACCTCCCAGTCCGAAGACATGGCAATATTTGGACGTACACCCCGCGCGCTATAGAGCCGCAGTTTTCCTTGCAACGGGCCATACATATAAGCGTGGAAAAACATCAATGACTTTTCGAATTCTAGTTCCGTCGGTGTTTGACCGACGCTGAACGCGAATTGTCGCGATGCTTTTGACATGCCCAACTGGAACCTTTGGTTGCTCAGAGAACAGCGTCAAGGGCATCACCACGGTTCAACAATGGCAGATACCATCAGCAAGGCTCAACGGTCAGCAGTAATGGCCGCAGTTCGCAGCACGCAGAACCGAAGCACGGAATTGCGATTGGCTGCGCTGTTACGCGCAATTGGCGTCACAGGTTGGAGGAGAGGTTTCCCACTAACTGGACGCCCTGATTTTGTGTTCCCTAAGCTTCGCATCGCGGTTTTTGTTGATGGCTGCTTCTGGCACAGATGCCCATTGCATTGCCGTCCGCCTTCATCAAATCAAGGCTACTGGGTTACAAAGCTTGGTCGTAACCAGACGAGAGACCGCGCCATTTCACGGGCGCTCAGGTCATCAGGCTGGAAGGTTTTAAGAATTTGGGAGCACGAACTGCGGCGCAAGGCGCTGCCCAAGCTCACTCGCCGTATCTTGCGTTCTTTTCGCCCTCCGCCACCATCCTCACGTCCTCGGATTCCGCGCTCACGTCTTCCGCTTCCGCCTGCGCAGCGAAACTAGCGAAACGTTGGTCGGCTAGGTGGCCCAATCGTTTTGCTTGCACCGCAAGCGTGCGTCGTAGTCCCGCCTTAACGCTGCGCTCTGAGATAATCGCTGCAAGTCGGGCTACGGTCGCAGCACGACGGGCAATCCGAATGTCGGGATGGTCCCGTAATGCTGAGACTCTTTCGCTGACAACTCCACCGGAATAACTGCGAGGAAACGGCACTTCCGCCGTTGCGACAGGCAGCTTTTCATTGAGCACCGCATTAAACCGTGACTCCGCAACACACCGAAGATAGACTGCAGCTTCAAGATTGCTAAGATGCGCACACGCGTCTGACCACCGTCGGGAGTCTCGTTTCGTCGCGTTCTGGTATTCAGGAAGCGGCCAAACTTCTATTGAAAAAACCTCGTAGGGATCGAGGACACTCATTGCCACAGCATCAGTGCGGCGATTGGTAAGATGGCGGCGCACACGGCCACTTAGCCGCTCGTTGGTTTGTCCAACGTAAATCGGCTCTCCATCGTAATCATAAAAGGCATACACCCCGAACTTGCACTGGCCGATTCGAAGATTCGGAAGCCCTTCAACAGGCTGTTGGAAGAACGCACGAATCCCCGCGTCAAGCTGAGCCGTTTCGAACGGCAAATCGCCTGTCCTGATTCTTTCGGGGTCTACTTGTGCACGCGGCATGCCCGAGTAGGCAGTGGAGATTCGGTGCGGCCAACCAAATTTATACGGCTGCTTCCAATGCGAGCATCAGGTTCACGTTAGCTTTCAGAATTGGCGAAAAAATGTGCTGCGCCAAATGACTCACCACAGGAACAACTACCCCATCGCCTGCCAACTGGTACGCATCGCGGTAGTTTGCCGGCAAACGATAGGAGTCAGGAAGGCCCATTAAACGGGCTGCTTCGCGAGCAGAAATCAACCGAGACCTTACCGTTTTTCCCGCAACGATCATTAACGTTTGGAGCGAAGAGCCACCGCCGGGTGTTCGCAAACATCCCGCGATTTTGTCGAAGCGAACTTCGGCGCGTTGGACTTTGTTTCCCACTGCATCCTTGCGCGTCCGTTTGTAGATTGTCCCCACGTGGATCCCGGGTAGCTTTTGCACAGCGGCAAGTTTCTCTCGATGCAAGTTCGACATCATTTCGACCAACGCACGCGTTTCCGCAGCGGTGTGCCATGCGACTGAGGTGGGATTAGATTCTACGATTTCGCTCAATGTCGGAGGACGACAACGCGAAGCCGGCAATTTCCACCATAGCCACTGGCGCTTCACCCGTGAAGGTAAGGATTCCTGAGCAGCAATCAGCCGTGAAGGATGCCATTTCGGCTGCGGACCTTTTGCGACTACTTCTTGAGGAACGCTCAAATCGGAACGCACTCCTACCAGAAAGAAGCGGGGACGCGATTGCGGCACAAAATGCCGCGCGTCTATTATCATCGCGCCAAATTGATATCCTCCATCACAGAATGCTGCAGCAATCGCAGCGAAGTCGGCACCGTTGTTCGCCGTGAGGACCCCATAGACGTTTTCAACAACGATAAGCTTCGGGGCGCGCTCCTGCCGCACGAGTGTGCGCATGAGTTTCCAGAACGGCCAAAAGGTCCCGCTCCGGTCTCCATCGAGACCCTTGTAGGTTCCTGCCAACGAAAGGTCCTGACATGGGAAAGAAGCCCAAGCCAAATCAGCTTCACCCGGTAGATGAGCAGGCATCACCTTGCGAACGTCTCCGTGGTGAAAATCGTCACTGCCCCAATTTGTGCGATATACGTCTGCTTTGGCTTCATCGAAGTCATTCGCGAATGCACACTGCCATTCGGGACCAAGGCCAGCCCTCGCCATACCGCCCCCGGCAAAGAATTCGTAGAAGGAAGGCATGGCTACTGATTGAACAAGGGTTCGTCTTCCTTAATCACCGACTCAATGCCCTTGCGAATCACCCATGCCATCGAGCGGGACTCACGTTTTGCGATGCGTTCCACATGTGCATAAAGCGTTTTGGGTAAGCTAATAGTTAGCCGCTGCATGTCAGTCGCTTCGTTCTCAGTCTCCGCCTTCGGTCTCTTGGGGGTATTCGCTTTTCTCATCGTGACGGTGAAACGTGGTGAAGTGTGGTGAAAAGTAAACATTTTGGTGATAGTGTTCAAGTGAACACTATCACGCTCGGTCGAATTGAGCAATGAGGAGATCTCATAATTGTTCATCATTCGACGTGACGAACCGGCGGAATCGGCAGGATGGTCTCCAGCCAGCTTGGGGCTCGGCTTGCTCAGTCGAAGCCTTTGCGGCGCTAACCGTCCGCCTACGCTCTGCGAGCTTCGGCGAGACAGTCTTCGTCCGCGCTTCGCTTGGCGAAGACTGGTGCCCAAGGGGGGACTCGAACCCCCATGCTGTTAAGGCACAGGCTTCTGAGACCTGCGTGTCTACCAATTCCACCACCTGGGCAAGATGCGGGTCGGCAAAAAGACACACGCTGTCAGGCGTGCGCAAGCATAGAATTACTGCACGTTTTTCGCTCCGTGCGCTCCATGTGTTCCGTCGTAAACAACGGCGCAATTCTGTGTGCTCGTGTGATTCGCGGGGAAATTGTGATTCGTGGAGAAATACGGTCGAGCGTCGGCCTACTTACCGGCCGAGCCAGCCGCCGTCGACATTGAGCACGGCGCCGTTGACGTAGTCGGCGGCTTTCGAGGCGAGATAGACACAAGTTCCAGCGATGTCGCTGCCTTCTCCCCAACGGCCTTCGGGGATGCGGTCGCGGATGGCTTTGTCGCGCACGGCATCTTCGCGCAGGGCACGCGTGTTTTCCGTGGCAATGTAGCCTGGCGCGACGGCGTTCACGTTGATGCGTTCCTTGGCCCACTCGTTTGCCAGAGCCTTCGTCACGCCGGCGATGCCGTGCTTACTCGCGGTGTAGGCCGGCACGAAAATCCCGCCTTGAAACGAGAGCAGCGAGGCGATGTTCACGATCTTCAGGCGTGCATCCGCGGGTGCCGTGGCGCGCCCCGTCGTCAACCACCACTTCGCCACAGCTTGGGTCAGGAAAAACGGCGAGCTGAGATTGATGCGCAGCACCTCATTCCAGTCCTGCTCGCTGAAATCGACCGCCGGTGCGCGGCGGATGATGCCGGCATTGTTGATCAAGGCGTCGACCCGGCCCGTCTTCGCCAGCGCGCTCGCGAAAACATCGGCTGCTTCCTTTTGCGTACCAGCCGAGAGATCGGCGGAGATGCCGAAAAATTTTCCGCCCACTTTGGCCAGGGCCGCCGCCGTATCCGCCATGTCACTACGCGCCAGGCCGATGACGGCGGCTCCTTGTTCGCCGAAGGCCGCGCAGATCGCTTGGCCAATGCCACGGCTGGCTCCTGTGACTAAAACCGTTTTTCCTTCGAAAGTCTTCATGGGGATGCGCAGCCTGAAAATATTTCACGCGCCGCACAAGTGAGTTAACCGGCGCTCCGTTAACTGCGCGGGATGTAATGTCGGAGGCGCGGAGTATGCCGGGGACTGCCGCGGCACACACCGGAGGCCACTGGCTGCGCGGAGCTGCGCTCGGCGATCCGCCAGCACTCACAATACTTCTGCGAGCGGCGGTTTCCGAGGAATTCTGTTGGCGGGCCGGCACGCCGTGGCACCGTGCTTGTTTGCCGTGGCTTCATTTTCCATTCCTGCGATCTCGTTTTCCGGCGTTTTGCTCGCCGGAGGACGCTCCTCGCGGATGGGAACGAACAAGGCGCTCCTGCCGCACAACGGACAATTGCTCTGGCAGCATCAGTACGAACTTCTGAACGCCTGCGGCGCCTCGCCGATTTCCATTTCGCTTCGCCAACCCGAAGCGTGGGTGCCGACGACGATGCGGACCGTGATCGATCTCGACGAAGCGGGCCCGCTCGGCGCGTTGCGCGCCGCTTTTCTCGCGGCAAACACCAGCCATTTGATCGTGCTCGCCGTCGATTTGCCGGCTGTTCCGGTAGCTTGGTTCGAAAAGCTGTGCGCGCGCTGCGAGCCGGGTGTCGGTGCGATCGGCGTGCATCCCGACGGAAATTTCGAGCCGCTCGCCGCCGTTTATCCGATCGCGCTGCGCCGCACGGTCGAAGATGGTCTGCGCCGCGGGCAGTTCGCCCTGCAAGCGATGGCGAATCGCGGCGTCGAAATCGGTCAGCTCGACCCGGTGAGAATTACCGCTTCCCGCGCCGAATGGTTCAAGAACTGGAATACACCCGAGGACGTGACGTAGTGGTTTGAGCCGGTCAGGTTGCCTCTTCGGGGGCCGCGAGCATGTTGAGTAGCATGTCGAAAGAGCGCTACATTCTCGCCAAGCAACGTTGGGCGGAGAAGCAGATCGCGGGCGGATTTCGCCCGCGAACCGAAGCATCGCCGGAGCGCCTTCCGCCCGGGCAAAAGTTGACCACCGGATTTCCTGTATTGGATTTGGGGATACAGCCGGAAATCACCGAGGAGCAATGGACGCTCACGCTGGATGGCTTGGTCGATGAGCCGAGGACATTGAGCTGGCAGGAGTTCAACGCGTTGCCGCAGGTCGAGGACGTCAGCGATTTCCACTGCGTGACGACGTGGAGCAAGTTCGACTGCCGCTGGGGCGGCGTGGCGTTCACCACGCTGTACGAATTGGCGAAGCCGAAGCCCGAGGCGAAGTTTGTCTATTTCACGAGTTACGACGGGTACTCGACGAATTTGCCGCTGGAGAAGTGCCTCGACGACGACGTGCTGGTCGCGACGCGTTTCGACGGAAAACCACTGCCCCGAGAACACGGCGGCCTCGCCCGCGTGATCGTGCCGAAACTCTACGCCTGGAAAGGCGCGAAGTTCGTCAAGACGATCACTTTCCTCGAGCGCGACAAACTCGGTTTCTGGGAAGTCCGCGGCTACAGCAACAGCGCCGACCCGTTCAAGGAAGAGCGCTATGCCTGAGCGCCTGGCAGAGAATACATTTTCAGCTCACGAATCACACGAAGGACACGAAACCAATTTCCTGATTCTCCCCACGGAATACACGGAAACCACAGAATAAATGCCTTATTTGTTTTGGTGTTTTCCGTGTATTCCGTGGGAATGGTTTGGTCATTTTCGTGACCTTCGTGTGATTCGTGGTAAAAACGGTTCGTCGGCTGTCGCCACGGACTGGATCACATTTCGCCCAGGGCTTGCTTGATCGTCCGACGGCGGCGCGCGTAGTAGGCCGCGACCAGTCCTTGGTAGATCAACGAAACGCCGCAGATCACGGTGTAAACGACCATGTTCGTCATCTTCAGAAACTGATCCTCGGTCATGTTCAACATGCTGATCTGCTGCGCCAGCTCGGGTCTGGCAGCGATGTACGGCTTGATTATCTCTGGATCGAAATAGTTCAGCCGCGCGGCCGAATAAATCCAGATAACGGCCAGCAGCAGCAACTCGCCTCGCACCGACCAGTCCACCCCGCGCGACTCACCGTTTCGCAGAACCGCAGAGCCATGAAACTCAATCGCGCCCGCGCCCGCGGCCGCCACGCCGCCCACGGCCCCGATAACGTCATGCGCCGCTGCGGAAAGCAGCGCGAAGCCGCCGGCGATCCAGAGGACCATGCCGCCGTGAACGCGAGAAAAGCGCACGACGCGCGCGAGCACTTCGTGAGGAAGGAGAGGAGGGGAGGCCGACATGTGATGCAAGGACCGGCAATCGCGATGGACTCGAAATCGCCAGTCGCACTGGATTCTTGCCGTACTTGGACAAAGTAAACCCCTTTCTCGCCTCGTGTCTTCCGCCGCACCGTTTCCGTTCCGCCTGGATTTCCCGCCCGAGCTGCCGATCAGCGCTCGTGCGGAAGAGATCGTCGCGACGCTCCAAGCCCACCAGATCGTCATCCTCGCCGGCGAAACCGGCTCCGGAAAAACCACGCAGATTCCGAAAATGTGCCTCGCCGCAGGCCGCGGCCGCTCCGGCCGGATCGCCTGCACGCAACCACGCCGCGTGGCCGCGCTCTCCGTCTCGAAACGCGTGGCCGAAGAGCTGGGCGTGAATTGGGGCCGCGAGGTCGGCTGCAAAATCCGTTTCGACGACAAAACCTCCCGCGAAACTGTCATCAAATTTCTCACCGACGGCATGCTGCTCGCCGAGGTCCAAAACGACCCGCTGCTTCGCGCCTACGACACGATCATCATCGACGAAGCCCACGAGCGGTCGCTCAACATCGATTTCCTTCTCGGCCATTTTCGCACGCTGCGGTTCAAGCGGCCCGAACTGAAAATCGTCATCACGTCCGCGACGATCGACACCGCGGCTTTCTCCGAAGCCTTCGACGGCGCGCCCGTCATCGAGGTTTCCGGTCGCACCTATCCAGTCGAAGTGATCCACGCGCCACTCGACGAACTCGGCTCCGACGCGGCGGATGGCGACGAAGCCGCTTCTCGAGCCGAAGCCCTGCACTACATCGACGGCGCGCTCGAAGCCCTCGAGCGTATTGTCGAAACCACTACATCGGGCGACGTCCTCATTTTTCTTCCGGCGGAGCGCGACATCCGCGAACTGCGGGAACTGGTCGACGGCCGGCGCCTGCGCGACTGCGAAGTGGTGCCGCTCTTCGGCCGGCTTTCCAACGCCGAGCAGCAACGCGTGTTCGCGCCGAGCCCGAAGCGAAAAATCGTCATCGCGACCAACATCGCCGAAACATCGCTGACGATTCCCGGCATTCGTTTCGTGATCGACACCGGGCTCGCCCGCATCAGCCGCTACTCGCCGCAAGGCCGCACGCGCCGCCTGCCCATCGAAGAGATTTCCCAATCGAGCGCGGATCAGCGCAAAGGCCGGTGCGGACGCGTCGCTGAAGGCGTGTGCATTCGCCTGTATTCAGAAAAAGACTACCTGGAGCGCCCGCGCTTTACCCAGCCGGAAATTCAGCGCGCGAATCTCGCCGACGTCATTCTGCGGATGAAGGCGTTCGGCCTGGGCGACATCGAGCGGTTTCCTTTCATCAACATGCCTGCGAGCAAGGCGATCCGCGCCGGGTACGCCTTGCTCGAAGAACTCGGTGCGCTCGAAACACCTTCCGCCGCTCCAGAGAACTCCACGCAGAATTCCGCCGATGCCTCCCGCGTCTTGACCAAAGTCGGCCGCGAGCTCGCCCGACTGCCCGTCGATCCGACCGTCGGCCGCATGATTCTGCAGGCTCGCCAGGAGAAGTGCCTGCACGAAGCGCTGATCATCGCGGCCGGTCTCTCGATTCAGGATCCGCGGGAACGTCCGCTCGACGCTCGCGAAAAAGCGGATGCGGCGCACCGCGGTTTCATTCACGCCGACTCCGATTTTCTCACGCTCCTGAATATCTGGGACGCCTTTCACGATCAGGTGGAGTCGCTCTCGCAATCGCGCCTGCGCCGCTTCTGTCGCGAACATTTTTTGAGCTACACGCGGATGCGCGAATGGCGCGACATCCACAATCAACTCGTGGAGGTGCTGAAGGAGCGCGACGATTTTCGCGCGACCTCCGTGTTCGACGGGCTCTCGGCCAAGCAGCGCGCGGAAAAAACAAACGCCGATCTGGCCTGGGGCTCGCCGGGTTATCGCGCCATTCACCGCGCCATCCTGGCGGGACTCCTGAGCAACATCGCCGTGCGCGATCACGAGTCGGGATTGTACAAAGCGACGCACGATCGCCGCGTCGCGCTCTTCCCCGGCTCGGCCCTCTTCGTGCGCGAAAATTCCAAGCGTCGCGACGATGCCAAAGGCGGCGCGAAGCGCGAGGGCAAGGCGCCGCGCTGGATCATGGCGGCGGAGATCATGGAAACCTCGCGGCTCTACGCGCGGACCTGCGCCCGACTCGATCCGGTGTGGGCGCTCGACCTGGGGCAGCATCTGTTGCGCGTGAGTCATTCCGAGCCATTCTGGAACGGCGATGCCGGTCGCGTCCTCGTGAAACAGCGTTCGCGGCTCTACGGACTCGAGCTGGAATCGCGCGCAGTCGGCTACAGCAAGGTCGATCCACGCCACGCGACGGAGATTTTTATTCGCGAAGCGCTGGTGAACGACACGTTGACCTGGCCCTTCGATTTCCTCGCGGAGAATCGTCTCGTGCGGGAGCGTATTGAAAATCTCCTTACACGCGCCCGGCATGGCGGCTACATGAACCTCGACGAGGGAGCCTACCGCTTCTACGCCGCGCGCTTGATCGACTGGCCGGACGAGGCTGGCGAATTCACGCCGGTGGCGTCAGTCCCGGAGCTGGTCGATCTCGTGCGTCAACGAAAGGCGCAGGAACCGAATTTTCTGGTGATGAAACCGGAAGATCTGCGCGACCCCGAAGAGCTGCTGGACGACACGGTCGCGTTTCCCGAAGCGTTGCCTCTCGAGAATCGGGCGCTTCCGCTGACCTATGCCTACAAACCCGGTTTGCCCGAGGATGGCGTCACGCTCGAAGTCAACGTGCGCGAAGCCGAAGCAATCACCGCGGCAGAACTCGATTGGGCGGTGCCCGGTCATTTCGAAGCCAAGGTTGAACATTTTCTTCGCGCTGCGCCGAAAGAAGTCCGCCGCATCTTCGTGCCATTGACGGAGACCTCGCGCGCCATCGCCGCCGAGTTGAAGCACCGCCGCGCGGATGCCGAAAAAGCTGCGAGCGCCGGCAAAAGCGCGAAGTCTGTCGCCGGAAGTTTGTCTGAACTTGCTCCGCTGGGCGAAGCCGTCGCCCAGATCGTGGCCAAACGCTTTGGTATCCAACTTCCCCCTACAATATGGGAAGCGAAGCCGTTGCCCGATCACCTTCGCGTGCGTCTTCGCGTGCTCGACGACGATGGCCGGGAAATCTGCGCCACGCGCGATCTCGCCGAGGCGAAAGCGGCGGTGCAGGCCCGCTCGCGCGAGCTGAGCGAACGCGTTTCCCGCGAGGATCCGGACGCCTGGCGCAATGCTCGCGCCAAATGGGAGAAACCGGAGCAGACGGTTTGGACGTTCGGCGCGATTCCAGGCGAGATCATTGTGAGCGAGCAGGCCGGCTTGCCCGTGCTGGCGTATCCCGCGCTCCGCCCCGGCCCGACAGGCGTTTCACTGCGGCTCTGCAAGACACCGGAGGAAGCGGAAAACACAATGCGAGCCGGCCTCGCGTATTTGCTGGGGCACTACATGAAAAACGACTTGGCGTGGCTGCAGAAGGAGCTCCGCCGGTTGCGGGAACTCGGCGCGCTGCCGGCGACGCTCGCTTCCTTCGATGAACTCCAGAGCCAGGGGAACGACTCTCTGCGGCGGTGGCTTTGCGCTTCGGAAAGAGTGTATGCGCAGACTGAAACCGCGAATGCCGATAGAGGCGGGCGCCCGACGATCGCGGAGAAAGATTTCCTCGCCGCGGTCGAAGGCGCGAAACTCGATGCGCGCACCGTGGTGCCGAAACTCATCGAGCGATTGCGCGAGATCCTGGAGGTGCGCCAGAGCCTGTTGGTTCACCCGCAGCCGTACGCCAGTCTCGCGGCGGATCTGGCTCAGTTGCTGCCGGCCGATTTTCTGCGCGCGACGCCTTATCCGCGTCTGGCTCATCTCGCACGTTATTTGAAAGCGATGAAGTTGCGGGCCGATCGCTGGCGCCAGAATCCCGCGAAGGAAAACGAGCGGCTTCGGCTTCTCGCGCCGTACGCAGCAGCCGTGGAAAAAATCCTGCGCAAACCTTCGGCGCCGACGCCGGCGGAAGAGTCTTTTCGCTGGTTGTTCGAGGAGCTGCGCGTGAGTTTATTCGCGCAGGAACTCGGCACCGCGGAGCCTGTTTCCCTCGTGAAAATGGAGCGCGCACTGGCTGCGCTGAAGAGCGGAGTCGCGATGGCCGATGAAACGCCGGCGAGATCCGCTGGCGCGCAGCCAGCAGCTGGGTCGGCTGCGCCGCCGCAGAAGCCGCCCCTGGTGACGTCAACCGGCGACAAGAAGACAGCGCCCGTAAAAAGCCTCGGTGCGCTGGACTCTCTTTTTCGGCGGTGAATTCAACAATGCGGGTTGTCGAACGGCTTTCACGCGTTAGAGTAGCGGTGCTCTTTAGCTATGAATACCCCCATTGCAGTGCTGTTGAGCCGTAAGGGCTCGTCGGTGTTTGCCGTGGCCGCGCTGGCGACAGTGGCAGACGCGGTGCACGCGATGAACCTGCACAAAGTAGGTTCCGTGATTGTGACTCAGGGCGATCAACTCGTCGGCATCTTCACCGAACGCGACGTCTTGACGCGGGTGGTGGCGGCGGGGCGCTCGCCGGAAATGACGAGCGTGGCGGATGTCATGACGCACAATCCCGTGACGGCCACGCCGCACGACACGATTGAGGACGTCATGCGCGTGATCACAGAGCGGCGCTGCCGGCATTTGCCGGTCATCGATCCGGCGACGGGCAGTGTGCAAGGGGTGATATCGATTGGCGACGTGATGAGCTGGATGGTCGACTCGCATCGAGCCGAGGCGGATCAACTGCGCACCTACGTCCAGGGCGTGTACGTGACGTGAGCCACGCCGGCGCGAAACGTCGCCGCGTCCTCGTCGCCTGTATCCCTTTTTCCACTACATGAAGAAACTGTCGTTTGTTGTTTCTCTCCTCCTCATTGCCGCGGTCGGCGCGCAGGCTAAATTGATCACGAAGGCGGTGCCCTACGAGCACGCCGGAGTGAAGCTCGAAGGCTATCTGGCCTATGATGATCAAGCGAAAGGCTCACGCCCAGGTGTGCTCGTTATTCCGGAGTGGTGGGGTTTGAACGATTACACGAAACGCCGCGCCGATGAGTTGGCTAAGCTAGGCTATGTGGCCTTCGCGGTCGACATGTACGGCGCCGGCGTGGTGACGGAAGACGCGGCAAAAGCGAAGCAATTGTCCGGTCCATTTTATGGGAAACCGCTGATGGCGGAGCGGGCGCACGCCGCGCTCGATCAGTTGCTCAAGGTCGACTCGGTCGATTCGAAGCGCGTCGCGGTCATGGGCTATTGTTTCGGCGGGACGACGGCTCTCGCTCTGGCGTACGACGGCGCGCCGCTCGCCGCAGTGATCACGGTGCATGGCGGTTTGATTCCTGCGCCGGCTGGGGCGCTCGAGAAAACGCACGCAAAATTTCTCGTGCTGCACGGCGCGATCGATCCGTTCGTGAAACCGGAGGATGTCCAGGCTTTCCAAAAGGCGATGAACGAGGCGAAAACCGATTATCAATTGGTGAGCTACGCGAATGCGATTCACGCGTTTTCGAATCCGGACGCGGATCGGCTGGCGAAGAAAAACAATTTGGATGGCATTGGCTACAACGAGCCCGCGGCGCGGCGTTCCTGGCGCGAGGTCGAGGCCTTTCTTTCCGAAACAATTGGCAAGCGGTAGTCCTGCTTGTGAGCTGTGCGACATCGGGGCGGGCTCGATTGAGCCCGCCTCTTTTTTTCGCCAGAGGGGGCCTTGTCGCGATCTTGGCGCTCATCGCGGGCGGCAGTTTTGCGAAACGTTGACCAAAAAAATCTGGAGGTGGGAGCGCGCTTCCCGCGGAATGGGCGGGAAATGAATCTCGAGACCGCCCTGCAGAATGTCCGCCGCTGTCGTGAAACTATGGATACGCTTTATCAAAAGCCGGTCTTCGACGAATGGGCGATCGTGGTCTTCGGCAGCAAGGGGCCGCAGGTGCTTTCTTACGAGGGTCCGCGAGCCGAGTCGTTCAAGAAAAACTTCCATGCCGATTCTGTCCCGCTCGCGCGCGAAATGCAGAGCCGCGAATACGAGGTGGGCGACTTCGAGTTCGCGCAGGACGGCACCGGATCGCGCTTCGACGGCTGCGTGCGAATCGGCGAGCAGGCTTTCATTTTCTGCAACAACACCTACGGCACGTTGAGCGATCTGCGCCAGGATCCGCGCTGGCTGAAGGCGCAAAAGCCATTGCTCGATCTCACGGAAAAATTCCGCGCCGACCCGCTGGTTTGAGCCGCGATTTTTTTGGGGCCGCAAAAAGGCGCAAGAAGCGCAAAGAGGACTTTTTTAGGTCCGACGCGGCTCAGACAGTCGTCGCTCGGCCGCGGTCTGGTTCTTTGGTTTGGAGTTACAAACCAATACCCCAACCGCGTTGCGGAGCGGCCATTGCGAGCGACGTCGCAAACCCGAAATCTTCTTTGCGCCTTCTGCGCCTTTTTGCGGCCCAGATCGTAGGCTAAAAAATCACCAGCCGCGGCTCAGCTCAGCACGCCGGTGTATACAAAATACGAATACGCGGCGATCAGCCCCCAGCCGATGAAGCGGGGGAGGCGGCCGAGGACGACCACCGCAATGAAGTGGACCACGAGAGCGGCGGCCAGGATGAGCAGGCTCGTCGTGAAAAAAGCCGGCAGCGCCAGCGGCTTGAGCAACGCGTAAAGGCCGACGCAGAGGGGAATGCAGATGTGCCCGTCGCCGACTTGGGAGGCGTAGACCACGTCGGCCCGGCCCTTCGCGCCATAATAGAGCGCGAGCAACGCATTCGGCAAAACCATGAGCCAGCCGGAGAGCCAGCCGATGTTGGCTTGGCTGATGAAGCCGGATTTCTGCGTGCCGAGCCAATGCGTCAACCAATCGAGGCTGATGTACAACAGAACGGCTCCGATGAGCACGCCAATCAGATCGACATAGAACATGGGGCTGAAGGTTTTCTTCTGCCGCACGTTGTGCTTCATCACGTCGATCACCTGGAAACACTGCCAAAATAGAAACAGCCCGACCAAGACGAGGCCATCGGTGGAATCGAGTTTGCCGTCGGCGCCGAGGGCCCAGGCCGTGCCGGTGAAAAACGCGACGGCCGCGAGGGTGAGCGTGAGCGACAACCGGCTCAGCCGTTTCTCTGTCTCCACTTTTCCACTATGCGCGGTCCGCGCTTTTTTCTGCGGCTTTCCTTTTCCGCTTTTGGCCGACGACGACGATTGCGGAACGATCTCGAGGCCCCAGATCACTGCGGGCAATGCGAGGACCAGCGTGAGGTTCGTGACGTTGTTGACCAGGCAGTTCGTCATTACTTCCGCTCCGCTGCCGGCCCCTCCGTCGCGAAAAATCAAGTACACGAAGAGCAGATTACCCAGGCCCGAACAGTAGGGCGTGATCAAGGTTCCGAGCGCCGTGCCCTCGAGCCCATGACGCCCCATCGCCTCGAGGCGCCAGATCATGAGCAAGGACGCCGCGATGAAGAGCGCGGCGTAAGTGAGAGGATGGGAGAGACCGAGACTTTCGACGAAGTCCGTGACGTTCACCCTCTCTTCTTTCGACTCCGGTGCAGGACACTTAAGCTAAGTGTGCCGCCTTTTGCGCGGAGCCGAATCGGATGATCGAAAGTGTGCGAAAGATGGCGGCTCGTCAGCGTGGACTTGCGTTCACCGGCGGCCACGACCGAGCCGACGCGCAACAGCAGCGCATGGGTGAAGGCCGGGACGATTTCCTCGACATGATGCGTGACCAGCACGAGCGCGGGACTGAGCGGCGACTTGGCCAGCCCCTGCAGGAAATCGAGAAACGTCTTTCGCGCGACCGGATCGAGGCCAGCGCAGGGCTCGTCGAGGATGAGCAAACGCGGATGTGCCATCAGCGCGCGCGCGATCAGGACGCGCTGACGTTCGCCCTGGGATAGATAAAGCCACTCGCGATTTTCGAGGTAGGACAGACCGACATGCGCAAGCCAGCGCCGGCCCTCCTCGTATTCGCGTCGCGTGACTTTGGCCCACAAATCGAGTTGCGCGAATTTCCCGCTGACGACGGTGTCGAGCGCGCGCTCCGCCGGCGGAATGGAAGGCTGGAGCGCACTCGTCACGAGGCCGATATGCGTCCGCAAATCACGCCAGTCGGTCTCGCCATAATGTTCGCCGAGCAGGCTGATTTCGCCGGCCGTGGCGGACAAGTAGCCGGTCAGCGTGCGCAGCAACGAGGTTTTTCCACAGCCGTTCGGTCCGACAATTGCCCAGTGTTGGCCTCGGTAAACCGTCCAGGAAATGCCGTTGAGGATGGTCGCTTTGCCACGCACGAGACGCAGGTCACGCACGTCCAGGATCTTCGCTTTTTCGAGGGATTTTCGAGGCATGTTGAGGAGAAGAATTGGCGCGAAAATTTGGATATTTGTTCCGCGTCCAAACGAAAATTTTTTGCGAAACCTTTTTCCAAAAGAGAACACGATGGACGCGCTTACTCCCGGACGAAAGTTTATGAAAAGCTGCCGCCGATTTTTGTCCGCCGCTGTGCCCTAACAATTTCCAGCCAAGACTCATCAAACAAACAACACGTGATACTGTTGGTGGCCGGCTTCCTCCGCGAAGCCGGCCCTTTGTTTTTCGAGGCGTGGGAAGGGAAAGGTACGCCGCTCGCTACTTTGACTGTTTACTGACGACCTGAAGCTGGCGTCGCTTCCGAGGGCATTCAGGATTCCGCGAATCGCTTCATGATTCGCTGGTTGTTCCCTTTTTCCGTGCTTCTCCTCGCCCTGGCGTCGCCCTGTCTGGCGGGGCGGGATTTCACGGTCGTCGTCTACAATCTGGAAAACCTGACGAACTTCGACGGCCGCACGAATTTTGCGGAGTATCGACCCAGTCGATACACGCGGGAGCACTTGCTGACGAAGATGATCAACATCACGCGCGTGCTGCAGCAATTCGAGGACGGCCGCGGGCCCGATGTGATCATTTTCCAGGAGTTCGAACGCGATTTTCGGAGCGCGCGCTACGTGTTCGACCACGAAGGGATGCTGAAGCGCTACGCCGACACGAAGATCGAGGACATGCTCGGGGCGCTCTACTCGCGTGACGTGGCGAAGATTCCGGTGGAAGGGCTGCTCCTCAAGACCATGGCCGACCGCGGCTTGACCGGCTATCGCGTGGCGGCGGCCGATGACGGAATCACGCCGGATTCGCGGCGCTACATCACCCATCTCAACGTCGTGTTCACGCGTTTCCCGATCGGCGCGGTGCGCACGTACCCGCTGCCGACGGCGCCTGCGATGATGGAAGTGCAAGTCGAGGTCGAGGCTTACCCGCTTTATTTGTTCAACGTTCAATGGCCCTACGAAGCTTCGGACCTTCGGGCGGAGCGCGACCGCGTGGCCGCCGCCGAGACTTTGCACGAACGGCTCGATCAAATTCTGGCGGTGAATCCGAACGCGGATATTCTTATCGCGGGCGACCTCGGTTGTTTCTACGACCAGAAAACCCGTTTCGGTTTTGCGCGAACCGCCCTGCAGGACGTGCTGCAGGCTCGCGGCGACGAGATGCAGCTGCGCAGCGGCGCCAACGTTTTCTATAACCTCTGGTATGAGCTGCCTCGACCCGCGCGCGGCAGCGAACCGTATGGCGACGGCTGGAGCACCTTCATGCAGATGGTCGTTTCGCGCGGGCTCTACGATTTTCGCGGTATTCAATATGTGGATAATTCTTTCAGCGTCGGCGCATTCGAAAATCTCAACGCCACGCCGGAGGGCCAGCCCATCCCGTGGAGCTTCAAGGGAAACGGCTCGGGATTTTCCCAGCACCTTCCAATTTTCGCGCGATTCACGACGGTGAGAAACAACCGCACGGATCAGTTCATCCAATTGCTCCCGCGGGGAAAAACCGCCGCGACGCTTTCGGCGGATCATTGAGCGATTGCATCCTGCGACACCCGGCGAACGACCGCACCGGAGTTTTGCAATCGGAAGCAGGCGAAAGAGAAGGCGCGAAATATTTCATCTTTCACGCCTCGCGCGCATTGCGGAGAGAAGCCGCGATCTGGCACGTCGTAGGCAATTCGAGGCGTTTCCACCTCAATTCAGAAACGACGAAAATCCATGAAAACTATCGCACGTTACGCCTCTTTGATCGCGGTCGGCTCACTCTTGAGCGGAGGAGTCCTTCTGGCGGATTCGAGTTCTCGCAGCTCTTCGACGACGTCCAATCCCAGCGACGCCAACAACTCTTCGACCTACAACAGCGGAACGAGCACCGCGAACGATTCGCGAGCGAACACCATTTCTCCGAACAACTCGTCCAATCGTTCCAACGCCACTGCGCCCGGCTTGACGAACGACCGCAGCAGCATGACCGGAACTCCGTTTTCCGGCGCCGCTGATCCGCTCGCGAGCACGCTGCAGGCGGCGGACTACAACACGCGCAGTCAGACGATCAACGATGTCGAACAGCAACTCGACGCGCAGAAAGACCAGCTGAAAGCCGCTAAAAAGCAGGGCAAGAACCTGGAAGGCGACGCCCGATCGAATTTCAAGTCGGCCTGGGACGATCTCGAAACGCGCGAAAAGGATTTGAAGCGCAGCCTGCGAGACGCGCGTAACGCGTCCCAGGACCGCTGGGAATCCGCCCGCTCTGAGCTTGCGGCCAACTATCAGGCCTACATGGGCGCAGTAGGCCGCGTGCAAGCCTCGGCCAATAATCTCAGCGGCATGAATAACTGGAACAATAGCGGCAGTAGCAGCAGCACGTCGCCGTCGGGAACGTCGACGAACAACCCCTCCAGCTCTGACATGGATTCGACGAACAGCACGACCACGCCACGTGCATCCACGGATAATTCAACCTCGAACGGCTCGACGGGAGGAAGATAGGGAAGACGAAGGCTGAAGGCTGAATGCTGAAAACTGAATGCTGAAGGCTGAGATAGAAAGCTGAAGGCTGAGATAAAAGGCTGAAGGAATCTGGAGGCTGTACGCGAGGAAGGTGAAGCGGTCGCGTTTCCAAACGCGACCGCGACGGCTCGCGGAGCGCAGGCCTCAGGCCTGCATCGCGAAGAGGCGCCAAATGCGGCTGAATGCCGCTGAATGCCGGCGAGGACGCCAGCGCTCCCAGAGGCCGACATCGGCGAGACGCCGACGCTCGGCGGATCCCCGGCACTCGGCGAGACGTTCGGCCGCCGGAGTGCGCCTTTTCAAGGCGCAGGAGGCTCTGGGAGCGCTGGCGTCCTCGCCGGCATTCATCACCCTGCGCGAAGCGGCGCGGCGAACTCGGCGACGACAAACTGCCAGCCGCATCCTCGCATACCTTTATCCTTCGCTTCCTCTTCCGTTTCGTCAGCCTTCGCCTTCCGTCCTCTCCGAATGTCCGCCGTCGTCATTTATACCTATTCCAACTGCAGCACATGCCGCGACGCCACGAAATGGCTGCGCGCGAGGGGCGTCGCCTTCGAAGAACGGCCTATTCGCGAAACGCCGCCGAGCGTTTCTGAGCTGAGGAAGATGCTGGCGTTTCAGGGAGGTGAATTGAAGAAGCTCTTCAATTCCTCGGGGCAGGATTATCGCGACATGCAGTTGAAGGATAAATTCCCGACGCTCACCGAGCGCGAGGCACTGAGTCTCATGACCAGCCGCGGCAATTTGGTGAAGCGGCCGTTCCTGCTCGCGCCGAATTTCGGTCTTGTCGGTTTCAAGCCCGACGACTGGAAACAAGCTTTCGCCAAACAGACGCTATGAGCAGCACCAGCAGCAGCACCGGCTCGACCGGAACCACCAGCCCGTCGCCGCCATTGACCCAACTCGTCCGCTGGCTCGGTGCTCACACGGATTTTCCACGCGTGCGGCTTTCTGACGCGGCTGAACGATTGCTCCTGCTCTCCGTTGCTGCGGCCAACGAGAGCGAGGCTGCCGCCAATCAGAACGCCGGCGGAGGCGTGCAGCGCCGCGATCAGGCCAAGGACGCTGCGATGCGGGCGCACGCGATGCGCCGTTCGATGGTGCATTATCGCTGCGACAACAGCGCCAAGGTCTGAGTCCGAAAAAGTCCGTGTAACTTTTTCCGCACTGCCGGGTTTTCGGGGTATCGTATGAACCCGAAAATCCTCATCGCTTTCGCCGCCATTGGCGCGCTTTCCCCGCTGGTCGTGCAGGCCAAGATCGAGCGCACGGTCGAGAAAACGTTCACTGTTTCTCCCGGCGGCACGCTCAAAGTCGAGACGTCCGGCGGCAATATCAACGTTTCAACCGGCGACTCGGATCAGGTGAAGGTCGTCGCCCACGAACGCTTCCGCACCGACAGCGAAAGCGAGGCCGACGACGTGTCGAAGCAGCTTCGCGTCGAAATCGAACAGCATGGCAACGATGTATCCGCTTTCGCGAAATACGAGGGCGCGAAGCTGGGTGGTTTCTGGCACTCGGGATCCACGCCCGTGTACGTCAGCTTCGACGTGATCGTGCCGAAAAAATACGAGGCGAATTTGAAGACGTCGGGTGGGAATATCGAAGTCGCTGACCTCAACGGCGCGGTCGACGCGAAGACCTCGGGTGGCAACATCAAGCTGGGCGATATCGACGGCAAAGCGGAGGTTCGCACCTCCGGCGGCAACATCGAAATCCGCGGCGTCACGCGTAGTGTCGACGCGAATACATCCGGCGGAGACATCCGCGTCAGCCAGGTCGATGGCGATGCTTCGCTGCACACGTCGGGCGGAAACATTCACGTGGATTCGGCCGGCGGGATCCTTTCCGCCACGACCTCGGGCGGCGATGTGAGCGCCACGTTTGCCAGAGCGCCCAAAGGGGATTGCGAGTTGCGCACCTCCGGTGGCAACGTCACGGCGAAAATCGGCGCCGAGGCGGCGGTGCATCTCGATGCGAGCACGTCCGGCGGAGCTGTTCGCGTGAGTGGCTCCGGTGTGGACGTGCAGAGCGGCGGCAACGGAAAGTCGAAGCTCGTGGCGAACGTGCGCGGTGGTGGACCGACGCTGACGCTCCGCACGAGTGGTGGCGACGTGCGCATCGCGGCCGATTGAGATCATTTTGCCGGTGCTTGCCATCGGCGGATAAATCGCGAGCGGTTATGCCGTGTGGCATTTCCCACTCGCTTTGATTGGTCTGACTCTCGGTGTTCATGCATTCGGCACTGAGACGGGGACAGGCGTGATCGATCGAGTGGTGAAGCGAACCTTCGCCACTCCCGATCACGCCAGCATTTTCCATGTCCTCCTCCGCCGCCTTCCACGAACTCACAGATAAACTGAAACGCGCTCAACTGCTCGCCAGTGTCGGCGACCTGCTCGGTTGGGACGAACAAGTAAATCTCCCGCCGGACAGCGCGGATCAACGCGCCGAGCAGCGCGCGATCGTGGCGGGCACCGCTCATGAAGCGGCCACCGACTCTCGAATTGGCGAACTGCTCGACGAACTAGAAATCGAGCGTGCAGCGCACAGCTCCGACGAGCAAACCGTGATTCACTGGGCGCGTCGCGACTACGATCGGGAAACAAAACTTCCCCCCGATTTCGTGAGGCGCAAGGCCGAGCAAGCGAGTCGCGGGTATCATGCCTGGGCCGCGGCGAAACGCGCCGACGATTTTTCGCAGTACGCGCCCGTGCTGGAGCAGAACCTCGCGATGGCGAAGGAGGAGGCGGCGTATTTGAATTTTGGAGACAAGCCCTACGACTACATGATCGATCGCCATGATCCAGGCATGACGGCGGAGGTCGTCGGGCAATTGTTCGCGGAGCTCAGGCGCGAGTTGGTGCCGCTCGTGAAAGCGATCGTGAACTCACCGATCAAAGCGCGCACGGATTTGTTTCGCAGATTTCCTGTCGAGGAGCAGGCGGAGTTTCTCCGCGAAGTGACGGCGAAAATGGGCTTCGACTATCGGCGCGGTCGCCTCGACGTGTCGCTGCATCCGTTCTGCTCGGGGACGGGCTCGGATGTGCGCATGACGACGCGCTTCGATCCGGACAATCCGCTCGATTCGCTTTTCAGTTCCATTCACGAGACCGGGCACGGCCTTTATGAGCAGGGCTTGCCGCGCGATCAGCATCACACCGCGCTCGGACAAAGCGTGGGGATGGGCGTGCACGAATCGCAAAGTCGTCTTTGGGAAAACCAAGTCGCGCGCAGCCGCGGCTTCTGGAAATTCTTCGAGCCGAAATTCCGAACTGCATTTCCGACGCAGTTGGCCGGAGTTTCCTCGGACGATCTGTATCTCGCGATCAACGCCGTCGAGCCGACCTTGATCCGCGTCGATGCGGATGAAGTGACGTACAATCTGCACATCATTTTGCGCTTCGAGATCGAGCAGGCTCTCTTTGCTGGAACGCTGAAAGTCGCGGATCTCCCGGCGGCGTGGAATGCGGCGTCGAAATCTCTGCTCGACCTCACGCCCCGCAGCGATCGCGAAGGCGTGCTGCAGGATGTGCATTGGAGCGACGGATCGTTTGGTTATTTTCCGAGCTACTGCATCGGAAACATGATGGCGGCGCAGCTCTGGTATTTCGCGCTCTCGCAGCGACCGGGTCTCGAGGAGGATTTTGCCCGCGGCGATTTTTCGTGGCTCTTGAATTGGCTGCGGAAAAATGTGCATGAACAAGGCAAGCGCTACGACACGCGCGCACTGGTTCAGCACATCACTGGCGAACCCTTGTCGCCGAAGCATCTGATCCGGTATTTGAAAGATCGATACGCCGCGCTTTATCTGCGCTGACGGATCGTTTTCGCCAATGGGCTTGATCGATACACACACGCACCTCGACAGCTTTGCGCGCCAGGGAACGCTCGAGCCCGCGCTCGAGCGCGCCCGTAGTGCCGGCGTGGATACGATGATCACCATCGGCACGGCTCCGGACGATTGGTCGCTTTATCGCGAGTTGGCCGAGACGCACCCCGCTGTTGTTCGTTATACGGTTGGCCTGCATCCGTGCTCCGTGGATGAAAACTGGGCGGAGGCGCTCGCGCAGATCGAGGCGTTTTGGCGCGAGGACACACGGCTAAAACCGGTGGGTCTGGGTGAGATCGGACTGGATCGATTTCATCTGCCGAAAAATGATGAGGCTGCCGCGGAGAAAATTTTCGGATGGCAGCGCGCTGCCTTCGCCGAAGGCCTGCGCATCGCCAAACAGCTCGACTGTCCCGTCGTGATCCACTCGCGAGGCGCGTTTCGCGAATGCGTCGAGATGATCGATGCGAGCGGGGTGGAGTGGGGGCGCGTCGTGTTTCACTGCTTCGTCGAGGGCGAAGCGGAAATGGGCGAGTTGATGCGCCGCGGGGCGGTCGGTTCGTTCACGGGGATTTTGACCTACAAGAACGCGGAAACGGTGCGTGCGGCCGCGAAGCTGCAAGGGCTTTCGCGCTTCATGCTGGAAACGGATGCGCCTTACCTCACGCCCATGCCGCACCGCGGTAAACCGAATGAACCCGCTTTTGTGCGCCACACCGCGGAGTATGCGGCCACGCTATTTGGCGTTTCGCTGGAGGAATTGGCCGCCGTGACCAGCGCAAACGCGAAAAGATTTTTCGCGCTGTAGCCTGGCACCAGGGTCGATCTTTTTGCCCACGAATCACACGAATCACACCAAGACCTGATCGGCCGGAACGTTTCCCACAGACCACAAGGATAACATGGAATAGAAAAACCGATCAGATCGGATTTTTCGAATTCTCATTTCCGTGGATTCCGTGACTTCCGTGGGAAATTTTCAGAATTCTGAAATTGGTGTGATTCGTGTGATTCGTGGGCACCCCAACCCGCGGCGGCTCAGGCCTCGTCGAACTTCCGCGTAAAGAGCTGCTCCAGCTCGGTCAGCATTTGCGGAGCATCGTCGCCGGTCGCGAGGAACTTGACCTTCGAGCCCTTGCCAGCAGCCAGCATCATTAAACCCATGATGCTTTTTCCATTCACCTGTTCATCGTCTTTTTCGACGAAGACGTCGGCTTTGAACTTGTTGGTGATGCGTACGATCATGGCGGCCGGCCGTGCGTGAATGCCCATTTTGTTGTGCACCACGAGTTCTTTAACGAACTGCTTGTTCGTGGCCGTGCTCTCGTTTTTGTCCATGCGTAGTTCCGACGTATGGTTCCGGCGAGTGGTCGGCTTGCAACCCCAAAAACCGCAGCTCAGGCTGCGCCCCGATGCCCAAGACCGCGATCATCGTGCCATGCCGTCTCGAATCCACGCGCTTTCCGCGTAAGTTGTTGCACCTCATTAAAGGCCGCCCGCTCGTGCTGTGGGTTGCAGACCGCATTCGCCAGCAGGCACCGGAGTTTCCAGTGGCCTTCGCGGTGGACCATCCGCTGCTCGAAAAATGCCTGGCCGATGCCGGCCACCAGACGGTGATGACGGGCGCGCAACATCAAAGCGGCACGGATCGTATCGCGGAAGCGAACCGGCAGATCCACGCGGACTACGTGATCAACGTGCAGGGCGACGAGCCCCTCGTCAGCCGCTCGCAATTGCGGCAATTGGCGGACTTGATCGCGGGGGAAGCCGACATGGCGACGCTTGGAACGCCGTTCAAGAAGGCGGCTGATTTCGCCAATCCGAATCAGGTGAAAGTCGTGTTCGGGAGCGAGGGGCGGGCACTGTATTTTTCGCGGTCGCCGATGCCTTTCGCGCGGGATCTAGGCGGCCGGGTCGATGACGCTTGGGTGGCCTCGAATCCCTGCTTCAAGCACCTCGGGCTCTACGCGTACAAAGCGGACCTTTTGGAGAAGTTCGCCAAACTCCCCCTTGGTCGGCTCGAGCAAATCGAGAAGTTGGAGCAGCTGCGCGTCTTGGAAAACGGCTACAACATCGCCGTCGGCGTGACGGAGGACCCAACCATCGGCGTCGATACGCCTGAAGACGCCGCGAAATTCGAAGCGCTCGTCGGCAGCTAAGTAGGAGCAGGCGGGACGCCTGCGCTCCGCAGACCGCGCTCGCCAGGACGGAGCCTGGCGACCGCTCCGGGAGTTACGTCCTTGTCGCCTGAGTCTTCAACCCTTCAGCCCTAATCTAAGCTTCCAGCCTTCAGCCTTCAGCCTTCAGCTTTCAGCCTTCGGCCCTTCAGCCTTCCTCAGATCTTCCCTGCTTTCCGCTTCTCGATCATCTTGTAGAAATCGACGAAGAGCGGATCGGCATCATTCGGGCCGGGGGCGGCTTCGGGGTGATATTGCACGGAAAAGATGGGCAAGTCCTTGTGCCGCAGGCCCTCGACCGTGTTGTCGTTCAAATTGATTTCCGTCACGATCACGCCCTTGTTTTCGAGCGACTTCGGATCGGTTGCGAAGCCGTGGTTTTGGGCCGTGATGGAGACTTTGCCGGTCTCGAGATTCTTGACGGGCTGATTGCCGCCACGATGGCCGAACTTCAGCTTGAACGTGCTGCCGCCGAGCGCGTGCGTGAGCATTTGATGGCCTAGGCAGATACCGAAAATTGGGTAGTCGGGCAGGAGGGCCGTGACCGTCTTGTGGATGTAGGGCAACGCCGCCGGATCGCCGGGGCCATTCGAGAGAAACACTGCATCCGGATTCATCTCGCGAATCTGCTCGGGCGTGGCTGTCGCTGGGATGACCTGCGGCTCGAAACCGTGCTGGGCCAGCTTGCGAAAGATCGAGTGCTTCGCGCCGAAATCGTATGCCGCGACTTTGAACTTTTTCGCGGGCACTCCCGGCGCGTTCATTGTCGTGCCGACGGGAAAATAAGGCTGATTCGTGCGATCCGTGACGCTCCAAGTGTAGGGCTTGGGGCTGGTGACGTCCTTCACGTAATCGGAGCCGGCCATCTGACGCCATTCGCGGGCGCGTTTCACGGCTTCCGCATCCGAAAGAGGGAGCGTGCTCAGGCAGGCGCGCATCGCGCCGGTGACGCGAAGCTTTTTTGTCAGCGCGCGGGTGTCGATTTCGCTGATGCCAGGGATGCCGTACTTTTTGAGGTATTCGCCGAGAGAGGTCTTGCTCCGCCAGTTGCTGACGATCGGAGAAAGCTCGCGCACGACGAAACCCGACACTTTCGGGGCGGCGGCTTCGTTGTCCTCATCGTTGATGCCATAGTTGCCGATCTGCGGCGCGGTCATGGTGACGATCTGGCCAAAATACGAGGGATCCGTGAGGATTTCCTGATAGCCCGTCATCGAGGTGTTGAACACGCATTCACCGGCAATCGTGGCATCAGCGCCGAAAGCGAGACCGTGAAAAACGGTGCCATCTTCGAGGGCGAGAACTCCTGGCTTCAATGTGGACATTAAAGCCAAAAGAAAAACCCCTGCGCCGACCCTGCCAAGGGTTTTATCGTGAAAACTGAAATCGCCGGAAATTCCTCGGAAAACGGCTTCTTTTTTCCGCGCATTTGACAGACGCGAAACGCTATTCGACCTTTCAGTCAACTATCATGCCTTACACAGAAGACCGCGCCGCCTGGTTTGAGGGACAGGGTCATTGGCAGCATATTCCCGAGTCGGACTGGAAAGACTGGGGTTGGCAGTTGAAGAACCGCATCACGACCCTCGATGCGTTGGAGAAGATGATTCCTCTGACGAACGAGGAGCGTCGAGGGATCGCGTTCGCCGGCCACAAGCTGGCCCTGGCGATCACGCCGTACTTCTTCAACCTGATCGACCGCGACAACCCAAATTGCCCGATTCGGCTGCAGGTCATCCCGCGCGAGGGCGAGTCGATCACGAGCGCTGAGGAGATGCTGGATTCCCTTGGCGAGGATGAACACTCGCCGGTGCCGGGCCTGGTGCATCGCTATCCTGACCGCGTGCTCTTTCTGGTGACGGATCGCTGCGCTTCGTATTGCCGTTATTGCACGCGCAGCCGCCTGGTCAGCAATGCGCAGGACTATAATTTTCATCCCGAATACGAGCAGGGGCTGCGTTACATCGAGTCACATCCGGAAATCCGCGATGTGCTGCTCTCCGGCGGCGATCCACTCCTGCTTTCCGACAAGCGACTCGAGCATTTGTTGAGTCGTTTGCGGGCGATCAAACACGTGGAGTTTATCCGCATCGGTTCGCGCATTCCGGTGTTTCTGCCGCAGCGCATCACGCCGGAGCTTTGCGAAATTCTGAAGCGTTACGGGCCGATTTGGATGAGCATCCACGTGAATCATCCGAAGGAGTGCACGGCCGAGCTGCGCGATGCGTGCGAACGCCTCTCCTTCGCCGGCGTGCCGCTGGGCAACCAATCCGTGCTGCTGAAAGGGGTGAACGACGACGCTGATGTGATGAAAGCGCTCGTCCACCGCCTCCTGCGCATGAGGGTTAGACCCTATTATTTGTATCAAATGGATCTGATCACCGGTGGCTCGCACTTCAAAGTCGATGTGCGGAAAGGCATCGAGATTATCCAGGCGTTGCGCGGTCACACGACGGGTTACGCCGTTCCGCAGTACGTGATCGACGCCCCTGGCGGCGGCGGAAAAGTGCCGGTGAATCCCGATTACGTGGAGAAGATCACCGACGACGAAGTCGTTTTCCGAAATTACGAAGGACGCACCTTTCGCTATGCGCTGAAGAGCACACCGCTCACAAAACCCGTGACGGTACACCAGGAGATTGTGCCGTAAGTGCGACGGAGCGGCCTCCGGAATTCTCAAAATATTTTTGAGCGAATTCGGAAGTGCCCCGTCTACCTCCGTGTAGTCAGCACCGTTCCTGGAGAACGGTACTTGTTTGTAGTTCTTACGGTTTGCTTGGTGTTAGGTCATGCGGGCCGCTCCGAAAGGGGCGGCCTTCATGTTATCCAGAGGGCGGGAATGAAGCGGAATTGAGCAAAATTAAAAATGAACGCGCATCGGGCTGGTGCGCGCTCGCTCTGCGGAGGACGTGCGGGATGAGCGGAGTAAATCGCTTTCGCCTCAGCCTCTAAACGTACGACTGACCTCGGCCTTGCAGCGTCAGTCGAGTTCTCTAGTGCTCACCGAATGATCGGATTGCATGAGGGCAAAGGTGCCGGCGCAAAGAAACCTCTCGAAAAAGTTTTTTCCCTGCGGCTGCAGGTTGTCGGGTGCACGCCTCGTGTCTGGCGCCGATTACTTGTGCGCGAATCGATGTGGCTGACCCGGCTGCACGACTGCATACAGGTCGCGCTCGATTGGTACGATTATCAAACGCACGTTTTCACGATCGACGAACTGCGCTTTGGAAATCCGCTTCGGAAAGACGAGATCAACATCGAGGATGATCGCGACGTGACCCTGGCTGATCTCGACTTCGGCGCGCGCGATCGCCTGCTCTACGAGTATCTTTTCGGGGAGGGCTGGCAGGTGGAAGTGCGCGTCGAGAAGACCATCGCGATGGAAAAAGGCGTGGCCTATCCGATCTGCACCGCCGGCGAGCGGGCCGGGCCGCCGGAGGATTGCGGCGGGCTGGAGGCATTTCACGACATGCTGGCGTGTATCAAGGAACCCAATACAGACCTCGGCCGCGAATGGCTGGAATGGCTCGGCCCGACGTACGACCCGGCCGTGTGCGACACCGAGCGCATCAACAAAGGCCTGCGAAAACTAGGCCGCTGAGGCCGCGGCTCGGCCGATTTTTTTGGCCGCAAAGAGGCTCACAAAATACGCAAAGAGGATTTTTTATTGCGGCGCGGCTCAGACATTCGTCGCTCGGCCGCGGTCGGTTTGGTTTGGAGTTACAAACCAACACCTCAACCGCGTTTTGGCGCGGAAATTTCCAGCAACGTCGCCGACGGAGAATCCCCTTTGCGTTTTGTTGCGCCTCCTTGTGGCTAAATCCGAACCGATTGCTCAACGGCGAAAATCGTGCAAAAAAATGCGTGGTGGCTTCAGGTGGGTGCCTGCCAGTCCTCGAGGGCGAGGCGTGGGATGCGGCTGAATTCGCGCACGTTGCGCGTCACGAGCACCGCACCCAGCGCGAGTGCATGGCCAGCCAGGAGCACGTCATGCGGTCCGATGGGCTGCGCGTTGGGTTTGAGCATTTCAAGATAGGCACGCACGAACGCCGCTTCGGTGGCCTCCTCTTCGCCGAAAGGCCTGACGAAGGGGAAGACCGAGCGAAGCAGCGTCAGCCTATCGGCCGACTTTGCAGGATCGGAGCTACGGGCTGCGCCGTACTCCAATTCGTACCAAGCCACGGAGGATAGGACACAGTCCTCGACGTGCCGGGCGACCTTCTCGGAAATGTTCTTATCGATCCCCCGCGCGAGGTGGGAGAGGACGTTCGTATCGAGCAGGTACAGCGGCATCGATCACCGAGGGAACCCAACCACCGATCACGGACGGGCCCAGTCCTCCTGCATCGGGGGCAATGCTCGGAGCTTGCGGAGCGCTTTCAGCCGACGCGCCTTGGCTGCGGGGTCGACGACCATGAAACCATCGGGCATGGGTGTGATCTCGTAAGCTTTCGCTTTTACTGCGAGTGAGCGCGGCAGGCGCAGAGCCTTGGAATTTCCCGCCTGGAAGACCTTTGCCGTGATTCCGCTCATGTGCCTACATTGTATCTACGGAAATCGTCGTCAAGTAGCCGTTGACGCTCGCGGGAACGTCCAAGAGCCTAGGGTATCCATGCATTTCGAGCACCAAGGTAGACCTCTTGGTACAACTCCGGGCTGGTTTTGGTTCTCTGAATACATAACCCTTTTTTCTCTGCGTCCCCGTAGCTCAACTGGATAGAGCAGCGGTTTCCTAAACCGCGCATCCCGGTTCAAGTCCGGGCGGGGGCACTCTTCGGTGGCGCGGCAGGTTCTGAAATTTGCAGGTTGCTCGCTCGACGAATCGTAACCCGGAATGGAGGTGGCGCGTCGTTGCGCCAAGACTCATGAGCCTCACCCCACGCCGACTTTTTTTCATCTGTTTCGCCGCTTGGTTTGCGCTCGTCGGCCTCGGTTTCGCCGGCTCGCTGCCTGCGGCTTCGGAAAATGGCGGGAGTTCGCTCTATCTGGCCAACCTGCGCACGAGCAACGGCGTGAAAGATTCCACCGCATATGGCTCGGCGACGCTGCGGCTCAGCGCTGATGAGCACTTCGCGAACATCGATCTTTCCTTTTCGAATCTCACCTCGGCCGAAACCTCTTCTTATCTGCGCTTGAGCAACGAGGGCGAGGAAGGGACGTACCTGGTGAAAATCCCTTTTGGGCAGGTGAGTTCCGCCAAATGGCAGATCAGGGCCACCGGCAACCATACCACTGACCAGATCGTCGCGGCGATCAAAGCGGGAAAGGTCAACGTCGTGGTCGCCACGGAAAACAATCCCTCGGGCGAACTCACGGGATCGTTCATCGCGAGCGCTGGTTCGCAAAATTTCGTCGCGCCTCCCGCTCCGCCAAACCTCCCCGCAACCACGCCCACTGCGGCGGAAGCATCACGCTTCCTGGCGCAAGCGACCTTCGGCCCGACCAAGGCATCGATCGATGACGTGATTGCGAAGGGCTACGCTGCCTGGATCGACGAACAAATCACATTGCCCGCTTCCTCGCATCGCGTGGCCACGAAAATGGATTTCGACGCCTTCAACACGAACGAAGAGGTGAAGAAGCCCAACGGCCAAAATCGCCAGGCGGCCTGGTGGAACATCGCCGTCACGGGCAAAGATCAACTTCGCCAGCGCGTCGCCTTCGCCTTCAGCGAGCTCTTCGTGATCTCCGACGAGAACGGGAAGGTCAAAAATTGGCAGGAGGGTGCCGCAAACTACTACGATCTTCTCGCGAAGGATGGCTTGGGCAACTTCCGCACGCTGCTCGAAGACGTCACACTCAGTCCGATGATGGGCGTCTATCTCAGCCACGTCAGAAACAGCAAAGCCACCGCCACGACCGAACCCGACGAAAATTACGCGCGTGAAGTGATGCAGCTCTTCACTGTAGGGCTGAATCAACTACAGCCTGACGGCACGCTGAAACTGGACGCGTCCGGCGCCGCCATTCCGACTTACGACCAAAAAACCGTGAGCGAAACGGCCAGAGTTTTCACCGGCTGGCAGTTCAACACTCCGAAGCCGAACAGAAACAATTTCCGCGGCGGAGGCGGCGAACTCGAGGACTACATCGAGCCGATGACGCTGAACCCGCTCTTCCACGATGACGGTCCGAAAACCATCATCGGCGGCCTGACGCTGCCTGCGGCGCAAGGCGGCGCGAAGGATCTGAAGGACACGCTCGACGCGCTTTTCAATCACCCAAATACGCCGCCTTTCGTCGCGCGGCATTTGATTCAGCGCCTCGTCACGAGCAACCCGAGTCCGGGCTACATTTATCGCGTGGCCCAAGTTTTCGCGGACAACGGAAGCGGCGTGCGCGGCGATCTCGCGGCGGTAGTCAAAGCGGTGCTGCTCGACTACGAAGCGCGTTCACCGCAGGTCGCGGCCTCTCAAACGTTCGGCAAACTGAAGGAGCCGTTGCTGCGCGTCACGGCCTTGCTGCGCGCCTTCAATGGCGCGGCCGGGAATGGTCGTTACAATATCTTCAACGCCGAGAGCACACTCGCCCAAGCTCCGTTGCGTTCGCCGACGGTCTTCAATTTCTTCGAGCCCAATTACGTGGTCCCGGGTCCGCTCGCTCAAGCCGGCCTGTACGCGCCCGAGCGCCAGATTCTCACCGACACGACGGCGATCAGCATCGCGAACACTCTGTTCACTTACATCAACGCCAAGCCGGACGATACGACGATCAGCTTGGATTATTCCGGACTGCCCTCGCCAAAATCTCCTTCCGAGTTGGTCGATCAGCTCAACATTCTCCTCTGCGCCGGGTCGATGCCAGCCGCGACGCAGGAGCGCATCGTGTCGGCTTTGAAAGCAATGCCGGCTAGCGCGACCGACACGGATCGTTATCGTTCGGCCATCTACCTCACCGTCACCACGCAGTCCGCTGCGGTTCAAAAATAAGCGCGCCATGATCGACCCCATTTCCCGCGAACTCTCCCGCCGCAAATTTCTCGGAGCCTGCTGCGCCGCCGTCAGCGCGACCGGCATGCTCTCGGCTCTCGCTCAATTGCGCGTGCTCGGCGCGTTGGCTAACGCCTCAAATACGCCACGGGTCGGAGCGGATGCGTCCGACTATCGCGCGTTGGTTTGCCTCTTTCTTTCGGGCGGAAACGACGCGAACAACCTCCTCGTGCCGAACGATGCGTCCGGCTATGCGACCTACGCCGCGGGACGCACCACGCTCGCCTTGCCGCAGACCGGCCTGCTCGGCATCACGCCGAAAAACAGTGACGGTCGCGCCTGGGCGCTGCATCCGGCGACGAGTGCGTTGAAGGAGCTGTTCGACGATGGAAAACTCGCGCTGTTGGCCAATGTCGGAACGCTCTCGGTTCCCACGACGAAAGCGCAATATCAGGCGAAATCGGTGCCGCTTCCGCTGCAGCTTTTCTCGCACAGCGATCAGCAAGTCGAGTGGCAGAGCAGCATCACCGACAAGCCGTTCGCGACGGGCTGGGGCGGCCGGCTCGCGGACCTCACGAATGCTTTCAACAGCAACCCAAGCATCTCGATGTCGATCAGCCTGAATGGCCAAAATTCGTTCCAGGTCGGCAGAAACGTGGTCCAATATTCCGTCGGCCCGCGAGGCGCCATCGCGCTCAACGGCGCGTCGTCCAGAGCCAAGAGCGTGGCGGGCATTCGCACGAAAGCGCAGGGCGATGTGCTGTCGTCGCCGAACAAAAATCTTTTTGAAACGGCCTTCGCGGGAATGACCACGAACGCGATCGCAGACAGCGCGCTGCTTTCGGGCGTGTTGTCCCACGCGACTCCATTCTCGACGACTTTTCCGGCGAGCAATCTTGGACAACAACTGCAGATGATCGCGCGGCTGATTTCAGTTCGCGCGCAGCTCGGACTGAAACGCCAGGTGTTTTTCGCGCGGATCGGCGGCTGGGATTTGCACGACAACCAGCTCGTGTCGGGCGATCCCAACAGCGGCGCACACGCCAATCTTCTCGGTGATGTGGCGAATAGTTTGAAGGCTTTCTACAACGCGACGAAGGAACTCGGCGTCGCCGAAAACGTGACGACCTTCACGGCCTCCGATTTTGGGCGCACGCTGAAGAGCAACGGCGATGGCTCCGATCACGGTTGGGGAAGCCATCATCTCATCGTTGGCGGTTCGGTGAAGGGCGGCGACATCTATGGCCGCATGCCGGATTTGACGGTGAACGGACCGGACGACACGGGCTCGGGCCGCTGGATTCCGAGCACGAGTGTGGACGAATACAGCGCGACGCTGGCCAGCTGGTTCGGCGTGAGTCCGACGGATCTGCCCGTCGTGCTGCCGAACATCGGCCGCTTCGCGAAACGGGATTTGGGTTTCATGGCGTGAGTTTTCTTTCCCACGAAGCACACGAAACACACGAACGACCGAACCATTTTCCCACGGAAAACACGGACGACACGGAAATATTTAGAGAACCGAGATTCTGATTATGAATTCCTTTCCGTGTATTCCGTGGGAAAATAGTCCGAACGGTTTTTGTGTGATTCGTGTGATTCGTGGGCAACCCATGCAGCGTCCGGCGCAACTTTGCTCGCGAGAGCGCGTCTACGCACTCCACGGCGTACTCGACAAAAATGGCGGGCCGCCGTTCAACTCTACCCATGACGTCCAAACCCCGTTTTTCGTCCGCCCGTTCCGCGTTGCGCTCCACATCCGGCTTCACGCTGCTCGAGATCATGGTCGTGCTCGCGATCATTGGCCTGCTCGTGACGCTGGCCATTTCGAACACGGATAAAATCTTTGGTAACGCCAAGCTAACGACTGCGGAGATTTTCGTGAAGCAGAGCATGAAGGTTCCGCTCACGAGCTACCGCATCAACATCGGCGACTATCCTTCGACCTCGGAAGGCCTGCAGGCGCTCGTCACCGCTCCCGCAAACAAGGCGGATCGCTGGAAGGGCCCCTACCTGCAAGACGGCAAACTGCCTCTCGATCCCTGGGGCCGGCCGTACCAGTATCGTTATCCCGGCACGCACAACAAAGAGACGTACGATCTGTTTTCCCTCGGGCCTGACGGCCAGGAAAGCGACGACGACATCAAGAATTGGTGAGCGTGCGACAGCGGTGCAGTACGACGTCGGAAACACTCGGTGCGGCTAGACGTTTACCGCTCCGGGATGGCTTCACGCTGCTGGAAGTTCTGCTGACGCTCGCGATCATTGGTTTGGTGGCGAGCGTGCTGGTCGTCGGTTCGGTCAAGTTGACGGAAGCGAGATCGGCCACGCCGGAGGATGTTTTCTGGAAGGCGCTCGCCGAGGCGCGCAAGCGTGCGCTCCTCTCCGGTCAGGAAGAGCGGCTTCGTTTCATCAAAGAGAAAAAAGAGGCGGCGTTTTCCGCGCAGGGGCCGAACAGCGACGAGCGTTTTCCCATCGAAGATGCGGCCGAGCTCACGGTGGATTTTCTTTCGACGCAAAAAAGCTCCAGCGCAATTTTGCTTCGCGGCCAGCTCGTCGAGACGCAGACGATTCCTTACGTCACGTTTTATGGTGATGGCACGTGCACGCCCTTCCGTGTGCAATTTCGCAGCGGCGGCACGCCGCGGGTGATCGCGATCGATCCCTGGACCTGCGCGCGCATTTTGGAGAACGGGGAGGGGAAGCAATGAAAGTGTTTCGTTCAGGCTTCACGTTGATCGAGGTGATGATCGCCCTGGCGATCTTCGTCTTGGCCGCCGTCGTTCTTGGCGGCGCGTATTTGAATGTGCTGACAGGCTACGAGTCGGCGAATCGCGCCAGCACGAGCGACCAGGATGTCCGATTCGCGCGTGCGGCCTTGCTCTCGGAGACGGATCCCAAGGTCGTCGTGCAAGGCGGCGATTTCACCACGGAAAATCAGCATCAGGTTCGCTGGAAAGCGGAGATCGAACCGACCGAGACGACCGACGTGTTCGATGTGACTTTCGATTGTGAAGTGTCAGGGGCGGATTTGAAAAAGCCCGAGCATGTCACGCAGCATTTTCGTTTGCTGCGCCCGACCTGGGCGGAGGACGCGGATCGAAATAAAATCCGCGCGAAGAACACGGAACGAATCAACAAGCTGTTGAAACTCATCCCGTGAAACACACCTGCTCCACGCCCTCGTTTTCTGCGTCGCCACGCGAATTTTCATCGCGCCGGCGCGGGCGCGTTTCGCGCCGCAGCGGCGGAGCCTTCACGCTGATCGAAGTGCTGTGCGCGCTCGCGCTCGTGGCGCTGGTCATGGTGGCGCTGAACACGTTCATTTTTTCGATGGGCGAGCTCTGGGGGAAAAATAACGAGACGCGCCTTTTCGAGCGGCACGTGCGGAGCGTCACGCGTTTTCTGGATTCTGAAATGCGCACGGCGGCGCTTCCGCCGGTAGGTCGCTTGAACACGGTGGCGATCGCGCCGAAAGAGATTCGCACACAGAGCGGCACGACCGAACCGTTGCTCACGTTCGAGCTTCCGGCGGGGAGCCGGTTGATTAACTGGCCGGACCGTCCGCTGCCTGACGTGGTCTGCTCACTCGTCGTGCGCGACCGCGACGGTCTCGTGCTGCTCTGGCATTCCCGGCTCGAGAAAAAATTCGCGCAGGATCCTCCGCGCGAAACCGTGATCACGCCGCTCGTGACCGGGATGAGCTACGACTACTACGACGCCGATTTCAAACGCTGGCGCAACGAGACGCAGCTCCGCAAGGAGAGCAACGGCGAGGTCAAACCTCCACAGCGCCTGCGTCTGAAATTCGCTTATCAGAAACTCACGGCCGAGACGGTCGTGACGCTGCCGACAACGACGGAGGGCTTGCCGCAATTCTGATGAAGGCTCTCGCGCAATCTTCCATCGTTCGTCGCAAAGGCTCGGTCATTCTGATCGTGCTGATCACGATCTTGTTCGCGACGACCGCGCTCACGCTCTTCATCGAAAAGGCGAGCAACGATTTGTTGGTCGACGCGCGCGAGGCCGATGCGGCGCGCTTGCGGGTCGAGGCTTACTCCGCGCTGGAGACCACGCTCGGAGTGCTGGAAGATTTTCGTGTAGTGCTGGGATCACTACACAGTCCGGCGGAAGGATGGGGCGAGCCGTTGCTCTTCGCCAATTACGAGCCCGCCCCGGGCCATACGGTGGATGTGCAATTCGAGGATGAGAGCGCCAAGGTTTCGCTGCCGAATGCGGACGCGCCGACGCTTATCTCGATCTTCAAATCCTGGAATATCTCGCAAACCAACGCCGAGCGCCTGGCCGATGCATTGCTCGGCTGGATCAAGAAAGACTATGTGCCCGCGAGTGCCGGCTCGCCCCGCCCGGAGGATTACGACAAGGGCGACCTGCCGTTCACGCCGGCGGCGCGCGCGCTTCGCACGTTTGGCGAGCTGGCCACGATCGAGTATGCTCGCGACGTTTTCTTCGACGAGAACGGCGAGCCGACAGAATTGTTTCCCCGCTTCGTCTCGGCCTTCTCGCTCTATTCCTACAAGCAGCCAAATATCAATGGCGGCAATCCCGCTGCTCTGGCAGGCGTGGGAATCGATGACATGACTCAGCAGAAGCGCGTGGCCGATTTCCTTTCCGGCAAAAACCTCTACGGGCAACAAAAGGGGGCGAATTATTTCAAGGATTCAACTGCGGTCGCCACGCTTCTCGGCGGAAATTCTCCGGCCGCTCAACTGAACACGCAAATTTCCGCGCTGCGCATCATCATCACGGTGCACGAAGGCCGCTCCGCTTTCCGCCTCAACACCGTGGTCGCGCCGAAAGGTGGAGCGAAGCTGCCGGCGCTGAGCGAGGCCAGCACGAAGGACGAGACCAAGGTCGATGCCACGAATTCGGGAACCGCGAGCGGTTCCACGACACCGCAAGCGACGTCGTCGACCCAGAGCACGTCGTCCACGTCGAGCACCAGCGGAGCGGCCAAATCGTTGAACTATCCCTTTACCATTCTGGAAATCCGTGAAAATGATGAAACCCCGTCCGTGAACATGGCTAGAGACCTTTGATCATGGCTTTGTCGCTGAACCGCATATCTTTCAAAACCCCGCCCCCGCGTGTGGTCCTCCTGCCGGACGAGTTGTTTTTCGTGCGCGCCATTCCCATCGCGGAAAACGCGACGGAGGCGGATGTCGCCGCGCAAGTCGAACTCGCGCTCGAGAGCATGGCGCCATTCACGCTCGCGCAGATGTACTACGCGCATCACTGGAAGCGCGGCGCGCGCAGCGCGATCGTTTACGCGAGCTATCGGAAGCGGTTTTCAGCCGACCAGGCGGAGGCGTGGGAGGACGCTGAAGTCGTGCTCCCCGTTTTCGCGACGCTGTTCAACACGCGGGTCGAACCCTCGACGACGATTCTGATCACGACCGAGCAATCGATCACCGGGCTGCATTGGGGCGAAGGGCCGGAAATCCCTTCGCAAATTGTGACGCGTGCTTGGAGTTTGGATACAGGCGAGATCGAGCGCAGCGCCGTGCGTGAACAGATTCTGAAATCGCTCGGCGGCACGCGTAACATCATCGAGCTCACGGCAGCCCCCGAGGCGCAACGCGACGGCAGCGCGGCCGCGCTTCAATTCACCGCCGGCGAGATCAAGTCGGCGTTCACGCGCGAGGAACTCGATGGCCTCGATATTCGCGACAAGGCCGAGCTCGGCGCGCTGCGGCGGGGTCGCGCGCGGGATTTGTTTTTGTGGCGAGGCTTCGTCACCTGCGTCGCCGGTATCGCTCTCGCCGCGCTCCTCGAAATCGGCCTGATCGCCGGCCACGTCTGGCAACGTTCGAACCAACGGCTGGTCGACAAACAAGCTCCGGTTGTGGCGGAGATCATGCGCGCGCAATCGCTCGCGACGCGTATCGCCGAACTTTCGACGAAACGCCTCCGGCCCTTCGAAATGATCGCGTTCGTGCAGGAGAAAAAACCCGCGACGGTCCTGTTCGATCGCACCACGACCACGGGTCTGCTCACGCTGGAAATCGAAGCCACCACCACGAACCCAGGCGATGTCGGCGTGTTCCAAAACGCGCTGCGTCAAATGCCCCAGTTGGCCGACGTCTCGATCCAGAACCAAGTCACCCGGCCCGAAGGTTCGACCTTCCGCATGATCGTGACCTTCAAGTCCGAGGCGAACCTGGGAGGTCAGTCATGAAAACCTATTTTCTTTCCCGCTCACTCCGCGAAAAGCTCATGGTGCTTGGCCTTGTCGCGATCGCGGCGGCGATGTGGCTCTCCGGCGTTTCGCAGCGGGTGCGCACATTTTGGACGGAAGCGCGTGGTACATCAGTGGAGTTAGCGGATCAGAAGCGCTGGCTGAGCGAGCGCGCTCGCGTCCAGGCGGAGGCGCAGGCCGCGATCGGGCATCTCGATCCGTCGCGCACGTTCGACAGCGTTCGTCTGCAGGCGGAGTTGAACGATATCGCGCGCTCCGTCGGCATCACGCGGGACACGTCGATCGACGACACGCAGGTGAATCCGGGATCGCAGTTTTCGCTGAACTCGGTGCGTTTTGTGATTCGCAACGCGGATTACGCACCTCTCGTTCATTTCTACGAAGAAGTTTCCAGACGGGCTCCGTACATCGGGATCGAGGAATTTTCGATCGTCGTAAACCGCGCAAACCGTGCGCAGGTGACAGCTTCGTTACGTGTTTCCTCTGTCGAAATAACGAAGTGAGTTCGAGGATGCGTGCGTCGGACCTATCCGGCGTGCGTAACACCTCGAATCTCACATGCCACGTTTCGAAGTCTCTGCCCGAGCTCTTGTAGTTGCTTCGGCACTACAGCTGATTCTGCCCCGCGTCGTTCGCGCCGAAGGGACGGTGAGCTACAAATTTGTTTCCTGGCGGGAGGAAGAAGACCGCATCCGGGTCGATTCCCAGTATGGTTCCGTCGAGGACACACTGCCGGCGGAGGTGAAGGTGAAACTCACCGGCGTGCTGGACTCGATTGCCGGCGCGACACCCACGGGGGAATTGACGCCAGGCGATGATGGCAAGCTGCCGACCTCGGAGATCGACGACTACCGCAAGGCCTGGGAGGCGAACGCGTCGCGGCAATTCGGCGCGTTTAACCTCGCCCTGGGTTTCGCCAACAGCCGGGAGAGCGACTACGTTTCCAATGGGTGGTCGGTTAACACACAGACCGAGCTCAATCAGAAGAACACGACGCTTCTCCTCGGCGTGGCCGGCACGCAGGACAAGGTGAAGGTCTTCTTTCAGCGCCCTTGGGAGAAAAAGCGCACCACGGATTTCATCGCCGGCGTGACGCAACTGCTGAATCCCGAGACCTCGCTCAACGTGGATATCGGCTACGGCCGCAGCCGTGGTTATCTGAGCGATCCGTACAAGCTCATCGAGGAAAACGTGCCGGTCGAAGACGGTCTTTTGCTGCGAACCTTCGGCGAGAATCGGCCGCGAGAGCGGGAGAAGTGGACGGCGTTTGTCGGCGTCAACCATGCGTTCACCGCGCTGAATGCGGCGATCGACGGCAGCTATCGTTTTTATCACGACAGCTTCGGGATCAACGCGCACACCGTATCCATTCAGTGGCTACAGAAGCTGATCAACGATCGGCTCGTGCTCATTCCGTCGATCCGATTTTACCAACAGACCGCGGCGGAATTTTATCGGCTGTCGTTGGACGGCACGGGCTTCGTGCCGAGTGGCACGCCGAATCCCGCTGGGCCGTTTTACTCGGCGGATTTTCGCCTTTCGCACATGCGCACGACGACGCTGGGCATCAAGGCCGTGGTGAATGTGATCCCGGACCGGCTCACGATCGATGCGAGTTATGAGCGCTATCTCATGCGCGGCCGCGACGGAGTCACGCCCGGCGAGGCGTATGTCGATGCGAACAACATTTCCGTCGAAGCCTCGTTCCACTGGTGACGTCATGATTTCCTTAACCATCCCAGAATCGATTTCCTCCTCGCGGGCGAGCGGCGTCGGAGCCGACTCGCTGGGACTCTCGGTGCACAAACACGCGTGGCATGCGCTCGGTACGATCTGCGAAATTCAGTTCGTCTCGGACGACGCAGGCCGTGCCGATGAATTCCGTTTTGCCGCGGTCGATTGGGTCACGAAGTTCGAGGCGAAGTACTCGCGCTTTCGGGCCGACAGCATGCTCAGCGAGATCAACGCGGCGGCGGGTTCGCACTGGGTGGAAGTCGATCCCGAGATGGATCGCATGCTCGACGTGTGCGGAATGCTGCATGCGCTGAGCGCGGGTCTGCTCGATGCGACGGCGTTGCCGCTCTTGAAACTCTGGGATTTTCGCGCCGATACGCCACGCATTCCGCCGGCAACCGAAATTTCCGCAGCGCGCGAACTGGTCGGTTGGACGAAAGTGCAGCGACGCCTGGGAGCGGTCTTTCTGCCGCGTGAAGGCATGTGCCTCGATTTTGGCGGCTGGGGCAAAGAGTACGCTGTCGATGCTGTGGCGGAAATCGCGCAGGCGCATCGCATCGGCGCGGCTCTGATCGACTTCGGCCACGATATTCGCGCGCTGGGCATGCCGCCGGGTCGGCCTGCGTGGCACATTGGTTTGGAAGATCCGGCGCACCCAGGCACGCATCGCGGATCCATTGCGCTGCGGAATCGGAGCGTGGCGTCGTCCGGCGACTACATTCGCAGCTTCACCATCGCGGGTCGCCGCTACGGTCACATCGTCGATCCGCGCACGGGCTATCCCGTATTCAACAGTTGCATACAAGCCACCGTGATCGCGTCGAGCTGCCTGCAGGCCGGAGTGCTTTCCACGACAGCGTTCGTCCTCGGCGCGAACGAAGGCCTGCGGCTGATTCAGGAAACGTACGGCGCGGAAGGACTGATTCTGACGGAGCGCGCGCGCTATCAAACACGAGGATTTTTCAAACATGTCGTCGAAAGCTAAAGTCTTCCTGATCGCTCTTGTGCTGTTTCGCCTCGTAGCGCCAGCGCGCGCCGAGGTCGCGGTCGGAGCGAAGTTCCCGGCGCTTCCGCAGTATGCGATCGAAGGGACGCTGCCGCCGGAAATGGCGGGCAAGGTAGTGGTCGTCGATTTCTGGGCTTCCTGGTGCGCGCCCTGCCGCTCTTCGTTTCCTGCGTTCTCTGAACTGCAGAAGGAGTTTGGCGCGAACGTGGTGATTCTGGGCGTCAGCGTGGACGATAAGAAATCGGCCTACGAAAAATTCGTCAGCCGTTTCAAACCGGCGTTCGCCACGGTGCGCGACGAAGATCATCGGCTCACTTCGGACGTTAGGGTTCCGACCATGCCGACGAGCTATGTGATCGATCGGAGCGGCAAGGTCCGTTTTGTCCATGCCGGGTTCCACAGCGGTACGCCGGCTGAGCTGCGGGCGCAGATCAGGCAATTGCTCGAGGAAAAGTCATGAAAAGATTGAGCCCAGTGATTCTTGTCTTGCTCGCGGCGCTCGGCGCGTTGCTGAGCGGCTGCTCGACGGTTCAGCCCTGGCAGCGGGCCGCGCTGGCCAGCTACGAAATGGATCCCGCGCGCGACCCGCTCGCCACCGCGGCCTCGGAGCATGTTTATTATTCGCGCGAAGCGGCCACGGGGGGGCGCGGAGTGGGTGGGAGCGGCTGCGGCTGCAACTAACGGCTTTCTTGTACCACGGACCAGCCATGAAAATTCGAGTATTAATGTTTCGAGCCTCTCGTTGGCTCCATCTTCCGACCGGACTGCTCATCGCGCTGCTTCAACGCACGCCGGCCATTCGCGCGGTCGTTTCCAGCTTCGACTACGTGATCAGTTCGCCGATGGGAAATATTCTTAAATCGGCCTTCGCCGCCAGCGTCACGCTTGGCGCAGTCGACACGTTAGCGGGTGCGACGACGTTGACCTCGACCACGAAATCTCCGCTGAGCGCGACTGCGGGAACGGAGGTAAGCGTCACCTTCAACGTGAATGGCACGCAGACCTTGCCCGCGTCGTGGGAAGTCTCGGGCAATATGCCTCCGGGCCTCGCCGCCTATTCGACCTCGACGGGCGGCACGGGCGTGTCGAGCGGGACCATCAACACGCCGCCGGCCACGGGGAATCTGTACATCCGCGGCACGCCGACGACGGCCGGAAGTTATGTCGTAAACCTCCGTGCCTTCGAGTTCAGCGACAAGGGCGGCGATCAGTCTCCAATTTTTCAATACACGATCGATGTCGCCGCAGCCGGCGGAGGAGGGGGCGGCGGTGGTGGTGGCGGCGGAGGAGGCGGGGCCACCATGCCTGTGATTACCGGGCAGCCCGCCAGCCAAACCGTGGCGGTTGGCTCGAACGTCACTTTTTCGGTTACGGCGACAGGAGACGCTCTGACCTACCAGTGGCAGAAGGGTGGCGCCAATCTCGCGGGAGCGACGACGGCCACGCTGGCGTTGAACAGCGTGACGGCGGGCGACGCCGGCAACTACAACGTGGTCGTGACGAACACCGCGGGTTCGGTGACGAGCAATGCCGCCACGCTCGTCGTCGATGCGCCGAAGCGCGGACGTTTGATCAATCTGTCCGTGCGCAGCCACGCGGGCACCGGCAATGAAACGTTGATCGCAGGCTTCATCATTTCCGGCACGGGCAACAAACCGGTGATGATTCGCGGGACCGGACCGACTCTGGCGAACTTTGGCGTGCCCGGCGTGCTGGCCGACCCGAAGCTCGATCTCTTCCTCGGCAGCAATTCGATCGCGAACAATGATTCGTGGCTGCAGTCGCCGAATCTCGATGCGATCAGAGCGGCGAAAGGCGACACGATCGGCACGTTCACGCTCGATGCGAAAGACACGGTGCTGCTCGCTTCGCTGGAACCGGTCGCGTACACCGCGCAGATCACGGGGATAAACAATTCGACCGGCGTGGCGCTGATCGAGGTTTTCGACGGCGACACGGCCGCGCCGGGCACTCCGGAATTCGACGCTCAACCGCGCTTGATCAATGTCTCGGCCCGCACGCAAGTGGGCACGGGCGGCGACGTCCTGATCGCGGGATTCATCATCAACGGCAACGTGCCGAAGAAGCTGATGATCCGCGGCACCGGTCCGACGCTGGCGAATTTCGGTGTCGGCGGGTTGCTGCCCGATCCGCTGCTGAAGCTTTTCGACGCCGGCGGCAATGTTGTCGCGCAGAACGACAGTTGGACGACCTCGACGAACGTCGACGAGATCAGGTCGATCAACGCGCACATGCTCGGCACGAACACGCTCGATGCCAAGGACGCGGTCCTCGTCGTCACCCTTGCGCCCGGCGCGTACACGGCGCAGATCAGCGGGGTCAACAACACCACCGGCGTCGCGCTGATCGAGGTCAACGACCTGCAGTGATTTCGTGGCGAGCTAAAGATTTCGCGGTCGTTAGGGGCGGCCGCGTTGTTCGCTGATAGTAGTCATAGGTTCGAAGTCGGCGACAGGTCAAAAAACGACCTGTCGCCGCGTCGTTTTCTCAATTCGCCAGCATTGACTAGGCGCGGGGGCTTGGCGTGGCTCCGTGGCAATTTTATCGGAAAATGCCAAGTTTCTCCCTCTCCACGGCCAAATGGCGCGTCCGCGATTGCTCAGACAAAAAGTGGTTTCCCGCGACGGTGCCGGGCTGCGTGCACACGGACCTGCTCGCCGCTGGAAAAATTCCCGACCCGTTCTGGGCCGACAACGAAGCGAAGCTGCAATGGATCGAGGAGCGAGATTGGGAGTACGAAACGAGTTTTTCTCTCGGCGTGGATATCCTGAGCGAAGAGATTGTCGAACTCGTTGCCGACGGGCTCGACACGGTTGCGACCGTTTTCCTGAACGGAACGGAAATCGCGCGCACGGAAAACATGTTCGTTGGATTCCGCTGGAATGTGCGGGACCAGCTTCGCCGCGGCAGAAACGAACTTCGCATCCGTTTCGAGAGTGCGATGAAATATATTCGCTCGCATCGCACCGGGCATCAGCCGCGCGAATTGAACGACCCGGTGGGGCGCTGCACGGTGATTCGCAAACAGCAATGCCAGTTCGGCTGGGATTGGGGGCCGCGATTCGTGACCGCCGGCATCTGGCGTGACCTGCGCATCGAAGCGTGGAGTGGCAACCGCCTCGAATCTGTCCGTATCCAGCAAGATCATACAAAGCCGGGTCGCGTGACGCTCACCCTCGCGCCTGAACTTGCGCGGCGTGATGCGAAAGCGGTTTGCCGGTGGCGTCTGAAATTCGGCGATGACGAGGTCGGCTCCGGCGAGGGCGTCACGATCGAAATTGCCAAGCCCCAGCTTTGGTGGCCGCACGGACAAGGAGCGCAGTCGCTCTACGAACTCGAGGTGGAGGTCGTGAACCGCCACGGCAAAACCATTGGCGTGTGGAAGCGCCGCATCGGTCTGCGCACGATCGTGCTCGATCAGCATCCGGACGAGTGGGGCACGACGTTTCAATTTCTGATCAACGGCCGCCCTGTCTTCATCAAGGGCGCGAACTGGATTCCGGCGCACAGCTTCGTCACGACGTTGAAGCGCGAGGACTATGCGCGCGATTTGCGCGGGGCGGTCGACGCGCACATGAACATGATCCGCGTGTGGGGCGGCGGGATTTACGAGAGCGAAGATTTTTATGATCTGTGCGACGAACTCGGGCTCCTCGTGTGGCAAGACTACATGTTCGCGTGCACGCTCTATCCGGCGGACAAGGCGTTTCTGGATTCGGTGAAAGAAGAAGTCGCCTATCAAACGCGGCGCCTGCGCCATCGCGCGTGCGTCGCGCTTTGGTGCGGCAACAACGAAGTCTACTCCTGCAACGCGCATGAGTTGAGCGATCCGAAAAAGAAGAAGCTCTACGCCGAGTACGAGGCGCTGTTTCACCGCGCGATTCCGGCGGCGGTGGCGGCGACGGATTCGGTCACGCCGTTCTGGCCGAGTTCACCCTGGCGCGGAGACACGGCCGCCGATCACGCGTCGGGAGAAAAGCGCGGCGACACGCATTATTGGGATGTGTGGCACTCGCGGTATCCAGTAAAGGAATACGAGCGTTGGGATCTGCGTTTTGTCTCGGAGTTCGGCATGCAGAGTTATGCTTCGCCGGAAACCCAGCAGACGTTTTGTCCGCCGAACGACACGAACGTGTTTGGGGCCGCGATGGAGAATCACCAGAAGAACCGCGGCGGAAACCAGGTCATTCTGGATTACGTTTCACGGCGCTACCGTTTTCCGAAAGACCAGGAGTCGCTGATCTATCTTTCGCAGTTGAACCAAGCCTACTGCATGCAAGTCGGCGTGGAGCATTATCGGCGGTTAATGCCCCACTGCATGGGAGCGATGTATTGGCAACTGAACGACTGCTGGCCCGTCGCGTCGTGGAGTTCGATCGAGTTCACCGGAAAATGGAAAGCGCTGCAATACATCGCGCGGCGTTTCTATGCGCCTTCGATCGTGACGGCGCACGTGCCGGGCGATGAGACCGCGGGCATCGGCAACTATCGCGGTTCGACGATTTCGGACGTGCATCTTTATACGGTTCACGACGAGCCCGCGACACGCACCGGCGTGTTGCACTGGGACGTGTTTCATATTCACGGCAAGCGACTGCTTACCGGGGCGAAAAAGGTGAAGCTGCAGTATGGGCGGAGCGTGAAACAGCAGACGCTTTCCCTCGAGAAACTCATGCGGGAGCATCACCGCGATAATCTTTATCTGCGCATCGCGCTCGAGGTCGATGGCCGCAAGGTGAGCGAGGACAGCGTGTTTTTGACGCTGCCGCGTTTTGTTCATCTGGAAAAACGTCAGGTGAAAACCGCGATCGAAGTCGCCGGAAAACGGGCGCGGATCACGTTCACCTCGCCGGTGTTCGCGCATCGTTTTGCGTTCGAGCTACCCGGACTTCCGCACACCTGCGGGGACAATTTCTTCGACCTCTATCCAGGCGAAGCGAAGACGATCGAGGTCGATTTCGCTGCCGAGACAACAACCGCCGAAGTCCAAAAGCGCCTCACGTGGATGTCGTTGGCGGACACGTATTGATTTCCCACGAATCACACGAAGAACACGAAACGAACCTCGGAATTTCCCACGGAATACACCGAAAGCACGGAAAGTAAGGAAAGGAAGAATGGAGAAGGATGAATTGGGGTGTAGACGTGTTTCCCGTTCCGTTGGTGTATTTCGTGGACGAGGTCGTCCCATACCAATGCCGAAGGATTGCACGTTGAAGCGAGAGTACACAGGGTTTGGTAAATGAGACCGCAGGTCCTGCTTATCTTCATGACGCACGAGGAAGAGTGCTCGCCGATGTTGAAAGGTATTGGGCACTACGAGCGATCCCACCGGCCGTGGAATGCATTTCTCGACGACGAGGGCAGGGCGGCGACGGACCCGCGATGGCTGCGCAGCAAGCCTTGGCGCGGCGTGATCAGCAAACACACGACGCCGCAGCTGGTGAAGGATTGCGCGACGCTCGGCATTCCTCTCGTGGACATGAACGATTCGGCGCCATACGCGGGCGTGCCGAAGATCAAGCCGGACAACCCTGCGCTCGGGCATCTCGGCGCCGAGCATTTCGTCGAGCGCGGTTACGGGCAGGTCGGGTTTTGCGGGTTTTCGAATCAGGAATGGGCCTGCGAACGACGCGATGGATTCGTGGAGGCGGCGAATTTGGCGGGGCTGCGGTGCGATGTTTTCGACGTGGAATACCCGGGCGATTTGACGCCGTCCTGGGATGAGCAGCAGGCCGGGGCGATCGCGTCGTGGTTGCGCGGATTGTCGAAGCCGGTCGGCGTCATGGCCTGCAACGACATGCGGGCGTTGCAGGTGATGGCGGCGGCGGAGCGGGCGGAAATGCTCGTGCCTGAGGAACTGGCGGTGCTGGGGGCGAACAACGACGTGATTCGCTGCGAGCTGGTGTACCCGCCGCTGTCCAGTGTTTCCACGAACCCTTTTCAATCCGGTTATCGTGCAGCCGAGATGCTCGATCAAATGATGCTCGGCGAGAAGCCGCGCGAGATGGTCACGCGGGTGGATCCGGTGGGTGTGGTGACGCGGCATTCGACGGACGTGCTGGCCATCGAGGACAAGAACGTGGCGGCGGCGCTGAGCTATATTCGCGAGCACGCCTGCAGCGGCATCGCGGTCGAGCAGGTGTTGAAACATGCGGCCGCGTCGCGCAGCCAGCTCGAGAAGAAATTTCGGCGGCATCTCGGGCGCTCGCCACAGGCGGAAATTCGCCGCGTGCAGGTGGCCCGCATTCGCCAGCTGCTGATCGAGACGGACTTTCCCTTGAAGAAAATCGCCGAGCTGACCGGTTTCGAGCACGTCGAATATATGTGCGTGCTCTTCAAGCGCCTGACGTCGATCACGCCTGGCGCGTGCCGGAAGAAATATCGCGCGGAAGAGCTGCGGTAATTGGCCCGTTTTCAGAAAAAGAAGGGCCCGGCGATTACCCCTAAACGCCGGGCCCATTATTTTCCCAATTCTAGCCTTTGCGGCTAGCATCCATGTTACCCCTTGGCCCTGCTGTCTGACAGGGCTGTGTGATCAGGGGTGTATTTAGCTTGGCCCGTGCCAACGGATCGCCTGGTCGAAAATTGTGCGAAACTGCCCGGGCGTTCCTTTGCCAGTCCCAGTTCACTGATCGGCCGCAAAACGCGTCAGTTCGGCCAACCCATCGGCAATTTCGCGATCGCTGCGGCAGCGCGGCATCTTGTTTTGCCCACCCCATTTTCCGCGCTCCCGCATCCACTTTTCGAATACGCCCGGCATGACCAGGCGAACCACCGGGGCTTCGAGGCCGCCGCCTTTTCGCTTCGCCTCGTAGTCGTCGTTCAGGCGAATCAGCTCTGCGTCGAGTTCGGTCGCGAGAAGCGGGCCCCTGGGCGTCTCGTTCGAATGCGATTTGAGTTCGATCCACCATTCATGGCGCCCGCGTTTTTGTCCGGTGAGCGAACTGACGAAGAGCGGCGCGACGTGGAACTGCGCGATGGTCCAGCCGTGCCGCTGGCAAACGATGGCGAGCGCGTCGGTGAGCTCCTTCTCGATGACATGTTCGCCAAACGCGCTGAGCTGAAGCTTCGTCCGCCCGACGTAAATCAGGCGTGGTGGAATTTTGGATACAAAGCGCACCACGTCACCAATCACGTAGCGGCAGAGGCCGGCTGGCGTGGTTAGGAGCAGCACGTAGTCGACGCCGGCCTGCACGGCTTCGAGCGGGATGGCTTTCGGGCCGAGAACCGCGAGGCGGTTTTCATCGTACTCCTTCAACGGCAGAAATTCGTAGAAGATTCCCGCCGAAGTCATCAGCCGCAGACCAGCGGCCGCGTCGGCGTCCTGTGCGGCGATGAAACCCTCCGACGCGGGATAAACTTCGTGAAATTCGATCGAAGCGCCGAAGGCGGACTGGAGCTCCTTGCGATAGGGCTCGATCGGCACGCCACCGTGGATGAGGCATTCCAGCTTGGGCCAAAGCTGTTGCAGATTCGCGACCGCCTTCCCGCGAGCGCGAGCGTCGTCTTTCAACGCTTCGGCCAGAATCAGGAGCCAGCTCGGTATCCCGGCGACGACGCGGATGTCGCGTTCGGCGGTCCGGCGCGTGATCGCGGCGATTTTTTCCGGCCAATCGCTGAGTTGAGCGATCTCCAACCCCGGTTCGTAGAGATGGCGATCGACCCACTTGGGCATTTCAAGCGCGGTGATGCCGCTCAAATCGCCTGCGTAGGCGACGTGCGGCTTGGCCTCGTCGATCTGTACCAGCGCCGTGGAGCCGCCGAGGAAAAGGTGTTTGCCCTTGAAAATTTCCGTGCTGCCGCGTCGCGCGGAGTAGTAGAGCAGCGAGTCCAATCCCGTCTGCCGAAAATGCGCGATCATCGCCGGCGTCACCGGCAGATATTTGGTGCGTCCCGCGGTGGTGCCGGAGGATATGGCGAAGTACGAGCAGCGTCCCGGCCACAAAATATCTGCCGCGCCGCGTTTCATCTTTTCGATGAACGGGAGAAATTGTTCGTAGCTGCGCAGCGGAACCTGAGCGCGAAACCGCTCGTAACTCATTTCAGCGGTTAGGGAATTTGCCCGGCCGAATTCCGTGCCGGCGAATTGCCCCAGTAGTTCGGAGAAAATTTTCCACTGCGCCGGCGCTGCGGGGCGACGCAGCGCGCGGCGCGTGCGCGCGGAAAGCGCTTTGGCGCCGAGCGCCAGCAGCGATGAGGTCAGGCCGGCCATGCAGAATGTGCGACCGTAGTGCGGTGGCGAATACAGGCGAGGCTAGGCCACTTTCGCCATCTTGCCGAGTTTTAAGCCGCGATAGAACGCGGAGAGAATCGGGAGAAAGTTGAATCTCCGCGAAAAGCGGTTGCTGCCGGGCCTTCGTTTTCCAATCTCCCGGCGTGCCCTTGCCTCCCGTCATCTTCGAAGACGACGCGATGATCGCGTTCGACAAACCGAGCGGCTTGCTCGTCGCGCCCGATCGTTGGGACAAAGCGCGCGAAAATCTGATGGGCCTGGTTCACGACAAGATGGGCCATGGCGTGGCGAATGTTCACCGCCTCGACGCGGACACGAGCGGCATCCTTCTCTGCTCAAAAACAAAACCCGCGCTCGATTTCCTGAGCGGGCAATTTCAGGGAAAAACCGTTCAGAAAAAATATCTGGCGCTGATCGCCGGCGCGCCGACGGAGGATGCGTTCACGATCGATTTGCCGCTCGATGACGACGAGCGGCGGCCCGGAAAAATGCGCGTCGTGCGCAAAGGAAAACCCAGCGTGACAGAATTCCAGATTCTGGAACGCTTCGGAGCGTTTACCTGGATCGAATGCCGTCCGATCACGGGGCGGACGCATCAGATTCGCGTTCACTTGGCGACGAAGGGCTGGCCGATCTTGAACGACGTTTTCTACGGAAATCCCGAGACGAAGCTGATGCTCTCAAATCTGAAGCGCGGCTACAAAGGCCGGGTGGACGAGAAACCGCTGATTCAGCGTCTGGCGCTGCATGCAAGCGAACTCGTGGTGAAGCACCCCGTCACGCGCGAGCCGGTCACGATCGCCGCGCCGCTGCCGAAAGAGTTCGAAGTTGCCCTCAAATACCTGAGGAAGTTTTCAAGTCCCCGCGGCGCTCATGTTGCGCCGCCGCGCCGCTAACAGGAAGAACAGATACCGGCTGGGATAGTAAATCGCAGCGAAGAAAACCGGCGCGGTGAGCGCCCAGGCGGTGAGCGCGTGAAGCACGGCAAAGCCGAAGTGGTCGAAAAAGTCGTACCACGACGGATGCTTAAAAATATCCACGATGTCCGTCACCGTGAGCGGGTCTTCGTGCGCTCCCCAGACCCATTCGCCCATGCGAATGTAGGCCAGGATCATGACCATGTGCAGCGGCGCCAGGACTTGGTTCATGGTCTGCATCAACGGGTGATTCAGCCGCAGCCGCACGCCGATCAGAAGATTGAGAACGCTCGTCGTCCCGAGGATCGGAAACATCGAACAAATGAAACCGGCGCCGAGCGTCTGGGCCAATTTATCAGGCGTGATGCCCTGTTTCAGGAGGGCAATGACCGGCGTCAGAATGCGGCGCCGCCAGAAAGAGTCTCGGTTCTTCACGTAACGAATCGGGCGATGCAAAGAGTTTTGAGCCTAAATGCAATCAACCGTGGTGAGCACAAAAAAAAGGGGCTCATCGAGAGCCCCTTGCTGCAATTATTTCAGTATCAGGTGAGCGTTTCGCTCTCCGTCGCCGGTGTATCCGGTTGTTCGCTACGCGGTGCGTTCGGAGCGGTCGCGGGCTTCGGCATGGAGAGTTCGCTAACGTCCTTGTGGACTGCCGCGTTCTCTTTCTTGCCGGGGAGATTCATGTCGGCGGCTTGAACCGTCGCGATGGCGATGGCGGCGGCCGCGGGAACCATCTTCTTGAGCGAGGAATATTCCGGATGGACCAGCGCCGCTTTCTGCGCGGCGGCGACGGAGGCCTCGTGTTCGGCGCGGGCGCCTTCGTCGAGCACCGACTTCGGCACGGCCTTGAAGCCCCAGATCAATCCGGTCCAGGAGAGGAATTTCAACCCGTAGTAGGTCGGGTCGATTTCCCACCAATAGAAACCGTTGCGCGTGGCGCTCTGGTAGCGGTGGTGATTGTTATGCCAACCCTCGCCGAGGGTGATGATGGCGAGAATGAAGCTGTTGCGGGAATCGTCCGTCGTCTTGAAGCGACGTCGACCCATCAAGTGAGCCATCGAGTTGATGCAGGATGTGCCGTGAAAGAGCGCGGTCGTGCTGATGAAGAACGCCCAGACCAGCATCTGCCAGCCGTTGGTGTGAAGCCCGGGCGCGAAATGTTCGAGCCCTTTGCCGACCCAGAATGTGAGCAGCGCGTACGCGAAGGGAACGATCGCATCGAAGCGATTGAGGAAAACGAGCTCTGGATATTTCACCAGGTCCTTCACTTTCGTGTAGTCCGTGGGGAAATTGCGGCGGCTGGTGATCCAGCCGATGTGCGACCACCAGAAGCCGTGAACGTGCGGCGAGTGAGCATCCTCTTCTTCATCGGAATGCTGGTGATGGTGGCGATGGTGATAGGCCCACCAAAGCGGACCGCGCTGCACCGTGGTGCCACCCCAGAGCGCGAGCAGGAACTGGCCAACGCGGGTCGTCGAATACGTCTTGTGCGAGAAATAACGATGATAGACTCCCGTCACCGCGAACATTCTCAGGAAATACATCGCGACGGCGGCGCAGACCGCGAACGGACTCGCGCCGACCCAGATCACGCCGAGACAGCCGAGATGAAGAACAATGAAAGGGATGCAGCGCACCCAATCGACGCGATCGGGTTCGTTGCGCATCGCCTCCGCACCGCCCGGCGCGTAATCCGCGTCGAACCATTGAACAATCGCGGTGGCGCCGCGGCTTATAAGAGATCTAGGTTTTTGCACAGTCAAAGGGGCAGAAGAAGGTCGTTACACGAGGTAATAGCAAGACGCCTTCTTATAGAAAACGCCGCGTGCGTTTGGAATCGACCCAATCGTCCGCAAATGAAGCGATCGCCCGCGAATCGTGCTTCAGCAGGCGGTCTATTAATCCGGCGGTGGCGCAGAAATGAACGGCGGAAAATCTTCCGTTTTTTGCGCATTTCGTGGATTCGTGAGCGCCTCACTCTCCATGAACGCCAAAATCCTTCTTCGGACGGTTGTTTTCCTGCTGCTGCTGTTCGTCATCCTCTACATCGGGATGTCGAATCCCCAGAAAATTGATTTCTATTTTCCGATGCTCCTCGAGCGGCGGATCACTCAGCCGGCCGCCGTGCTGTATTTCGCGATGTTCGCCATCGGAGTCATCGCTGGCATGATGCTCCATTCGGGCGGCGGAGGCGGGAAGCGCAGCGATTCGGGTTCGAAGAAGAAATAAAGCTCATGTCCAGCTTCACTTCTTCGTCCGGCCCGAGACCGCTTTTCCAAAATCGCCGAGTCCGCTGGGGCATTCTCGCCACCGGCGGAATCGCGCGCACGTTCGCGAAAGGCGTGGCCACGTCCGAATCCGGCGAGGTCATCGCCGTCGCCAGCCGGAATGCCGACAGCGCGCGTGTGTTTGCCGAGCAGCAGGGATTAGCCCGTTCATACGGGGCGTACGACGATCTGTTGCAGGACGCCGACGTCGACGCCGTCTACATTGCGACGCCGCATCCTTCGCACCACGAGTGGACGCTCGAGGCGCTGCGCGCGGGCAAGCATGTGCTCTGCGAAAAGCCGATGGGGATGAACGTGCGCGAGGCTCGCGAAATGTTTGGCGAGGCGAAGAAGGCCGGGCTCCTCCTGATGGAAGCGTTCATGTACCGCTGCCATCCGCAGACGAAACAGGTCGTCGAACTCATCCGTAGTGGAATTTTGGGTACAATCGGTTCGGCGCGGGCGACGTTCAGTTTCCACAATCGCTCGGAAGTCACGTCGCGCTTTTATTCGCGCGAACTCGGCGGCGGAGGGATTCTCGATGTCGGTTGTTATCCAGCCTCTTTCGTGCGCCTGGTCGCAGGCGCTGCGGCGGGAAAGGCGTTTCTCGATCCGATCGAAGTGAAAGCCGTGGGCGTGCTTCATCCCGTCACGGGAATCGACGTCCACACCTCCGCCGTTTTGAAATTCGAAAACGCGATCGTCGCGCAGATCTCGACCGGCGTGCAGTTGTTTCAAGACAGCTCGGCGCGGATCTATGGCTCGAAAGGTTGGCTGCACATTCCCGAGCCATGGTTGCCCAACACGGAAGGCCGGCCCGCGCGACTGGTGCTTCACCTCGAGGGAAAAGAGCCGCAGGAAATTCCGATTCCGCAAAACACGTCGCTCTACGCGCTCGAAGCGGACGCCTTTGCGCGCACGTTGCGTGACGGACAGCGCGAAGTCGCGGAGATGAGTCCGGCGGACACGATCGGAAATTTGCAGACGATGGATCGCTGGCGCGCCGAAATCGGACTCACGTATCCCGCGGACAAGGTTGGGGAGTAGTCCTCACGCAAAAAGCTGTTAATCGACGGACTGGGTAATTCCCTGCGTCGTATTTGTTAACTGAATACGCTCGAGTGTTCGGGCACTCAGTTACCATGACTATGAAATCGATGACTGTCCGCCATTGCATATGCGCAATCGTCGCTCTCACCGCCGGCTTCTCCGCGAACGCGGTGAGCGGCGCGTCGAACCAAACGTCCACCGACCTGGCCAGCCTCGGCGTGATCTCGACTTACGATGTCGCTCCGGCGCCGAAACACCGCGCCATGCCGGTTTATCCGTATGAGCAACTGATCCAGGGTCGCGCCGGCTGGGCTGCGGCCAGCTTCGTGATCGATTATACGGGCCGCCCACTCTTCACCAATCCACGCGCTTCCAGTGAGCCGGCCTTCGCGAAGTCCGTCGTCGCCATGGTGGAAGCCAGCGAATATTCACCGGGCAAACGCAATAAGCACTCGGTCATGTCGCCGTCGCAGGAGGAGTTTCAGTTCCTCGAAGAATCCTTCGACGCCGATGCTCGCCGCGTTCTCGCGCAGTTGCGCAAAGGAGAAAAATTTCCCGCGGTAAGCCAGCTCGACGAGCGGCCTCACGCGGTGCGCCAGGATTCCCCCGCTTATCCGCGCGCCTTGAAGGATGATGGCATCACGGGTCAGGCCGAAATCGAGTTTGTGATCGATCGCGACGGACGCGTGCTTTTCCCGCGGATCATTTCCGCCAGCCATGAAGATTTTGGGTGGGCTGCGGCGACGGCCGTTGCGCAATGGAAATTTCAACCGCCGCAACTGAACGGCCAGAAGGTCGAGGCGGTGATGCGCGTCCCGATTCTCTTCGACGCGCATAAGTTGGCCTCGGCCGACTGATACTGACTGATACTGGCGGGCAGGGGCAGGGCGGGCCGCAGGCAATTTGGCAGTAATTTTTTTGCCAGATGGGTCGATAACGAGCGTAGTTGCTTTCTCGCTTCTACCATTTGCTGTCACCCATGAGCTTCCTGCGACCCACTCAGTGCCTGTTGTTTGCCGTTGCCTTAGCTGCCCCTGCTTTTGCCCAAGTGCCGCCGGCTTCGAGTCTCCCTCCTGCTGAGCCCGTGAGTATGGTTCGCCGGCTGTCGCCCGTTTACCCGCTCGATCTGCTGATCAAGGGGCGTACCGGCAGCGCCGAGGTGCGCTTCATGGTGGATTATTCGGGCCGCCCGGTGATGACGAGCATCCTGAACGCCACGAATCCCGCGTTCGGCCAGGCGCTCCTCGCGGACATCGAGTCCAACGAATTCATGCCACCGCGCGTGAATGGAAAACCGCAGCTCACTCTTTCTGGTCAGAAGTATATTTTCGACGGCGAAGCCAGTCTCGACCCGACGGAGAAACGTCTCCTCGCGGAACTGCGCAAGCCGATGCCCGCGATCGTCTCGGTTCGGGAACTCGACAAGCCGCTCGTGCAAACCCGCAAGGATTCCCCGGTGTATCCGTTCGCGCTGCAGAGCGATGGACTCTCGGGCAAAGCCGAAGTCGAATTCATCGTCGACCGTGATGGCCGGGTGAATTTTCCAAAAATTCTGAGTTCGACTCAGGAAGATTTTGGCTGGGCCGCGGCCACAGCAATCGCGCGTTGGAGATACACGCCGCCCACCAAGGGAGGCCAGAAGGTCGATGTGCGCACCAGCGTCGTCGTGAAATTCGACCACACCAAGGGTTCCGTCACCTGGTAAGCGGCGGCCTACGGATTTTTTCCCACGAATCACACGAAGCACACGAACTGATCGAACCTTTTTCCCATAGAATACACGGAAGGCACGGAAGACATTTTTGTTTCCGTGCCTTCCGTGTTTTTCCGTGGGAAATCTCTTTTTGAATTCGTGTGCTTCGTGTGATTCGTGGGGAAATCGGTCTGGCGAAGCCGTCGCCTGCTAGTGCGACGGACGGGCGTAACAAAAAAGTACGAAAGAGGCGCGTCACCTCGGAGGGCGATGGCGCATCCATCATGAATGTACATTGTTCCTCACCTCGCTCGTACGAGCACATGTCATGAAGCCTAGAAAATTTCTGCCTGTTTTTGGCGCGCTGATCGTTTGCGCGTTTTTCCTGGGTCGCGGGATTTTTCATTCCGCGACCGCACCCGCGCCGAATGCGCGCGCGGACTTTTCCTCGACGGCACCGCGTTCGGAAGCCACGCGCGTAGCGCATTCGGAAAAGGCAAACTCAGCGCGCGCCAGCACCGGCGCAAACACGCGCGGGGCGTTGCCGGCGTCGCCTCAAAAATCGTCGGCCAGCGGCTCGGGCTCGCCCGCGCTGTTCTATTATATTGAACGTCCTTCCCAGGCCGACAGGTGGGAAAAGTTGCTGGACGCTCCGACGCAAAAAATTGCCTATGTCCAGATCAATAGCGAAGCCGCGCTGGGCAAAAAATCCGCGTTCTGGCGCACGGGTGGCGGCGGCACGCTGCAGATCGCATTGCCGAACGGACAGGCAGTCGACGTCGTGATCGACGAGACGAAGCAGGGCAGTGGCGTCGACCAATTCGTCGCCTCAGGTCGCGTGGCCAATGATCCCACAAGCCGCGTCCTCTTCGCCTATCGCGACGGCGAAATGTCCGCTTTGATCGAGGGCGTGAGCACGGGCCCGTGGCAGCTTCGCGCCATGGCCGATGGCATCGCGCAACTTTATCAAGTGGACGTCATGCAAGTGCCGCCCTGCGGCGTGACGCCGGCGACATCCGCCCCCGACAAGATGGCCTTGCTCGCGCGTCGGTCCGCCGCGGCCGCGAGTTCGGCGGCTTCATCCGCCGGCACGACGACGACGACCACGACAGTCAACGCCGTCACTTCGTCGGCCACGGAATTCCGTATCCTGATTTTGTATACAGATGCGGTCGCGGCCGCCTCGAGCGCCTCGGCTATCGGCACGCAGGCCGATCTAGCCATCGCCACGTTGAACAATGATCTCGCCCGCAGCCAAGTCGTCGCCACCGCGACGCTCGCCGGCACCGCGCAGGTTTCCTACGACGAATCCAAGAGTGCGGGCGATAAAGTGCAGGACGACGCGCTCACGCGTCTGGCGGATGAAAGCGATGGGTACATGGACAATATCCACGACCTCCGCGATCAACTCGGCGCCGACCTTGTTTGTCTCGCGCTCAATCGCCGCGACAGCGCGAGCGCCGGCCTGGCTTACATTCTCACCAGCCCCCACAATCGCTACAACGACACCAGCGGTTTCTCCGTCGTGCAGTATTCGGTGATGAATTCGCAGAGCGTTTTCTCGCACGAGATCGGGCACAATTTCGGTTGCGCGCACGATCGGGAAAACTCCAAGGACGACAAAGGCAACCTGACCCAGGGCGCGTATCCCTACAGTTACGGCTATCGCTTCACCGGCGCCGACAATGTTCAGTACCGCACGATCATGGCCTATTCGCCGGGCCAGCACCTTTCGTATTATTCCAATCCCAACATCATCGCGCCCGCTCCGATCTCGCACGCGGTCGGCTCGGCCGAGGGCAATCCGGATCAGGCGGACAACGCGCGCACCATTCGCCAGGATCTCGCGGAAGTTTCCGCGTACCGGGCCAACACCCCGCTGGCCAATGGCAACTCCGGCATCCTGCTCAATGTTTCCACACGTGCCTTCGTCGGCGCAGGCGAACGCCAACTCATTGGCGGCTTCATCATCTCCGGCAACTCCCCGAAACGCATGCTCGTCCGCGCGATTGGCCCCACTCTGAATCAATTCGGCGTGACCGATGCGTTGAGCGACCCGCAGGTGCGCCTCGTCCGTTTGAACGACGGGGTGCAACTCGATGCCAATGACAATTGGCAAACGGGTCCGAATGCCGCGGCTGTCGCGAGCGCGATGACCGAGGCGAAGGCGTTCTCGTTGCCCAACGGCAGTCGTGACGCAGCGATCGTCGCGACGCTCGCACCAGGCGGATACACTGCAAACGTCGAAGGCGTGAATGGAGCCACGGGCACGGCGCTGGTCGAAGCCTACGAACTCGATACCACTGGCAGCCGCCTCGCGAACTTGTCGACGCGCGCCTACGCCGACAGTGCGAAGCCGCTCATCGGCGGTTTCATCATCCAGGCGGATCCTGGCCTCCCGAACAAAACGAAGCGCGTTGTCATATGCGTGCTCGGACCGTCTCTCGCGAACTACAACATCTCCGGTGCGATGGATGATCCGATGTTCGAACTGCACGACGCGAACGGCGCCACGATTCTCACGAATGATGATTGGTCGACGGCCGATTCCGTCAGCGGCGACGACACGAAGCCTGCCGCAGTGACGACGGCGCAAAAAAATCTCGCGGCCACCGGCCTCGCTCCGGGCAATCGACGCGATTCAGGCGTGTTGATCGATTTGGCGCCAGGCGCGTACACCGCCGTGGTGAAACCATTTTCCGATCCGCCGACCCAGCCCGAGAAACCCGGCGTGGCGATCGTCGAAGTCTTCGAAATTCTCCCGTAGATTGACGTTAGGTTGCAGTAGTGAGTTTCCCGAGGCGGTCTTCCGGACCGCCTTTTTTATTTAACGCGATTTTAGCAGGTGGGAAACGGGAACTCGGGCGCGTTGCGCCGCAGCTTCTACTTAGCAGTGCAGACCACACCCAGCTAGTGAGTTGTGCGTAATAGAAATTCCGCGTATCCGTTTATTCGATACGTTTTCACCCACTTACGGAAGCGGGCAACCAAGAAAAACTTTCGTAAGCAACGGCCTTTTGCGGAACCGCTCGCTCAAGGCCGAGTCGGGCGTGCGCGATAAAGATTATTATGCGCTCAATGAAAAAACGGATATTAGTTACGGGAAGTTTCCTGACCTTGTTAGCAGCAGTGGCGTTCGTGCAGCGCGCTCCGAGTCAGCAGGCAGTCAGTTCCGTCAAGGCCCCAAAACAAGCCGCATCGAATGCGACCCCTCGCAGTGCGGCGAACAGTGAAGTCAGCCGGACCGCGGTGGCGACCGCTGAAAAAGCCGGCGCGGATTTCACCTACATTTCGAAACCATCTAATTCGCAGCAGATCGAGTCGACGCTCGGCACGCCTTCCCGCGAGGTCGCTTACGTGAATGTGAAGCGTCTCGTCGAAGGCGGCGAAAAAGCGGCGCTGATCCGGCCCGGCTCGCACGTCGAACTTTCGATGCCGGACGGCAGCACGCTTCCGTTGGAGATCAAGAGCGCTGAAGCTCTCGGCGACGGCAGCTACACGAGTGAAGCGCAGGTCAGCGGCAGCGATGCCGTGGCGGTCTTCGCGGTCACGAATGGCGAACTTTCCGCGAACATCGATGGCCTCGAGCTTGGTTCCTGGCAGGTCCGCGCGATTGGCGGTTCCGTTGCTCAGGTCTTCAAGGTGGATCCAGCGCTCGTGCCCCCTTGCGGCGACGACATGATCGACGCAGCCAGTAAGAGCGTTCCCGCGGCGGGCACGGCCCCAGAAACCCTCGGCGTTGCTGCAGGCGATGTCGCGGCCGGCGCGACGACCACGACTTCAGGAACCTTTGCTCCCTCCATCACTTCTTCCGTCACCGCGACGCATACCGTCCGCATTCTCGTTCCTTACTCCAAAAAGATTTTGAACACGGTTTCTTCCTCGGCCGTGACGAGCGGTATCAATCTGGCGATCGCGACGATGAACACCGATCTGGCCCGCAGCACTATTCCCCTGAAGGTCGTTCTCGCCGGCGCTCCGGCCATCACGTATTCGCAGGACGGCACGGATTCTTCGAGCGTGGCGATCGATCGCGCGCTGACCCGCGTCACCAGCGGCACCGACGGCATCATCGATTCGGTTCACTGCAACCGCTACGATGCGAAGGCGGACTTGGTGTGCTTCCTGATCAATCAAGTCGACTCGACGAACTCGGGTGTCGGCTATGTCCTCAAGACGCCTCTCGACGCGTTCAATCCGACGTATGCGTTCTCGGTGATCAGCTATGGATATTTGAACTCTTCCCGCACGTTCTCGCATGAAATCGGGCACAATCTCGGTTGCGCGCACGACCGCGGAAATGCGACGAGCACGGAAGGTGGTTCGGCGACCGGTTCGTATGCTTACAGCTACGGCTATCGTTTCTACGGAAAGAACGGCACGCAGTACCGCACGATCATGGCCTATCCTCCGGGCCAGGTCGCGGCCTACTACTCCAACCCGAACATCACGGCGGCGTCCCCGGTGTCGGTGAAGGTGGGTGTGACCGTTGGGACTTCGGGTCAGGCGGCGAACGCCCAGACGATCGCTCACAACGAAGCGGAAGTGGCGAATTACCACAACTCCCGCCTCGTCGCGCGCATGTCTCGAAACATTCGCGGCTACTAATCTCGGCCCGCAAGCAGGACTGCCTTACGACGAGCGTCGCCCCACACAGGCGGCGCTCGTTTTTTTTTGTTTTCCCACGAATCACACGAAGCACACGAAACCGAACCACTGAATTTTTCCCACGGAATTCACGGACGGCACAGAAATGGAATGGTTTTAGTCCGTGTCTTCCGTGTATTCCGTGGGAAAATGGTATTTCGATTTCGTGTCGTTCGTGTGATTCGTGGGCAAAATAAGTTTTGGGCTTCGTGACGCTCTGACTCAGCTTGCAGGTTAGGCGGCGCTGAAATGGCGCGCTGAGACACGGCATCCGGCCGCAATTCCCTCGGGCCCAAGGCGCAGTGGCGCGGAATGAATTTTGCAATATCGTGGGCACATGGACCCACAAAAACTCACCGTGATGTCTCGCCAGGCCATCACCGACGCCCAGAACGAAGCGCGGCGTCGCCAGAATAATGAAGTCGACACCTGGCACCTGCTTTTCGCGCTCCTCACCCAGGAAAACGGCTTGGTCCCCGCGCTCGTCGAAAAACTCGGTCTCACCAGCAGCGCCCTCCAACTCGCGACCGACCGCGAACTCGACCGCCTTCCCCGCGTGAGCGGCAGCGTCGACGTTTCAAAAATCTACATCACCCAAGCGGTGAACGAAGTCCTCACCCGTGCCGAAGACGAAGCGGGCCAGTTGAAGGACGAATTCATCAGCGTCGAACACCTCTTTCTCGGCCTCGTCGAAGTCGCGAAGCCGGATTCGCTCGGAAAACTTTTCAAGAGCTTCGGCCTCGACCGAGCGAAAGTCCTCGCCGCGCTCAAAGAACTTCGCGGAGCGCAACGCGTGACCTCCGACAATCCCGAGGCGACCTATCAAGCCTTGGAGAAATACGGCCTCGATCTCGTCGCTCAGGCGAAGAAGGGAAAGATGGATCCTGTGATCGGTCGCGACGACGAGATCCGCCGCACGGTTCGCATTCTGTCCCGCAAAACGAAAAACAATCCCGTCCTCATCGGCGAACCCGGCGTGGGCAAGACAGCCATCGTCGAAGGTCTGGCCCAACGCATCGTGCGTGGTGACGTGCCGGAGGGACTGAAGGACAAAACCATTTTCTCGCTCGATATGGGCGCGCTCCTGGCCGGAGCGAAATTCCGCGGCGAATTCGAAGAGCGCCTGAAAGCCGTGCTCAAGGAAATCAAGGAGAGCAACGGCCGCATCCTGCTCTTCATCGACGAACTTCACACGATCGTCGGTGCCGGCAAAGCCGAGGGCGCGATGGACGCGGGTAATTTGCTCAAGCCAATGCTCGCGCGCGGCGAACTCCATTGTATCGGCGCGACCACGCTCGACGAATATCGCAAGCACATCGAAAAAGACGCCGCCCTCGAACGCCGTTTCCAGCCGGTCATGGTGGAGCCGCCGTCCGTCGAGGACGCGATCTCGATTCTCCGCGGGCTTCGCGAACGCTTCGAGCTGCACCACGGCGTGCGCATTCAGGACAACGCGCTCGTCGCCGCGGTGACGCTCTCGAATCGCTATATCTCGGACCGTTTCCTGCCTGACAAGGCAATCGACCTGATCGACGAAGCCTGCGCGATGATTCGCACCGAGATGGACTCGATGCCGCAGGAACTCGACGCGCTCAGCCGTCGCGTGCTGCAGCTCGAGATCGAAGAAGCCGCGCTCAAGCTCGAGCGCGACGAAGAGTCGAAGCGCCGCCTCGAAGATCTGCGCAAGGAACTCGGCGACGCGAAGGGCCAGGCCGCCGCGTTGAAGGCGCGTTGGGAAAAAGAAAAAGCGGCCATTCAGCGCGTGCGAAATGTCCGGGAGGAACTCGAAGCGGCCCGACTCGCCGTGGAAAAAGCCGAGCGCGCGTACGATTTGAACAAGCTCGCGGAGCTTCGCCACGGCCGTATTCCGCAGCTCGAGGCCGAATTGAAAAAGGTCGAGAGCGAGGGCGCGAAGACGGAGTTGTTCAAAGAGGAAGTCTCCGCCGAAGAAGTCGCCGAAGTCGTCTCGAAATGGTCCGGCATTCCGGTCACGCGACTGGTCGAAAGCGAAAAGGAAAAACTCCTTCGGCTGGGCGACATGCTGCACCGCCGCGTGATTGGCCAGGAGGAGGCCGTTCAACTCGTCGGCGAGGCGATTCTTCGCGCTCGCGCCGGGATCAAGGATCCGCGGCGCCCGGTGGGCAGTTTTCTATTTCTTGGACCGACGGGCGTCGGCAAAACCGAACTCGTGAAGACGCTGGCCGAGACGCTTTTCGACAGCGAGTCGGCGATGATCCGCATCGACATGTCCGAGTACATGGAGAAGCACAGCGTCGCGCGATTGATCGGCGCGCCTCCGGGCTATGTCGGTTATGACGAAGGCGGCCAGTTGACGGAAGCGGTGCGGCGCAAGCCGTACGCCGTGGTGCTTTTCGACGAGATCGAGAAGGCGCATCCCGATGTATTCAATGTTCTGCTACAAGTCTTGGACGACGGCCACATCACTGATGCGCAGGGCCGCACGGTCGATTTCAAGAACACGATCATCATCATGACGTCGAATCTGGGCAGCCGCTTCCTGCTCGAAGGCGTCACGGGAGACACGATTCCCGAGAGTGTGCGCGAGAGCGTTTTTGCCGAACTGCACAAGGCGTTCCGGCCGGAATTCCTGAACCGCATCGATGAAACGATTCTCTTTAAGCCGCTCACGCTCGAGGAAATCACGAAGATCGTGGACCTCCTGGTGGCCGATTTGAACAAGCGCATGGCGGATCGTCGCATCACGGTCGAACTGGACACGAAGGCGAAGGAATGGGCTGCCGAGAAAGGCTACGATCCTGTTTTCGGCGCGCGTCCTCTGCGGCGTTTCCTGCAGCGTCAGGTCGAAACCAAACTCGCCCGAGCCATCGTCACCGGCGAAGTCGCGCCCGGAAAGCACGTCGTGTTTTCCGTGAAGGACGACGACCTGCAGATGACCGTTGGAAAGGCGAAGGAAGAGTGAAGAAGGTGGAGGACAGAATGAAGAGCGAGAAAGTTGGATCCTGAAGTTGGGAAGGCAGAAGGCAGAACCAGAGCCGTGGCTCACTACGAGCGTTAGAAGTGTAGCGGCTCGCAACGGAGCGCCGGCCTCAGGCCGGCCAACCTCAAAAGAGTCCCGCTTCGCGGGACGCTAGATAGG
>DASTWZ010000037.1:0-18483 GCA_035765635.1 Opitutaceae bacterium
AGCGTGGATGTCACATCCTACCTTGATCGTTTCTGACTTTGACCCGAGCAGTCGCCCGAGTACCTTTTCAACGTTAGTGTTTATCATAGGCCGACAAGTTGGAGCCTCTTGCTCCGCTTGTCGGCTTCATGGCATCTACCCCGGAGGCATGACGTCCACAGACAAAGCCAGACGCGGATTCAGCATTCGGCTCGCCCTGCCCTCGAGACATGCCTTACGCCACGGCGGCTGCTGGTGCTGGGGCGCTTGCGGCGGCGGCGGCTTGCGCGGCGGCCAGAGCGGCGGCGCGTTCCGGCAGGATCACACGATTCGTGAAGTCGCCAAACTTCTCGCCGGCTTCACGCTCGGCGACGAAACGTTTGATCATCGGCGTGAGGATCGCGAAGATCTCGTCGATCGTGGCGGACGGCGCATAGAGCTGGTTCAACCGCGTGCCATCGAATTTGGCTCCGAGATAGAGCGCATATTTGTTCGGCGCTTTTCCGACCAACGCGATTTCAGCCAGGAACGGACGTGCGCAGCCGTTCGGGCAACCCGTCACGCGCAAACTGATCGGCTCGTCGTGCAGGCCGTTCTCGTCGAGCACCGTTTCGAAGCGATCGAGCAAGCCCGGCAACGCGCGTTCACTTTCGGCCAAAGCAAGACCGCAGGTGGGAAGCGCGACGCAGGACAGCGCATTCAAACGCATGCCGCTCTGCTGATTCGTGTTGTTGAGATTGTACTTCTTCAGGATGCCTTCGATCACCGGCTTCTGCTCGTCGGTGATTCCGGAAATGCTCAGGTTCTGCGAGGGCGTGAGACGGAAATCGCCCTGGTGAACCTTCGCGATTTCGCGCAAGCAGGTGCGCATCTGCCAACCTTCGCTGTCCTTGATGCGACCCGACAGGATGAAGAGCATGTGATACCACGTGCCATCCTCCGCGCGGTGCCAGCCGTACTCGTCGGAAATCGTGGTGAAGTTGAACGGGCGCGCCGGTTCGAATTTGAAGCCGATTCTGCGCTCCACTTCGCCGCGGAACCATTCGATGCCGCGATCCTGAATCGTGTACTTGAGGCGGGCGTGCTTGCGATTGCTGCGATCGCCAAAATCACGCTGCGTCGTCAGCACCGCGTGACCGACCGTGTTGACCTTGTCGGGCGTGACGAACCCCATGATGTCCGCCAAACGCGGAAAGGTTTCCGCATTGCCATGGCTCATGCCCATGCCACCGCCGGCGGCCACGTTGTAGCCGACGAGTTTTCCGTCTTCCACGATCGCGATGAAACCGAGATCTTGGGAATAAATATCGACGTCGTTCGAGGGTGGAACGGCGAAACCCGTCTTGAACTTGCGCGGCAAATAGGTCGGGCCGTACATCGGCTCTTCATCGGCCTTCGGCTCGCCGCCCGCGACGAGTTCATCGTCGATCCAAATTTCGTGGTAAGCACGCGTCTTCGGCAGCGCGAACTGGCTCCAGGCTTTCGCCGCTTCGTAGACTTGCTGATGAATCGCCGACCGCTCGGGATTCGGCGGGGCCATGACATTGCGGTTCACATCGCCGCAGGCCGCGATCGAATCGAGCAGCACCTTGTGCATGCCTCGAATCAACGGTTTCAAATTCCCTTTGAGCACGCCGTGAAACTGAAACGTCTGGCGCGTCGTGAGCCGGAGCGAACCGTTCGCGCACTGATCGGCCAGCGTATCCAACATCAAATACTGCTCGGCCGTGCAGCGGCCGCCCGGAAGGCGCACGCGCAGCATGAAGCCGTACGCTTTCTCCTGCTTCAACTTCACGCGCTCTTTGCGGACGTCACGGTCGTCCTGCAAATAGAGGCCGTGAAACTTCGTGAGCTGGCTATTTTCCTCGCTGATCGCGCCCGTGGACCCGTCTTGAATGTCCTTCGCGATGGTACCGCGAAGAAAATGGGAGGCTGCTTTAAGGCCTTCGTTGGAACTGAGGGGCTTGGTGGCCGCGGGTTCTGAGCTCATGGAAAATGAGGCGAAACCTACCCCTCTCTCCAGAGCCAATCAAGATGAAATATAGTTTCTTAGGCCACGTACTAAGGATTAGACGCGCACGTGCCTTATTTAGAAGCAAAAGCGTGCGCTCATGAGACGGAAGTCTCTTCCATCCAGGGCTGAAGTTGCTCCAGCCTCAGGCGAATATCTTCGCCCAAATCCCGCACTTTTTGCATATCGCCCGGCTGTTCCAGCGGTGTGCCCACGCGGTGTTGCACGTCCGTGAGTCGGTCGATCAGCACGTGCAACTGGCACCATTCATTCGCCACAGCGGAAGGCCATTGCGCGCGCAACGGCTCGGCATCGTCTGGGGTAAATGAAACTTTCATCTGCACGAAGGGGGTAAACTGCAGAATCGGAGAGCGGCCAGCGATTTTTCGGGGAGAATCGCTGTGGAGACGAACATCACATTCTTTTGACGAATCGCAAACGCTACGAAGCGCTTCTTCGCCTCTTTCCGAAAAATGTCACGTCTCCGTTGCAGCGGGTGAGACGGGCGCGAGTTCAACCCAGCCGAGGATCGGCCGGCTCGCCACGCGCGACTGCTCCAAATTCAACGAAAGTTGCAGCTGCCAATCGTTGTGCTCCTCCGGATCGATCAGCATCTGCGAGACAATCATGCCGCCCCGGCTTGTATCCATTTCCTGATACGTGTGCTTGGCCGAGCGGCCTTCCGGGTCCAAACGGAAGCGTCCGCGCGCTGCGAAATATTTGCCGAAGGCGTCTTCGATTTTTCGCGGCAATTCCAAGCGCGGAGATTTCTCGTCGCGCGACTCCTCGCCGACCGCGCCCTCGAGCTTCGCGGCGGCATTTTCCCAGTCTCGCGCGGCGACATCCTGCAAAAGCGAAAGCACGACATTGCGCACGAGCCGGCGAAATTCCGCGGCGTCGCGCGTGACATCGTACGTGCTCGGGCGCGCGGGTTTGTCGCTCAGCTCCGCGGCGATGTAATCGGGGTTTCGCATCTTCTCCCATTCTTCGAGCAGACTGGAATCGATGCCTTGAATCAGCTCGCGGAAATACAATTCCATTTCGATCACCGGTTCGGTCTTGAACGACTGCGGCACGGTCTGCGCCAGCACCTTCCAGACCTGCGAGAGATGGCGCAGGAGCAAGCCCTCTGAGCGCTGAAGATCGTAGGCGCGGACATAATCCGCGAACGACATATAGCGCTCGAACATTTCGCGGGCGATCGACTTTGGCCGGACATTTTCCTGCGCGACCCACGGGTGTTCCGCCGCGAAGCGATTGAACGTGTCGTAGAGAAACTCGCGCAGCGGCTTCGGGTGCTCGATTTCCTCGAGCTTCTCCATTCGCTCTTCGTACGGAATGCCCGCGGCACGCATTTCCTCGAGCTTGTCGCCTTTCAAACGATCCACCTGCCGCCGCAAAATCGCGTCCGGGTCCTCGACGATCGCTTCGCACAAGGTCAGCACGTCGAACGGAAAGTCCGGCGACTCGCGGTCGAGCAGCGGAAGCGTGTCGATCAGATAAATCGAAAGCGCCTGGTGCAGCGAAAAATCATCCTGCAGCTCAACGTTGACCCGCAACTTCCTGCCGGTGGGCGTCGGCTGTATCCATTCTATGATACGGCGCTCGAGCAGCGATCGGAAAAGCTGAAAGCCTTTTTTGCGCAGCGCTTTTTTTCGGTGCGGCGTTTCGTGGGAATCGTGGATGATTCCGCGCATGATTTTGCAGCCGTCGGCATCGCGGCTGAGCACCAGGAGCAGCATCGCGTGCGTGATGTCGAAGCGCGACTGCAGGGGCTCCGACGGCGCGGTCATCAGCTTTTCAAATGTCTTCGCATCCCAACCCACTTCGCCTTCCGGCGCGCTTTTCTTGATCGGCTTTTTCTTCTTCGGATCGGCCGCGGCTTTTTCCTCGGCGCGTTTATTTTCGATCACGTGGGCCGGCGCCTGAATCACGACGTAGCCCTTATCGTCGTAACCCTTCCGGCCAGCCCGCCCCGCCACCTGGCGAAAATCCCTCACGCTTAAAATCGCGGCCTTCTTTCCGTCGTATTTCCAAAGCTGCGTGAAGACGACCGTGCGAATGGGCACGTTGATGCCGACGCCGAGTGTGTCCGTGCCACAAATGAGTTTGAGCAACCCGCGCTGCGCCAGTTGTTCAACGAGCACGCGGTACTTCGGCAACAGGCCCGCGTGATGCACGCCGATGCCGTTTCGCAGCCAGCGTTTCACATCTTTTCCGTACGGCGAATTGAACTTCACTTTCTCGAGTTCCGCCGCGAGCTCCGCTTTCTCCTCCCGCGAACACACATTCAAGCTCGTGAGATCTTGCGCCGCCTCCGACGCCGCGCGCTGCGTGAAATACACGAGATAGATCGGCGCGCGTTTTTGCAGGACGAGTTCCTGGATCTTTTCGCCGAGCGGCGTTTCGGAGTACTCGAAGGCCAAAGGCACGGGCCGGCGGTCGCTGCGCACCGTCACGCTGGCGGCGCCCGTGAGTCGCTGGAGTTCGCGTTCGAAAAATTCCGTGCTGCCCAGCGTGGCGGACATCAGCAGAAACCGCGACGCCGGCAGTGTGAGCAACGGCACTTGCCACGCGTAGCCGCGCTCTGCGTCGGAATAATAGTGAAATTCGTCCATCACCACGGCGCGGAGTCCCGCGTCATCGCCGTGAGCGAGAGCGAAGTTGGCTAGAATTTCCGCGGTGCAACAGAGCACGCGAGCGCGGGCGTTCACGCTCGCATCGCCGGTCATCATGCCCACGTTTTCCGGTCCGAAATCGCGGCAGAGCGAAAGGAACTTTTCGTTGACCAACGCTTTGATCGGACAGGTGTAGATCGCGCGCTGCCCGGCGCAGAGGGCCTTGAAGATGAACGCGGTCGCGACCAGCGATTTTCCGGAGCCGGTCGGCGTATTCAGAATCACATTACGCCCGGCGAAGAGTTCGAGGATTGCCTCCTCCTGCTCGGGATAAAGCTCGATGCCCTTCGCCGCGATGGCTTCGAGAAAACGCGCCAGCACCGTGTCGGCATCGGGCATTCCTGAGAGCGGCGTGAGCAGAGGAGCATCGGACATAATGGATCAGACTACTGGCGCGCCGCTCTCGCTCGCCAGTTCAGAAAACCCGAATCAACCGATTGGCCCACGAATCACACGAAAAACACGAAAGTGAATTCGGAAATTTCCCAAAGACACGGAATACACGGAATGGAATTCAGAATCCGAACCACGCATTCTTCATCCATCCTTCTCCATTCTTCCTTTGTCTTGGCTTCCGTCCCTCCCGTGAATTCCGTGGGAAAATGGTATTATGATTTCGTGTCTTTCGTGTGATTCGTGGGCAACACGACACGACCCTCGAGTCTCAACGGCCGATCTCGTTGCGCTCGCTATCGCGGCGGCGGAGGTTGGCGCGTTCATCCGCCGTGAGAAAATCCGTCAGCTGATAGGACGTGCGACCCGACGCTCTGGCGCGCGCACGCAGAATGTCGATCTCGTCCGGCGTCATCAGCGACATGTAATAGTCATCGGTGTCATTCGCCGATAATCCGCGCCGCCGTTCCTGACTGTTGCCGTATGCGCCGCCGGCGACCGCTCCGGCCGCGGCTCCGATCGCGGCGCCTGTCCGCGGATTGCCCGATTGATTTCCGATCACTCCGCCGATGACCGCTCCTGTCGCCGCGCCCACCGCGGCGCTCTTCTCGGTGCGTGATGCGCTATGACAGCCGGCAAGAAGCGACAGTGACAGCACCGTCGCGGACAGAATAGGAATCGTCTTCATATTGAGCAGGGGTTGAATTGAACCGCTGCGATCAGCCGCAGCTGTTCGTTGACTCTCGTTCGCACGCCGGGTGCCAGAAACGCGCGTTCGGCGTAACCTTGTTGGCAGGCGAAGACTTAGCGGCCGCGCCTCCGCGAACCTGCGCCCGGCCGGCTATGCATACTGCCAATTCTGCCACCCTAAAATCATGCAAAAAGCAAAAGCCCAGCCTACCACGAGGCATGTTCTTGCTTCACATCCCGTTGGAATCGCCGGTGTTGCCATTACGGCTGCGCGTTGGCATGAGTTGAGCAACGCAAAAAACCTCTTATGAAACTCCACCATCCGGTCCTCGCTCTCCTCCTCTCTTTCACCGCTCCGGCAGCCTTCGCCCAGAATTCAACGCCCGCGGCTCCCGCCACCCAGAACCCCGCGCCGGCCGCGACCACGCCAGCGCCCGCCAAGGCGGCTCCCGCTGGCAACCGCATCCTTCCGGCCCCGGACCGCACGACTCCTATCGGTGGAACTATCACCGGAACGCTCGACGCCTCGACCGCCGTATCGACAATTCAAATACAGGAACTCGATAAACGGGAGCGCTTGCTCAACGAGATCAACGAGCGCGTGAATTCGGCCGAGCAACAGCTGAACGCCCTGAAGGCGAAGACAACCAATCTCGACGAAAACGACAAGAAGGCGGTCGACAGCGCGTGGAATGACTACAATGCCGCCAAGCAGCGCCTGCAGGCTGCGATTCAGACCGCCCGCCAGGCCGACGAGAAAACGTGGGATCGTGCCCGCGCTGCGCTCGCCGCTGAATATGGATTCTACGCCGCCGCCGTCGGCTCCGTCGAAGTCGCCACGCCCAACTGATTAGAGCGGAGCGCCGCCCTCAGGGCGGCAAACCTACTAGCGTCCCGCGAAGCGGGACTGATTTCTTCGAAATGCCAGCCGGAGGCTGGCGCTCCGTTGGCATGCCGCGGGCAGCGACCAATCGGCTACGTCGATCCCTAACGCCCGTCCTGTACCATGAAGCCCAAGCAGCTGGACGTATCGTCCATGGCGCGGAACGTTTTTCCCACGAGGGCTCGTGCAGAAAAAAGAACTCGCCTTCGCGTCCCGCCAGGTGCGCAGCGTCGAAATCAATGGCTCGTTCTATTCGCTCCAACGGCCAAGCAGCTATCGGATGTGGTTCGAGCAGACGCCGGACGATTTTGTCTTCAGCGTCAAAGGCGGACGTTTCATCACGCACCTGAAACGGCTGACCAATGTCGAAAAGCCGCTCGCGAATTTCTTCGCATCCGGCGTGCTCTGCCTCAGGCACAAATTGGGCCCCATCCTTTGGCAACTGCCTCCGCATTTCGTCTATAACCGCGACAAGCTCGCGGCCTTCTTCGACTTGTTGCCCCGCAACACGCGCGCCGCCGCCAAACTCGCGGCGCAACACGACGACCGCCTGGCGGCGGACCGAGCTTGGACAAAAACAGACGCGAACCGGCCCATCCGACACGCCCTTGAAGTCCGCCATCCATCGTTCGAGACGCCCGAGTTCATCGAGCTCCTGCGCGAACACGATATCGCGCTAGTCGTCGCCGATACCGCCGGGAAATGGCCATTCTTGGAAGACGTCACCAGCGACTTCGTCTACATCCGCCTGCACGGCGACGAAGAGCTCTACGTCAGCGGCTACAGCGATTCCGCCCTCGATGAGTGGGCGCGAAAAATCGACTCCTGGAGCCGCGGCAAATCTCCCGCGCGCACGCGAACCGTGGGTCCCAGGCCAAAAACAAACGCCCCGCCGCGCGACGTCTTCGTGTACTTCGATAACGACGTGAAAGTGCAGGCGCCCTTCGACGCAATTTCACTTGCGGCCAAACTGGGCATCGGCTCCGCGCCGCAAAACCGACCGGACCCGGCGACTATCGCCGAGCAAGCGCGCACCAATTGGCCCGCGCCCGTCAGCAATCGCGCGAGATGGTCGTTCCGCTCGCGTTAGCTTTCCATCAATCTCTCTCAACGAAATGAGAACCGCACCGAAACGTACGCGGTGATGGGATCGGAGAGCAGGTACACGCCTTGATAGTACCGTTGGCTCGTGATGTTTTCCAAGTTCAACTGCAGATCGACCAGGCCCCAACTCCGCTTCTTTTCGTAGGAGATGAGCCCGTCGAAAGTCACATAACCATCGCCCCGCAGCGCGACATCCCAACTGGGGTGCAGCTTGAAACTGGAGCTCACTTTGGCGCCGGCGCCGATGGCCAAGCCTTTGAGCGGCCCATTGGTGAAGGTGTATTTATTCCACAGATTGAAGACGACGGTCGGTGTGTTCGACAGGTCGACACCAACTTGCCGCACGTCGCCCGTGCTTTCCACGGTCTCGTGCTCCCATGAATAGGTGAAGGAGCCAATGAGCTGATAATTCCGCACCGGAGAATAGATAAAATCTGCCTCGAAGCCCCGCGTGCGTTCGAGACCGCCCAACACGTAGCTCGGCACGATTCCCGTGGCAGCCTCCGTCGGGAAATCGCGACGCGGAATATTGCCACGCTCGACTTGATAGACCGCGACGCTGCCGGACAACGACTCATCAGGAGTCTCGAATTTGATGCCCGCTTCCATGCCCTTGCCGGTGGTCGGCCCAACCTGTTTGCCTGCGCCATCGAGAATATAATTCGGCTCAAAGGTCTTGCTGTAATTCGCGTAAACACTCGCCGCGCGCATCGCCCGATAGAGCACGCCGGCTTGCGGCGTGGTTTCAGCCTGCTCGAGCCCGCTGGCGTTTTCCGCTTCCGTGTGGCGGGCGCCGAGAATCAATCGCAGATCACCATGCAACGCGGAAATTTGATCCGTGAGATAGTAGCCGCGCGTCTTCGACTTGGCCTTCGCGGGCAACGCCGGTCGACCGGAAGGAAACGCCGACGCCATCTCCGCCAGGCCATCGCGAATGGGTTCGGTCAACGGATTCCACGGGATCAACGGGCCATTCAAAGTGCGCGCGTAATTCCTGTTCGTTTGATCGCTCACCCCACCGATGAACTGGTGGTCCATTCCGGTAAACGAAACTTTCGCCGCAGCTTCGGCTTTGATCACAAACATCTCGTTGCCCTGCGAAAGCTCCTGGAAGCGGCTGTCGAAGATCAGCTCGCCCGGCGTTTTTCCCGCGACGGGGCGGAAGGTGTTGTGTTCGAGAATGACATCGTCGACCGACGCTCTGGTCGCGAGCAAACGGAAGTTGAGCGCTTCAGAGAGCGTGAAGGTGCTTTCCGAGCGAACATTGTAGCCCTTCTGCGTTGAGGGAGAGTGCGGCCCCATCGGATTGAAATCCTCGTAGGGGAACATTCTGTCCGTGACGAACATCTGTCCGAGCGAGGTGTTGGGACCGTACGCGGGATTCGCGTCCAACCACGCGCGGGCCGTTTGACGGTATGGCACTGTTCCCGCGTCGACCGCCGCGAGGTAAGCGGGATGCGTGATCGGCAAACTGTGAATGAACTCGTAGGTTTCATCCTTCCGCTCGAAATCCAGCAACGTGCTGAAGCGCGGCACGGGCGTCCACTTCAGTCCCGCCGAGAAAAATTTCACTTCATCGAACGTGTAGTCGGGTCGGCGGTCCTGGTCGCGGTACGAAGCGAAAACATTGTACGCGAGTTTGTCGGCAATCAGCGGACCCGTGGCGCGCGCTTCGATTTTCTTGAAATCATAGCTGCCGTAGCGGCCCTGAATATATCCGGACGGAGTGAACTCGGGCGCTGCCTTGATCACGTTGATCACGCCGCCAGGGCGCACGATGCCATGGAAGACCGCCGACGGACCTTTGATGATCTCGATGCGATCAACGTTATCGAGCTCGAGATAAGTGCCGTCCGTGCCGTTCTGCTGAATCAGCGCCTCGAAGCCGCGGATGGCGATGGAGCCGCGATTGCGATCGCGGTTGTCGGAATTCGCGCTGCTGACGTTGTTCACCGCGTAGCGCAGTTCGCCGATGTTTTTGTCCTTCAGAAAATCATTGGTCAGGACCTGGATGTTGGCCGGCACATTTCGGATGTCCGTGCCAATGCCGGTCGCGGTGATCGAAGCAGAGGCACGGTAGCCATAGTCCTTCTCGGACGTGATCGAGAACGGGGATAGCACCAGAGTTTTCTCGTCAGCCGCTGGAGCGCTCGAAGCCTCTTGCGCGCGAAGCAACGCGGCAGAAGTGAGTGCGAGACCGGTGACTGCGAGTGAGGTGATTTTTCGCATGGAATTTTTTTTGGGGGGCGAGAATGCGAACGAAAGGTCCGCACTGCTGCGTTTTCTTTTTCGCCCCACGTTTTCCCGCAATCGTCCCTTCGGTGAATTGTTCACCAAATGACGTTCAAATGAGCGCGTCAGACACTCTGCTCCGACTTTTCACTGGGTCTGATCGCACTGAATTTCCCGCGCGCCAGGTATTGTCGACCATCAGCACGCGAGGTTCGGTGGGCAGACCTTTTCGATTCAGCACGATGTGTTCGATCACCATGTCAGTCGCGGCAGCGCCGATCTGACGGTAACGATGATCGAGTCCGGCGAACGGACGCTCATCGCGCGCAACGTCCAGACAGCAGAATGAAATTTTATTCGGCACCCGAAAACCACGACGAACCAGCAAATCGTAGATGCGGGGAAGGCCGATCACGACGTCGGGTTGATGGCGCCGCAGCCACCGCAGTGTCTCGGCATCTTCGTTCTGCTCGGAATAGAGAATCGGAATTCTGCGGCGCGCCGGCAGCTTCTGCTGCAAGTAGAGAAACGCGGCGGCGAGCAGATTGTGCGAACCGTCATCATAGCGATGGTTGAGCACTAAACCGATCTTCCGGTACCCGGAGGAGACCAGCCGACCCACCGTGTCCTTCATCATCTGCATGTGATGGGTGCAGACTCGATTCAAACGCGGTTCGCGAATGCTGTAGCCGATCGCAACCGCGGCGATGTCGGAAAATTCCAGGGAAACTTTTCCCGCGCCGTGGGCCTCGCCCAGTGGCGTCAGAATGCAACCCTCGATATTGCGCGTGAGCAGAATGGTTCGAAGCCGCTTCGCGTTGCCGCTGAATTCCGCCAGCGTGAAAAGCTCGATGCCGTAGCCGAGCTCCTCGGCCCGCGCTTCGATTCCACGCTGCATTTCTTGAATGATGCGATCGCCGCGAATCTCTTCGCGCGAAAATTCCGGGGAGATGATGGCGATCTTTGCATGGCGGCGGACGCGACGAATCTCGCGCAGACGCGCCATCAATTTTTGCACGTCGGGGTCCTGGCGATAACCCAGCTTCTTGGCGCACTCCTGAACTCGCCGCCGCGTCGCTTCCGGCACCTTTGGGTTGTTGCGCAGAGCGTAGGAAACCGCGGCGCGCGACAAGCCCGTTGCCTGGGCCAGGTCCCGCAGCGTGACCATGGGAGAAAGCTTGTCGCCGGCGTCCGCTGACATGGCGCGCATCCTTCCCGCCGCGCCAAGTCGCGCAATCTTTTCCTACAAGATAATCGAGCCGCCCTCAGCCAGCGCGCGGCGCAGCTTCGCGGGATCGAGTTGCGCGATGGGGCGGTTCTCTTGCATCGCGAGCCAGCAAGCGACGCCCGCGGCTTCGCCGGTTTGATTCATGTTCACCATCACGCGAATCGCGGCGTGCGCTTGTTCATCGGCGTCGATCATTCGGCCCGCGATCAACAGATTTTCGAAGGGCCCGCGCGGGATCATCGCGCGGAGGGGAATTTGATAAAACGTCGGATTCTCCGCCGTCGCTTCGCGCCAGCGCGAGGTTTGCTTGGGTCGACCAGGGCAGGCGTATTCCTGCGTGCCGTCGAGATAGCGCAGCGTGATGCCCGGCTTGTCGTGATGATGAATATCGACGCGGTAGCTGCCATTGGCGATGGCATCATCGAAGCCTTTCCCCCAAAGCACCTCCTCGCCGGTCAGCCGGTGAAGACAGTGCACGTGGCGCGACTCGCGCAGCCCGAGGCGTGCCGGCAAGGCCTGGAGCGCAAAATTCGGATGCGGTTGATAGCGTCGGATCAAATCCATCACGGCGCGCACTTGGCGCCGCCCTTCGATCTCGGCGCGGGTGAGATCATCCGCGTCGGCCGGGTTCGTGCCGTAAATCCGCGTGCCGGCCATCATGTAAACATCCGAGTTGGGCACGTAGCAGCCCCACATGAAGCCCTCCGGCATGCCGACTTCGCGCCCGTGCTCGCGGACCAAAGCTCCGACATCGAAACCGCGGCCGAGGTCGATGCCGGTTTCGATGTTGCTGAGTCGCTGCGCGGGCCAACCGGAAAAACGTGCGCAGGTCGTCGCCGGCTGCATGTGCTCCGCATAATAACATTCCACTCCGGGCAAGCGCGCGCAGAGGTCGCCGTCACCCGTTGCATCGATGAAATAGCGCGCGAGAATCACGCCGCGACCTGACTTGTTTTCCACGATGACGCCGGCGAGTTTCCCTTCCTCGAGATGCGGCGCGACGAACATGGTGTGGAGATAAATTTTTAAACGATTTTCCTGCGCGAGTTCGTCCAGATCGATTTTGAATTCCTCGGAGTTGAAAACGAAACCGAAGGAGTGGCTGCGCTCGATGGCGTAGATCGATCCGCGCTTCTTCAGTCGCTGCACCATCTCGGCGGACAAGCCCGCGATCACGTCGCGTTTGAACTCGGTGTCCATCAGACTGTGCCAGGCATTGACCATGGAGATCGTGGCCACGCCGCCGAAGCAGTTTTGTTTTTCGACGATGACCACTTTCGCGCCGAGTCGAGCGGCGCGCACCGCGGCGAAGAGACCGGTGCCGGATCCGCCAAGCACACAAATGTCCGCCTCGTGGATGACGGGAAGTTGACGCGCGGGCTCGAGCACAAAACGGGATTTCATGTGAGGCCGGGAATGTGGGTGGGTTGACCACGAGAAGCACGGCGAGGCACAGTGAACCGTTCACTCATGCGCCGTTTGCCGCGCCCTGCCCCGCTCCTCAAAACCGTACTCATGGAAACCCCTCGATTGCGCCACGGCGCTTGGCTCGTCCTCGCCCTGCTCATCGCGGTGTACTTCCTCAACTACTTCGACCGCCAAACCGTCTCGGTCCTGAAGACCACGTTGAAAGGCGAGTTCGGCATGACCGACTCACAGTACTCGTGGATCATCGGCGCGTTTCTCGGACCGTACATCTTCTCCTATTTTCTTTCGGGGCGCGTGGTCGATCGCTGGGGCAGCCGGATGAGCTTGATGCTCTTCGTCGCGCTCTGGTCGCTGGCCACGGTGCTGTGCGGCTTTGCCGGAAGCTTGGTCCAGCTCGCGATGGCGCGAGCGCTTTTGGGGATCGCGGAGCCGGGATGTTTTCCCGCGGCGCAGCGCGCGATCGTCAGCTGGTTTCCCTCGGAGCGTCGCGGATTTGCTCTGAGCTTGCTGCAGCCCGCCACGGCCCTCGGCGCGATGGCTGCGCCGCCGGCGGTGGCTTTGTTGACGGAAACGTGGAGCTGGCACGCGGCCTTTCTCGCGCCCGGAATTTTGGGCTTCATTTGGATTTTCTTTTGGCTTCCGGCAGATCGACAACCACAACCGCGCGCAACGGCCGGCGCCGTCGCGAGCCGCGAAGCTCCGGTGCCGCTGCGCGAGTTGTTCAGAGATTCTCGTTTGTGGGCGGTGATCGGGGCGCGACTGATCAGCGATCCGCTCTGGTACTTTTTCCTTTTTTGGCTTCCTGGATATTTGCAGGAAAAAATGCATCTCTCGCTCAGCGAGGTCGGACGCGTGACCTGGATTCCATCACTCGTGGCCGCCGTCGTGGGCGTGCTGCTGGCGCGTTATTCGGACGCGCTCATCGCGCGCGGAAAACTGAATCCGATTCAGAGCCGCGTTTTCGTGCTGAAGCTCGTCGCGTTTGGCTCGCCGCTTTGTCTCTGCATCACGTCGATCGACAATGTCACCCTGGCTCTGACCGTGATTTCGGCGGTGTGGTGCGTTTGCCAAGTTTGGTTTTTCTACACCAGCGCGCTGCTCGCGGAGATATTTCCCGTCAATGCTGCCGGCTCCGCCCTCGGCATCGTGGGCGGCATGGGCGCGCTCGGCGGACTTTTGTTCAACCTCGCAGCGGGCCCGACGATCGATGCGGTTGGCTACACGGCGCTCTTTGCCCTGGCGAGTTGCCTGCATCCGCTCGCGGCGTGGTTGCTCCACCGAAAATTTCGCAGCGAAGTGAGAGAAGTGGCGCTGGCATGAGACTGAGCTTCGCGTTCCTCTGCCGGCTTGGATTTACCGCTTGAGCGATTGGCAATCCATCGCGCCCGTGAATCACGAGGTCTGATCGATTGGCGTGTCGACGCGCCATTCGAAGATGCCGGCGCGCTCGCTCGAGACGAGTTTATCGATCTCTTCGCCCTCGAACAGGATCACGCGGCGATGCGCCGGGCCGCTGAACATATCGGGGAATTCCAAGACGATTTCGATGCGGGCATCGCCGTTCGTTCCTGTATCCAAAACATGGATCGTTCCGGTCGTTCCGACCGGCGGGTTGTGTTTATCGGCTGAGGAAGTCACGAGGACATTCTTGCCTTCGAGTTGTGCAATGTCTGAAGCAATCATGACTGAATGGGGTTGAAGGCCGGGACACAGCGCCCCGCGCTGCAATAACTTCGCCCCATCAGCCACGATCGCCAGCGCGGTGGCACTTTTTTTTGGGCCGCAAAGAGGCACAAAAAAACGCAAAAAGGATTTTTAATCGTCGATGTCGCTTGCAACTTCTCCTCCAGAACGCGGTTGGAGTATTGGTTTGTAGTTCCAAACCGAATACCAGGCCGCTTCCAAGTGGTGGATGTCTGAATCGGCCCGAAAAAGTACTAATCCTTTTTGCGTCCTTTTGAGCCTCTTCGCGGCTAAAACCAAAACGTCGCCAACTAAGTCGCCGGTCTCCAGCGGCGCAGGGCCTGGCCCGTGAGGGAGCGCTCGACTTTTTCGATGTCTTTGCGCGGGCCGGCGTAAACCAATTCACCGCCGCCTGTGCCGCCGCCGGGGCCGAGATCGATGATCCAGTCCGCCAGATGGATCACGTCCAAGTTGTGCTCGATCACGATGATCGTGTTGCCCGCGTCCCGCAGTTTGAACAGAAGGTCCATCAGATTTTGAATATCGACCCAGTGCAGCCCTGTCGTCGGCTCGTCGAGGATGTACAGCGTCTCGCCCTGCTGGCGCTTGCTCAACTCGAGCGATAATTTCAAACGCTGCGCTTCGCCTCCGGAGAGCGTCGTCGCGGATTGGCCGAGCGTCAGGTAGCCGAGACCGACCGCGTTGAGCGTCTCCAATTTTTCCATGATGCGCGGGATGTTTCGGAAAAGCTGCATCGCTTCACGCACGGTCATGTCGAGCACGTCCGCGATGCTCTTGCCGTGAAACAGCACTTCGAGGGTTTCACGATTGAAGCGGCGTCCGCCGCAGCTCGGACATGGCGCGTAGGCGTCGGCCATGAATTGCATGTCCAGTTTGATCACACCGTCGCCCTGGCAACGCTCGCAGCGCCCGCCGCGCACGTTGAAGGAAAAACGATTCGCCTTGTACCCGCGGACTTTCGCGAGCGGTACCTGAGCGAACAGATCGCGCAGCAGATCGAGCAGCTTCGTGTAGGTGGCTGGATTGGACCGCGGGCTGCGGCCGATCGGCTCCTGATCGACCTGCACGAGCTTCTCGAAAAATTCCAGATTCTCGATGTGCCGATGGCGTCCGGGAAACGCCTTCGCACCGTTTAGTTTCCGCGCCGCGGCGACCGCGAGAATATCGTTCACCAGCGTGCTCTTGCCCGAACCGGAAACGCCCGTGACGCAGGTCAGCAGGCCCACCGGGAAACGCACATCGATCCCCTTCAGATTGTGCTCACGCGCCTCGCGCACGGTGAGCCACGCGCCGTCGGGCTGTTTGGTCGCCGCGTCTTTCGTCACCGACATTTTGCCAGCCAAATAAGGGCCCGTTCTCGACTGGCTGAACGGCAGACGCGCGCACTGCTCAGCGGTGCCTTGAAACAACAACCTGCCGCCCTCAACGCCGGCCTCGGGCCCGAGTTCGATTAACTCGTCGGAAATGCGCATCGTTTCTTCATCGTGTTCGACCACGAGCACGGTGTTTCCGCGGTCGCGCAATTCGCGCAGTGTCTCGAGCAGTTTTTGATTGTCGTGCGGATGCAGTCCGATGCTCGGCTCATCGAGCACGTAGATCACGCCCATGAGACCCATGCCAAGCTGCGTGGCGAGTCGCACGCGCTGCGCTTCGCCGCCGGAGAGCGTGCTGTAGTCACGATCAAGCGTCAGATAACCGAGGCCCGTTTCCTCGAGAAAATGCAGGCGCTGCTGAATGCCGACCACGACATCCTTCACCGCTTCGTGCTGCCCGTGCGTGTTCACCAACTGGGCCGCAAACGCATTCGCGGCATCCACATCGAGCGCGAAGCATTCCGGTATTGTTTTTCCCAATACACGCACATTCGAGCTCCGTGCATTCAAGCGCGAGCCATGGCATTCGGGACACGGTCCGCTCACCATGAAGGTCGTGAGCCGCGCGCGAAATCCTTCGCTGTCGGTTTCGCGCCAGCTCTCGTCGAGCAGCGCCAGCACTCCGGGAAAAGGCATGGCGCGGGCTTCGCGCATGCGCCGCAGCTTGAAGGCGAATAGCCGCTCGCCCGCGCCGTTGAGCAGAAGTTCGCGCACGTCCTCCGGCAAATCGCGCCAGGGTTTGTCCGCGTCGAACGGAATCTGCTCCGCCAGCTGCTTGAGCATGGCGTTGTGTTTGATGATGAGATTTTTTCCGCCGAGCCGCCACGGTTTGAGCGCGCCTTCGCGCACGGATTTTGTCGGATCCGGCACGACGAGCTCCGGCACAAAACGCAGTTTGCGACCGAGGCCGCCGCACGTCGGGCATGCGCCTTCGCTGTGGTTGAACGAAAAATGCCGCGGCGTGAGCTTCTCGAAAACATCGCCGCAAATCTCGCAGGCGAGAGACTGGCTGAGCTGAATTTCCCGCCAGGGTTGATCAGACGTTTTCTGCGCGAGAACAATCGCGCGATCGCGGCCCTCGCGAAACGCGAGTTCGAGCGAATCGGCCAGACGGCTGCGCTGATCGGCCGCCGCGACGAGCCGGTCGACAACCAGTTCCACCGTCGCCTCCGCCGTGCCCGACGGCGCGATTTTCGGGTCGTCGAGATTCTTGATTTCGCCGTCGATCCGCACTCGCTGAAAGCCGCGCTGACGAAGCCGCGGTAGTTCTTCTCTCAATACACTCGGCTTCGCGCGCATGAAGGGCGCGAGCAGGACCACCCGCTCGCCCGGCGCCTCGGCCATGACGCGATTGACGTTGTCGTCGAGCGAACGCTGCACCACCCGTCCGCCATCCTTCGGACAACGTTGTTCACCTTCCAGCGCCCAAACGAGCCGCGCATAATCCGCGATCTCGGTCACGGTTGCGATCGTGCTCCGCGGCGAACCTCCGCCGGTGCGCTGCTCGATCGCCAGCACGGGCGACAGCCCATGAATGAAATCGACGTCGGGCCGCTTCAGTTGCTCGAGCACCTGGCGGGCCTGCGTGCTGAGCGACTCCATGTACTTTCGGTAGCCCTCGGCATAAATCGTGTCGAAGGCCAGCGAGGACTTGCCGGAACCGCTCGGGCCGGTGACGACCACGAGTTTTCCCCGAGGAATGCGCACCTCGAGATTCTTGAGATTATGTTCTCTGGCTCCTTTGACGTGGATGTGGGTCGCGGCCTGCATGGACGAAACGCGCAACATCGCGATTTCGCCCGCAGCGTCAACCAGGTCGAAAGCCCGCCGCCGCGTATTCGCGGCGCAACTACGGCGTTATTGCTCGCCCGCGACCTGCTGCTTCTGCAGGTCTTCCGCGATCGCCTGCACTCGCGCCGCATAGTGGCGGCTGCTCCTCGGCGCGCGGTCCTGCAACGCCGCGTCGAGACCGGCGTTCCAGGCGAGAGCGATACGAAAGGAGGTGGCCTGCACGCCGGCGCGTTCGAGATTCCGTTTGATCCACTCGTAATGCTTCACCGCAACCTTGTCCGCTTCCGCGCGGTCCGCCGCGAGATGGAAGGGTTTCTTGGTGTGCATGCGCCAAGTGGCGGGGCGAAATTGATACGGACCGAGCTCTCCAGCGCGACCGACGCGCGTGCTGTTCGTCGGATTCTCGACCATGTGGATGGCCTGCAGCGTCTCCCAGCGATCACTCGAATCGCTGGCTCGCACGGCGATTGGCGTGAACAAAACCGCGCCAAAAAACACCATGTGTAAAAGACGCACCACTCGCGCGGCCTTGCGCCGAAATCCAACTCCCTCTCGAAACAGCTGCCCGGTTGAATAGAGACTAAAACCGCCGAGCCGCGTGATGCTTGTGTTCATAGGTCCCCCTGGATCAGGGGCCCAAACAGACACTTTGGCCGAATTTTGGTTCTGTTTCCGGCCTACCCTGCGCCAGGCCTGAGACTTAGGCAGCCGGGCGGTTGTAAAAAGAGCACAGGCGCTCGCAACGGTGCGTTGTCCGCGGCGCACCGCCGCTCGTACAGCGGGCGGCTCGCAACGGAGCGCCGGCCTCCGGCCGGTCCATCTTTAAGTCCGCCCCGCTTTGCGGGGCACTGGAGTTTGGCGGCGACTAGTAGTGTGAGCAGGAAAGTTGCTTGCCATGGATCTAGTTATAAGACTAGATAGAGCGATGGGCTATCCAACAAAAGTTCAATGCATCGAGCGCAAGGAAAGTGCTCAGTTCTATATTAATT
>DASTWZ010000038.1:0-131666 GCA_035765635.1 Opitutaceae bacterium
GAAGGTCGCCTCTTGCATCCACCGCGAAACTCTTCGCGACTGGGGCTACGCTTCAAACAAAGCTTGGATCGAAGAAAAACTCACTGTCCTGCTCGATCCGACTTGATAAACCACATGCCAGCCTCTTTGCGGCTAAAAAAAAGAGCTCCATCTACGCGGCTTACCCGGCGGCCCTGAACGGCCGGACTTCCTCGGAGCGCGGGGTCAGTCTTTGCGGCCTAACCTGCAGACTGCGCCATGCTTCGAGGACTCTCGCGTGAATTTGCGGCCCGGAGAGGCCGTGCGCGGCCCTGAGCTCTTCCACGCTGCTGCCGTGCTCGATAAATTTGTCCGGCCATCCGATCCGCTCCAGCGCCGCCGGCGCTTTCGCTTCCTGCAACGTCTCCAGCACGGCGCTGCCGAAACCTCCGGTCACGACGTGATCTTCCATCGTCACGATCAGCGGCGTGTCCGCCGCCTGCGCGAGCAAGAGCGCGCGATCGATCGGCTTGGCCCAGCGCGCATTCACCACGCCGACCGATAAACCGTTTTCCGCCGAGAGTTGCTCCGCCACTTTTTCCGCTTCGGCGACAAAACAACCCAGCGCCCAAATCACAATGTCAGCCCCCTCGCGCAATACTTCCGCCTGGCCAACGGCCAACTTCGCCGGCCTCTCCTTGATCTTCACGCCCGTTGCGGCTCCGCGCGGATAACGCACAAACGCGGGACCGTTCAGGCAAAGACTGGTGTGCAGCATGTCGACGAGTTCGTCCTCGTCCTTCGGCTGCATCACCACGACGCCCGGCACGCAGCGCAAATACGCCAAATCGAAAAGTCCGTGATGCGTGGGACCGTCGTTCGGCGACAGACCCGCGCGATCCATGCAGAAGGTCACCGGAAGTTTTTGCAGCGCGACGTCATGAATGATCGGGTCGTAGGCCCGTTGAAGAAACGTCGAATAAATCGCGCAGACCGGCCGCATGCCTTCAGTGGCGAGGCCCGCCGCGAACAGGACCGCATGCTCCTCGGCGATCCCGACATCGAAAAATTGCTCGGGCAATTGCTCCGCCAGCGCGGACAAACTCGTGCCGGACGGCATCGCCGCCGTGATGCCGACGATGCGCGGCGACTGGCGCGCGAAGCGCACCATGGCCTGCCCAAAAACGTCTTGGTAGGCCGGAGGCGATCCGGGCGATGCCTTTTTGGTTTCACCGGTTTCCGGATGAAACGCGCCCAGCCCGTGAAACTTTTCGGGCGACTGCCGGGCCGCTTCAAAGCCGTGACCTTTCTTTGTCAGCACATGTAACAGCACCGGCATTTCGGAACGCTTTGCCTTTTCCAGCGCATCAATCACCGCGGGTAGATCGTGCCCATCGATCGGGCCCACGTAGTGCAAGCCGAAGTGCTCGAAGATATCCGCCGCGCCGCCCTCTGCGCTCAGACTGTTGAAATGCTCCGCGAGGGCGCCGACGTTTCGCGCGATCGACCACTCGTTGTCATTGAGCACGACGATCAGCCGCTTCGTCGCGGAAGAAATATTGTTCAACGCTTCCGCGGTGATCCCGCAGGTGAACGCCGCGTCGCCGCAGATCGCAACCACATGATCGTCCGTTCCCAGCCGGTCGCGCGCCACCGCCATGCCGAGCGCCGCGCTCAAGGCCGTGCCCGCATGGCCCGCGCCAAACGCATCGTGCTCACTCTCCGCCCGATTCAGAAACCCGCTAGCCCCGCCAGTGCGCCGCAGCTTGCGAAAAAATTCCCCGTGCCGGCCCGTCAAAAGTTTGTGCGGATAGCCTTGGTGGGAGACGTCGAAGACGAAGCGATCTTTGCGCGAATCAAACACGCGGTGCAGCGCGAGCGTGAGTTCGACGACGCCAAGATTCGGACCGACGTGTCCGCCGTTTGCGGCCGTCACTGCCACGATTTCGTCGCGCAGTTCTTGGGCGAGTTGCGGAAGTTGCTCGAGCGAGAGCGCCTTTACGGCATCCGGACCATCGATCGCATCAAGCAGCCGAGAGACGGCAGGGCGTGGCATACTTCCCAACGGTTATTCCCCCGCTCCGATGAGTCAAAAGACAATTTAAGCCGGTGGAGCACCAACGATTTCATTTTTCCCACGGAGGGCACGGAAATCACGGAATAATACCGAGAGTGCCCACGAATCGCACGAAGCACACGAATCTAAAACTCACTTTTCATGGAATATATCGAGAGCGGGAAAACAAATATTCCGTCCGAGTACTCCAGTATCCTGTCAGAATAATTTTCTGATTTCGTGCTCTTCGTGTGATTCGTGGGCAGCCGATCGGTATTCGATCCGTGGTTTCCGTGTATTCCGTGGGAAATCGGTTTGGGGTTCGTGTGGTTCGCGTGATTCGTGGGCACAAAATATATTTTCTCGAACCTCGCCGCGGGCGCATTCTTGATCCGGCACGTTATGGTTTCGGCTCTACTTGGCCTTGTCGATTTCAGCCGGCGCCGCGCACTCGCGGTCAGCGCGACGATTTTCGTGCTCGCGCTCGCGGCCGGCTTCTACGTCGCACACCACATCGCGATCGACAGCGACACCGGAAAACTCGTCGACCCCAACCTGCCTTGGCAAAAGGCGTCCGACGACCTCGATAAACAATTTCCGCAAAATCAGCATCTGCTCGTCGTCGTGGTCGACGCGAAATCCGCCACGCAATCCTCCGACGCCGCCGACACCATCGCTCGCGCCCTCGAGCAGCAGCCGAAAGTTTTTCAATACGTCCGCCGGCCCGACGCGGTTCCGTACTTCAAACGCTACGGCCTGCTCCTGCTGCCTGAAAAAGAAGTTCAGGATTTTGCCGACCACCTCATTTCCGCGCAGCCGTTTCTCGGCACGCTCGCGGCGGACCCGAGCGTTCGCGGCGTGCTGAATTCCATCAACCTTCTCTCGCTCGGCGTCATCCACGGCGAGGTGAAGCCGGCCCAGATAGATCCGACGCTCGACGCGCTTTCAGTCGCCGTCGAAGCGGCGGCCGCAGGAAAACAGCAGCCTCTGGCCTGGGATGAGATGTTCAGCGGGCGCAAGGATTCGGAGGAAGATTTGCGCCACTTCGTGCTCGCGCGCGTCGCACTCGATTTCGGACAAGTCGGCTCCGCTTCGCACGCCATCGCCGCGATCAAGCAAATCGCGCGCGACGCCGGCTTGACCGAAAGCAATGGCGTGACGGTGCGCATCACTGGTCCCGTCGCGCTCAACAATGACCAGCTCTCTGCCCTTTCGGAAAGCGCGGGACTCTCGACCGTGCTGTGCCTGGGATTTCTGCTTTTTTGGCTGATCGTTGGCCTTCGATCCTTGAAAGCCACGGTGGCAGTTTTCGTGACGTTGCTGGTCGGACTCGTGGCTTGCGCGCTCTTCGCGGTCGTCGTGATCGGACCGTTTAATCCAGTCTCGATCGCCTTCGCCCCGCTCTTCATCGGCATCGCGATCGATTTCGGCATCCAGCTCAGCGTTCGCTTTTCCGCGGAGCGTCTCTCGGCCGACGCGATTCAAGCCTTTCGCGCGACAGCCATCGGCGTCGGACCTCCGCTGACTGTCGCTGCCATTGCGACGACAGTGGGTTTTCTAGCCTTTGCGCCGACAGCCTATCTCGGCGTGCGCGACTTGGGTTTGATTGCGGGCGCGGGCATGCTCATCGCGCTGTTTTTGAATCTCACGCTGTTACCCGCTTTGCTGGCTCTGCTCAAGGTGCGCGGACGCAAAGAACTCGCCGGCTTTGCCTGGGGCGTGGCGGCGGATCGTTTTCTTCTGCGCCGCCGCAAACTCGTGCTCACGATCGCGGCGCTGCTCGCCGTGCTCGCGGCGATCGCTCTTCCGCGGCTGCGTTTCGATTTCAATCCGGTCAATTTGCAGAACCAGCATTCGGAATCGGTGAAGACCTTGAACGATCTCATCGCCGATCCGAACACCTCCCCCTACTCGATCGAATTTCTCGCGCCGCCGGCGGAAGCCAAGGCCGCCGCGGAAAAACTGAAAACATTTCCCGAGGTCGGCCGCGTGCTCAGCCTCGGCGTTTTCATCCCGGAAAATCAGGAGGCGAAACTGGCGATTCTGCAAGACGCGGCCCTGTTGCTGTCGCCCACACTTTCGCCTCCGACAGTGAAACCTCCGCCGACCGCGGCCGAAGCGCTTGCAGCGGTCAAGGCCTGCGCTGAAGGCATGGACCAGGTCGCCGCGCTGGGAGACAAGTCTGCGGGGCGGCTCGCGGCCGCGCTGCGCGAAATCTTGCAGAAGGGCGACGCCGCTATTCCTGCGCTCGCCGCCAACCTCAGCGCAGGAATGGATCAACGCATCGGCGATTTGCGAGAGATTCTTCAAGTCGGTCCTGTTTCGCTCGAGACGCTGCCGCAGGACTTCTTGCGCGACTGGCAAGCGCCTGACGGCCGTTGGCGTGTGCAAGTCTTCCCGAGCGCCGACGTGAGGCGCAGCGAAAATCTGCGTCACTTTGCGCAGGTCGTCCGCAGTGTCGTTCCCCAATCTGTCGGCTCAGCGGTCGCTGTCGACGAATGGACCAAGCTGGCCCCGAAAGCGTTCGCGACCGCGGGCGTCCTCGCGCTGGTCACGATATCGTTCCTGCTCGTTGTAGTGCTGCGCCGGATACGGGACGTTGCGCTCGTGCTGGTGCCCTTGATGCTCGCTGGACTTTTCACGCTCGGCGCCGCCGCGGTGTTCGGTTTTTCGATCAACTTCGCCAACATCATCACCCTCCCGATGATTTTGGGCATCGGCGTGGCGTTCGACATCTACTTTGTCATGCGGCGCCGGGCCAATGAAGCGGGCCTGCTCAGTTCGCCGACCGCGCGCGGCGTCATTGTCAGCGCGCTGACGACGGGGACGTCGTTCGGCAGTCTGATGATCTCGCAATCGCCCGGCATGGCCGAAATGGGGAAATTTCTCGGTCTTGCCCTAGCGTTCATTCTGCTTTGCACCATCTTCGTGCTCCCCGCGCTCTACGTGTCCACGACCGAAGGCCCGTCTTCCGCAACGAAAAATTCACGCAACCCAGCCGGGGCTAGCACTGACTGAACATCCATCGATCCTGGAGCAATCGAGATGAACTTTCTTTCCCGCCTTCGGCGCAGCGCCGGCAGAGAACAGACCGCGGAGCAGCAAGCAACGGAGCGCCGGCGCTCCATTGCCTGGCGCTCCACTTTTGCGCTGCTTGCCGTCACCGCAATCTTGCCCTTCGCCGGCTGCGCCACTGCGCCAAAGGATCCGGTAGCGCGCGCGGAATTCAAGGCGCATAACGACCCGCTCGAGCCGACGAATCGAAAGATTTTCGCGATGAACGAATTTCTCGATCGCAAGCTGATCAAGCCAGCCGCGAAGGGCTATCGTCATCTGTTGCCAGCACCAATCCGCGCCGCGATTCGCCGCATGCTCGATAATCTCGGCGAGCCGATCGTGATGGGAAACTGTCTGCTGCAATTTCGCCTGAAGGATGCCGGCGTCACCGGCGCGCGCTTTGTGGTCAACAGCACCGCAGGCTTCGTCGGCATCAACGACGTGGCCTCAGAAATGAAATTGAAGAAACAGGTCGGCGATTTTGGACAGACGCTCTGGACGTGGAAAGTGCCCGAAGGTCCGTACATCGTGATTCCGATTCTCGGCCCCACAAATCCGCGCGACGGCATCGGCTCGGCCGTCGATGGCTATTGCGATCCCTGGCGCTACGCGCTGCGAAACAAACGTTATGGAAACACCGTAACGATCACCCGCACGATCCTAGACGGCCTCGATCAGCGCGAGCAGAACTTGGATATCATCGACGAACTCCAGAAAGAATCGATCGACTACTACGCCTCCCTGCGAAGCCTCTACCGCCAAAACCGCGCCGCAGAATTAACCGGCGGAAAAACCGCCGCCCCGCTCCAGCCCGAAAATTTCTACGACGACCCCGGCAAGTGATCGGGCCGGCGCGGGGTTGTATTTTTTAGCCACAAAAAGGCTCAAGATACGCAAAAAGGAAACTTGGTGAGTGGAGCTGCTCGGACATCTATTACCCCAATGCGGTCTGAGAGTTTGTTGAAGGGTCCAAACCTCCGCATTCCGAAATTATCAATATGCCGAGGTTTGAGTCCCTAAAAACCATTCTCTGTCTGCGTCTTGGTGGTGCACACTCGAATAGCGCTGTCCTGCACTAAACCCTCTTTGCGTCATCCTTCGCGTTTTTTGCGGCTAAGGTTTGGAAACCGACAGCCAGCCGCCTAACCTCCGAAAAACCTCCACCGGCTTGGTCTTCGGACGCGGCAACTTTTCTGGTGCGCCGGTCTTGATCCGGAAATGCACAAAGAGCGGCCCGTCTTCGTTCCTATTTTTCAGCGCGGCGGCCAATTCACCGAGATCGTCCGTCGATACGACTTTCGCATAACCGCAGGACTGAGCCACGGCCGCGAATGCCACTCCGCGGCTCACCGTCGACTGACCGCCCGTCGAGTCATGCGCCTCATTGTCGAGCACGACATGGGTCAGCGACTTCGGGCCGTACGCGCCGATCGACGCCAAATTGCCCAAGCGCATCAGCGCGGCTCCGTCACCATCGATGATCGTTACGGCATTGCGCTTCGCGAACAACGCGAGGCCCAAGCCAAACGCGCTCGCCGACCCCATCGAACCCACCATGTAGAAATTCCAGGGATCATCGCCGAGCGCATAGAGCTCGCGGCCGGTATAGCCCGTCGTCGCGACGAGCACTTCGTTTTCGCGTCGCGCTTCTTTAATGGCTTTCAACGCCTCGGTGCGGGTCGCTCTCTCGGCGAAGCTCCGCCCGAGATTTTCCGAAAACGAAATGGTCCGCGCGCCAATCGCAGCGCCCGATGGCTTCGTCTTCAACGCGTGCGGCGCGACCGCGTCCTTGCTCATCACCAGCGCGACGGGCCTCGACTCCGCCTTCATGCGCTCGAGCGCACGCTCGATCACGGCCTCGGCGCTGCCGGCATCGTTCGGAAATTTTTCCCACGGAATTTCCATCGTATCAAGCAGCGCCGTGGTGATGCGGCCCATCTGCTCGTGCTGCGGCTCGTCGGGCTCGCCGCCGGGCTCGGCTCGGTGCGTCACCACGACAAGCATCGGCACGCGAAACGGATAACAGAGCGAGGTCAGCGCGTTGACCGCGTTGCCCAAACCGGAGTTTTGAAACATCACGATCGCGCTTTGCCCGGCGAGTGTCGCGCCCGCCGCCATTGCCACCGCGTCGCCCTCATTCGTCGCGTCGCGAAAAACAAAACGCGCGTCATCGATTGCCGCATTGATCAACGGCTTCAAATAAGAGCACGGCGTACCCGTGATGAAACGCACGCCGCGCGCGTCGCAAAGATCGAGGAAAACGTTGGCCGGTAGCACAGGGTTGAATCAAAGGTTGCTCGCCTGACCGAGGTCGATGGCGGACTCGACTGTCGTCCAGCCGCCCGAAACCAGATGAACTTTCACGGAGTGTCCCTCGGCCAACAACGACACGAGGAGATCGACGACCGAAAGCTTCGCGAAATCCGCCCGCTTCGTCGCAGCCTCGAGCCACGCTTTCAATATCTCCGCGCCGCGCACCGAGAATTTGAGCAAGCCAATCCACTCGGCGTCGAATTTTTCGAACTCCGCCGAAAATGCCGCGCCCGCCAATTTGATATCGGAATCGAGGAAATCTTCCGGCGGAGGCGCGGAGAGTTTGACCAGATCGCGAGCGCGCGGCGGAGCGCCTTCGCGACGAATCGTTCGATCCGCGGCGATGACGAAATCGGCGTCATCGTCCAGCAGGCTTTGCAAAATGTGCCGTCGGCAAAGGAGGTCTCCAAAGGCGACCACTCCCGCGCCATTCAGCCCAGCGCGAGCCAGCGCGAGCGACGCGATTTCGCCGGTGGTCTCCCATTGCTCGTTGTCGATCCGCTTCACGCCGGCGCGTGCGATGGCCTCCTTTTTGTAGCCGGCCACGACCGAAATATCCCGCACGTTCAGCGCGTTCAAATTGTCGCACAAACGATCGAGCAGAGAAACGCCTCCGACGCGCAAAAGCGTTTTCGGCACGTCTGTGGTGAGCGGATGCAACACGCCGCTGCCGCGCGTCGCGGCGAGGATGACGGCATTGCGCCGGGGCGCCGCGGCGAGGTAGCGCGCCTCCGCCTCGCGCAGTTCTTCGTCACCCTGAAGGCGAAACATTTCATTCAGCGGCGTGATCACTTCCTCGACGCCACTCACACTTTTCTCGCGGGCGATGCGCGCAGCCGTTTGCTGCATCGCCGCCGCCGCGGCGCGCACCATGTGATTCGCCCAGATCAACGCGGCGACTTTGTGCTTCGCGAAAACCTCCGTCGGCGTCGTGTGGTATTTCGTCGGAATGAGAATGACGGGATGGCGGTTGCCCCACTCCTGAAGAAACGCGAGCACTTCGTCGGCCTTCGACTTGGCGCTGTGCACGATGATCGCGTCGGCTCCCGCCTCGCGATACGCTTCCGCGCGGCGCAGCGCTTCCGTCAGGCCCCAGCCGGCGATGAGCGCTTCCGTCCGCGCGACGATGACGAAATCACTGTCAGGCTGCGCATCGCGTCCCGCTTTGATTTTTCCGCAAAATTCATCGACTGCGGCGAGCGGTTGAGCTTCCCCACGCAGAAAGCTGTTCGTCTTCGGAAAGAGTTTATCCTCGATGCAAACGCCGGCGAGACCGCGCTCGCAGAGTTTGCGCACGACACGGCGAAAGTTGTTGAAGTTGCCGAAGCCGGTATCGCCATCGACGAGGATCGGCACGCTCGACGCGTCCGCCATGAATTCGGCGGCTTCGAGAACCTGCGTCCAACTTGCCTCGTTGTTGTCGCGCACGCCCATCGACGCGGAAATCGCCAAACCGCTGGCCCAGAGCGCCGGGAAGCCGGCCTCCTGGGCAATCCGCGCGGAAAGTCCGTCGTGCGCCTCCAAAATGAAATCGAGGCGGCTGGTGTCGAGGAGGGCGCGAAGCTGTCGCGTCTTGGAAAGAACAGGTTCAGGCATTGAGAAAATTCCCCACTTCGGCGACGAACGCGTCAAGATCCGAGGGCTGGAGCGCGCCAATGTTCGCCACGCGAAACGTATCGGTCCCCGGAAGCTTGCCCGGGTAAAGCGTGATACCGCGCGCGTAAAGATGGTCGTGCAAGGCGTCGAAAGAGAAGCCGGGCCACGCCGGTGTGCGAAACGCCGTCAATAATCCGGAATGGAGTTCACGCGGTAGCAGCGCCTCGAAGCCGAGCTTTTCCATGCCTCGCAGCATGACTTCATAGCAGGCGCGATAACGCGCCGCGCGGGCCGCCACGGTTTCTTCCAAGGTCTCGGCCAATGCGCGAGCCAGCGCGTAAACCACTTGAACGGGCGGCGTGAAAGGAAACTGACCGCCGGCCGACTCGCTCTTCTCGTGACGATGCAGATCGAGCGAAACGCTGCGAAACACGCTCGCGCTCGCGGCCAATGCGGCGCGCCGCGCGATGACAAAACTGATGCCCGGCATGCCCTGCAGGCATTTGTTCGCGCTGCTCATCGCGAAATCGATGGGCTCGTCGCGCAGGCAAAAATCCAATCCCGCAAACGACGACATGGCGTCGACAATGGAAACAATGCCGCGCGTCCGGCAAAGTTCTCCGTATTCACGAAGTGGATTCAGCAGCCCCGTCGTCGTTTCGTGATGTACCCAGAAGGCATGCGTGAAAGGCCCCGCGCTTCCGTCGAGCTGCGCGGCAAATTCCTGCGGCGTGGGACGCGTGGTCCACGGCACCGACCAAACGTGCGCAGGAATCCCGGCCGCCGCGGCGATTTCTGCGGCACGCGCGCCGTACGCACCATTGTTCAAAATGAGTACTCTTCCGTTTCGCGGCACGGTTGATCCGAGCGCGGCCTCGACCGACGCGGTGCCCGGGCCGCTGAGCAGGATCGCCGTGTGTTCCTTTTCGTCAGCGCCTGCCACCCGCAAAAGGTCGCGCCGAATCACCGCGACCAGGGCGCCAAATTCCGCTTCGCGCGGGCAAATATCCGGAACGAGCAGCGCGGTTTTCACGGCGTCGGTCGTGGTCGCAGGGCCGGGATTGAGCAGAATCTTGCGCTCGGGAAGTTTCATTTTTGCGAAGCCCACGTGAGCGCGCGATCCGCTTTTTGGATACACGGCCAGACCGATTCCTTCGCGCGCTGCATATGCGCGCTGTCGTCGATTTCACACCAGGCGAGATTCTCGAGACGCAAAACGTCAATCGCGTGCTGGCCGCAGACGGCGTTCAATCCATCTTCATAGTGCGCGGCGGCTGGCAGCGAGTTCGCGGCTCGATCCATCTCCAGATAAAGTTCGCGCGAGAGCCGCGTGAGCCCGACGAGTTCGCCGAGGCGCGGAGCGCCCGACCAGGGTTGCTTCGAAAGCTGCGCGAGCCGGTGGTCGCGGGCGTACACCCAAACCTCATCTCCGCTTCGCGTGAGGCCGCTCGCGAGCAGCGTGTTGCGCGACGGCGCGGCGAGCAAGGCCGGCAGCGCTCGGGCTTCGTAAAGGAGATCTGACTCGACGACCAATATATCGCTCTCCACCGCAGCCGCACCGAGCCTTAGCGAGGCCAGACTTCCCGTCGTCGCAAAGTCGCGGTTGACCAGCACGCGCACACCTGGAAACCGCCTCGCGAGAAACGCGCGATAAACGTCGTCCCGCCATCCGGCGACGAGCACAATATCGCGCACCCCTGCCGCTTCCAGCAATGCAAGCGACCGCGCGATAATCGCCGTGCCGTCGATCTCGACGAAGCCTTTCGGTTTTTCCGCGTGCACTGCTCGCAACCGTGTGCCCATCCCTGCGGCTAGGATAACAGCGGTCGGTGCAGGGAAAACGGTGGCCATTTTAGATTCGCGCGGAAGGCAGGAAGAAACATGGCGGCCAGCCGGCGTCAACGGAGTTGGCGGGATCTTGTTGCCCACGAATCACACGAACGACACGAAACCGACCAATACAATTAGGTCTCCTTCGTGACGTTCGTGTGATTCGTGGGCAATTTCCCTTCCTCTGCGTAAATCAACATCGTTCCGATCGTCACGAAGACGAGTTCGCGGCCTCGACGGATAATCGCATAGGCCAGCGCGATGGGCTCTGGCAGATGGAAGAGGCGAAAAAGGAGAAGCAGCCCCGACTCCTGAACGCCGAGCGCTCCGGGAATGAAAAAGCCGAGTCCCTTTGCCACCGTGACAAGCGACTCGATCGCGACTGCCTCGGCCGGCGTGAGTGCGAGACCAAGTATTCGGCACACCAGAAAAACCTCGATCGCGTCGAACAACCAACCGACAAGCAGCGCGCAGGTCGTCAGGAAAAAGCGGAGCGGCGCACGGTGATAAAACGCGAAAATCTGGTCATCGAGTTCGCGCAGTTTCGGCTGCCATGTATCAAGGCGCCGAATACGTCTCGAAAACCGTCCCAGCAATCCCTGCAAAGTGCTGAAAATGCCTTTGCGCTGCAGCGCGAACATCACGCCGATCGCGCCAAACGCGACGATGGCTGCGCCGCCCAAAGCCAGACGCGCCCCTGACTCATTTGAAACGTTAGGGAGCGCGCACAGCGCCCCCATCCCGATGAAGAGCACTTGCGCGAGAACCTGACAGGATTTCGAGGTGACGACACTGGCGCTCGACGCAAAAGCGGGCACGCCGCGCTTATGCAAGAGGTAGACTTTGAGCGCCTCGCCGCCGACGTACCCGGTCGGGATGATGTTGTTGATCGCCTCTCCGGCCCAACGCACGCGAAACAGCGTCCGATACGAAGGGCGGTTGGCGGGAAACTGACCAAACGCGAGGAACCATCCGAACGTATCCCAGAGGTAGACGATAAAATAAGGCAGCAGCACCACCGGCGCCCACCAGCCGAGGCGGCTCACGTTGGCAAAAATCTCCGCGGGACCGGCGCGCCAGATGTACCAGGCGATCAGCCCCGCACCAACAGCCAACGCGATCCACTTAGCAGCGGCTTTCACGCGCAGATTTCAAATGCTCGTCACGGCTGCCAATCCATTGAACCACCAATGCCACGACCCAAAAAACGTGCACGCCGATCGCCGCCATCCAGAGAAACCACGGGAGGCGGTTGCATGCTGCCAAGGCGAGCAGGACTACCGAAAAATCGCGATTCGTCGTCGCGTCGATGAGCTTTTGCAGCCGGGCATTGCGCAAAGCCGCAGGCCGCGCCTGCCCCGCCATCACGACGCCAAACGATATCACGACTCCGATCGCTGCGATGCTCGCCAAAGCCAGGACCGGCGCGTCGGCATGCGCTCGGAAAAGGCCGACGCCCACGCCCAGGAACACCGCGATGTGCACGACTTGGTCGCCAATAATATCGAGCCACTTTCCCAGCGGAGATTCCTTGAACAAGATGCGCGCCAGCTCGCCGTCCACGCAGTCGACGATCGCGGAAAACTGAAACAACGCCGCGCCGAAAAGCACCGCGACATAGTCACCACGCGCCATGAAGAAGGCCGATAGCACGCCCAAAATCGTCGCCACGACCGAGACCTGATTTGGCGACACCGGCGTATGCACCAGAAGTTTTGAAATGAATCGACCGAGGGGTCGGTTGAAATAGCGATCGACCAGTCCATCCGCTGACGAATTCATCGCGGTCCAGAGTCGTTGCGTGGCGCGCCGCGCGGAGGTGGCGTCGACGACAAACTCGGCAACACCGATGGCGGTGACGGATGGAAGCGTCGCGAGATCGGTCTCGAGTGTGTTTTCCGAAAACAACGAAAGCACGCCGATCGGCAATCTCAGTCCGTCGCGGCTGAGCAATGTGCCTCGTTGCTCGAACACGCGCTTCAGATCGGAGGCCTGTGCGAGAACCCGATTGGACAACACCAGCGTCGGCTGGGCGATCACCGGTCGCGCCGGAAGCTGTTCCACCTTCACGCCGAGAGCGCGGCTTCGTTTCAGGCACGCCGACGGTATCGGTTTTTCTGATACAATCGTGATGTTGTCCGCCCCCGCCCTCCGGGCCGCGACAACCAGTCGATCGAGCACCGTCAGGCCCGCGACGCGATGCCCGTGGAGAGTCGCGTCGCAGAGGATGACAGCCGGGAACGTCATTTCGTTTTTCTGCGCAAGAAAACGTTTTTCAGACCAAAGTACGCAATCGAATCTTTCATATTCGAAACGAAGCGCATGAAGGGGTTCATCGATGCATCCGTCACGAACTGCATGGAAATCATGTAACGCTCTTCGTTCGCCTTGGTCGGCGTGACGCTGTGGTACATTCGATCACCGTTGAAAAGGACGAGTGTCCCGGGAGCGACCTTCAGGCTGAGATCGACCGGTTCGCGGCCCGGATTCTTCGTGTGCAGACGACAGAGCAGCCGCGCGCTGGAATTATCCTGAAATCCGACGAGCAAAGTCCAGCGGCGGTCCTTGTAGTATGACGTGTCGTAATGCCATCCCATGTGATCGCCCTCTTCGGTGTACGAGTAGAAGGCGCAGCGATGGGGGTCGCAGCCCGGGCATTCGCGCACGTCGGCATCGGTGATCTTTTTCAACAGAGCAAGCAGCGCGGGGCTTTGATAGACCGCGTTGATCGCCGGAGCTTTTTCGCGAACGCCATCGTAGGCGACGCTTCCGCCCTTCTTGTGTTTCGGGATAAAATTCCGGTGGATGAGCGGCTTCAGGTTTTCCGCTTGTTGATCCCATTCCGCCAGGATTTCGGGAGATAAAAAATCCTCGATGATGAGGAACTCATCTTGATCGAGGTAAGCTTTGCGAAGCGCGGCGACATCCAGTTGCGCGACCCGTCGGGCAATCGCGCTCTCAATATCCACAGTAGTAGTCATGGTCATTGTAGAGGGTGATTAGAGCCGCAAAAAGGTGCAGAATTTCGCCTGACGCAATTCACGCACCCGCCAAAGTTTTTTGGGCCACGAATCACACGAAGAACAAAACTTTCGTGTCCTTCGTGTGATTCGTGGGCGCAAAAAAAAGGCCCGGTCTTTCGACCGAGCCTTGAAAGGAAAAACTGCGTCTTGTGGCGCGAACTCAGACGGACTGAACGAACGTGCGATACACGCTGTTGTTCAGGCGCAGGCGTTCGCGGAGCTGAGCCGGGCCTTCCGCGGGAGCGGAGAAGCTGACCTGCACGTAGGTCGCGCCAGTGAGGCGAGCATCAGTGACGCGGGCGAAATCTTTGCGGTTCAGGTTTTCGACGTTCGTAATGTCGCCCTGGACGGCAGCGATGTCTTTCTTCACGCCTTCGAGGATCTGTTCGATCGAGTCTTCCTTGCCCCGGTTATCGAGGATGAAGGTCGCGCGGTAATTGCGTTTGGTGGGATTCATTTTGGATCTCTTCTATTAAGTGAGTTCATGGCCCGGCTGACGCCCTGATCGAGCAGGAGCAGCAGGCCGTTGGTGTAGGTTTCTAAATTGGTTTCGACGACTGAGTGTTGTTCGGGAGTGAATTTTCCGAGGACGAAGTCTTTGAGTTCCATCTGCGGCGGCTGCTTGGGTCCGATGCCGAGGCGAAAGCGGATGAAGCCGTCGCCGAGGTGTTCGAGCAAACTCGCCACGCCGTTGTGGCCACCGGCGCTGCCGGTCACCGAGATTTTCACCAGCCCGAGGTCGATGTTGAGATCATCGTAGAGCGCGACGATCGACGTGACGGGCACCTTGTAGAAATCGGCGAGCTTCCGGAGGGAGCGCCCGCTTTCGTTCATGAAGGTTTGCGGTTTGGCGAGGAGGTAGGTCGTACCGCCCCGATCCCAGCGAGTTGTTTCGGCCTCGAAGGAAAGCTGCGTCTTCCAAGAGAGACCTTGGCGACGAGCCAGCGAGTCGAGCACGACAAATCCCAGATTGTGCCTGGTGCTTTCGTATTCGCGACCCGGGTTGCCGAGGCCGGCAACGAGCGTGATGGACATGACTCAAAGAACAATCGAGCGGGCCGACTCCGTGGAAATCGGCCCGGTCGGAGAAACTTACTTCTTGGCCGGAGCGGCGGGTTTCGCACCCGCAGCCGGAGCCGCGGCCTTCGCGCCAGCCGCCGGAGCGGCACCTGCAGCCGGAGCCGCAGCCGCACCTGCCGCCGGAGCAGCAGCAGCGCCCGCAGCCGGAGCCGCAGCGCCAGCCGCCGGAGTCGCACCCGCAGCCGGAGTCGCAGCAACTTCTTCTGCCACCGGCTCGACGCACGAGACGACGGGCTGATTCTTGTCGTCGAGATAATCGACGCCCGGGATCGGCTTCAGCTCACCCACGTGGATGGTTTCGCCGACCTTCAAATTCGTCACGTCCACTTCGATCAGCGAAGGCAGATCCTTCGGCAAACAACGAATGCGGACTTGGAGCGACGGCGTTTCCAACACGCCGCTCTGGTTCTTCACGCCGAACGATTCGCCCACGAGCGAAATACGCACGCGGATTTCCATCTTCTCGTCCGCCTTCACTTCTTGAAGATCGACGTGGAGGAAACGATCCGTGATCGGATCGCGCTGCACTTCCTGGAGGAAGGAGAGCGCTTGATCGCTGCCCGGGCGCTTCAGCTCGATGAGAGCGGCCTTGCCGGCGATGGCTTTAACGAGGCGGGTGAACTCCGGACCGTCGACCGCGAGGGAGACCGGGCTCGTGTGCTTCCCGTAGAGAACTGCGGGAATCTGATTAACCTTGCGAAGACGGCGGGAAGCGCTGCGACCCGTGGCCTCGCGAGGCGATACATTTAGCGTGAACTGTTGGCTCATAAGTTTCGTTCCCCCTGTCACCCCGACCATCGGAGGCAGGCGTAGTGGAAAAGGTGTCGAGCAAATACGTTCCGCCTCCCCTCTGGCAACTAAAACTTGCGCCCCGGCCTGCCGGGTCGCTGGACCAAAATCTTGGATTTCTGCCGATTGCTCATCTCGCTGAAATCATGTCCACTCGGCGCCTGCACCCCTTCAACCCTGCAGTTTTGCTTCACTTAACCCATCAACATTTAAACCTATGTTGTCCGTCCGATCGGTGACCAAGAAGTACGGCGATCTCGTTGCGCTCAACGATGTCACCCTCGACATAAAGCCCGGAGAATTCTTCGGGCTGCTCGGGCCAAACGGCGCGGGCAAATCAACCCTCATGTCCCTCGCCGCCGGCTTGAAGACACCCGATTCAGGCGAGGTGCTGATCGGCGGAAAATCGTATGCGACGTCGAGCGACGAGAACCGCCGCCAAGTCGGCTTCGTCCCGCAAACCGTCGCGCTCTACGAAGATCTTTCCGCCGAACAAAACCTCAAAATATTCGGCCAACTCTACGGCTTGGGCAGCGCCGAATTGAAAGCGCGCATCGAAGAAGTGCTCGGCGCGGCGCGCCTGCTCGACCGGCGCAACGACAAGGTGAAGACCTTTTCCGGCGGCATGCAGCGCCGTCTGAATATCGCCGCGACGCTGCTGCACCGGCCCAAGATTTTGCTTTGCGACGAGCCCACCGTCGGCGTCGACCCGCAATCGCGCAACGCGATCTTCGATCACCTGCAGGAGCTCAATCGCGGCGGCGTCACGATCATTTACTCGACGCACTACATGGAAGAGGCCGAGCGGCTCTGCTCACGCATCGGCATCATCGACCACGGAAAAATCCTGGCGCTCGGAACGCTCGATGTATTGGTGGCGCAACTACCGTTCGAGGAGGAAATCTCGTTCGCGCAAAACCCGCAGACGGACCGCCTGCGCGCCGAACTCGCTTCGCTCGGACAAGTTCAGAGTGCGGACGGCATCACGCGTTTTCGCCCTAAGGTCGGCGTGCCGCTCTCGCAATTCTACCAACTGGCCGAAGCGCAACGCATCGCTCCGCGCGCCTTCACGCACAACCGCCCCACCCTCGAAGCGCTCTTCCTCCACCTCACCGGCCGCAACCTTCGCGACTAAGCCATGCATCCCTCGCTCGTCCTCGCCAAAAAAAGTCTGCTGCTCTTCTTCGGCAAAAGGCCAGCCGTGCTCATCACGTTCATCGTGCCGATCGCCCTGATTTACCTCTTCGGCCAGGTCTTCGGCTTGAACAAAAAAGCCGGCGACTCCGGACCGACCGGAATTTCCCTGGCCGTCGTCAATCAGAGCTCCGACCCGGGTGCCCAAAAAATCATCGACGCACTTCGCGCAGAGAAAACGTTCAGCGTCATCACCGAGCGCAAGGGACCTAACGGCACAAATGTACCGCTCACGGAAGAAGACGCCCGGTCCGCAATTCGAAACAACGCCTACCATTTCGCGCTGGTCATACCGCCAGACTTGATCTCCGACACGCAATTCGGACTCCACCTGCGCCTGCTCTCGGATCCGCGCAACGAAATCGAAAGTCAGATGGTGAACGGCATCCTCCAGAAAACACTTTTCTCCAGCGTGCCCAACCTCCTGATGCACTCGCTCAACAAGCGCGCGGAACAGGAAATCGGTTCTCAGAAATTCGAGAATTTCCGTCACAAGTTGGCCGGCAACATCGCGCAGAATTTCGGTGGTGATCCACAGGGTATCTACGATCGCCTGTCCGCGGGCGATTTCTGGCACGACCATTTCGGAGAAAGCACGGGCGCGGCGAAGAAATCGGCTTCAGCCGGCGAAGCTGCGAACAAAGGCGCTGGTGCGGCAGCCGCGAACACGCCGACGGAAGATGAGCCGGTGAAGAACGGCGCGGGTGATGTATTGTCAAAGCTGATACGCTTCGATCAGGAGCAGCTCGTCGGCAAGGACGTGTCCAACCCGATGGCCGCGCGGCTGGTCGGCGGCTACGCAGTGATGTTTTTGCTCTTCGCCCTCAACGGCGCCGCGTCGTCGCTTTTCGACGAACGTCGCTCAGGAATCCTTCAACGCATTCTGTCCGCCCCGGTTCGGCCCGCGGACATCCTGTGGGGACGCTTTCTCTTCGGTGTATTGGTGGGATTGATACAACTGATGGTGATGTTTTTCGCTGGAAAAGTCATCTACGGGCTCGATCTCGCTCCGCACATCGTGCCGCTCATCGTCTTGAGCATCGCAGCCGCCGCGGCGTGCACCGCCTTCGGCATGCTTCTCGCAGCGGTGTCGAAGAGCCAGGAAGCCGCGAACGGTTTGTCGACGCTCCTCGTGCTCGCGATGAGCGCGATTGGCGGCGCGTGGTTTCCCGTGAGCATGATGCCTGCAGCGATTCAGAAAGTCGCCCATTTCACCATCGTCTATTGGGCAGTCGAAGGCTTCACGAATATCCTCTGGGCCGGCCAAACCGTCCGCCAAATTCTGCCCAACATCCTCGTCCTCGTCGGCATCGCCGTGGGCGTGATGTTCATAGCCACCGCCAGCTTCAAACGGAACAAGATGTTCGAGTGACGCCGCAAAATTAAACCCTCTTCGCGGCTTCTGCGGCTATAAAAACCTTCGATTCTTTTTAGCCGCAAGAAGGCGCAAGATACGCAAAGAGGATTTTTGTTAGGCCGACACGGCTCAGACATTCGCCGCTCGGGAGTGGTCTGGTATTTTGGTTTGGAGTTACAAACCAATACAACCCAACCGCGTTTTGGAGCGGAAATTTCCAGCGATATCGCCGACGCATAATCCTCTTTGCGTTTTTTTGCGCCTCCTTGCGGCTAAAAAAATCACCGTGGGCCAAACCCTAGACCGGTTGTGGCTAAACAAAGATTTGCGCGGAAGTCGGTCGCAGACGACATTCGCGGCTCCATGTCCGCTGATCTTGTTCAACTCGTCACCTCGATCGCTCAACGCGCTCGCGCTGCGTCCCTCGTCCTGGCCACGGCCTCGAAGGCGCAGAAAAACGCCGCGCTGCTCAAGTTGGCCGAGCTGATCCCGGCGGCAGAAAAAGAGCTGATGGCCGCGAATGCCAAGGATCTCGCGGCTGCGACGGAAAATGGTCTGTCACCCGCACAAGTCGACCGCCTCACGCTCAATTCCAAGCGCCTCGCCCAACTCGCCGAATCCGTCCGCCAAGTCGCCGATTTGCCCGATCCCGTTGGAGAATTGCTCGAGGAGACGACCCGTCCGAACGGCCTGCATATCCGCAAGGTCCGCGTGCCGATCGGCGTGATCGGCATCATCTACGAAGCGCGTCCAAACGTGACGATCGACTGCGCGATTCTCTGCCTGAAGAGCGGCAACGCCTCCATCCTCCGCGGCGGCAAAGAAATTTTCCACACGAACAGCGCCTTCGCCGCGCTGCTCTCGCAATCGTTGACTCACGCGGGCTTGCCCGGCGACGCCGTGCAGTTGATTCCCACGACCGATCGCGCAGCGCTCAACACGCTGCTCAAACTCGACACGCTGATCCACTGCATCATTCCGCGCGGTGGCGAGAGCTTGATCCGCTTCGTCGCGGAAAACTCCACGATTCCGGTGATCAAACATTTTCAGGGCGTGTGTTTCGTTTACCTCGACAAAGACGCCGACGCGGAAATGGCCGAAAAGGTCACACTCAACGCCAAGGCTTCCCGCGTCTCCGTGTGCAACGCCGCAGAACAACTTCTGGTGCACCGCTCCGTCGCCAGCGCGCTGCTTCCCCGGGTGGCTCGCGCGTTGCGCTCGAAAAATGTCCAGCTCCGCTGCGACGCGGAAAGCGCGGCGATTCTGGCGCGCGAAGAAATTCCGGCCCAGACCGCCGTCGAGGCCGATTTCCACGCCGAATTTTTGGACTACATCATCGCTGTCCGCATCGTCGATTCTGTCGAGAGCGCCATCGCGACGATCAACCGCGATGGCTCCGCTCACAGCGACGCGATCATCACGAATGACCGCACCACCGCGCAAAGATTCCTTGCCGGTGTGGACAGCGCCACGGTGTTTTGGAACGCCTCGACGCGCTTCAACGATGGCTTCGAATTTGGCTTCGGCGCAGAGATCGGCATCAGCACGGATCGACTCCATGCCCGTGGTCCAATGGGATTGAAGGAACTGTGCAGCTATAAGTACCTTATCGAGGGCAACGGCCAGATCCGCGGCTGATTGGTTCCCGCCGGACCGCCGGATTAAGTTAGTTTTTGCCATCAACTCGCGCCCGGGTTTGCTGTCCTAGACCCCATGCACGCTAAACTCCTTTCGCCCTCCTTTTGGTTGATCGGTATTCTTTGCGGAGCTGCCTCTATTTTTGCCCAAACGGGGTCCGACACCGCGCCCAGCCCGACGCCGCGTGCGCGTGACAACCTCAACAGCGACAGCGAACGCCCGCAGCGCGTCTCGGCTGAAGTTTCTCGCTCGCTCACCGCCGGGATCAAGTGGGAGGCTCCCACGCCTGCTCCCGCGAAAAAAGCTGACGCGGACGAGGAAGACGCTGCCGACAGTGAGATGGATAAACCCAAGAATGGGATCGTCCGCCTGCCGAAATATCTCATCCAAGGCGAGCGCCCGCCGGTCTTCACCGAGCGCGATATCAACACCCAGAAGGGTTTGGCGGCGCTCGCGGTGAAACGCTACCTCAGCAATGTTCATCAAAATCTGAACAAGTATCATTTGCCGGGCTTCCTGGGCGGCATGTCCAATGAGGAACTTGCGATGCAGATGTACCGCGAGGAAGAGCGTCTGAAGAACATGCACGACATGCAGGAAACGTCTTACGTCCTGCGCAAAGCCGGCGACACGAAAGAAGCCGACGCGATGAAAGACCTGTCGAACGACATGTACATGCGCCGCTCGGAATTTAGCGAGCCACCGTCGACCAGCACGACAGGGCGCTGAGTTCGTCCGGGAGAAAATACGTTTTCTAACGTTCGGACTGAGCCAAGAGCGCCTTCGCGATCTGCTCCCACTCCTCGTCCAGACTCACCTTCGGCTTGGTTTTCCCGGCGCGCGAATACCAATAGGATGCATTGCCTTCATCGCCTTCCTTGCGGTGCAAATACGCATGTACCCAATCTCCTTCGTGACTGGCCGCCGCTTGGGCCAACTGGTGCGCTTTCTCCCAATCTCCGTGCGCGTCGAACCACAGCGCCTGCAACGCCACACCGAAAGCGTCGGCCTTCGGGCTTTTTTTGAATTCTTCAGTTGTCATACGACCTTCCTTTTCAATTCCACCACTCTGCCGTGACTCATTTTGGACGTTAATCGACCCTGCAAACGGCGCAAGCAATTCACCCACCTGCGCGCGCACGCAAGGCAGCAGGAAGCGCACCGCTCCGTCAGCGAAGCGCCAACCTCCGGCCCGCATTTTAACGGCGCTTAGCTTCCTGAGTTGTTCCGGGCGGCTTGCAACGGAGCGCCAGCCTCCGGCTGGCTTTTCGAAAAAGGTGTCCCGCTTCGCGGGACGCTGGATTAGGTTGGCCGCCCGGGAGGCCGGCGCTCCGCTGCAAGCCGAGTGTTACCGCGACGGCGGGGTCTGAGGGGCGCAGACGGAGTTTTCTCGGTCGTGGACGGATTGAGCGCCGGCCTCCGTTGTTCCGCTTCGTGCGCTGAATCAAAACGCGCAAATCCGCTCGATCGCCGCCGCTGAACCATCGCGCAACCAACCGTCGAGCTGAGCTTGATCCTTCAATTGCTGGCCGCGGATGCGCGGCACGGCGAAGAAACGCACGTCCAAATCGTGCAGCGTCGTCATGTCGCCCCACAATTTTTCGAATTGCGAAACCGGCATGATGTCTTCCTGCCCGTTGCCCCAGCGCTTCTTCACGTCTTTCAGCGTGATGTACGTCGGCATCTTCGCCGCGAGCGCGCGCACTCCCGCGGTCACTCGATCGTTTTGATCGAGGCTCTTGCGATCCAGACCCAGCAGTTCGAGCAATGAGTCGATATGAATCCAATTCGTCGCGCTGTTGTAGTAAGTCAGTTTGAACTCGTCCTCTTCCCTCGCCAGCGCGAGACCCTCGACGAGACGGAGCTGACCGTTCACTCGCGCAAGTCCACCGCCGCGATCTTCGAGTCGCCGTCGAATCACTTCGACGCTGAGCGCCGAACCTTCCAGTAGGTGTTTTCCGAATACAACGGGATCGAGATTCGCGCCAAGCGTATCGATGTTGTGCAGGAGCAGGTGCTCGAGTTCCGGCTGCGTGCGGAGCAACTCCCGCAGCGTTCCATTGAGCAGCAGATTCGCGATTTCGTACCAATGTCCCACCGGATGCAGGCACTGGCTGGGAACATTGTCCGTGTAATCGCTCGCCTCACCCGTCGAAACGGCCCACTCGATCAGCGCCTTGTGCAAACTTTGCCGAACTTTTTCTTTCTGCGGATCGAGCTGCTGATGCGGCATTTCCTCGAACGCGAATCGAAGGTCGCGCGCCATCGGGACCATGCGCAGACCGATCGATCGCCCTGGTGAGAGCACAACTTTCCCCTCGTAGCCGAAGTTCTTTTCGGCGCGCAACGTCGCCTCGATCGCGCGATGCGTGAGGTTGCTCGTCGTGAAGATATGCGTCACGGGCCGACCACAGGCTTTGCTCATGGCGCGGCTTTTCGCGAGATGCGTCTCGATGAAACTGCGATGGCGTCCCGAGAGTTTCGAAAACGGATGCAGCGCCTTGACCGTTCCAGCGCCCTGCGTCCAACGGCTTCCCGCGCCCGCCGCAAGCGTCACGACCGCGACGCGGCCTTCGCGTAGTGCTTCCAGCCCTACACGCTCGGCTTCGGCATCACCCCCGAAGATCGGCATGACATCGCCATTCGCGACGTCCGCCACTTCGGCATTCGCGGGCAGACGATTCTGCGCGAGACCGATCCGACCCGCGCGCAAGTCATCGCGTATCCGCTCGTGCTGCACCGAGTCGAAGCCATTCGCGGCGAGCAATTCGCGGAGCGACTCGCCGCCTTTTTTGCCCCCTTCCCCTCCGCCGCCTTGCGCCGGAAAGATTCTCTGCATCAACGGCGCAAGCAACGAGCGTTCGCCGCCGGAATATAAATTCGTCGCGGAAAAACGATCCATCTCGCGCCGCACTTCCGGCCGCAAGGTCCGCGGATCCTGCCGCAGCCAGCGCGGAACTTTGAAGAGATAATACTCCGGCGAAAGCATCGCGCGATTGCCCGTGAGCAAGGTCGCCGAACTTCCCGCTTCGTTGATTTCGAAATCGTAGACTACCGGATCCATCGCGAAGGGCAACGCCGACTCCAGCGCGCGCTTCGTGCGCGTCATGATCTCGAGCAGCACTTCGCGCGACTTCGCCTTCGACGCCGGATCGACGAAAAAGCCCATGCCTCCGCCCGACATACCGCCGAGCATCACGAAGCCGCGAAACGCCGGCCCGAGCGTTTGTTTCGCTTCGGCGATGAGGCGCTCAGTGTAAGCGTTGCTCGCCCAGGGGATGATGGTCTGCAGCGGTCCGAAGAAATTTCGCGTGGTCAACTCGGCGACTTTCGCGACATCGCCCGCCTTCAGCGCATCGATGATCCCTCGCAAAATCGCCTGCGCCTCCTGTCGCGCCTCCCACTCGCGTTCCAGTTTGAGAAGATATTTTTCCGTCACCATCTCGAGGATGGGCCCGACGTTCTGGGACATGCCGCCGTGGACGAGAATCAAGCTGTCCTGCAGTTCCTTTCGCGTCTGCTCCGAAATTACATTGCGATCGAGGATCGAATGATTCGGCAAAAGCCGGCCGCGACTGACGTTGTATTCAGTATCTCCCGAAACCGCGGCGACGCCTTCGATCAACTTGATGCCAGGCCACACGCCACCCGAGTCCTGCCAGCCGCCGCCGGATCCGCCGAGCCATTCGCCGAGAATCGCGCGGCTCAAGATCGTACGGCGCTCCGCTTCATTCAGCGGACCGGTCAACGACTTCGTCTGCCCCGTCGCGCGCATGCAAAGCGCGATCAAACAGCCCAGCAGATTCGTCGAAACCGCAAGCCGCGAACCTTTCGGAATGTCACGCACCTGACTCGCCACTTCCAGCCCGCGCCCCGGCCCGCAAAGCCGGGCCAAGACATCGCTCAACTCCATGCCCGAGCCTTCCAGCCCAGAGGGAATCACGCCCGCAGCAATCACCGCCGCCTTGAGCAAACCGAGATAGTCCTTCGCGAAATCGAAGACTTCGTCGAGCGATCGAATATCCACCGTCGCTCCGAGATCGACGCTGCTCAAGCGCAGCACCGGCTCGTCGATCACGCGCAAGAACGCGCAGACCGGCGCGCGCGTCTCCGCATCGCGCCCGTGCACGCCGAGATTGACGGAAATGTTCAACACTTTCGCGCCCTCGGGATAATCCATGCCGAGAAAGAAAATGTCGCTCCAAGCCGCGTGGCTCAGATCCATGCGCACTGCGGTCTCCTCGAAAAGGACGGGCAATGGATCTTCTTGCGACGCACGCTCGAGCAGCTCACGCCGAATTTTCAGCGGATAATCGAGCACGTGGCCCATGCGGAACATCCATTGATTTCCGCGAACCGTGCGCACGGTTTTCTGCACCTGCTGAGCCAGAGTCTTGAAGGCCAGCCCATGATAGGCCGCCGCGAGCGCGCTGCTTAACGCGTCAGATGAGCCATGCGTTTTCTGATGCTCGAGAAAAACGCCGACCGCCTCCTCGTAGCGCCGCGCCAGACCATGCTGATGTCCGGCGAACGGTATGCTCCCGCTGACGTCCTGAGGAAAATGCGGAGGCAAAAAATAGCGATGAATCGCCTCGAGGAAGAAAATGCTCCGCACGCGGAAATAAAAATTCTTCGCGTGCTGGCGGTAGTTCTCGAGTTCCGCCGCCATGCGCTCGAGCGTGGCGCGATCGGCCGAGCGACAGAGTTTCTCGAAGTAAACGCCATCCGGCGCGCTACCTTCGACCAGGGAAAGCAGTGTAGTGTCCACGTGAATACAATTTAGCGGCGGAAGGATCGTCCAGCGTCCGTGGCAAGTTCCTCGGCGAGCAACGCGAGAATGTCTTCCCGCGCCGAACCATTCAGCGCCAACGCGATTTGCGCGCGCAGCACGCCGAATTGCGCCTCGAGATCGGCGCGGCGCCCCTGCAGTTCGGTCGCGAGATATTTTTCCCGTGAAGCGAGCCGTGCGAGGGCCGGCGACAAGCCGATCTTCCCATCCGGCGCCTGCGCCGCTTCCTCGGCAAGCAGGGTGAACACGGTCGGCGTGAGCACGTGCATTCCGAAGAAGCAGAGGTAATTCGCGCTGCGCAATCCCGGCACCACGCATTGCTGCTCGGCGACGGTGGGCGTCGGTTTCTCGATCACGTTTTCAATCTGGTAAATGCCCTTGCGCCCCGGCAGCAGCGTGCCGGCAACCGTCCCGTAAAACCGCAGCTGGCTCTCATGCGTCGCCTGCACCGCTGACACGGCGCACGCCTCGGCCTCGGCCAGATCGAGCAGTTGGCGCGTGCAGCTTTTTTCCGCGCCGCTCACATAGAGGTGATCGCTCACCTGCAGCAGAAACGGCTCGTTGCCCACGAATTCGCGGCCGCGCAGCACCGCGTCGCCGTAGCCGTTCGGGTTGGTTTGCACGAGAAACGTGAGCGAACTGCTCAAATGCGAGAGGGCGGTCTCATAAAGAGGCCGGTCTCCCGCGGAGACCACCAGCCCGACCTTTTCCAGTCCCGCCGCCAGCATTTCCTCGAGAATGATGGCAATGGCCGGCTTCGACTCGCCATGGCGGTCCGTCAACGACTGAAGAGGAAGACGGCGTTGATTCGGTCCGGCAGCAGTGATGATGGCTTTCTTGATTGGAGCGGGCATAGGAAGGTGGCCCCTAGACTCCAAAACCCGGCAAGCGTGCCGCAAACCTTTATCAGCTATAAATCATCCGATCGGGCCGGCCGAGGGACGAACCAAGGCACTTATTGCCCACGAATCACACGAAACACACGAATCAGAATACCATTTTCCCACGGAATACACGGACGGCACGGAAAGGGAGGGTTTTATTCAGTGTTTTCCGTGTATTCCGTGGGAAAAATGGTTCGGTCATTTCGTGTAATTCGTGTGATTCGTGGGCAAAAGGTCTGTGGTTGCGGCTTTGGCGAAGGTCTAAATCGTAATTCGCAAATGCCTTCTCCTTCCCGCACCGAACTCGCCGAGGCGCTGATCAAACGGCTCACGTTCGACGATCTCGATCTCTCCTACCTGCGAAGATTGATCGAGATCGCGCGTGACGAGGACTTGGCCGGCCTCGGCCTGCGGCAAAAACCCGCGTCGCCAGGAGACCACTCCACGGGTTCCCTCGCAAAGACACCTCGCCAAGGCACGGCCGATCTCGTGGCGCGCGAACCGATGATCGCGGCGGGACTTCCGCTGATCTCGTTGATCCTTTCGGTCTACGGCGGGAATGCCTCCGTCCAACTCCGCGCCAAAGACGGCCGCGCTCTGGAAAAAGGCGATGTCCTCGCGACGCTCTCCGGCGATCCACGGACCCTGCTGACCGCCGAGCGGATCATTCTGAATTTCCTCCAACACCTTTCCGGCGTCGCGACTCAGACGCGGCGTTACGCCAACGCGCTCGGCAAATCTCGTACCCGGCTTCTGGATATCCGCAAAACAACACCCGGCTATCGCATGCTGGAAAAGTACGCCGTGGCCTGCGGCGGGGGCTGGAACCATCGGCTCGGCCTCTTCGACCGGGTGATGCTGAAGGACAATCACCTCGCGCTCCTCGGCGTGAACGCCGGGCTGGCCGATGCTATCGTCGCCGCGCGCAAGAACGCGCCGAACTTGCCGGTCGAAGTGGAGGTCGACCGGCTCGAACAAATCCCGCCGGTGCTCGACGCGGGCGCCGACGTCATTCTCCTGGACAACTTCACCCCCGCCGATTTGCGCAAGGCCGTGAAACTGATCGCCGGCCGCGCCTTCACCGAGGCCAGTGGCGGCATCACGTTGAAGACCTTGCCTAAACTCGCCGATCTCGGTCTGGACTTCGCTTCGACCGGCGCACTCGTGCATCAAAGCGTTTGGGTCGACATCGGTCTGGACTGGCGCCCATAGGAGACCACCCGGTTTCGCGGCCCCAAAAGCGTCGTCTCTCCTTCATGAGCAGTCCAGAGATCACCATATTGCGCGCATTATTGGCCAACGAGTCCGCCTACGTCTCAGGCAGCGACCTCGCGCAGGCCCTCGGCATGAGTCGCGTGGCCGTCTGGCAATACATGGAAAAACTCCGTGCCCAGGGCTTCAATTTCGAGGCCATCCGCGCCCGAGGTTACCGGTTGACCGGCAAACCCGATTCGATCAATCGCGCTCTGATCGAAGCTTATCTTTCCGGCCGCGACCTTCGCTTCGGCCTGGAGTGCCTGGACGAAATCGACAGCACCAACGACGAGGCGATGCGCCAACTCGCCGCGGGTCGGGAGACGCCTTTCGTCATCACCGCGAAAAAACAAACGCGCGGCCGCGGCCGCTTCGGTCGCGCCTGGGACAGCGACTCCAGCGCCAATCTTTATTCGAGTTTCGCGTTTCGCCCTCAGGTCGAACCGGAGCGCATGCAGACGTTCACCCTCTGGATGGGCATCAATGTCTGCGAGGTGGTCGCCAACTTCACGCGCTCGAGCCCCGGCGTGAAATGGCCCAACGATATTCTCTTCGAAGGCCGAAAAGCCGGCGGCATGTTGACCGAAGCGCGGATGGACGCGGACCAGATTCGCGATCTCGTTTTCGGCCTTGGGCTCAACATCAACAAAGCGCCCGAAAATCTGCCTGACGCCGCGCGCAAAGCCACGTTTCTCGCCGAGCAGACCCGCGCTCCGCTCGACATCAATAAATTCACCGCCGCGCTCATCGGACGCGTTCTCACGGCCTATCAGCAATTCGTCAGCGGCGAATATAAACGCGATTTCGCGGAGCGCTGGCACGCCTGCGACGTGCTGCGGGAAAAACCCGTTTCGCTCATCCATGGCCCCCAACAAATCCGCGGCATCGCCGCCGGCATCGACGACGAAGGCTCCCTCCTCGTCCGCTGCGACAAAGGCCGGATTGAGCGCTTCCGCGCTGGTGAAGTGACCCTCGAAAAATCCGCTTGAGCGCGCACGCCATGCTCCTTGCCATCGACATCGGCAACACGCACACACACTTCGGGCTGATCGAACCCGGCGCGGCCGCCCTGTGGATGCGGCACATTCCCACCGCGACGATCGACCAGGTCGGCGGCGGGATGGAGTTGGAGATATCCAAAATCTCCGCCGAAACCACGCTGCAGGGCATCGCGTTTTGCTCCGTCGTGCCTGGCGCAACTCAGAAGTTAAACAACGTCTTCGACGGCCTCGGTCTCGGCAAAAAAGTTTTCCATCTCACGCACGAAAAAAAACTCGGTGTGCCCATCAGCTACCCGCGTCCGCAGGAAATCGGCCAGGATCGTCTGGCCAACGCCGCCGGCGCCAAGGCCCTCGGGCCGATCCCCGCGATCGTGATCGATATGGGCACCGCCGTCACTTTCGACATCGTGACTCAACTCGGCGGTTATGAAGGCGGCATCATCGCGCCCGGCGTCGAAGTCATGCGGCGCTATTTGCACGAACAGACCGCGTTGCTGCCGCTGCTCGACGACAGCATCGATGTGCCGCGCGCCGTGGGAAAATCCACGATCGAAGCCATGCGCATCGGCACCGTGATCGGTTTCGGCGGCATGATACAATCGCTCCTCGACGCCGTCACCGCCGAACTCTCCGCCCGCGGCGAACCGCCCTCGCGCGTCCTCGCCACCGGCGGCAGCGCCGACCTCCTGAAAAAAACGCTCCGCACCTCCTTCGAACTCGTCCCCGACCTCACCCTCCGCGGCCTCGCCACCGCGTGGCAGCTCAATCGGTGATGCCCACGAATCACACGAAGAACACGAAATAACCGAACCATTTTCCCACGGAATACACGGACGGCACGGAAGGGCTCAAACTTCAGAACTCGGATTCTAATTCTATTCCGTGTTTTCGGTGAATTCCGTGGGAAAAACTCTGGAGATCGATTTCGCGGACTTCGTGTGATTCGTGGGAAAATAGTTTTCATCTAGCCGAAAACGTATGCACTTGGGGCGAAACCGTTCATGTCCGATCTCGCTCCCGCAATTGAAGTCGAAAACTTGGTCAAAACCTACGCCGGAGTGGCCGCGGTCAACCAAGTCAGCTTCACCGTCCAACGCGGAGAAATCCTTGGCTTTCTAGGCCCAAACGGCGCGGGCAAGAGCACCACGATGCGCATCCTCACGGGCTTCCTGCCCGCGACGTCCGGCACCGTTCGCCTTTGCGGCATCCCCGTGGCCACCCAGACCGATCAGGTAAAGCGCCTGATCGGCTACATGCCGGAAAACAACCCGCTGCCGGAAGACATGCGCGTCTCCGAATATCTGTATTACCGCGGGCGGCTGAAAGAAATCGGCCGGCGGAAACTTCGCACGCGCCTGGATGAGGTGCTCGAACTCTGTGACCTGAAACGCGTGCGCCACCGCGTGATCGGCAAACTCTCGAAAGGTTTCCGCCAACGCGTCGGCATCGCCGAAGCCATTCTGGCCGAGCCACCAGTCATCATCATGGACGAGCCGACCATCGGTCTCGACCCGCACCAGATTTTGATCGTGCGCGATCTCATCAGCAGCTTGCGCGGCCGCATGACGGTCATCATCTCGAGCCACATCCTTCCGGAAATCGAAATGACCTGCGACCGGGTCCTGATCATCAACCAGGGTCGCGTCGTCGCCACCGGAACTCCGAGCGAACTTCGCCGCGAAATTCTCGGCCATTCACTCTATCGCCTCGAAATCGCGGGCGACCTCAGCGGCTTGAACAACGTCTTCACCGCCATCGAACCCACGTTGAAAATTTCCGACAAGAGCGAGCCCGACGTCTTCGGCTTCACCACCCTGCAGCTCGCAACCGAGCGCGATGAGCCGCTCGGCGAAGAGCTCTTGCGTGCGTTGACCAGCGACTCGCGCTACCGGGTGCGCGCGCTCGCCCGGGTGCATCCGACGCTCGAAGACGTTTTCCTCGCCGCCACCAAACGCACGTGGGACCTCGTCGACAGCGGCAATATCGGTCACTGATTTCATGCGGCACTTCTTCACCATTCTCAGCCACGAGATTCGCATGTTGCTGGTCAACCCCAGCACCTACATCGCCGGCGTGCTCTTCCTGCTCGTGATGGGTATGAGCTTCACCTGGCTGCTCGAGCGCTACAACGAAGCGCCCCAAGAGACGTCGCCCGCGAATTTGTTTTTCCTCTTCTTCTGGGTGCCCGTGCTCTTCATGGTGCCGCTGCTCACGATGAAGAGCATCTCGGAGGAGCGCCGCCTCGGCACGCTCGAGACGCTGCTCACCACGCCCGTCACGACCGGCGAAGTCGTGCTCGGAAAATTCGGCGCCGCTTATTTTCTCTACATCACGCTGTGGGCTTCGACCGGCGGATTTTTTTGGATGCTCCGAAAATTTTCCCACGACGCGCGTTTCTTCGATGTCGGACCGTTGATCGGCGGTTACCTTTTCGTCGCAATCTCCGGCCTGTTCTTCATCGCCATCGGCATCTTCGCGAGTTCGCTCAGCCGCAACCAAGCCGTCGCCGGAATCCTCAGCTTCGGTGTATTGTTCGCGCTGATACTGGGCGTGAATTTCGTGCAACCGATGGAGTTCCTGAACAACGCGGCCCTCCATCCGGCCAAAGTCGCGATCGAATACATGCAGGTTTTCCGGCACCTGAATGATTTCACCCAGGGCATCGTGGATACACGCCAGGTTCTCTATTACCTCAGCGGCACGGTGCTCGCGCTCATCTTCAGCATCCTCAGCGTCGAGGCCAAACTCCTGCACAGCTAACCCATGTCGTTCGCCGATAGCTTTCGCGCCGCTCGCTGGGTCCGGACTTTCAATCTCGTTCTGCAGGCGTGCCTCATCATTTCGCTCGTCGTCGGATTGAACTATCTGGCGCTCCACTTCGCCTGGCGTTTCGACCTCACACGCCTGCACAAACACTCGCTCTCCGCCGAGACGCTCTCGTACCTGAAGCAGTTGAACAAACAGGTGCTCATCGTCGTGACGTTCAGCGAAACGTCCGATGAAGACGGCAAATACGCCCAAGCAGCCCAGGATCTCGCCCCGCTCCTGAATCAATATGTGTACGCGACCGAGACGAATACCTCAGGCCGGCTCGCCGTGTCGCATCTCGACGTCTACCGCCAGCCGCGGGAAGCGCAGCAGATCGGGGCCGAGCAAAACGAAATCCTCGTCCTCTGCGGCAACCGCACCCGGGTCATTCACTACGAAGATCTCTATCAATTCAGCGAAGGGAAACGCGCCGCCTTCCTCGGCGAGCAGGCCATCACCACGGCGATTCTCGACGTGGCGAACAACAATCGGAAAAAAATCTATTTCATCGCCGGGCACGGAGAGCTCGACCCGAGCGATGTGAGCGCCGACCGCGGCATCTCGGCTTTCCGCGATCAGCTCAGCAATCGCAACTTCGAGCTCGATCGCCTCGACCTCCGCGAGAAACGCCGCATCCCGGACGACGCCGCCCTCCTCATCGCGCCGCGCCCCGTGGCCTCGTTCGAGCCGTTCGAGCAAGAATTGTTGCGCCAATACCTGAGCACACGCGCCGGCCGCATGCTGGTCCTGCTCGGCCCCGGCTACAGCGATCTCGGTCTCAGCGATATGTTTTTCGACTGGGGCGTCCTGGCCGACAAGGCCGTAATCTACGACAACGGCGCCGACGGCCAAAACGAACTCGGCGGACTGATTCTGAAGGACTACGCGCCGCACCCCGTCACACAGCCGATCATCGATCAAAAAATTCCCGTGCGTTTCGGCGCGTGCCGTTCCGTCCGCGTGAACCCGAGCCGCGCCACGGATGAGAGCTTGATCGTCACCCGCCTCATCGGCACCTCCGCCAGCGCTTGGGGCGAACGCAATCCCACGCAAAATCCGCCGCGCTTCGATCCCACAGTCGATATCATCGGACGCGTGCTCGGCGTCGGTGTCGCCTCCGAACGGGTCGGCGCGAAAGCTGAGCTGAATTTTAGCGTGCCGCGCGGCCGGCTCGTCGTTTTCGGCTGCGCCGACTTCATCACCAACAATCGCATCAGCGCCGGCGGCAATCTCACCATCGCGATCTCCGCGATCAACTGGCTCGTCGACCGCGACACGCAGTTGAACATCGCGGCGAAGCCAATCGAAAAATTTCAACTCGCGCTCAGCCAGCAGGAGCTCCTGCGCCTGCGCTACAGTTTGCTTTTCGCCCTGCCCGCCGGTTTCGCGCTCCTCGGCATTATCGTCTACTGGACCCGCCGCCGCTGATCTCCGGCAAGCTCCTCCGCCCTTCCGCCCTCTTTTCTCATGCGCACCAAAGTCACGCTCGTTCTCATTTTCCTGAACGTCGCGGTCTTCTTTTCCGTTTTCTATCTGAAGGTCAGCGTTCCCACGGCACAGCACGAGGGCAGCCTGCTCGGACCTGAAGTCGTCAACATCCAGTCACTCGAAATTTCCGCCGCGAATCGGCCCGCGCCGGTGCGCATCGAGCGGCGCGGCGACGGTTGGGTTTTGACCCAGCCCTTGGATTGGCCGGCGAACGAATTCGCCGTCAATCGCATCGTCAACGAACTCCAGCAGCTCCGATCCGAGGCCAGTTTTCCCGTGAAGGAACTCGCGAAGAGCGGCCAGAGTCTCGCCGACTATGGTCTCGATAAACCGCCTCTGACCGTGAGCCTCACGCCGGCCCCCGTCCCGACAAACCCCACGCCCCAACCCATCGTCCTCCGCATCGGCGACACCGCCAAAGTCGGCAACCGGCTCTACATTCTCTCGCCGGATGGTGAACGCGTGCACGTCGTCCAACGCAGCCTCGCCGAAAGTCTGCTGGTTAAACTCGAGGACCTCCGCAGCGACACGCTCTTCTCGATTCCGGTCTTCGAAGTTCGCTCATTGAATCTGCAGACCGGCGCCCCAGCCGGCTCGAAGGTCCGCATCGCGCGCAGCAACTCGCGCTGGATTTTTGAAACTCCCTTTTCCGCTCGCGCCAACAAGAACGAAACCGATGTCGCGGTCAGCCGCCTCAACGGTCTTCGCATCCAAAGTTTCATCGATCCTCGCAGTCCCGAGCCGCTCCGCCTCACGCCGGACGACATGACGCTCCGCATCACACTCGAGGGAAACAATCGCCGCGAAACGCTCATCGTCGGCGGCCGCGTGCGCGACAGCATCGCCGTCAACGCTCCGGGCGCCACGCCGGCGGCGACGCCCACGCCCACCGCGCTTCCATCCGCCGCGGACGCTGCCAATGCCGCCACGGCCAACGCCGCGACTTCCGCCGACGGCGATCTCTACTTCGCGAAGATGGAGGACAAAGCTCCTGTATTCACTGTGGCAATACCGACGTCGCTGCTCGACGCGTTGCGCAACGCCCAGGAAACGCTGCGCGACCGCCGTATTCTCGACATCGATCCCGCCAGCATCACGTCGCTGACTCTCTCCGGCGCGGGTCAGGCTGAACTCACCTTGCAGCGCCTGGAGTCGACCTCGACCAACCCGCTCAGCTCCGCCTGGCAAATGATTCGTCACGCGGATGATCGCAGCCCGCAGAGCGTTCCCGCCGATCGCGAAATTATCGACCATCTCATCCAACATCTCTGCGAGTTGACCGCGCAGAAATTCGAATCCGACGCGCCGATCGAGACCGCGCTGGAAAAGTACGGCTTCAACCGTCCCGCGCGCACATTCAAATTTTCACTCGCGACCGGCCAGTCCGCCGCGTCCGGCGCAACCACCACCGCGACCCCCCTCATGCTGCTCCTCGGCATCGGCGAAGATCACAAGGTCTACGCGAAACTGGATTCTCCGAATTACGTTTACCTGGTGCCTGATGAAATCCTCGCGCAAACGCCGATCGACCCCCTGGCCTACCGCGAACGACTCCTGCGCGATCTGCCGGCAGGCGCCAAAATCGCCGGCCTGAAACTCGTGGACCTTTCCAATCAGGACGTTCTTCTCGACGTCACGCTGCCCTTGCCCGCCGACACCGCGGCAAATGCGCAATCGCCGGAGCGTCGAGCCGCGATCGAAACGCTCGCCACTCAGCTTCGCACACTTCGCGCCAAGCGCTTCGTCCGCGAGCGCTTCACCAAAACCATTTTGGTCAATGGCGAAGAACGGCCCTGGCACTATCAACTGGTTTCGACAATCGCCCTCGTCGGCGGGAACGGCACGCAAAACGCCACGTCCGTGTTGTTCCTTTCCGATCGCACCGGCGGAAACACACAATTCATCGGCGCGCCAGATCCCGGTTTCGATGTCGTCTTCGAAGCGGAGCAGCCACTGCTCGACGCACTTTTCACGCTGATCTACGGCTCGCGCGATCCCGGCCCTTCCGCGCCGCCTCAGCGTCCGGCATTGCCCAATTGATGAGCGTCGTCGCCGAGACTGATTTTCGCTCGCGATGAAAGGGCTGAGTTCGACCTGGTTGGTCTTTCGCTGGTGCGCGTCCTGCATCGGCCATTTCCTTCTCTGGACCGTCTGGCTCGCTCTTATCGCCCTGCTGATTCTTCAGATCGTGATCGCGAGTTCGCACGAACTTCGCGTGCCGAATCGCCTCATCCAATCGTTTCGCGACCGCCTCGCCGTGGCGGGCCTGCGGGTCGATTTCGATTCAGCCAGTTTCGACACCGCGGGCAGCGTGGTGCTGGAAAACCTGCGCGTCTTCAGCGAGCAATTCGACGAACCGCTCAGCACCTGCAAAGCGCTCTACGTCCGCATCGATCCCGTTTCCCTGCTCATCGGCAACGTCGAGCCAACGGAAGTCGAGGCCCAGAACGTCACGCTTTTCGTTCCGCCGATTTTCTCGCCGACAGGCCGGGCCGAGCCGTTTCTGGAAAACATCGATTGTGACGCGCGGTTGGTCGACCGCCGGTGGAACATTCGGCAATTGACCGGCCACGCCGGCGCGCTGGCGGTCAGTCTCTCCGGCGAGATTCGCGGCGCAAAAGCGCAAGGTCGTCCGGCCAAACCCGGCGCCACGCCGTTGGGAAACGTCCTGCGCGATTACCTTCAATTCGCGCGCCAACTCGCCTTTTGGCAATCGGAGCTCACCGCGTTCGAGAGCCCGTCGCTTCACGTAACGCTGCGCGCGGATGAACACGACAACCCGCGCGCCGAGCTGCTCTTTTTCGCCTCCGCCGCACGCGTGCCGAGCGAGAAACTGAAGCTCCCCAAGACGCTTGGAAATATCGAGGTGGCGGGTCTGCGCGTGCAGTCGAATGTTCCGATAGCTGCAGCGCCGGCTTCTGCCCCGCTGGACGTTCGCCTCGACGTGGACAGCGTCGAACTCGGCGATGGTTCGAATGCCCGCCATCTTCACGCACGAGGACTGCTTCGTCTGGGTTCCGCGGTCAGCGCTCCCAAAGTCGCTTCGCTCGATTTTTCCGCCGACAAAATTTCGAGCCGCGGCCATACTGTAACCAATCTTTCAATACAGGCGAATCCGGAAAACTGGCCCGCCTTCTCCGGGCGCGTCACGGCGCGCTTGCTCGATCAAAATTGGAGCGCCGACGGCTACGGGAATCTGAAAAACCAATCGGCCCAGCTCTCCCTGCTCGGAGCAGTTTCACCGGCGATGATGAAATATGCCGGCGATCAATTGAAGCAGCCGCTGGACGAATTCGTCGCAATCGAGACACCTTCACCGGTCTCCGCCAATCTCGAGTTAACCCCCGGCTGGAAGCTCGGCGCCGTCGATGGCAAAATCGGTTTCGGCAAAGTCGACGCGCATCGCGTGCTGTTCGACCGCGGCGTCGCGGCTTTTCATCTGCGTGGCACGCGACTGCTTGTCGACGACATCTCGGTCACCGCCGGTCCGAACTGGGCGCGCGGTAGTTACGAAATGGATACGGGCACGCTGAACTATCGCTTCCTGCTCGTGGGCGCGCTCCGCCCGGCACACATCGGCGGATTTTTTCACGATTGGTGGACGAACTTCTGGGACCATTTTGATTTCAGCGCGGCTCCTCCAGTCGCCGACATCGACATCCAGGGCAAATGGGGCGCTCCCGAAGTGACGAAAATATTCGTTCAGGCCGACTGCGATCATCCGGCAATCCAGTCGGTGAAATTCGATCGCGTCGCCACGTCCTTCTTCATCCGCCCCGAGTTTTACGATGCCGTGGATCTGGTCGCAACCCGCGGCGACCGAAAAGCCCGCGGCACGTTTACGCGCTCGGTCGACTTGGACCAGGGAGATTTCCGCTGGATGACGTTCAACGTCCGGACCGACCTCGATCTGCAGGAAAGCGCGAAGATCTTCGGTAGTGCCGGCGTGAATACAGTGGATCCGTTCCGCTTCCAAAACTACGCGCTGCTCGACATCGACGGCCGGCTCGACGGGCCGGCATCGGTCAAGGGCGAACACGAAAACGTGAAGGTGGTCATCGATTCGAAAGGCGGATTCCGCTTCTTCGATTTCCCTCTTTCCGATCTTCGCTGCACGGCGCTGATTCAGGACCGCGTGATCACGCTGCCCGACATCGACGTCGGCTTTGCCGGAGGCCGGGCGACGGGCACGGCGCAAGTCACCGGCGAAGGCGACGCGAGGAAAGTCTCCTTCACCGCCGATCTCAAAAGCGCCAGCCTTGGCGAATCCATCCGGATTCTCGAGGCGTACGGCGCGAGCTTGCGCCACGAAAACCCAGCGCCGGTCAGCGCCTTCCAGCAGCGCGTGGCCACAGGCAAGCTCGACATCAACGCCGCCGCCGAAGGGCTTTACAAGGACATGCGCAGCTTCGTTGGCTCCGGCAGCGCGGATCTGAGAGGCGCCGAGCTCGCCCAAATCAACTTGCTCGGCTCCCTTTCCGCCGCGCTGCGAGGAAACTCGATGCTCGGTTTCACCTCGTGGGATTTGGACACCGTGCACACTCGCTTCAACATGCTCGAGGGCCGCATCGATTTCCCCGATCTGGTCGCGACCGGCCCGACCGCGAAACTCGACGCTCATGGCTCCTATTTTCTCGGTCCGAAAACGATCAACTTCCACGCGAAGTTCTACCCCTTCGATCGGGGGAAGACGCTCTTGGCGAACGCCGTCGACCTCGTTTTGACCCCGCTCTCTGCTGTTCTGGAATTGAAGCTCACCGGTGATCTCGCCGACCCGAAGTGGTTTTTTGAATACGGCCCGACCAATCTCTTCAGGAAAATTTCCGGCGCGCCGAAACCCGGTGCTCCGACCGAAGAGGAGCCGCTGGAATTGGAGAACAAAGACCTTCCGCCACCCTTTCTGCGGCGTTGAGCCAGACACGTGTTGCCGTCGCCGGCTTTGGCGATTTGGCTCGGATCTGCATACTCCATGCGCCCTATCTCAACGCCTGCCCAGCAAAGCTGGCTGGCCACTCTCTCGAACGTCGTCGCCGCTGCATCCGCCATTCTCAGCGGTTTCGTGCTGGTCGGATGGGTTTGGCAGATCGATTGGCTCACCCGACTGCCTGTGTTTTCCCTGCCGTTCACCGCCGAAGTCGCCAGCGGTTTCTTTGTATTCGCATTGGCACTACTGGGTCTGCAATTGCGCGCCCGCGCCATGGCTTTGCGCGAAAGCCAGGCCGCTACCCGCAAGCTCTCCCTCGTCGCAAGCAAGACGGACAATCTCGTCATCATTGCCTCGCCCACCGGAATGATCGAGTGGGTCAACGAAAGCTTCGAGCGTGTCCTCGAGTATCACCTGGTTGACATTATCGGCAAGAATCCGACGCAGCTCGTGATCGGCCCCGAAACGAGCGTGCACGCGATTCGGCGGATCAAAGCCGCCATCGCTCGCGGCCACGGTCTCAGCACGGATATCGTCAGTTACTCGAAATCCGGCCGAAAATATCATCTGCATCTCGAAATTCAGCCGGTGCACAACGAGACCGGCGCGCTCGACAATTTTATCGCAATCGCAGGAGACATCACGAGTCGCGTCGAAACCGAACGCAACCTGCGCCACGCCAAAATCGAAGCCGACAACGCCTCGCGCGCGAAAAGCGAATTTCTCGCCTCCATGTCGCACGAGATTCGCACGCCGATGAATGGCGTGATTGGCATGACCAGCCTGCTGCTCGATACGCCTCTCAATCAGGAGCAGCGCGACTGTGTCAGCACGATTCGCACAAGCGGCGACGCGTTGCTCACAATCATCAACGACATCCTCGACTTCTCCAAAATCGAGTCGGGCAAAATGGAGTTGGAAAAACTTCCGTTCGAACTCTCCGTCTGCATCGAGGATGCGCTGGATCTGTTTTCCGTCCCAGCCGCCGCGAAAGATCTCGAATTGGTCTACGACGTCGCGCCGGACGTTCCCGCTTGGATTCAGGGCGATATCACGCGCCTGCGCCAGGTCCTCGCAAATCTCGTCAACAACGCCGTGAAGTTCACCCCGGCTGGCAGCATCGCGGTGAAAGTTCGCCGTAGTGCAAATTCCACTACATCGCCGGATGCGGAACGCGTTGAGCTCGTTATCGCCGTCGAGGACACCGGCATCGGAATTCCCGCCGATCGACTCGATCGTCTCTTCCAGCCTTTCAGCCAGGTCGACTCCTCCACCACGCGCAAATACGGCGGGACCGGTCTCGGCCTGGTCATCTGCCAGCGCCTCTGCTCGTTGATGGGCGGACGCATCACGGTGACGTCCACCGTGGGGCTTGGATCGACCTTCCAATTTTCTCTCGTAACCGAACCAGTTCACACGCCGCCCGGTTGGGGTCTGCCGGAGCTCCCGTTGCGTTTGAACTACGGCGATGTGCTTTGCGTCGACGACAACGTCGTCATGCAATCGCGCCTGTTGACGTTTTTCAAAGTCTGGGGCGCTCGCCCGATCATCGCCCCGACGGTCGAAGCCGCGATGCAACGCCTCGCCGAAAATCCCACGCCCATCGCCGTGGTCGCCGATCACGCGTTGTTGCAAACTGCCGAGGGCGAAATTCTCAGGGACTATCTTTGCCAGGCCGAGATTCCCGCCCTGCTCCTCCTCTCTCCGGGCGAACGTCTGGAAGACCTCGCCGTCTTCGCCGGCCGGCGCGGCGTCACCACGGCCACGAAACCGGTTCGCACTCATGCGTTGATTCGCGGCGTGCAGGCCCTCTTCGACAGCCCACCCGACAGCCTGCCTCCGTTCGTCGTGCCTGCCGACACTCAGCTCCTGGCCAGCGACATTCCGCTGGATATTCTCCTCGTCGAAGACAACGCAGTGAACCAGAAGGTCGCGCTCCGCTTCCTCGATCGTCTCGGTTACCGCGCCGACGCCGTGGCGAACGGTATCGAGGCTTTGAATACGCTGCAGACGCGCACGTATCACGTCATTCTTCTCGACCTCCAAATGCCGGAAATGGACGGCTTCGAAACCTCCCGCGAAATTCGCCGGCGCCTCCGGCCAGAGCAGCAACCGAAAATCATCGCGCTGACCGCCAACGCCCTGAACGGCGATCGCGAGCGATGCCTCGCCGCCGGCATGGACGACTACGTCACCAAGCCGGTGAAACTCCTCGACATCGCCCAAGCCCTCCGGCGCCAGTTCGCCGCCGGCAGTCGCGCACCCTTCAGCACCTACACGCGCGTCAGCCAAAGTTAGAGGGATCCGACCAGACCATTTGCCCACGAATCACACGAAGGACACGAATTCGATCCTCAGAACTTTTCCCACGGAATACACGGAAAGGCTCAAACTTCACAAAGGAGTCCGTCCTTAGAAATGAGGTTAACCCGATAAATTCACCAATGGTTTTTATTCCGTGTTTTCCGTGTATTCCGTGGGAAATCAGGAAATGAATTCGTGTCCCTCGTGTGATTCGTGGGCAAAAAACGCGCCGACCACTCCGCGATTTCGTCGGCATAGGCGGGATCGTTCACGAGGTTGGTTCGCTCCAGCGGATCTCGCTCCAGATCGAAGAAAAGCCAGGGGGCGCCGTCCGCGCCGCGCACAAACTTGCGCTGCTTCGACCGAAGTCCGCGCCAAACTCTGTCGCACTGAAGCGGGAGCTGCACGACGGATGGCATCGAAATTTTTGCCCACGCTCGAGAATCATTCGCGCGAGCAAACGCCTCGGCCGCCGCCGCTCCCTCCGTCAAACGCAGCGTCGCACGTCGCAAATCGAGCAGAGAAACCGGATCGTCGCGCTGCTCCGCGTCGCCTTGCGGAACGCGGATCAGCAGCGGCACCCGCACACTCTCTTCATAAGGCCAACCCTTTCGAAAGCACCCGTGCGATCCATGCATATCGCCGTGGACCGACGTGAAAACGATCGCCGTAGTGGAAATATCGATACAGGCGAGCAGTTCCCCAATCGCACGATCTGTCGCGGCGATGTGCCCGTAATACCCGGCCAATTCAGCCCGGGCGCGCTCGAGCACAGAGTTCTCTGCTGGAACATTGCCGCGCAAACTCAGCTCGGCGGCACTGGGCCCAGGCATCACCGGATGCGCCGCATACGGTGGATGTGGCGGCTCCAAGCTCAAAACACAGAACCACGGCTCGTGGCGCGCTTGCGCCGCCACCCAATCTGCTGTCCGACGGCAAAGGACGTCGCTCTGATAACCTTCGAACTGAGTCGGCACCGGCAACCGGGATCCGTGCAGCCATGGATTGTTCAACTGAAATCCGCCCTCGAATCCTTCGAAAAAACCAAAGCCTCCCCGCGCTGTATCCGGAATTACCATACGCGCATGCTCCTCGCCGACCAGCGGCGCCCGCGGATCGCGTTTCGCCAGATGCCACTTCCCGAAAAACGCCGTGGTGTAACCACGCTCCCGAAAATCGTGGGCGATCGTATGGCTGTCGTCGGGCAGCGCGTCGTAGTAATCCGCCACCCCATTTTCCGGCGAAGGAATGCCGGTCAGCAGCGCCGCCCGGGCAAACGGGCCAAAAGGGTGCGGGGTGACGGCCTGCGTGAAGTTGACCGACTCCGCCGCCAAAGCATCGAGGACCGGCGTTCGGGCATTCGGATCGCCCGCATAGCCGCAGGCCTGCGCGCGCCATTGGGTCGTCACGATCCAGAGAACATTCACCGCGCGTCATCAGAGCCGAAGCGCCCCTCGCCGCAAGGGTTTCCCAAATTTCCATTAGTTCGGGTTTTACGAACTAAATGGCTCTGCCCTTTGTGTTTCGCGCAAGTCTGCGCACTATGTTAGCCATCATGGTTACATACATCGCCAGTCGTTCTGCGACATCCGCTGGTGAGACGGACGCCACTTATCACAGCGCCCATCCCAATCCCAGCGTCGCCGAGCACGATCATCTCGCGCTCGACTCTTACTCCACTGCGGTTTCCGGAGCGTTTCAGCTCGCTCACTCCGCTGTCGTGCACATCGAGGCGCGATCGAAGGACGGCAAGTCCGGTGGCGCAGGTTCAGGATTTTTCATTTCTCCGGACGGCTACATCATGACGAATAGCCACGTCGTTCACGGCGCCGCGCAGCTTCGCGTCTTGCTCGCCGACGGTCGTCAACTCGACGCGGATCTGATCGGCGATGATCCCGAAACCGATCTCGCGATTCTGCGGGTCAGCGCCGACGACATCTCATATCTGCCGCTGGCAAATTCCGACGACGTCGTGCCCGGGCAGATCGCAGTCGCGATCGGCAGCCCAATGGGTTTCCAGCAAACCGTCACGGCTGGCATCGTCAGCGGGCTTGGACGTTCCCTCCGCAGTGCCTCGGGCCGGCTGATCGACAACATCATTCAGACTGACGCCGCGCTCAATCCGGGCAACTCCGGCGGTCCTCTCGTCAACACGCGCGGCGAAGTCATCGGCGTGAACACCGCCATCATTCGCCCCGCCCAGGGCATCTGTTTCGCCATCGCGAGCAACATCGCACGCTGGGTCGCCGGCTGGTTGATCAAGGACGGTCGCGTCGAACGGCGCTACTTGGGCGTCGCTGGACAAAACGTGAAACTGATTCGGAAGCTCGTTCGCCACCACCGCTTGGAGGCCGACACCGGCGTGCTGATCGCACAGATCGAGCCCGGCAGTCCGGCGGCGCACACCGATTTGTTGGAGGGCGACATCATCATCGCCCTCGGACAGATCGTCGTGCCGCACGTAGACGCGCTGCACAAGGCCCTGACCGGCCCGAGTAGTGCCGGATCGGATACAGTCACGTACCTGCGCGGCACGGAAAAACGCACGACCAGCATCGCGCCCACGACCTACGTGCGGCGCGAGGACGTCGCGCCGATGCGATAACGCGTTGCGATTCTTTCACTCCTGGTCGATCAATGCTCGTTCGACCTAGTGAAGCGTTTCGTATCTGGACGGCCTTACTGGTGGCAGTGGTTCACCATCCTCTCCCTCGACGCAACCGCCGTGGCCATTGCTTGGCAGGCGGTGTTCGCCCGAGCGGGGAGTGTCACGCTGCACTGGCCGCACGTCTTCATTCTGGGCAGCTCCGTTTGGCTGGCGTACACCGCGGATCGTTGGATTGAGGGCTGGCGGCTCGCGCCAGAGGCGGTCCTGACGCAGCGACATTATTTCGCCGTGCGTTGGCGATGGCCGCAAATGATCGCGTGGTGCCTCGTGCTCGCCGCGGACCTGACAATTTCGATCCAGCGGTTGACCACCGCCGAGTTCAAAGCCGGCTTGCTCCTTCTCGTCCCGGTCCTCGCCTACCTGCTTTCCCATCAGCTTCTACATCGCAACCACCCCTGGCGTTTGCCGAAGGAAATCTGCGTCGCGCTTCTGATGTGCGGCGGCGCAGTGGTCTTCGTGCTGCCCCAACTGCCGCATCCGTCCGCAGCGCTTTGGATGCTGACTCTCCACTTCGGCATTCTTTGTTTCGCCAACTGCGTTCTGATTTCCATCTGGGAAAACGAAGTCGACGAAAGCCATGGCCAAGACTCTCTGGCCAAGCGCCTCGGACGTTTCACTCACATCAGTCGCGCCATTCCGCTCATGCTCACGGTCGAGTGTAGCTTCGTCGCACTCGATGTGTCGCACGACTGGCTTCGCCGCGCTTACTTCTGCATCGCCGCCAGCGGCCTGCTTCTAGCCGGCGTGGACTATCTCGAAATGAAAGCCGGCCGCCAACTCGCCCGCGTTCTGGCCGATGCCGTGCTCCTCACCCCTGTAGTGGCTTTGTTGATACATTGAGTTCCCGAGATCCCAAAGTCTCCATCGCGCGATTCTGCCAATGAGCACGCAGGCAAATTACGGTCGCGTCGCCAGCGTGTATCGATGGCTTGAATACCTGGCGTTCGGTCGAACGCTGCAGCACTCCCGCACCGCGTTCTTCGAACGACTCGGCGACTGCCGCTCGATCGGAATTTTCGGGGCGGGCGATGGGCGATGCTTCGAGCCGCTCCTTCGCGCAGCTCCGCGAGCCGAGATCGAGAGCATCGACATCGATCCTCAGTTCATCGCTCTGGCGCGTGAACGCGTCGCCGCCCTTCCTACGTCGGAGCGCATTCGTTTCATCCAAGCCGACGCGCGCACCTGGTCTGCGCCTTCCGCAAAATACGACGCCGTATTGACGCAGTACTTCCTGGATTGCTTCACGCCCGGCGATTTGAACGTCGTCGTCGCCAAACTCGCGCAAAGCCTTTCGCCGGACGGCGAATGGCTCTTCGCTGATTTTTCGATCCCCGAAAAACCCGCCTGGGCTCGCTGGCGCGGCCGGCTCTGGATTTTCCTTCTTTGCACGTTCTTTCGCTGGCGCGCCGATCACCCGTTGCGAACACTGCCACCCATGCACGCCGCGCTGAGCGCTGCCGGCTTCGAGGTCGCGGCGCAAAAAACCTGGAGCCACGGCCTTGTCCGCGCCGCCGTTTATCGACGCAGCCCGAGCGTGTAGTGTTCAACCAACTACACTCACTCGCCCGCCGCCGGCGTGAGCTTGTCATTGCGAAACGAGCTGCCGAGCCAGCCCGGCTGACGCACGAGATCCTCGTGGATGCGCTTCATGCGCACGTCGATCACCGCACTGCGCCCGAGATAGCCAAGAATCTTCCGCGGGTTCTCTCGGCTGACCACCGGCACGCGTCCAACACCACGCTCGAGCATACGCAGCACGGCATCGTGCACCGTTTCGTCGGGATAGGTCACCTCGACATCCGTTGTGGCCGCGGCCAGCACCGGACTCCGGCCCGAGGGGTCCTTTTCCAAAGCGCGCAACAGATCGCCGCGCGTCATGATGCCGGCGAGATGGCCTTCGCGATTCACGATCAACATGGCTTGATGGCGGGTGAGCGTTGGATCGCCTCGCGAGATTGCTTCGCCCACCTCGCCAATCGTGCGTTCAGCCGCGAGCACGGTGGGATTTTTGTCCATCGCCGTCGCCACCATCACTTGGTGAAGCACGTCGACTTCGTATTCCTGGTGAACCCTCAAGCCACGGCGGGAAAGTTTTTCCGTCATGATCGAGTTCGGCATGAACCGCAGCGCGATGCCATGCGCGATCACGACCACGATCATTAACGGCAGAACTGAGTCATAGTCACGCGTCAGCTCGAACGCGAAAATGATGAAGGTGAACGGCGCCCGCGCGGCCGAACCGAAATACGCCGCCATCGCAACGAGTGCAAAGGCGCTGGCCGAGAGATGTGCGCCCGGCCAGAAATGATTCACCGCAAAGGCATACAACCCGCCGATCGCGGCTCCCGTCGTGAACATTGGCGCGAGCAGCCCACCGCTCGTGCCCGAACCAAGCGAGACGAGAAGCGCGGCTGACTTGGCAACGAGAATCAAGGCCAGGACGTCGATCGCCAGCCGCGCATTGAGAATATCGGAGATAGTGCCGTAGCCAACGCCGAGCACGCGCGGGACGAAGAACGCGATCACACCGAGCCCGAGGCCGCCGATCGCCGGCCACCACATCTCGTCGATGGGCAGGTGCTCAAATCGATCCTCGATCCAGTACAGCGCCTTGCTGAACCCGACCGCGGCCAAACCGCAGACGATGCCGAGCGGAACGTACCACGGCAACGCGGCGGGAAATCCGAAATCCACGGCGCCGACGGAAAACATTGCTCCGCGCCCCATGAGCGCGAAACGCACCGCCGTTGCCAGCGTGGACGCGATGACGAGCGGAATGAACGACCGCGCGCGATATTCGAAAAGCAAGAGCTCGATCGCGAGAATCACTGCGGCGATTGGCGTGCTGAAGGTCGCGGCCATGCCCGCCGCAGCGCCGCTGGCCAGCAAAACTTTTCTCTCGGCCGCAGTCACGTGAAGCAGTTGCCCAATGATCGAGCCCAGCGCCCCGCCCGTCTGAATGATCGGACCTTCCGCACCGAAAGGTCCGCCCGTGCCGATCGCAATCGCGACCGAAGCCGGCTTGAGCAGCGCCACCTGCGGCGCAATCCGACTTTGATTGAAGAGTACCGCCTCCATCGCCTCGGGAATTCCGTGACCGCGGATTTTCGACGAACCATATTTCGCCATCAAACCGACGACGATGCCGCCGAGAGCCGGCACGATAATGACAAGCGCTCCAAGCGTGTGCTCAGCCGCGTCGTGATGTTCGAAGGACCACCGCTGATAAAACACCAGATTCGAAACCAGCACGATGAGCGAATACAGGACATAGGCCGCGCCTCCCGCAGCCGAACCCACCAATGCGGCCAGAACCGACGTTGCCAGAATTCGATTACTTCCAGCCGTCCCGTGTTGAGCTGCGCTGCGCCGAATGGCGGAAGATTTTTGCTCAGGCATCCGCCCACAATTATATCGTAATACGACATACTCAAGAACGCTTTCATTGACTTGGCCGCTCGCGATGGCAGGTTGCGGCCAATGGCCAGTCACCCCCAACGCTCTCGCAGGGTCAGCCGCGATGACTACATGGCGCTCGCCTCATTTCGCCACGCGCTCCGCGGTTTTATGTACTTCAGCGCCAAGGCCGCGCGCGCCGAGAAGCTTTCCCCACAGCAGCAGCAGGCCTTGCTCGCGATCAAGGGCTTCTCTCCCGGCAGGCACATCAGCATTGGAGATCTGGCTGAACACCTCTACCGCAAGCACAACAGCACGGTCGGCCTGGTCGATCGCCTCGTGAAACGTAAACTCGTCCGCCGCTCTCCCGGCTCGACCGATCGCCGGAAAGTTTTCATCGAACTCACCCCGCAGGGCGAAGCGATGATCGATCGGTTGTCCGCTTCACATCGCGAGGAGCTGCGCCGAATCGGCCCGGGCCTGCGTCATTGGCTACAGACGATCGCGGGCGACGAACGTTGAGCGGTTATTTTCCGCCCAATCCGATTACGCGTTCAAAACTTCTTTGTAAGCTGTCGTTCTTTCCTGGATACACGCCCTTTTTGCCGAGGCAGAAAGGCTGGCGCGACGCATGGCGACGCGTACGGTTGCGGCGCATGTCTCGGCTTTTCCAATACACGCCATGAACCCCGTCACCAGCCTCTGGATTGTCTTTTGGGTTCTGTTTCTCGTCGTCAGCGCCATCGATTACGCGCTGGCCTCACGACGCGAGGGCGGCATGTCGGTCAAAAGCGCGCTGCGCTGGACCGTCGTTTGGGTTTTCGTGGCCCTCACGTTTTCCGGCGCGATTTATGTTTTTCACCCGCGCGGCAAAGCGATCTTCCTCGAATTTCTTTCCGGCTACCTGACGGAGTATTCGCTCTCGATCGATAACCTGTTCGTTTTCATCCTGATTTTTTCGCTGATGGGAGTGGCGGAAAACGCGCAGCCCAAGCTGATCAAGCTGGGCATCTATCTCTCGATCGTCCTGCGCATCGTGTTCATTCTTTTCGGTATCGCGCTGATCAACCGCTTTCACTGGTTGCTCTATGTCTTCGGCGCCGCGCTCTGCTGGACCGCCTGGAAAATGATGGCCTCGGGCGACCACGAAGACGTGGACCCTAAGCACAACCTGCTCTATCGGCTGGCCTCGAAACTTCTGCCGATTCATCAGGAAAATCCGCCGAGCCGCCACCTGTTCACACGCTCGAACGGGCGCTTCGCCGTCACGCCGCTGTTCCTGGTTTTTCTGGTGATTGGTAGCACCGATGTGCTTTTCGCGATCGACTCGATCCCCGCAATCATGGGCATCAGTCAGGACTCCTTCGTGGTGATGACGTCAAACGTGTTCGCGGTGCTGGGACTGAATTCCCTGTTCTTCGCGATTCGCGGCGTGATGGGACTGTTCAAGTTCCTCAAGCACGGCGTGAGCCTCATACTCTTCTTCATCGGCGCGAAGATGATCGCGGGCATTTACCATCCCATCGAAGACTGGTTCAAGGACCGCCCGTTTGTATCCTTGATTGTGATACTCGCAGTGCTGATCACTTCTGTCGTCGTGTCGATTCTCCACGACCGCCTCGCCAAGAAACCGGCCGAAGCTACTGAAGTTTGAACGGCAGACTGCGCAGGTGCGCGTCCAAGTCCGCGAACATCGCGCCGGTGTGCTGATCTTTCACCGCATCACCCGTCTTCAAAATTTTCGAGGCCGTGAAATCGTTTAGAATGACGCAGTAGTCGCTGTTGGCCATGATGCCGAGCAGCTCGCCTGTCTTGCTCAGCACAAGGTCGCCACGCGACGGAGCGAAGTCCCCGAAGAGACGTTTAAAAAGACGATTATCCACGCGCACGTAATGCGGAAGCGTGGCATCGAGTTTGAAACTGACTTCACCGTAACCGGCGCCGCCATTGCTGATGAGCACGACCTCCGGAAATTTGAAGGGATCGGCAGCCAGTTGATAGACCTTCGTCTGCAATGACTCGGCCTGCTTGGCGTCGACAGGCATGACGATGATGCGTGGATCGACCGCCAGAAAATTGAGGCTCGGTGCCGTGCCTTGATATCCGCCTTTTTGAAACGTGGCTGTCACGCGCTCCCAATCCGGTCCCGTCTCGCGAATGGCGAAGGGAGTATCGTCGACGTGCAGCAGCGCGTAGGTTTGTTTGCCATCGTTGAAAAATACGGTGCGGGCTTCGCGCGAGCGGTTGACTGGCCCGAGGAAAGAACCGCGATAGGCGGTAAACGTCGTCTGCACGCGGTTCGCGAGAAAGTCGCTGTAAAGTGTGTTGGCGTTGATTGGCCGGTTGTCGCGAATCTCCTTCGTGAGCGCCGAGGATTGCTCTGCCATCTGTCCGACTCCGGCCGCGAGCTGCGTGGTGGTCTCCTGAACTTTCAGGCGTTCCGCGCGCTCGGCCTCGACCTGGCCTTTGAGCGTGGTGGCGGTCTCGCGGAGCAATTGTTTTTCCTGCTCAGCAACTTTGACGGCGACGTTCAGGGACTCGATGCGTTGGTGCGCTTCGTTCTGCTGCTGCTCCAGATCGGCCAGTGCCTTGCGCTGGCGTTCCGCTTCCGCCTGGCGCTGCTCAAGATCCTTCTGCATCTGCGCGAGGCGCTCGCGCGAGACCGCTGCATCACGGGAAGCCGCCTCGACTTTTTGCGAGAGTTCCTGCGCCTGCTGCTGCGTCGTCGCGAGTGTATTCGAAAGTTGGTTACGCTCGTTTTGCAGTTTGCTCAGATTTTCCTCGCGAGCCTGCAGAGTGGATTGCGTCTGTTGAAGCTGTTGCGAGAGCTGTTCGCGCTGGGCCTTTTCGTCCTCGAGCGATTGCTTCATCACATCGACCATGTCCTGGTCCTTCGAAGCCGGGGCTGCTCCCTGCTGCACGACAGGCGCTGGCGGTTGCTGCGGACGCGTAGGCTCCGCTTTCTCCCAGCGCGTGAGCGCCAGAAGATTGAGCAACAAAAAGTCGCACATTATCAGGAGAAGCGTCTTGTTCATGTGGCGCTAGACGGGCGCACGACGGGAGCGCTGGCGACGGTCTTCGGAGAAACGGTTCCTACCGGCGCCGCTCCGGTCAGCGCGCTTTGGCTTTCGAGAATCAACTGGCGTTTGAAGGAGCGAACGTGGCGAATCTTCACCAGAGCCACACATGTGATGCCGAAGAGATTCGAGGAATAGGCTGCGAGGAGGTTGGGTTGAATCACACCGAGCACTTGCAGCACGAGCGCCGCGGCCGTGCCGGCGATGCCGACGTAGAGGCCGCTGTCGAAGAGATTTTCCTCGTTTTCCATCAGACGGAGTTTGACCAAAGGCGGCACGATTTGGCGTGAGATCTCTCGAATCTTCACGAGGCAAATCAAGTACGTGCACACCTGCAGGGTAGCGAAGATCGCAATCGAGATGAGTGTCGAAGTTTCCATAACAGCGCGTGAAGCAGGAGCGGGTGGAGGTTGAGAATTCGAGATGCTGACAAGGACCGGAAGAGCGAATTTCAGGCGAAATTCCGACGGGGGGATTGCCTTGAGGAGGAAAGGTTCGGTGAAGAGAACGAGCAACGCCGCGGTCAACACGGCAAGAACGCTCGCTTTCAATTTGGCCGGCGCCTCGGACGTTGCCGGAGTGATAAAACCTGTTTCTAGACCTCTGAAAACACAGAAGGCTCCGAGCAGGTAGGCCAGGTACTTGATAACCAAGGCAACCTGCGGATGAAAATAAGCGAGGAGCGTTGCGAAGCCCAGCGACGGCGTCGAAGTCCGACTGAGCGGCGATTGATGAATCAGGAGAACCTGCACCGCGCCCTGCCCCTCCGCGACCGCCTGCCCCAGATCCTCCAGGCCATTTTTTCCGTAACGAATCAGATAACTCGCCACGCGATCGGCCGAGTCCGACAGCAAAGCAGCCGTGTAGATCACCGGCAGATCGTTCGATGCGAGACGGGCAATATGGGCGAACTCGCCGACCGTCTTCACGCTGTCGGCCCGCCGCATGAGTTCGGCGAGCTGGATCCAGTTGAGACGTTTGCCGAGCGAAAGCAGATCGATGTAAAACGTCTCCAGATCGCCCATCTGTTTACGCGAAACCGCATTCTCGGCCAGGCCCCGGAGCTCACGCTGCAACGGCGCAGAGAGGTGGTCGCCTTGGTACAACAGAGCGGTTAGAAGAATGATCGAGTCGAGCGGCTGGCCGCCGGCCTGGGTCGCCGGAATGAACTGCGTCGTCACCTTGATCTCACGCGTCTGCAGCACGGATTGAACGCCGAGCGATCGCGAGTTGGAGAGGAAAGTTCGCAGACTTTTGCGCGCGCGCTCCGTGATGAAAAACGTCAACACCGGCGTGCTCTCACGACGGCCGGTGTTTTCCTTCAAATTGAAAATCGGATCGAGGAACGGATCCCATCCACCCCACGCGATCCACTCCGGCCGATTTGTCTCCACTTGTTGGATACCGCGCGCGAGCACGCCGGCGTCGGGATCGTTCACCTTTCGCGCGGCCTGCAGAAACATTTCGGCCGGCCCAAGCTTTTCCGAATCCAGCAACTGCTTGCCGAAACGCGCAACAGACGGCGTGTCGCGGCCGGCCTGTTGCAGGACCGCGGGGGCCAGCGCCTTCAGGTGAACGGGAATAAGCCAAGCGCAGATGAGAACCGCCAAGCCAATGACCATCCAGGCCACGCCAAAAGGGAGGGCTCTGCCGTTACGGGCTGGCTCGGTCATTGTCGTTCGGAATATTGATTTGCGGGCTCCTGCGAGCGTACCCACGTTCAAGGACTCAAATCGACCCATGTCCCTGACAATTGTTCACTACAATCACCCTGTCCTCCGTAAGAAGGGGGCAAAGGTAACTGTTTTCAATGCGGAACTTACAGAACTTGCAGCACAGATGGTCGAGGCGATGCACACGGCTCACGGGATCGGTCTCGCCGCACAGCAAATCGGCCAGGCGCTGCAGCTTTGCGTGATCGATTTGAGGGCCACGGATCGCGACTTCGATTGGGAACTCGATGGCGCAAAACCGCCGCTGGATTTGTTCATGCCGCTTACATTGGTGAACCCTCAAGTGAAGGTTTTGCCGTCCGAAGAAACGGTCTACGAGGAGGGCTGCCTCTCGTTCCCCGATATCCGCGGCGACATTGTGCGACCCGACGAGATCACCGTAACTTTTCAGGATGCCCAAGGAACGCCGCACAGCATGACGTGCAATGGCCTGCTCTCTCGCTGCGTGCAGCACGAAGTCGATCACCTCAATGGCGTTCTCTTCATTGATCGCATGGCAAAAAAGATTCGCGGCGCCGTCGACAAACCGATCCGGGAACTTGCCAAGAAAACTCGCGAGGAATCCGAATCGGTGAAGAGCTAACCGGCTCACCGGCGAGTTGCTCAGCGCGAAAGCGAGAACGCGTATGACGCGTGTGTTGTAGTGCTCGGAGCACTACAACGGGACCGAAAGAAGAAGCGTTGCCGATGCCCGGAGCGTTTTCGCTCAGAGCAGGTCGGCCGCGAGTTCCGCGAGCTTGGAGCGTTCGCCCTTCGTCAGCGTGATGTGGGCGGCGAGAGCCTGGCCTTTCATCCGATTGTGACAAAAGACGAGGCCGTTGCTGCGCGAATCGACGTAAGGATTGTCGATCTGCGCAGGATCGCCAATGAGCACGATCTTGGAGCCCTCGGAAATGCGCGTGATCACGGTCTTCACCTCGTGAGGCGTGAGCTGTTGCGCTTCATCCAGAATGAAGAACCGACGGGCGATGGAACGCCCGCGAATGAAGCAAAGCGCTTCGACTTCGACGAGGCCGCTCTTGATCAGACGCTCGTACGGCTTCACCGGCGGGCCATTGCCGTGGTGTCCCGAAACATGAGCCGGCTGAGGAGCCGTCATGGCCTGCACTATGTCGTCGTGCTTTTTCTTTTTCTTCGACACTTTCTTCGCGGCGAATTGCGGCTCCTTCTGCGGCTTGGAAGGTATCAACACTTCCAACGCATCGAAGTAAGGCTGCAGCCAGGGCTTCATCTTCTCGTCCAGCGTGCCCGGTAGGAAACCAATGTCCTTTCCAAGGGAAATCACCGGCCGCGAAATGGAGACCCCATCGTATTTGGAGTTTTCATCCTGCGTTTGATGTAACGCGCACGCGGTCGAGATCAGGGTCTTGCCCGTGCCAGCTTTGCCAAAGCAGGTGATCAACGAGAGGGAATCGTCGAGCAGCGCATCCATGAAGAATTGCTGTTCGAGATTGCGCGGCCGAATCGGAATGCCACCCGGAGCTTTGACGAAGTCAGGAATTTTCAGCCGGCGAACGACGCCATGCCCGTAGTAGCGTGCGGGCATCGTCTTGCCCTCATCGGAACGCAGCAAAACGTACTGGTTCAAATAAAGCGTCCCACCGACCTCCTCTCCGAGATCAAACTCTCCTTCGGAGCAGAAGCGCTGGAGCTCGTAGATCGTCACGGGAATCTCGCCGTAAGATGAGACCTCTGGCGCTTCCGGCACTTTGTCGTTCAGATAATCCTCCGACTCCAAGCCGACTGCGCGCGCCTTGAGCTGAACGTTGACGTCCTTCGTGACGAGAATCGTCGGCGGCGGGAACTGTTCCTGGACGAACAACGCGCAGGCGATGATGCGATTATCTTTTTTCGAAAGATCTGGCAGCACCGCTTGCAGTCGCTGCATCCCGGGGGACTTCAGATTTTGATCAACCAAGTAGCGATTGATGATCACGGAGAGCGTGCCCCCGTTGGGTAATTTCACGCCCTCCAGCATCGCGTGAGAATCCGGCAGGAGACCCTGCAAGATTCGGTGAACACGACGGGCGTTGCGGCCTCGTTCCGTCGATTGTTCAGTTTTTATGGCGTCGAGCTCTTCCAACACTTCGACAGGAATCGCCAGATTGTTGTCTTCAAATTTGAAGATCGACTGGGGATCGTGAAGAAGGACGTTGGTGTCCAACACGAAGGTCTTCGCCTTCGTAGAACCCTTGAGCTGCGGTTGAGGGTCGGTGACCCGGCTCAGGTTTTCCATTTAGCTGGGAGTATCTTGTGAACAAGTGAGCACGGGGTATGCCTCCTTGTCGATGTAAGAGTACGAAAATACCACCAAATGTTTCAGAAACGACATGTAGTCCTCTCGTGGATACATGGTGGTCACGACGTGCTAAAAAAGGAGGGCGGATCGCCTACCCCTAAGCGATCCGCCCATTGCTTTCTTTGTTACCCCAAATCTTCCGCTAAGCGGAAGAAAATGTATTGAACTCGAACGCATAGTAAGACGCAGCACGCGCCCTAATGTTTCAAAATTCTATCGGATTTTTTTGGCCCCGATTAAGCCTCAAACGCCGTCGCCTGCGAATTACCCCCAGCCGACAGCACGAACCGCTCAGGCCGTCTGCGCCATTAGCACGTTCACGCGACTGAAAAGGTCGCGGATGCTAAACGGCTTACCGAGGAAATCGACATTCTTGCTGTCGACAATGCCGTGAACGACCACGTCGTCCGCGTAACCCGACATAACCAAAATTTTCATGTCCGGTTTCTGCGCCAAAATCTTCGACGCCAGCTCCGCGCCGTCTACGTCCGGCATCACCAAGTCGATAATCACGAGCTCCACCGGATCGCCCTTCTTCGATTCCAAGATCGAAACCGCCGCCGAACCACAATTCGCCGTCAGCACGGTATAGCCTTTCGTCCCGAGAGCTTCTTTGACCAATGCTAGGGCCTGCTCGTTGTCGTCGACGACAAGGATGGTTTTGCTCTCTTTGGTTTTCACAGCGAAGACTTATTGGTTAGTTGGAAGCTGACTCTGGAGGAGCCGAAACTTTGCGAGCGTCTGCCTGACACCTTTGATGATATCGGCAGGATCTCTCGTTTTTTCAACGAAACTACACGGCTCCAACCAACGGGAGTCTATCTCAAATTGCGGATTCTGCAGGCTAGAAACGAACAGAATAGGCACCCCATGAGCCAATTTCCGGAGTGCAGCGGCCAGCGACAAACCATGTTGCTGGCTCAAATTCACGTCCATCACGACGACATCCGGCACCAATCGAGCGACATCCGAAAGAACTGCGCTTTGCTCCGCCCCCGAACCGCAAACCGTGAGATCAGCCTCGCAATTGATCAGCGAGGTCAGCGCGAACGTGAAAAAGCGATGATCGTCCACGATGTAGACGCGTGTTACCCAGGGACTTCGCGACTCCCCAGTCGACTGCGCGCTGGGTGAATAATTCTCTGGGATCATAAAGGCTTCGGTGGACAAGCACACGACCAGCTTCCCGCTTGGCGTTCGTAACAGTGCTTAAACGATTACTAACTATCCTGCGAACCTACGGCTAGCTGATCTGGTAACACTAACTTTGTCTCGATCATATTCCCGTCAAGGCATTGACCTGCGCCAACTTCACAAATGGTGGAATCCACTAGCGGCACTCCGGCAATAACCTTAGCACTTGCATTTACGATCCTCCCAGCTACAAGGCACTTTCGCAATTTGCGACGCTTCATGATCCGCAAAAATTCGCGCCGCCAAACGGTCCCGAAACCCCTTCCCGGGAAAGTGTCGGGAAAACAGAAGACGCTGAAGATCGGCGCCATACCTCGTCGCGCCCGCCCGTTGCCACAGAAGTCGGCCAGCTCCGCTGCCAACGGCTCCGCGATGCCGACCTGGGTCTTCAATTCGGTCTTTGAACGCGCGAAAATCGCCGCCTGGCAGGGTTTCGTCGGCCCGCTCGAGGTGACAAGCATCCACCCGGAGAACCTCCCGTTCGTCAAAGCGCTCGACTTGGGCCGAGCCTCCGGCACCGACTGGGCGTCAATCATCCATCCGCTCGATCGCGCCCGGGTTCAGAATTTTTTCCGCGATATTCAATCCGCGGCGCTTCCGACCTACCTCGAATACCGCGTCGTCGACCCGCAGGGTTCCGTGGTCTGGCTCCGACACGGCGTCGAAGCCCACGCCCGTGTTGGCGCGCGAACGCGGATCCAGGGCTTTATCGAAGACATCCAGGCGGAAAAAGAATTTCAGCTCGAGAGTCTCCGTGTCAGCGAACGTGAACAGAACCGAATCGGGCAAGACCTGCACGACGACCTTTGCCAAGTCTTGGCGGGCGTGAGCTGCCTGATGCGCGTGTTTGAGGGCCGCATCGCAGCAAAAGCTCCGGAGGAAGTGGATAATCTGAAGGAACTGAACCTCCAGATCATCGACGCGATGCATCGCACACGCGCGCTGACCCACGGACTGTTTCCAGGTAAAATTCAGGTCGCAGATATTCGCGGAGCGCTTTTAGAGCTGGCATCCCAAGTTAAAGCGCGATTTAAGGTTGACATCAAAACTCAGTTTGTCGGTCGGTTTCCAAAACATTCGACTGCTCAAATCATTCAAATTTATCGGATCTCCCAAGAGGCGATGAGCAACGCCATCAAACACGGGAGAGCCACAGAGATTAGCGTACGTCTCGAAGCGCACACTGATTCAATGGAGCTATCGATCAAAGATAACGGCCTCGGCTTCTCCAAGAACGATGGTGCGTCCTCGGGTGTCGGGCTCAATATCATGAGCTACAGAGCTTCCGCTCTTGGCGGTGAGTTCAATCTTAGCAGCGCGCCAAATCAAGGAGCCACGGCGCGCCTCACCTACCCTTTCGAAACCGCCGGATGAGCACGAAAACACGAATCTTCATAGTCGACGACCACCCTCTGCTCCGAAGAGGTCTGGCTGAGTTGATCAATCGGGAAGCCGACATGGCTTTCTGCGGAGAAGCCGAAGATTCACCGACGGCCATGAAGCTGATTGGCCAGATCAAGCCGGACCTTGTCATTGTCGATATTTCCCTGAAGGGCTACAACGGCATCGAGCTCATCAAAAACATCAAAGCCTTCGACTCGAAGATCCAGGTGCTCGTGCTTTCGATGCACGACGAATCCGTCTACGCGATGCGCGTGCTGAAGGCAGGCGCGAAGGCTTACGTGATGAAGCAGGAGGTCGTCGACAAGGTCATGGAAGCGGTTCGCCGCATTCGTGCCGGAAAGGTTTTCGTCAGCGAGCGCGTGGCGAGCCGCATGCTGGACCAGGTCGTTGTCGGTGGAGATCCCGCTCCCGATTCGCCCGTGGATCTTCTCAGCGATCGCGAACTCGAAATCGTCAACATGATCGGCAGTGGCCTTCCGACGCGCGAAATCGCGGGAAAGCTTCACATCAGCATCAAGACGGTCGAGTCCCACCGAGCCCGCATCAAAGAGAAGCTCAATCTCCAGAACGCCATCCAACTTGTTCAGTTTTGCGTTCGCTGGGTCGAAGAAGGCGCCAAGTCGGCCTAAGCGCCGAAGGGTCGCTAACCTCCGTTCGGAGCCTTCTTTGGTTTCGGCGGGCCCCACATTCGAAGAAAATATTCCGCGAGATTACGCATGCTCGTGCGATTGATTCCCTGAAACCTCGTAAATTCCTTAAGCGCAGGAACTACGGTCGCTCGCTCTTGAAAATACCGCCAGATCTCCTGCTCCAGCCGTTCCGCCGCGACATGAGGGTCACTCCATAACTGCGCAAGGCTTCGAACTTTGTGCACCCAATACTGTCTCTCCTCCGGATGCTTTTCGATATAAGTGAAGAGCTCCTGTTCGTACCGATTCAGACTCACGCGGTTACCGTGCTTACCCCTGTTCGCAAAACAACCCCAAATTGCTAGTTTACCATGGCATTGCAATCAACTGTCGTTCCCGTTACATCGGATCATCCCCCCAAAGCGACCATGTGGCAAAAACTCAAAGAGCAACTTCCGGCGGTTTTGATCACCGTCGTTATTATTTTCGGCGCGGCCTACTGGATTCACGAAAAGACCGTCCAGGAAATGTCCGCAAAGCAGCAGGCGGCACTCGATGCGTTGCGCGAACAACATGCGGCTGAACTGCGCGCATCCGCTGAAGAGACCGGTCGCCGCATCGAGGCGGTCAATAACCTTCTCAAGGATGCGATCCAGAAGCGTGCCGCGGACGCGCTGATGACGGACGAAGAGTTCGCCAAGATCAACGCCGACAAGGTCAATCAGCTGGCCGAAGCCATCGCCACGAAGATTCAACCTTACAACCCGCTTCCCAAGACGCCGGAAGAGGCTGAAAAGATTCAAAACGAACAGGTCGACAAGGTCTCCTCCCGCATGGCGGACAAGATCCAGCCGATCCTGGCGGAGATGGCAAAGGACCAAAATCTCACGCGCGACTCGCTCGCCTCGTACAGCCAAAAAATCTCGGACCAAGTGGGCGCGGTCCTGACCGCCGAACTGGCCAAGAATCAGCAGCTCAACAATAATCTTCAGTCCACCCAAGCCATTGCCCGTGACTCGCTTCGTCTGTCGCACGAGGTCACCGCCCTGTACCTGAGCAGCTTCAAAGATCAGGGCTTGGTCACCCGCCTTCTGTCTTTGCCGGCAAACGTCGTTCGCGATGCGACCACTTTGAGTTTCGTGAACAGTTCGGAACGGCGGAAAGTCGAGGAGCGGCTCGTTCAGCAGATGAACGACATCGAAAAGCGGCTCAACGACGTGCAGGCCCAAGCACCTCGTAAGTAGCACGGCCAGCAATCAGCATCCCGCAGCACCGAGCCCCGCTTCCAGGCGGGGCTTTTTTTGGCCGTCCGATCATCAGCAGCCGTACCTGTTGCAACTGCAGAAATGTTCGATCGGCGTTTTAGGGGAACGCCCGAGGCCCGACGGCACCAGAGGGAAAAACGCGTGTCAGTATAGGCCGCACGACGTATCAGGTTTTTGGTTACACCCCGAAAACGCCCTTTTCGGATTCGGTTTGGCGCACGCGGAAGGTGCCAATCAGCAAGCTTAGTGCGAATTGCAATAGGCTCGAAAAACGAGCCATTCATTTTGCACGAACTAGCCGGGTTGCGATCGCGTCACGAAAACTCTATTGCTTGGTAATAATATTGTTAGGCAATCCGGTCGGGATGTGGCACGGGACGAGGTAATGAGTTGGCGTCACACAAAACCACAACTCGGAACCCAGCCCTATGATTCAAGCTAACAATACCGCGGGTGCAGCCAGCAAAACTGACAGCGTTATTCCGTGCAGCTCCAACGAATCACCTGTCTTCTCGAGCGACTCCGCTCGCGAGGCAGCGTACGACGCAACGCTTATCCAGCGCTTCAATAGCGGCGAAGAGAAAGCATTCGTGGAGATCATGCAGCGCTATCACGGCAAAATTTTCGGTCTCGCGCACAATCTTCTGCGTAATGCGGCGGACGCCGAAGAAATCGCCCAAGATACCTTCATCCGCGCCCATCGCGGCTTGGCCAACTTCCGCGGCGATTCCTCGCTCGCGACCTGGCTCTACCGCATCGCGCTCAATCTGTCGCGCAACCGCTACTGGTACTTTTTCCGTCGCCGTCGGCAGGACTCCGTGTCGCTCGAGCGTCCATTGAGTGAAGACTCCGACGCCACGTTTGCGGACTTCATTTCCTCGGAAGCACAGAATCCGGTTCAGGAAACGGTCACCACGGAATTCACTGACCTAATCGCCGCGTGCATGGAGAAGCTCGACGCTCGTCACCGCGAGATTCTCACGATGCGCAACATCCTGAACCTTCCGTACGAGGAGATCGCTCGCGCGCTCCGCATCAACGTCGGTACGGTCAAGAGCCGCATCGCCCGGGCCCGTGAAAATCTCCGCAAGCTTCTCGCCGAAGCCGCTCCGGAATTTAATCCCGAGTCCGGTCCAAGCGATTTCTTCATCAACGCCCGCACCGCCTACGGCTGCCACGCCATCGCTTACGCCTGAGTCGAACCTCAGAACCGTTTTCTGTACTTGCACCACAGACGAAAGCCGGGCCTCGCGCCCGGCTTTCGCATTTTTATCACTCGTAGACGTGACGGCGGGATCGCGTCGCGTAGCGTAACGCCGGATGAGTCATGCTTTGCACGTCAGCGCGCCAGACGCCCGGATTATCGCCCGACTTCTCACAAAAATAGATAAGCCAGCAGAGAGCATCGCAGACGCGCTGACGTATCACGGCTACATTCAGCTCGATCCGTTGAACGTATGCGGGCGCATGCACGATTTGATCCTGCGGAACCGCGTTTCAGGCTACCGCAGAGGTGAACTTCTGCGTGTGCTGCACGATTCGCACGAAGACGGCACTCGCCCGCGGAATCGCCTGGGATTTGAACACTATCTCCCAGGGAAAGGAATTCTCGCCGCGTGGCCCATGTCCGCCCTCCCCTATGTTCAGGCGTACCTTCGGCGTATTCATCCCACAACTACGCGGCGCCAGCTAAGCACGGAAGAACAACCACTCGCCGATTTGATTCTGCGCCAGATTGCCGAAGAAGGGCCGGCAACGTCCGATCAATTCAAGCACGAAGGCCGGGCCCGCACCGCGTGGGGCACCGATGGACGATTGGTGAAACACATCCTGGAGAAACTCTTTTCTGCGGGACACATTCTCATCACCGAACGGCGCGACTTCAGGCGCGTCTATGATCTGGCCGAACGCGTTGTGTCGACGCTCCCAGAGCGCCAACTCCCCTCCGATGAAGAGCTGCAACGCTGGCTGGCGCTCCTTCGCGTTCGTCAGCGCCGGCTGGTGTCTCTCCGCCGATCGGACTTCGAATTGATTGGTGACTCACTGCAGAAGTTAGACGTGAACGGCACGCCGGTTTGCTGCCTCAAGGTCGACTGTGCTGTGTTCGACGGACCGCGCCCCGAAGTCGACGGCACTCTGCGGCTTCTGGCCCCGCTGGATCCGTTGATCTATGATCGCACCTTAACGGAGCGAATCTGGAACTTCGATTTTACTTGGGAGGTTTACACACCGCCGCACCTTCGCCAACGCGGCTACTATTCGCTTCCGGCTCTCGCCGGCACTGAAATCGTCGGCGACGTCGAGCCTCGTGCAGACTGGAAACGCGGACGGCTCGTCATCGAAAGCAAACGCCTAAAGCGCGGTTATTCGGCGGCCCCCGCGATTTCCGATCTGGCATCATTTCTCGGCCTGCGTGCCAGGGGAAATCGGCCGTAATTCTGTCGCTTGATTTTCCCCCAAAGGAGCTAAACTAACCCCTCCATTTTTATTCCACTATGTCCACAGCAACGCCTCAGAAATTCGAGTTCCAAGCCGAGATTAAGCAGCTGCTCGATATCGTCATTCATTCTTTATATACGGAGAAGGAAATCTTCGTACGTGAATTGGTATCGAACGCGTCGGACGCGTTGGAAAAATTGCGCCATCTGCAGCTCACGGAGAAACAAATCTTCGACGATTCGCTGAACCTCGAGATCAACATCACGACGGACGACAAAGCGAAGACGATCACGATTCAGGATTTCGGCATCGGTATGACTCGCGCCGAGCTCGTTGAAAATCTCGGCACCATCGCGCATTCGGGTTCGAAAGCTTTTCTCAAAGCGCTGGGCGAATCCGGACAAAAAAACAGCAATCTCATCGGCCAATTCGGCGTCGGCTTTTATTCGGCATTCATGGTGGCGAAGACGGTGAAGGTCTACACCCACTCATGGCGCAGCGATGAGCCAGGCTGGGTGTGGTCTTCAGACGGCTCGGGCAGCTATGAGATCGAGGAGTCTTCCGGCGAGCGGCGGGGCGCGAAGATCGTGATCGAGCTCAAGGACGACGCCGCGGAATTCAGCCAGGAGAGCCGCGTCAAAGAAATTCTCGAGCGCTACAGCGCGTTCGTGTCGTTTCCCGTCAATCTCAACGGCAAGAAGATCAACACCGTCCAGGCGCTGTGGCTGAGAAATAAGAACGAGATCAAAGACGAGGAGTACACGGAATTTTATAAATTTCAGGCGCATGCCTACGACGCTCCGCGCTACCGTTTGCACTTCAGCGCCGATGCTCCGCTTTCGATCAACGCACTGCTCTTCGTTCCGGAAGAGAACCCGGAAAAGCTGGGTCTCGCCCGCGCCGAGCCGAGTGTCTCGCTTTATTGCCGCAAGGTTCTAATCGACGCGAAGCCCAAGGATCTCCTCCCCGAGTGGCTGCGGTTTCTCAAGGGCGTGGTCGATAGCGAAGATCTGCCTTTGAATATCTCGCGCGAAACGATGCAGGACAAAGCGCTGCTGGATAAGCTCGGCAAGGTCATCACGAAACGTTTCCTGAAGTTTCTCGAAGACGAATCGAAAAACCGCAGCGACGGCTACAACGAGTTCTATAGCCAATTCGGCATCTTCCTCAAAGAGGGCGCAGCTCTCGATTTCACCCACAAGGACCAAATCACCAAACTGCTCCGCTATGAATCGTCGCTGACCGAAAAAGGCAAAACGACGAGCTTCGCCGACTACGTGTCGCGCATGGGCAGCGAACAAAAAGAGATCTATTATCTCGTCGGCCCGAATCGCGCGGCAATCGAGAGCGGTCCTTACCTCGAAGGTTTCAAATCGCGCAACATCGAGGTGCTCTTCTGTTACGAAGCGGTTGACGAGTACGTGATGAACAACGTGCGCGAAATCGACGGCAAGAAACTCACCGCCGCGGACCACGCGGATGTGAAATTGCCCGATGCGCCGAAGCCGGCCGAAGACGCGTTGAGCGAGAGCGAAACCAAGGATTTGATCGAGTGGCTGAAGAAGACGCTCGGCGAACGAGTCGCTGACGTGAAGACCAGCGATCGCCTGGTCGATTCGCCGGCGCTCGCATTGAACGCCGATCGCTTCATGTCGCCGCACATGCGGCGCATGATGAAGGCGATGAACAAGGACGGCGCCGATGCCGCCGTGAAAGTGAACCTCGAAATCAATCCACGGCACGCCGTGATCAAACGTCTCGCAGCGGCTCACACGTCCGCTCCGGAAAAGGCGACGCTGGTCGCCGAGCAAATTCTGGATAACGCGCTGATCAGCGCCGGCCTGCTCGAAGATCCGACCCGCATGGTCTCGCGCATCTACAAGCTGCTCGAAAACGTCTGAACCAGCCTCCGCGTATTCTCATTTCGAATACGCGGAGCTCTTTCTCGGCGCTCGATGAAAAACGTCACTCCTGATTTCGAGCTTGTGGATGACGATCTGCCGCCGAGGAAATCCTTCGATTCGGAACCGCGCCTGCGTCGCCTGAGAGCGCTGGCGTGGTTTCTCGATCGCGCCTTCGCTCTGGGAAAAACCCGGCGCTTTGGCGTCGAACCCTTGATCGGACTGATTCCCGCAGTCGGCGACTGGATCGGCGGGATATTTTCGCTCTACATTCTTTATGAGGCGGCGCGCCTCGGCATTTCATGGCGCGTACTCGCCCGCATGGCACTGAACATTCTGCTCGAAGTCGTGGTCGGGACCATTCCGATCGCCGGCGACATCTTCGACTTCATCTGGCAAGCGAACATGCGAAACGTCCAGTTGGTCGAAACCCATTTCTCGACCTCGTTGAAGTCCCGGCCGGTGGGAGGCATCGTCCTTCCGCTCATCATTGCGGCAGCGCTTTTGCTGTTCAGCGCCTTCGCCCTCGGCATCGCATTGGGTGTCTGGCTGTGGCATCTCCTCTCGTGAATTCGCGTTCTCTCAGATCATTGTTACATCTCAGTGACGCCCCGCTTTTTCATGGTTTAGCAAATCATGAAACGTAAGCTGCCCGCTTCCATGCAGTCCCGCACTCGCAAGACTCCGCGCAAAAAGAAAGAGGTCGCGCGTGCTGTCGTGCCTCGGAATACGGCAGTGCCCGTCCCGCATTCGACCCAGCGGGTCAAGTCGGCCTATTTCAATCGGGAACTCAGCTGGCTCGCCTTCAATCGCCGCGTGCTCGAGCAAGCGCAGAATCCGCGGAATCCCTTGCTGGAACGCGTCAAGTTTCTCGCGATCGTGAGCTCGAATCTCGACGAGTTTTTCGAGATTCGCGTGGCGGGCATCATTCAACAGGTGGACTCAGGCGTCACCGAGCCGAGCGTCGACGGTTTGCCGCCGCGCGAGCAACTTCGCCGTATCCACTCGGTCGTCGCGTCGCTCGTCGAGGACCAATACAAATGCTGGCTCGAAGAGCTCGTGCCCGCACTGCGCGCCGAAGGCATCGTCTTCAAGAACGCCCAGGAACTCAGCCCTGACGAACTCTCCTGGCTGCAATCGTATTTCGAGGAGCAGATTCAACCGGTTCTGACGCCGCTCGCGCTCGATCAGGCTCATCCTTTTCCCCAGCTCGGCAACAAGTCGCTCAACGTCATCGTCTCCCTCGACAATCCTGAGACTCCGGAGAACGAGCGTCTCGTCGCGATCCTTCCGGTGCCGCGCATTCTTCCTCGCATCGTGCAGATTGCGCCCGATCGCGGCGGCGAACAGTGCTTCTTGTTTCTCAGCGAAGTCGTGAAACTTTGCGCGGGGAAACTTTTCCCCGGCTACCACATTCGCAGCGCCCAGGCCTTTCGCGTCACCCGCAACAGCGATCTCTACATCGACGAAGAAGAAGCGGAGAACCTGCTGAAGAAAATCGAAGAAGAGTTGCGCAATCTCCGGCGTGGCGCAGCCGTGCGGTTAGAAATCGAGGACGGCCTGGAGGAGTCGATTTTTGAAACGCTGTGCGAGCACCTCGATGTTTCCCACGAATACGTGTTTCGCTTGAACGGCCCGATCAACCTGTTCCGGCTGATGAGCCTGACGGACATCGATCGGCCCGACCTCAAGTTTCCAAATTTCACGCCCGCGAATGTCTCGCCGTTGAAGGACGTGGAGAGGATGTTCGACACGTTGCGCGCGCAGGACGTGATGCTGCACCATCCGTACGATGCCTTCACGCCGGTGGTGGATTTCGTCGAACAAGCCGCGCGCGATCCGCAAGTGTTCGCGATCAAGCAAACGCTCTACCGCACGAGTGGCGATTCCCCGATCGTGCGCGCGCTGATCGAAGCGTCCAAGAACGGCAAGCAAGTCACTGCATTGGTCGAGTTGAAGGCGCGTTTCGATGAAGCGAACAACATCCAGTGGGCGCGGCAGCTCGAAGAAGCCGGCGTGCACGTGGTCTATGGCCTCGTCGGCCACAAAACGCACTGCAAGGTCAGTCTCGTCGTGCGACGCGAAGGCAAGATCATGCGTCGCTACGTCCACCTTGGCACGGGCAACTACAATCCGCGGACGGCGCGTTTGTACACCGATCTGAGCTTCTTCACGTCGAACGACAGCATCACGGAAGACGCAGCAAATCTCTTCAACTCGCTGACGGGTTTCAGCCGCTCACCCGAGTTCAAGAATCTCCTGGTCGCGCCTTTCACGCTGCATCGCGGGATACAGGATTTGATCCAGCGCGAAACGGACAACGCCAACGCCGGCCGCCCCGCGCGAATCATGGCCAAGATGAATTCCTTGGTCGACAAGATCACCATCGACAACCTCTACGCCGCTTCGCAGGCCGGCGTGCAAATCGATCTGATCGTGCGCGGCATTTGCTGTCTCGTTCCCGGCGTCGCGGGGCTCAGCAAAAACATCCGCGTGCGCAGCATCGTGGGGCGCTATCTCGAACATGCGCGCGCATTTTATTTCCAGAACGACGGCGGTGATCCTGCGATTTACGCCGGCAGTGCGGATTGGATGTCCCGCAATTTTTTCCGCCGGATCGAAGTGCTGTTCCCCATCGTTGACCCAGCTCTGAGAAAATGGATCACGGGAGAACTTTTCCCGATTGAATTTCAGGACAACGAAAACGCCCGCGAACTTCATTCGAACGGCGCTTATCGTGCGGTGAAACGCGATCCAAACGCGCCGTCGTTTTCCGCCCACAATTACTTCATGGCGGCGAGCGCTCAGCGGGCCAAGGCCTGACCCTGAATGCGTCGGTCTGCGCGCTGAAACGGCCGCGTTTTACAGCGAGCCTCCGGCCAATCCCATGCCGACGGCTTGCGCGTCGTCGATCACGGGGTGAAACGTGCCGAGGAAGCATTCGGTGCCAGCTCCTTTCACCTGGATGCGGTAGCTTTGGCCGATGTGAAAAAGAAACGCCGGATCGTCGTGTCTGGACTTTGACCGGAGCTCGTCGCTCACCGTAAACGTTCCCCGATTGGTGTAGACCAGCCAATCGTCATCCGGCGCCTGGGGGAGCGAAAGACCGGTGACCTGCACGCGCTCCTCATGGCTGCGGGTAAAGAACCGGCCGCGAACGACAGGTTCGAGGAGTGCCGCTGCGACGATGAGCACGCAGGCTGCCGCCATTGCAAGCAGCAGTGTGAAGCGCGCAGCGCTGTGAGTTCCGGCCATTGGGGGGAGGAGACGCAATGCCGCCGGAAAAGTTGCGTGGCTCGGAAACTTCGCGCCGCGAAGTCAGCTGATGAGCTCGTCGGAAACCTCGGCATACCGCGGGGCAGCCTCTAATTTCCCGAAGCGGCGCACCACTTCGTCGACAGGAATATCCGCACAGGCGGTGGGCCATTGAATGACCATGTCGCTGGCGTTTTCACGGAGAAAACCCGTATAGGGCATGTAACGCGGGAAGGCCGCGTAGGCGCCGAGCAGAACAACCGAGGGCCGTTCGAAGGCGTTTGCGATATGAGCCGGACCGCTGTCGATGCCGATGAAGCCGCTGGCACGTCGAATCACCTCGGCGGTTTCCACGATGGATAGTTTGCCGCAAAGATCGAAGTAACGAGGCGACTCGATGCGCGCGACGCGCTGAAGTCCGACTTCGACGACGGATATGCCAAATTGGTTGATCAGTCTGCGAGCGAGTTCGGTCCAAGCCGTGTCGTTCCAATTGCGGGCCAGTTCGTTCGAACGCGCGTGGAAAACAACATAGCGCTTCGGCAAGTCGTAGCGATCGACCGTCGAGGAAATCGGACCGAGGTAGAGGCGGGGCTGTTCCGTCAAGGCCGGCAATCCAGCGGAGAGACTCAACGCCTCGAGCAGCGCGCCGCGCGCGTAGTAGTTTCGAATATCCACCGAGGTATCGCCCCAGCGTTTCGCGTAGGGGCGGCCGAACTTCAGGCAGCGCTTGCGATTGATGTGAAGATCGACCGCTGTATCCAAAATTCCACTTCGCACGATATGCGCCGCCTCGCTGATCGAAGAAATTTCGACGAGGGAATCGATCTGCGGATGGTACCGCAACAAGTGGGTGAACGCGGGCTTGCTCAGCCAGACAAGGTGCGCGCCCGCGTATTTGTTTTTCAAATACGGGATGACCGGCTCGGCAGCGACGATATCGCCGATGTGCTCCGCGAGCAGCACGCCGACCAGCGGAGTGCCGGGGGGCAAGTGGCGTTTGATGTCGCGCAGGGCGTGCGTCACTTTGCGCGCCTGGAGCAAAAGCGGGAGCAGCGTTCTCCAGCGAAAAGTCGTCTCGAGCGCGGATTGTTTGATCGCGCCGAGGCGGATGCGGGCCGTCGATTTCCAGTCAGGCTGAAACGCGGCGTTCATGAATTCGCCGTGCTGAGTTGGCTGGCCTCGACCGCCGCAGCGCGCGAGGCGTCCTGCGGGAAAAGTGTTTTCTCGAGGAGATGCGCGTAGGAATCGCGGGTGGCGCGCTGCAGCACGCGAAGGCGCGCGGCGATTTGTTCGCGCTGCGCAATGAGCCGCTCGACATCGCGCTCGACCGCGTCGAGCTCAGCATCTTCGACGAAATAGCACGGCATCTCGAGCTGTTCCACCATGAGCATGCGGGTGTCGGTGCCGACGGTGACGGACGGGATGCCGAGGCCAGCCAAGGCCACCGACGCGTGCATGCGATTGCAGATGGCAGCCTTCGCGTCGCGCACCATTTCGGGAAACTCGCGGAAAGTTTTCGGCATGCGAATGTCGCAGTCCGGCGCGATTTCGCGCGCGAGTTTCAATTCGGTTTCGTTGTGGCAAACGAGGGCCACGCGGTGGCCTTTGGCCTTCAGGCGGGAGATCAATTGGCGAACCGTGTTTTCCCAACGATCCGCGCTGATCTGCTGGCCGAGATCGTAGTGGCCGCCTCCGCGCATGTAGTTGATCAGAATCGGGCCATCGGTCGATGGACGCGCCTCGCTGGGATTCGTGAACAGAAAAGCGCTGCAGCGAATCAGGTGTGTGTCGCAGTCCTCCGCTGCGAGGAGCTTATGCGCGAGCGGATCGCGCACGGAAGTCGCCCGGCAAAGACTGTGCAGCCAGCGCACGTACTTGCGATCGGCCGGAAGTTCGAAGCGCTCGGGCTGCTTGCGATACGGGAAGCATGAGCCCGCGGCCAGATTCAGCACCGGGATCTTCCGGTGTAGCCGCTGCACCACATCTTCCCAGAGATCCTGTTTCCACCGCGTATTTTGACCGCAGCCCTCCCAGTAAACGGGCGCGCCGCACTGCACGATGGCATCGCAGCGATCAAAGGCGGTGAAGCCGACGTATTTGAAAACGCGCGACAGCTTTCGGATGGCTAACTTCTTTCGATAGCCGGCGACGGGAAGCGAGCGCGCAACAGCCAGCGGATGCCAACGCGGATACAGCATGTCCGGCGTGTGCTTGTTGATCGGAACGAACTCAATCGCCTCCCGGGAAGCGAGTCCCCTCAACACGTTGCAGATGCCCTCGCGAATGAAGTCATCTCCAATGTTGGTCTTGAGAGTGGTGATGAGTCCGACGCGCATGTCTTGTGGTGGAAGCTTGGAAGATGCCGCCGCCGAATTTAGCGGTCGCTTGCTAAAAAAACGATCCGGCGGATTACCGCAGGCTTTATCGAGGCGCCAGCGACAGCCAGATGTTTTTCGGGTTCCGGCTACGGTTTGCGAGGGCAGGCAAACCCCTACATCGCGAAAAAAGTCACCCGAAATGTCTAAAACGGCCCTGCCCGTTCGACAGAGAGGGTGAACACCATGGCAGACCGCGTATTCATTTCTTGGAGAACGCGACCACGCGAACACACACGCGAATATTTCAGAGGACCGCCCTATATGAACACGATCTCCGTTAAGCTGGATGAACTTCGTTCCGAGTTGGTCGATCTCGCCTACGCATTGGAACGCGAAGGCCGACAAGACGCCGCAGATGTGGCGCTCAGTGTCTCAGCGCGAGTCGGAGAAGTTTGGCACGAAGCCTTCGGTGTGCCGGCGGCGAAGGAGGGCTGAAGGGGAAAGGCTGCCCCCAAACCTTGGTGTAGATCCCAAACTTTGGTGTAGATCCGTCAAACCCGGGTTCGCATCCCTCCGCCGGAAGTAGATCCTCCTTGCGCGAAGCGCGCTGTCGGCTTGCCCGGTCGAAGCCTTCCGCACGTGAATCGTCCGCCTACGCTCTTCGAGCTTCGGCGAGACAGTCTTCGTCCGCGCTGCGCTTGGCGAAGACTGGCGGAGAGGGAGGGATTCGAACCCTCGGTACCCTTGCGGGTACGCCTGATTTCGAGTCAGGTACAATCGACCACTCTGCCACCTCTCCAATGAGGAAGGGGAAACGTAGGTGCACAGGGGCAAAAAGGAAGCAGAAAAATCTCAGATGTTTTCGTCATCACCAGGCGGCAACTTGCCTTGGTTCGCAGGCAAATGCTGCGGCAGAAATATATAATAATTCATCAGCCACCAACTGCGCGACGAACGATAAAACAAGATCGGCACCGCGATCGCCCCCACCCCAGCCACAATCGCCGCAACGAGCCCCGACAAAATCCCGGTCAGATACAACACGAGAACCGGCAGCAAAAAGACGATCACGGTCACGCCATAATTGAGCGACATCGAGCCGAGAAAAAATCCTTCGTCCTTCTCCAGCTTCAATCCGCAACGCGGACACGCTTTGTTCAATTCGAACAGCGTTCCATCCTTGAACAACGTCTTGCCGCCGCAATTTGGACAGCGATTCATAAGGCCGCGCGCGACGATCTGGCCACGGGTGACGGTCAATTCCATGACGCCATCCTTCTCCGGAAACAGCCCCAGATAAAGCCACAAAAAAAGCGCCTCGCAGGCCGCGAAGCGCTTTGTAGTGAAAAACTAACTACGCCAACTCAGGCGTCGTGAAAAACTCAATGCAGCAACTCAGGCGCCGAGTTGATAACGGGTGAAACGGCGGATGCTGATGTTTTCACCGATCTTCGAAATCTTCTCCGCGAGGATTTCCTTCACGGTCTTCTCCGGCTGCTTCACGAAGGGCTGATCCAGCAGGCAAACTGTCGAGTAGAACTTATCCAGTTTACCCTCGACGATCTTCTGGATTGCCGCGGGCGGTTTGCCAGCGAGTTGAGCGGACGCGATGTCGCGTTCGCTGTTCACGTCGGCTTCCGGAACCTGGTCGCGAGAAACATAGAGCGGACTCGCGGCGGCGATCTGCAGGCAAACGTCGCGCGTGAAGGCCTGGAAGTCTTCGTTGCGGGCAACGAAGTCGGTCTCGCAATTCACTTCGAGCAACACGCCGACTTTTCCGCCGACGTGAATGTAGCTGTCGATCAAGCCTTCCTTCGTGGCGCGGCTGGCAAGTTTGTCGACTTTGCCACCCGATTTCTTGCGGAGAATGGTGATGGCTTCCTCGAGGTTGCCCTTCGACTCGGTGAGAGCCTTTTGGCAATCGAGCAAACCTGCGCCAGTCTTCTCGCGCAGTTCTTTGACCATTTGGGATGTGACAGCGGTGCTCATTTAAACAGTTCGATGAAGTTTAGCTCTTGGGCGCGGCGACCTTCTTGCGAGGAGCCGGCTTCTTGCGGGCAGCGGCGGTGGCTTCCGTTTCGCCTTCAACCTGAGCGGCGACCTCGGGCGGGAGCTCGACCTTGCTCAGATCGACTTCGCCCTCTTCGTTCGTCGCGCCAGAAGCCGCGGCCACTTGCGCCGAAGCGGCGCGAAGATCAGCCTGCGCACGCGTGTTGCGGCGAGATTCGCGCTGGGAAAGTCCACTCTGAACCGCGGCAACGATGGCCTCGACCACGATGCGGATGGATTTGACGGCGTCGTCATTGCCCGGAATCGGGTGAGAGAGCTTGGTCGGGTCCGAATTCGTATCGACCAAACCCACGCAGGCGATGCCGCAGCGTTCTGCCTCGGCGACGGCGATGTCTTCGTGATTCGCGTCGACGACGAACATGACGTTCGGAAGCTCGCCCATTTCGACGATGCCGCTGAAATTGCGGTTCATGCGGCCCATCTCGCGTTTGATCGCGGCTTCTTCCTTCGAAGAGAGCTTGGCCAGTTCACCGCTGGTCTCCTGCTGCTGGTACTTCTTGTACTTGGCGATCGACTTCTTGACGGTCTGGAAATTGGTCAGCGTTCCGCCCAACCAGCGGTCTACGCAGTACGGCATGTTGGTCGAAGTCGCGGCTTCGCGGATGATGTCCTGAGCCTGGCGCTTCGTGCCGACGAAGAGAACGGTGCCACCATTGGCGACGGTGTCTTCGATGAAAGTGTAAGCCTTGCTGAGAAGCTCGTGCGTCTTGCCCAGATCGATGATCGTGATGCCTTGACGGTGATCGAAGACGTACGGCTTCGAACGAGGATTCCAACGCTTGGTTTGGTGCCCGAAATGCACGCCGGCATCGAGCAGGTCTTTAACTGAGACGTTCATGTTGATCTATGTATCTCTGACACACAGGTCGGCCAATGGGCCGCCTTGCGATCGGGAGTGATGTTTTTGTTTTAAGGTTTAACGAACAGAGCGGTCCAAAACAGAGATCCCTCCTTCCCAGTGCAAGCGCGAATTCCGGCCGTCTTCGCGGGCAAGAAGGCAACTCGCCCGCCTTGCGTGCGGACTTCGAATCGGCCAAACGTCGAAGCGCATGAAATACGCTACCTTGCGGGTTTGGGCATTCGTGGCATTCGCGGGCTCGTTTTGCGTGGCTCAGGCGCAAATGAACGTGCGTTGGAATTTTGGCACTCCGCCGCCGCTGCATCCGACGATCATTCAAGGGAAGTACAAAGGGAAAACGCTGCCCATCCTGGCAGTTTCCGGCGAGGGGCCGGAAGTGGAGGTGGACGGAAAACTCAAGCGCCTGCGCCTGTACGACGCGCATTACACGCCAACACGCGGAGCAACCTATGCGCCCGGCAGCATCGTCCTCCGGAACATGAAGGGCAACTCGAGCAAAACCAAACTGCGACTCATGTTTGCCGAAGGTGGCGAAGTCGACGGCGGCACGATTTCGGCCCGCAGCGATTTCTCGGCGACGGTCGACTCGACGGAGGATTACAAGGACTGCTTCGTCGCGCTCATCTTTTTCGACGCGGACTATCTCGATGGCAAAACGGACAACCCATCCGCCACGGTCCAGTTCAAATCCCTCAAGCCGCTGCACAAGGGAGAGAACAAGATTGAACTCACGTTCGGGTACCTGGATTTCGGCAAACGCCGCACCGGTTTCTTCCCTTTGTTTTTCACGAAGGGCCTCGAGATCCGCAGCAATGAATGCGAGAAGATCGCGAAGTTTTTTCGGCATCGCGAAGACTCGCTTCATCAACTTCTGCTCAGCGGCTATTTGAAGAAGCACGGGAGCGAGACGAAGCCGTGCACTCCGTATCTGCAGATCCCGCCGGTTTTTCCGGACGGCATGCGTGAGGACGCGCTGCCGGCGCGGGTAAACGTCAGCTTCATGGTCAACGAAGAAGGTCGCGTCGAAAGCCTCCAACTTCCAACCAAGCTCCCGGCGAATATCTACCGCTTGCTCACGCGCGCGGTCAACGGCTGGCTTTTCATGCCACGGCTGAAGGACGGACGGCCCGAACGCACGATGGTCTCGCTGCCGTTGATCTTGCGACCGGACGAGGTGGCGCAGACGGCGACTCACGCGGCGAATTAGGAGCTGTCTAATCAGGGTGCCGGTAAAAATCCAAATTTCGCGAAAACGGCCCGCGCTTCCGCGGAGTCCAGATACGCCAGAAATCTCTTCGCCGCGGCTTCGTTATTCGATCCCTTCACCAACGCGGCCGGATACGAAATTTTCGGTCCGTCGGCCACGCTGACTTCGTAGGCGATCTTCACTTTGCGCGAGATGATCGCGTCGGTTTTGTAGACAAAGCCCGCGTCGGCATTGCCCGCTTCGACCGCCGCAAGGCAGGCGCGCACGTTTTCGGTGGGGACGACCTTGCCCGCGATTTTTTTCCACAGCTGAATTTTCTGGAGATATTCCTTCGCGTAGATGCCGGCGGGAACGGTCTGCGGTTCAGCCAGGGCGACATGCTCGATGGAGGCCTTGGCGAGATCAGTGGGAGAAGAAAGCGCCGGACCGGAACGAACATTCGTCACGATCACGAGCGTATTCGATAAAACACCACGCCGAGCGCCGGCATCGATCAGCTCCAGCTTCGCGAGATCGTCGACCTTCGCCTCGTCGGCGGAGAAAAACACATCGGCTGGCGCGCCGTGTTTGATTTGCTGGGCGAGCACGCTCGAGGCTGCGAAATTGATCCGCACTTTGTCGTTCGAAGCTTTTTCGTAGCCTTTCGCGACTTCCTGAAGCGCGTCGCTCAAACTTGCGGCGGCGAAAACATTCAGGTCGGCCGCGTGTAGTGCGGCCGCGAATACGCTGCCAACGAGAAACCCCGCGAGACGGCGAATTTTCATGACGCGTCGTTGTCCGCCAAGTTGGAATCGAGATCAAAGCGTTTCGCTTTTTTCGGCCGCGATACTGTCAAGTAGAGGAGGACGTGTTCGCAGATAGTATCGCATCAAACTCGCGGTTTCCCTCCCCCATTTCGCCATGCGCTTAACTTCCGTCACGTTCTTGTTACTTTCGCTCTGCACGTTTACGTCCTCCCGCGCCGCAGAAAATTATCCCGTTTCCCCCGTGCCGTTCACGTCGGTGCGTTTGACTGGCGGTTTCTGGCTGCAGAAGCAGGAAACCAATCGAGTGGTAACCGTGCCGTTCGCGCTGAAGCAGTGCGAGGAGTCCGGCCGATTGAAAAACTTTCAACTCGCGGCCGAGGTCATGCACCGGCGCGCGAACGGCGAGCCTCATTTTCAAATCAAGCCTCCGACAATTTTCCCCTTCGATGATACGGATGTCTACAAGGCGATCGAAGGCGCCTCGTATGTGTTGAGCATGAAGCGCGACGAAGCACTGGAGCGAAAACTCGACGAGTGGATCGCGATTGTCGCCGCCGCGCAGGAGCCCGATGGCTATCTCTACACATTTCGCACGATGCATCCGGACTCGCCGGGGCATCCTTGGATCGGCCAGCAGCGATGGGAACAGGACCCATTTCTAAGCCATGAACTCTACAATGCGGGTCATCTCTATGAAGCGGGCGTGGCTCATTTCCAGGCGACAGGTAAACGGACGCTGCTCGATGTCTGCCTGAAAAACGCGGAGCTGCTCTGGCATGATTTCGGCGATGACCGGCCGATCGTGGCGCCAGGCCATCAGATCGTCGAAATGGGATTGGTGAAACTGTATTCAGTTTCCCATGACAAACGCTACCTCACGCTCGCGCAGAAATTTCTCGATGCGCGCGGTCCGCGCGGTCCGCAATACAATCAGCGGCACAAGCGCGTGGTCGATCAGGACGAGGCGGTGGGCCACGCGGTCCGCGCGAATTACATGTACTCCGGCATGGCCGATGTCGCCGCGCTGACCGGCGACGAGCGTTACGTCACGGCCATTCAACGCATCTGGCAAAACGTGGTGGAAAAGAAGCTCTATCTCACCGGCGGCGTCGGCGCGCTCGAGCACGGCGAAGCGTACGGCGGCGATTACGATTTGCCTGACGATGGCTACAACGAGACCTGCGCGGCCGTCGCCTTGATGATGTGGAACCACCGCATGTTTCTTCTCTCGGGCGACGCGAAGTACATGGATGTGTTCGAGCGCACGGCTTACAACGGTTTTCTGAGCGGCGTATCGACATCGGGCGATTGTTTCTTCTACCCCAACCCGCTCGCCTACGACGGGAAAAAGAAGAACAATCATGGATTCGCCGGGCGCGCGCCCTGGTTCGGCTGCGCGTGCTGCCCGCCAAACCTGATGCGCACACTGGCGTCTCTCACTGGCTATTTTTATGCGGTGCGCGACACCTCGCTTTTCATCAATCTATACGGCGACAACGAAGCCGACGTGAACATTGGCGGCACAGCGGTGAAGCTGTCGCAATCGACGGATTACCCCTGGGACGGCGCGATAAAGATCAAAGTCACGCCGGCGAAGCCCACGAAATTCACGGCGCGCGTGCGCATTCCCGAATGGGCGCAGGGCCAGCCCCTGCCATCGGATCTCTATGCTTACGAGAAATCCGCCACGCCCGCGTCATGGAGCGTGGCGGTGAACGGTGAAGTTCTTTCCAAGCCCGACATCGAAAACGGCTACGTTTCCATCAAGCGCGAGTGGAGCGGCAGCGACTCGATCGAGCTGAAATTCGCCATGCCGGTGCAGCGCGTGCGCGGAAACGATTTCCTATTCGGTTCCCACGAGCGCGTGGCGTTCGAACGCGGACCGATCGTCTACTGTTTCGAGCGGGACGAAGACGCAAAAACCCTCGGACGCTTGACTGTGACCGACTCGGCGAAAATCGCTGCGCGCTTCGACGAGAAACTGCTCGGTGGCGTGACGGCTTTGGATATTTCCGGGGCGGAGTTCAGCGCGGACTCGAAGCATCGCCGCCAGGAGCAGGATGTCGTGGCGATCCCCTATTTCGCCTGGAACAATCGCGGGCTGAAACCAATGACCGTCTGGGTGAGATCCGTGCCACTGCCGCCTGATACGGCCGCTGATTAATTGATCATACCGCCGCCGGGAAATCTCCGAATGGGTCCCGCCGAAATGTCAGGAAAAACCGACATCGGTTCGCCCCATGTTCCAAAGGCCTGGGACAGGGTAATATGCAGACATGGCGGTCAATCATGTTGCCCTAATTGTACATCGACAGGAACGGCCTGTCGGCAGTTTTGAAATTACCCGTGCCGAGGTCATGGTCTCGGCTCCTGACCTCTTCCAAGCCTTGGAACGTTCCATCGAAGTCTTGGGCCGCGTTGGCTGGATCGTCGACGACATCGAGGAGTTCACGATCGATATCAAACACCCCTCATTGGCGGACGGAAACGAACGCCTCGTCGGTCTTTATTTCGAGGCGAGGACGGAAGGCATCGCCTGGTCCGTCAACAGCATCGAGTCGCCGCAGTCTTCCGCGCAAACGCCCGTTTCGCATGCTGCAGAAGGAACGCGGCGAACCTTCGATTGGGAAACAACGCGATTTGGAGAAAACTGAGAGCGGCGACCGAAGCGATCCAGGCTGCGGGCATCGAGGCGGTTGCTCCGCAGATTTCCGGCGCGCCGAATCTCAGACCCAAAGCTGCACCGATGCCCAGATAGGCGGCGACGCACGCCACGCACTTCGGTGCGGCGACGAAGAGCGCGACGGTGGGCGTCCACCGCGCGGCGCGACGCAGCCGATCGAGGAGTCCAGGCTGTGATGAAGAATGCAGGCGGGGGGTGGAGGGCTCGTCGTTGTTCATCATGAGGACTTCGTTTGGGGCGCGTGGTTTTCGACAACGACTTTGCGGCTTTGCATCGATGCAACTATTTAAGCCTTTTCTTAATTAAGCAATATCTAAATCGACGCAAGGCGCTACGAAGTTGCAGTTGCCGCATCCTGCAACTTCCCGAAGCAATCAGTTGACCTTTGGGCGGTGAGCGTTCGAGAGGCCGACGTTCCGGGTCGACTGTCCGCTTATTAATATCGCCAAGCCGCTTTGATATAAACGCTTCGCGTAAGCTCCACTCGATGCGCTCCTGGCGGCCCGTACTCGGGGTGATTTTTATTCAATAAATTCTGCCCGACCACGCTTATATCAATCCTTGGCGTGACCTTCCAACCGAGCCGCAGATCCAGCTCTGCATAACTCGGAACGCTCGCGAGCCGCCCTCCATTATTGATCGGCAGCCGATCGACCCAGCGGAGTTGCGCATCGGCTTCGATCTTTCGGCCCAGGTCCATGGATGATCTTAACGAGAACTGATGCCTCGGATCGGCCGTTTCATTCAATCCGTTGTTCAAATCGAATTTCCCGTCTTCCACCGTCACGTTTTCCTCCAAGTAACTGTAGCCACCGGTGAGACGCCACCAAGGCAGGGCTTGCCAAGTCGACGTGAGTTCGAGGCCATGCGTGTCGGCGCGGAGGTCGTTGGCGAAAACAAATGGTATCAATGTAACCGGAGTGGTTCGAACGCTTCTGAGATTATCATAATGATTATAGAACGTCGCGACGGACGCCACGAGCGTTGGCGTCAGCGCGATACGATAACCCAGTTCGTAAGCAACGACGCTTTCGGAATCAAAGTCACTGCCGCCTGATAATATAACGAGTGGAGGCGAGGGTTGCGCGAGATCGCGATCGATACGCGAAGGCGTGCGCACGGCGCGGGAAACGGCGGTCCATAATAAACTATCGCGATTCACCGCCCACTGAAAGCGGATCGTGGGTTCAACTTCCCAGCCTGTATAATCATTATGTTCGACCTTGGAGCCGAGCGTGAGGGTGGTTTCGAAAGGCAGGCGGAAGGCGGCTTGTCCAAAACCACTGAATAGTTCCTGGCGCAATTTGGGCGGGTTGAAGGCCAGCGCGGGCGCGGCCTTGAAGTCGTCATTAGTCGCGCGGTACCCGGTGCCCCACACGAGTTGCATCGCCTTCCAGATCGGAAGCTGATGCTGAAAATCGACGTCGAACGTTTCGAGGACGTCGTGCACCAAGCCGGGCGCCGCGAAAATGCTGAGCGCCGGCTGTTCCAACTCGGTCCTGTCATAATAAACCTGCAGCGCCATCTGCGAGCCATTGGGCATCTTTTGTTGCCATCGACTCAGGACGTTGGCGCCGTCGACCGTCGATTCCCCTCCGGCGACATACCCTTCTTTGCCGTGATAGATGTCGCCTTGCACAGTGAGGCTCGCGGCGGAAGTCACGTCAGCATCGATGCGGAAGCCGGCCTGATTGATGGCGGAGCCATCGTTCGCGCGACTGCCGTCAGGCAGTTGCTCTTCACCGGTATCGATCGATTGGCCGTAAACGCGGTAAAACACTTTCGAGGAAGCCTGACCTCCGTACCTGAAGGCATAATTTCCGCGGAGTTGCGTGCCTGCCGCAGCTTCGGCGTAAGATCCGAGAGTCTCACTCGCGGGCTTCGAGATGATATTGATCACGCCGTTCACGGCGTTTGCGCCCCAGAGCGTTCCGCCGGGGCCGCTGATCACCTCGATACGTTCGATGTCTTCGAGAATATAATTCTGCACATCCCACCGCACTCCCGAAAACAGCGGTGTATAGAGCGTGCGCCCGTCCATGAGCACGAGCAGCTTGTTGGACAGATCCGTGTTGAATCCGCGGGCGCTGATCGCCCAGTCATGCGCGCTCTTGGCGCCGACATCGAGATTGCTCGCGAGACGAAGGGCCTCGGGCAGCGTTGTCGCGGCCGAGCGGCGGATTTCCTCGCTCGAGATGACCTGCACAGCGGAAGCCGTTTCACTCAGTTTTTCGGGACGGCGTGAGACCGACGTGACCTGCACTTGCGTCAGTTCTTCCAAACTGAGTTGTTTCAGCTCGTCAAATCGCGCGTCGGCTGGAACTTCCTGGGCAAAACCCACGGAATGCAAAGTCCCGATGCAGCCAAAGGCCACGCCCAGGAACACCCCCAACCGACCCGAAGTCGCACTCTTTCTGGATAAAAAGTTCAATATCACCGCTAGATAAGCACTTATCTATATGAATGATCGCGCGACAACTCTAGCGAAGAACTGCGGGGCAATTCCCGGGGATCGCTACGGTAACGCTACTCTAGGCGGATGCTTGTTTATAGGCGCCAATCCCGATCAATGTAGATCGCCTAGTGTCGATCCGCGCAGCCAAAGACACGCCCGATTGAAAATCACTTTTCGCACCTCAACTCTTTTTGCTCTTTTTCCGCTCTTGTTGAATGGCGGGCGGGCGGCTGCGGAGCAGTCTCGAAGGGCATTTCTCCCTGACGAGGTGAAGGCGGTATTCGTCATCAATTTCTGTCATTTCACAACCTGGCCGCCGGCAGCGTTTTCGTCTGCCAACTCGCCCATTCAGATTGGCGTGCTGGGAAATTCCCCCTTTACCGAGTTGCTGCGCGTGGCCGCGCAAAACGAGTCGGTCGGCAATCGGCGAATCGAAGTCCGGCGCGTCGATTCGTGGAACGAGCTTGAAAATATCCAGTTACTTTTTGTCCCGGAAAATGCGGAACGGCGATTTGAACAATGGCCGCAGGAAACCGCGACCAAGACCCTTACGGTGGGTGAGGCCCGAGATTTTCTCAGAGATGGCGGCCACCTCCAACTCATCCAGGATGCGGGCCGAATCCGGATCGCCGCGAATCTCGACGCCCTCAAGCAAACCGAACTCCAACTCAGTTCGAATCTACTTCGTATAGCCGACGTCGCCGCGAGACCATGAAGGCCCGCCGAGTGATGACTCCTACTGCGACCTGACGCGCTAGGAATCACCATGTCCCCCACTTTCGTGAAGTCGCTATTCGATATTCGGGAGCACCTGACGAGCCTGCGTCAGCTGATCGTCTGGACCGCACTGGTCGTTCCAGTTGCCATTCTCTCGGGCTCAGCGAGCGCGCTTTTCTTGTGGGGCCTCGAACGCGTCACAGAGCTGCATTGGCAATACAGTTGGCTGCTCTTCCTTCTGCCGGTGGCGGGCGTCGCAGTCGGTTGGGTTTACCAGCGGGTCGGCAAATCCGCGGAGGGCGGCAACAACCTCATCATCGATCAAATTCACGAGCCAGGGGGCGGCGTGCCCGCGCGCATGGCTCCGCTGATTTTCGTGAGCACGCTCGTGACTCACCTTTTCGGCGGGTCTGCCGGTCGCGAGGGAACGGCGGTGCAGATGGGCGGAAGCCTCGCGAGCGCGTATGGCCGGCTTTGCAAATTCGACGCCGAAAAGATGCGCGTGCTGCTCATGGCCGGCGTGGCCGCGGGCTTCGGATCGGTTTTTGGCACGCCGCTCACGGGAGCGATCTTCGCGATGGAAGTGCTCGTGATTGGGCAGGTTCAATACAACGCCCTCATCCCGGTGCTCGTCGCGAGCATCGTCGCCGACTTCACCTGCTCCGCCTGGGGCGTGCATCACGCCATCTATAAAATCGCCATCACCGATTCCGCGAATCTCCACGCGGTGCTGGACGGCGTCCTCCTCGCGAAAGTCGTCCTCGCGGCCGTCGCCTTCGGTCTCACCGCGATGCTCTTCGCGGAACTCACCCATGGTTTCCAGCATGCACTGAAAAAAATCACTCCGAGCGCTCCGTTGCGCGCGGCGATCGGCGGCGCCGTCGTGATCGGCCTCGTGTATCTCGTAGGCACGCACGATTACCTCGGTCTGGGTGTTTACGGGCGCACTCCGGAATCGGTTTCGCTGCTCTCCTCTTTCCGGGCAGGCGGCGCCACGCCGTGGAGCTGGTGGTGGAAACTGCTGTTCACCGCGGTAACACTTTCCGCGGGTTTCAAAGGTGGCGAAGTGACGCCGCTTTTCTTTATCGGCGCCGCCCTGGGCAACACGCTCGCCACGCTGTGCGGCGCGCCGGTGGACCTGTTCGCCGGGCTGGGCTTCATCGCCGTGTTCGCCGGAGCCACCAACACTCCGCTGGCGTGCACCATCATGGGAATCGAACTCTTTGGCGCGCACTACACGGTCTATTTCGCCGTGGCCTGTTTCGTGGCGTATTATTGCAGCGGCCACTCGGGCATCTATTCCGCTCAACGCGTCGGCATTCCGAAAAAGAAATCCGACCTGCTTCCACCCAACGTCACGCTGCGTGAACTCCGTGAACGCCGGAAATCCGGCGATCCGCGCCGCTGATCTTTTGTCTCATCGTAGAGAAACCAGCGGGCCCATCGCGCCGCGGCGTCTATATAAAAGTATGCCCGCGAATAAAACGAACGAAGCAGCGAATCCGTACTGCGCCGGTTCGGGGATGGCCGTCAGCGCTGCGCCGTAAATCCGCGCGCCAAAAGGATACCCGGTGAATTGGTCACCGTACGGTTCTATGAAATAATCGAATTCGCGAGCGGCGGAGGTGGTTCCGAAATATGGATAGGCCAGAGGCATGGCTACGCCGGTTATTCCTTCCGACTCACCGGAACCTGCGCCGTCGAAGATGAGCGCATAACGTCCAGGCTGTAGATCCCAACTCAGGTTTTCCGCGCCGACCCATACTCCCGGAATTCCTGGATGCGGCTCAGTCGAGGGATAAAATGTGATCGAGGGAAAAAGATTATCGGTCTCAACCATCGAATATTCCTCGGGGACAATGGCCATGGTGAGACTATACATTTCGCCAAAACCAGTGAAGTACCCGGATATTCCGGTGACGCGCGTGGCTTCCGTCAGTTCGAAACCGGCGATATGGCGGCCATAGCTGGTCCGGTATTCATTCGGCCCGCCTTGCGGACGTTCAAGTAGAAGTTCGGCGCGAGCTTCGCAGACGAGTGACAACGCCGCGAGGCCAAGTCCGCCCAAGATATAATATCGAAAGGCGTGAGAAAAAGTAGCGGTGGCTTTCATGGAGAAATAGGGGCGCCCGCACCCTACTCTTGGCCGGGCGACCGAACATCAGGCAATCGGCGCGGCGGAGCTAGGCATTCCCCTTGTATTCGCATGTTCCGTGGAAACAGATCAGCGCCGCGTTCCTGCACTTCGCGTTATTCGCGGACAAAAATTTGGCCACGTTCTCCGTCGTGCCATGTCGACATCCTCGAATTCTTGAAACTTGTTTTAGCTCATGAGTCTGTCCACACGCAGAATTTCCTTCCTCCCCGGACGCGTTGCGGCGTTCGCCTTCGCCGCTCTCGGAGTGTTCGCGCTTCTCCCGGGTTGCGGCAAAAATAAAAAGGCGGAAGGCGCAGCCGCTCCCCAGCCGCTGGAAGTGAGCGTGATCACCGTGAAACCCGAGACGGTTACGCTCACGCGCGAACTGCCGGGCCGGACGTCTGCGTTCCGCGTGGCGGAGGTCCGCGCCCGGATCAACGGCATCGTCCAGAAACGGCTCTTCACCGAGGGCACGGACGTGAAAGAGGGCGATGTGCTTTTTGAAATCGATCCCGCGCCGTACCAAGCCGTGCTCGACAGCGCCAAAGCCACGCTGGCCCGCGCCGAAGCCAGCCTCGCTTCCGCCCAAGCCCAGGCCGATCGCTTCAAGGATCTCGTCGCCACGCACGCCGTCGCGAAGCAAACTTACGACGATGCCGTCGCGACCGCGCTGGCGTTGAACGCCGACGTCGCCGCCGGCAAAGCCGCAGTGCGCAGCGCCGAAATCAATCTCGGCTACACCCGCGTCACAGCGCCGATCAGCGGCCGCATCGGCCGGGCGGAGGTCACGGAGGGCGCCTACGTCCAACAGGGCACGGCCACCCTGCTCGCGACGATTCAGCAGCTCGATCCGCTCTACGTCGACCTGAGCCAGTCCGCCGACCAGGTGCTCAGCCTCAAGGAGGCCCTCGCCTCCGGCCGCCTCCAGCGAAGCAGCGAAGGCAACGCCCGCCTTCAGATCATCTTGCCCGATGGGAAAACCTATTCCGAAGACGGCTCTCTCGAGTTTTCCGATGTCTCGGTGAACACCGCCACCGGCACGGTCATGCTCCGCGGAACGATTCCGAATCCCGGCATCGGCCTGCTGCCCGGCATGTTCGTCCGCGCGCGCCTGGCCGAAGGATCCGACGCTAACGCAATTCTCCTTCCCCAGTCTGTCGTGAGCCGCAACGCCAAGGGCGAGGCCACCGCCATGCTGGTCGGCGCCGACAACAAAGTGGAAACGCGCACCCTGCAAACGTCGCGCACCGTGGGCAACCGCTGGTTCGTGACCGGCGGGCTCAAGCCGGGCGATCGCGTGATCGCCGACAACCTCCAAAAGATCCGGCCTGGCATGTCGGTTAAACCTGTCCCCGCGGCAGAGACTGCTGCGCCGTCAAACGCCGCGACACCGGTTTCGTCCGGCGAAACCAAATAGTTTTTTCGGAGCTCTTTTCTCATGGCCCGTTTCTTTATTGATCGACCCGTATTCGCCTGGGTTATCGCCATCGTGATCATGGTGGCGGGCGTCCTTTCGATCCGCATCCTGCCCATCTCGCAGTACCCGAGCATCGCGCCCCCGGCGATCACCATCCAGGCCTCGTATCCGGGCGCCTCCGCCAAGACGGTCCAGGACTCGGTCACCCAAGTCATCGAGCAACGCATGAGCGGTCTCGACGGACTGCGCTACATGGAGTCGTCGAGCGACTCGGCTGGAAACGTGTCGCTCACGCTGACGTTCAATGCCGGAACCAACCCGGACATCGCCCAGGTCCAGGTGCAAAACAAGCTCGCCTTGGCCAATCCGTTGCTGCCTCAGGAAGTGCAGCAACTCGGCGTGCGCGTGACGAAGTCGGTGCGAAACTTTCTGCTCGTGCTCGGCTTTCGCTCGACGGACGGACGCATGACCGCGGCGGACATTGGCGACTTCGTGGTCAGCCAGGTGCAGGACCCGATCAGCCGCGTTCCCGGCGTCGGTGAAATCCAGACCTTCGGCACCCAGTACGCGATGCGCATCTGGCTCGATCCGGATAAGCTCAACAACTACGGATTGATTCCGAGCGACGTGGCCGCAGCGATTCGCGCGCAAAACGCCCAGGTCTCGGCCGGTCAACTTGGCGCCTCGCCCGCGACCAAAGGCACGATGCTCAACGCGACGATGACGTCGCAGACGCGCCTGGAGCGCCCTGAGCAATTCGAAAATATTCTGCTGCGCGTGCTGCCCTCGGGTTCGCAAGTGCGGCTCCGCGATGTCGCGCGCGTCGAGCTCGGCGGAGAAAATTACCTGACCAATGCCCGCTTCAACAGCCAACCGGCCTCCGGTATGGCGATTCGTCCCGCGACGGGCGCCAACGCGCTCGATACCGTCACCGCCGTGCGCGCGAAGATCGACGAGCTCAAACCCTTCTTCCCGGAAGGTCTCGAGGTCGTCTATCCGCTGGATACGACGCCGTTCGTGCGGCTCTCCGTCGAGGAGGTGATCAAGACGCTCGTCGAGGCGATCGTCCTGGTTTTCCTCGTGATGTATCTCTTCCTGCAGAATATCCGGGCGACGTTGATCCCCACGATTGCCGTGCCGGTGGTTCTGCTCGGCACGTTCGCCGTGATGGCCGCGGCGGGATTTTCCATCAACACGCTGACGCTTTTTGGCGTCGTGCTCGCGATCGGATTGCTTGTCGACGACGCCATCGTCGTGGTCGAAAACGTCGAGCGCGTGATGGGCGAGGAAGGTCTGCCGCCGAAAGAGGCCACGAAGAAATCGATGCAGCAGATCACAGGCGCGCTCGTGGGCATCGCCATGGTGTTGTCGGCGGTGTTCGTGCCGATGGCGTTTTTCGGCGGATCCACCGGCGTGATTTATCGCCAGTTCTCGATCACGATTGTCTCCGCGATGGCCTTGTCGGTCTTCGTGGCGATTGTGCTCACGCCGGCGCTTTGCGCGACGATTCTCAAGCCCGTCACGGCCGGCCACGCGTATTCGAAGCGCGGATTTTTCGGCTGGTTCAATCGCGTGTTCGATCGCAGCGCGAACCGTTACGAAAAAGGCGTGCGAGGCGCGGTTAAGCGCAAGGGCCGCTCACTGATCGTCTACGCGCTGATCGTCGGGGGACTGTTTTTTCTTTTCCAACGCATCCCGACCGGATTTCTGCCGGACGAAGATCAGGGCATTCTTTTCGCGCAGGCCCAGCTTCCTCCCGGTTCGACGACCGAACAAACCAGCGAGGTGCTCAAGAAAATCGAGCATCACTTCCTGGTTGATGAGAAGGAGAACGTCGACGGCATGTTCGGCGTCACCGGCTTCAGTTTCTCGGGTTCGGGCGAGAACCAGGCTCTCGCGTTCATCCACCTGAAAGATTGGGACCATCGGAAGCGCGCAGAGCAAAAAGTGAAGGCGATCCAAGGTCGGGCGATGGCCAAATTCCTCAAATTCAAAGACGCCTTTGCCTTCGCCTTTGCTCCGCCTGCGGTGCTCGAACTCGGCACGGCCAGCGGCTTTGATCTGCGACTGACGGACAACGGTTCGCTGGGTCACGACGCGCTCATGCAAGCGCGCAATCAGCTCCTCGGACTGGCCGCGGCGGACAAACGGCTGCGCAACGTGCGCCCGAACGGCCTCGAAGACACGCCGCAGTACAAGATCGATATCGATCAGGAAAAAGCCGCCGCGCTCGGCGTCTCCCTCGCCGACATCAACTCCACGCTTTCCGCGGCGTGGGGCTCGGCCTACGTGAACGACTTCATCGATCGGGGCCGCGTGAAAAAAGTCTATCTTCAGGCCGACGCACCGTTTCGCATGCAGCCGGAGGACATCTATCGCTGGTACACTCGAAACAGCGCCGGCGAGATGGTGCCGTTCTCCAGTTTCGCGACGGCGCGGTGGACGCTGGGCTCGCCGAAATTGGAGCGCTTCAATGGTTCGCCATCTGTCTCGATCGCGGGCGAGCCGGCGGAAGGCGTCAGCACCGGCGAAGCCATGGCCGCGATGACGGAGCTCAGCGAGAAACTGCCGAAAGGATTCGGCCTCCAGTGGGCCGGACTCTCGTATGAAGAACGGCTCTCCGGCTCGCAGGGACCGGCGCTTTATTCGATCTCGCTCCTGATCGTTTTCCTCTGTCTCGCCGCCTTGTACGAGAGCTGGTCGATCCCGGCCGCCGTGATCATGATCGTGCCTCTCGGCGTGATCGGCACGGTGCTCGCCGCGATGCTGCGTTCGCTTTCGAACGACATCTACTTCCAAGTCGGCTTGCTCACGATCGTCGGTCTGTCGGCCAAGAACGCCATTCTCATCGTCGAGTTCGCGAAAGAGAATTACGACCATGGCATGAGCTTGATTGACGCCGCCGCCCACGCGGCGCGCCAACGCCTGCGGCCCATCCTCATGACCTCGCTCGCCTTCGGCTTCGGCGTGCTTCCGTTGGCGGTGAGTTCGGGCGCGGGCTCGGGCAGCCAGAACGCCATTGGCACTGGTGTCATCGGCGGCACGGTGACGGCGACGCTGCTTGGAATCATGTTTGTCCCCGTGTTTTTCACATCCGTGTTGAGCCTCTTTCGCGTCAAGCCAGTGAAAGCAACAGCTCCAGTTTCGGAGCGCGCTCCGGAGAAGATTCGCCATGCCTAAGTCCATTATCGGTTCACTCCTCGCAGCGTCGCTTCTGGCGGGTTGCTCGCTCGCGCCGCATTACGAACGGCCCAGCGCGCCGGTCGCGGCCGCGTTCCCCGTGTCCGATGTATCCAAGAATGGAATACCGGCGCCCGACCTCGCCTGGGAACGATTCTTCGGCGACGCGCGGCTGCAGCAGCTGATCAAATTGACGCTGGCCAACAACCGCGACCTGCGGATGGCCGCGCTCAACGTCGAACGCGTGCGAGCTCTCTACAACATCCAGCGCACCGCGTTGATTCCGAGCCTCAACGCAACCGGCACAGCGACGCGGCAACGCACGCCCAAAGACTTGAGCAGGACCGGGGAGCCCGTGACTTCGAATGTGTTCCAGATCGGCGTGGAGATCCCTTCGTACGAGGTGGATTTCTTCGGCCGCGTCGCGAGTCTGCGCGATCAAGTGCTGGCGGAATATCTCGCCACCGAGGAGGCGCGGCGCAGCGCGCAAATCAGTCTGATTTCCACCGTGGCGCGACAGTACCTCACGTTGCTGGCGACCGAAGAGCAGTTGAATCTTTCGCGCCAGACGCTCGAGGCCGCCGAGCGTTCGTACGATTTGAACAAACAATCGTTCGACGCCGGCGTGACGTCCGAGCTCGACCTGCGAACCTCGGAAGCGCAGCGCGACACCTATCGCGCAACCGTGGCCGCGTTGCAGCAGCAGCACGCTCAGTCGGAAAACGCGCTCGTCCTGCTCGTCGGCTCGCCGCTGCCGGGAAACCTCCCGCCGGCCGGCTCGCTCGCGACGCAGAATTTGATTGAAAATCTGCCCGCGGGTTTGCCCTCGGATCTGCTCACGCGCCGGCCTGATATTCGCGAGGCCGAGTACAGCTTGAAAGCAGCCAACGCGAATATCGGCATCGCGCGCGCGGCGTTTTTCCCGTCGGTGAAACTCACCGCGTTCGGCGGCACGGCGAGCTCCGAACTGTCAGGGTTGTTCGAAAAAGGCTCCGGAGCGTGGAGCTTCGCGCCTTCGATTACGTTGCCGATTTTCGCCGCAGGGCGGAACAAGGCCAATCTCGAGGTGGCTTGGATCGAAAAGCGCATCGAAATCGCGAACTACGAAAAAGCCATCCAGAGCGCGTTTCGCGAAGTTTCCGACGCGCTCGCGGTGCGGGCGACGATCGACATTCAGATCGAAGCCGAACAAGGCCGCGTGACCGCGGCGCGCCGGCGTTACGAACTCTCGAACCAGCGCTTCGAGAAAGGCGTGGATAGTTTTCTCGCGGTTCTGTTGGCGCAGCAGGAACTCTTCGCCGCAGAGCAAAGCCTGATCGACGCGCGCCTCGCCCGCTTGAGCAATCTGGTTTCGCTCTACGCTGCTCTCGGCGGCGGGTGGCAGGAAGACCGTCCATCGCAGAGCTGAGCCGCGCGTGACGTAACTTCCTTCATGGCGTAAGACTTTTCTGGACGGTCCGTATGGCAACTCATCCGATTGCCGGAAAGGCCGGCGGGCGTAGGTTTCGGTGGCGGGACACGCAGGTTAACAAAATCACGCTCATGGCCACCACATATCCCGCACATGTTCATTCGGCGGACGAACCCGCTGTTGTCCGCCAAACGTCCTCGCTTTTGAAATATATTCTAGGCGCGGTTCCGATCATCGCCGGGGCCGACAAGTTCAGCAATTTTCTGACGCGCTGGGAAGATTACCTGAACCCGTTCGTGCCACAAACGCTTCATCTCACAGCCGCCACGTTCATGCACTTGGTCGGCATAATCGAAATCGTGGCCGGAGTGATTGTATTCATTAAGCCGCGACTGGGCGGATTCATTGTCATGGCTTGGTTGATCGCGATATCTCTGCAGCTGATTTTCTGGGGGCATTATCTCGATATTGCGGTGCGCGACCTCGTCATCGCGCTGACGGGGGCCCTGACGCTCGCACGACTTACCCCGTTCGCGCACGACGTCGCAGAAACTCACTGACGCAACGGCGCCGGAATCTGGTTGCGTGGCTTTCCCGGTCAGTGAAAGTCACGCGCCACCATGGCACGCGCGAGCTTGGCTGAAATTGCCTGGGCGTTTTTCAGGCTGGGCTGCATTTCGTTTGGCGGCCCGGTCGCTCATTTGGGCTATCTGCACGAGGAATTCGTGCGACGGAGGCGATGGCTGACGGAGGAGCATTACAGCGACACGGTCGCGCTCTGCCAATTTCTCCCGGGGCCGGCGAGCAGTCAGGTGGTGTTCGCGCTGGGGATGCACCGCGGCGGGATCCTCGGCGCGTTTCTCGCGTCCGCGTGTTTTACGCTGCCGTCCGCGGTTTTGATGGTCTTGTTCGGATACGGCGTCACGGCGATTGGAGATCTGCGTCACGCCGGTTGGCTGCACGGATTGAAATTGGCCGCGGTGGCCGTCGTGGCTCAGGCGGTCTGGGGCATGGGAAAGAAATTGTGTCCCGATCGCGCGAGGATCACGTTGGCGCTCGCGGCCGCGGGTTGTTTGTTGATGGCGCCCGGCGCGCTGATTCAAGTCGGCGTGATCGTCGCAGGAGCGGCGATTGGCTGGTGGATTTATCGGGACGAAGTGAACGTCTCCGACCCAGCTGCGGCTGGTGCGTCCGGTCTGGCTCGCACGCATTTCTGGGCCGCTGGTGTATTGGCGTGTTGGATACTGTTGTTGTTCGCGCTGCCGGTCTTCGCGACGGCCACGGGTCAACGGGGCGTCAGCTTGTTCGATAGCTTTTATCGAGCAGGCTCGCTCGTTTTTGGCGGCGGGCATGTTGTATTGCCGCTGCTGCGTGCGGAATTGGTGCCGACGAGTTGGATCAGCGATGACGCCTTTCTCGCAGGCTATGGCGCGGCGCAGGCGGTCCCCGGTCCGCTTTTCACGTTTTCCGCGTATCTGGGGACGGTCATTCACGGGGGCACGCAGGCTTGGCTGGGTGGCGTGCTCTGCTTGTTCGCGATCTTTCTGCCTGCGTGGATGCTGATCGGAGGCGCGTTGCCGTTCTGGCAAATTCTCCGCAGCCGGACGTGGACTCAGGCCTCGCTTCGCGGGGCAAATGCCGCCGTCGTCGGCGTGCTGCTCGCGGCGTTGTACAATCCGGTGTGGACGGGAGCCGTCACGGGAGCGCGCGACGTGGCCGCCGCGATCGTGGCGTTCGCGCTGCTGGAAATTTGGCGCGTGCCCGCGTGGTTGGTCGTTGTCCTGACCGCGGTCGCCGGACAGGCATTTGGCCACGGGGCTTCTTTTTTTTAGCCGCGAAGAGGCTCAAGATACGCAAAGAGGAATTTTGGGCAGGCGATGCCGTTCAGACATCCTGAACCTCGAGGCGGGCTGGTTATGTTTGTTGCTCCAAACCTTCAATTTTTCGGGCCACCTTAAAATCAGAACATTTGGAACACCAACAAAGGCTGATCGACCTTTGGGATGAGGATGTCTGAGCGACGTTCTCAAACCCTACATCCTCTTTGCGTATTTTGAGCCTCTTCGCGGCTAAAGGTTTGGAGGCCACTACTTGACCCGTATCGTGCAGCTACGAACATCGGTTCGTGGCGACTGTTTCGAATATATCGCAACGCGACGTGGCCCGCGCGGCCGGGGTCGCGCGCTCTACCATTTCCAAGGCGCTGCGCGACGATCCAACGATCCCGGCCGCGCGATGCGCCGAGATCAAACGTATCGCCAAAAAGCTCGGGTATTCACCAAACCCGATGATCTCGGCGTTGATGGCGAAACTGCATCATCAGCGGCGGCGCAGCGACCCGTGTCATATTGGCTGGATCGATCTGTGGCCGACGGGGCAAGGTCCGGCGACGGTGCCGATATTGGCGCCGCTGCTCCAGGGAGCGCGACAACGCGCGCGTGAGCTGGGGTTCGATATCGAGGTGCATCGCGTCGTGGCGAAGGGCATTCGCCCGGAGCGCTTGCGACAAATGCTGACGGCGCGCTCGCAATGGGGACTGATTATCCCGCCGGTGCCGCAGTCCACGATGTCGTTTCCTCTCGATATGCGCGGCCTGACGGGCGTGACCATCGGTACGAGCTTGCACGCGCCGACGATGCATCGCGTGTCGCCCAATCATTATCAGGGCGCGCAGCTTGCGTGCGACCAGCTCCGTGCGCGCGGTTGCCGCCGTATCGGCCTGGCTTTGAGCCGAACCATGGACGAGCGGGTGGAAGGGAAATGGCTGGGCGCCTATGCCGCCCGCCAATTTCTTTGGCCCGAAAAGGACCGCGCGCGACCGCTGCTGTTTGATGTCGCTGCTGGTGTAGACCCTGCAGGCAAACCGATCTCTGGCGCTGATGAAGCTGCTTTCCGCACATGGATCCGACGCGAACGTCTCGATGGATTGCTGCTCGCCGAGCCGACCGTCGCAGCCTGGGCGGTCAAAGCCCGAGATGTGCTCTCTCCGTCGTGCGTGGCCTGGCTCGTGCTCGAGCCCAAACAAACCAACGTGCGCGGGATCGACTATCGAGCCGAGCAGATCGGAGCAGCCGCGGTGGAATTGGTCGTCGGACAAATTCATCGCAACGAGCGCGGCAACCCCGCGGCGCCGCACACCGTCCTGTTGGATGGAGTGTGGGAAGAACGTTAGGGCATTCTCCCCTTCCCCGCTTTCGGCTCCTCTCGTCCCGTCTCATCTCGTTTTATCTCGTCTCGAATATCGCGAATTTCACGCCATTTACGAACCGGTGTTCGTAAACGGCTTCTCGCCGGGCGAGGCGTTGCTGCTCATGCCAATTCTCCTTCCGCGTCTGGCGTTCTGCCTCTCGCAGCGGCGTCGCGCTGAATCCCTCAACCATGAGCAATTCCTCCCCTCGCACCGTGCCCGCAACGCACGGCGCCGCCACGGCAGCGTCGGTCCGTCCTACTCTTGAATGGTCGTCCGATACGGAACTCTTCGCGCTCGTGCGCAGCACGCTATACACGCCTGTCGTTGGCGACATTCTGGACGCGCTCGGACGCTATCATCAATTTCTACCGGCGCCGGTCCAACCGATGCGCGAAGAGATGATCGTGGTCGGACGCGCCATGCCGGTGCTGATGATCGACGTCCACGGCCCGCAGAAGAAACCCTTTGGGCTGTTGACCGAGGCGCTCGACGATTTGCGTCCTGGCGAAGTGTATGTCGCCGGCGGAGGCGGCATGCGTTGTGCCTATTGGGGCGAGTTGCTGACCGCGACGGCGCGCGTGCGCGGCGCAGTGGGAGCGGTGATCGATGGTTATCACCGCGACACCCCGCGGGTGTTGGAGCAGAACTGGCCGGTCTTCACCCGCGGGCGTTACGCCCAGGATTCGAGCGTGCGCACGCAGGTCGCGAACTTCCGCTGTCCCATTGAAATCGGCGGTGTCTGGATCGAACCGGGCGATCTCGTTTTTGGCGATCTCGATGGCGTCGTGATTGTCCCGCACGCGCTCGAGACGGAAGTCATCACCCGCGCGCTCGAAAAAGCACGAGGCGAAAAGGTGGTGCGCAAAGCCATCGAAGAAGGCATGACCGCGACCGCGGCCTTCCAGAAATTCGGCATCCTCTAACCGCAGACGCCTTCTGTCGTAATCACACCAAGCGATCACGACAGATCATTCCGGCATACGACGGATGAGCATACCTCAGCCTGCACGAATGACCGTATTATTGGCATTGGTCGCAGCGCTTGACGTTCCGCGACAGTAATCAAGCAGTGCGGCGATCCCCCTGAAATTTGGACAAAAAAAAGGCGCCCCGGCTTTCAGCCGAAGGCGCCTGAGGATCGCATTAACAGACTAGAAGGTAAACGTATTCGTTAGTGTGAATGACTGAGGCGGTCTTATTCGATAGGTCGCCCCGCTGCCGTCAGGTTCTGTCGTGATCGGCACCAGTTCGTTTCCTACACCGACGTTTCGCACGTTGAATTGCACGTTCCAGGTAACATTGCGCCATACTCTCCTCGTATATCCGGCCCATAAATCGAAGTTGATTTCGCTTGGGCCGCGATACGGGTCGGAGATGTCGAACGTAATGTCGTTAGCCGTTTCTCCCGCGATCGGCTCATATCCAATGCCAACCGAGGATTCGTAACGAACGCCGCCACCGACATTGATGCCCTTCATCCAGCTACGATCGAACTCGTAGTTGGTGATCGCATTGACACGCCATTTGCGGAGTTCGGGGACATTGGTTCCCTCCTGAAGCTTACGCTGATTATATTCGGAACCAATGTTACCGTTCCACTCCTGGAGAACGGTTTCATTGCCGGCTCCACCCCACCAAATGCGGAGGTCACCGACGCTACCCTTTGCCCCCGTGCCGAGGGCCTTTGTATAAGCATCAATAAAGGCAGCCAGGTTTTCGCCACCAATGTTTTTCCGCTGGGCCGTCGTCTTGCTTGCGTTGATGGTAATGCGCCAGTTCTTGAGCGGGAGCGCATTGAATTCGAATTCGTAGCCTTTCGACGTGCTGTCTTCCGTGACCGCAAAGCCGTTTGGCACGTTCGCCGATACGGACCGCGTGTGGTCATTGAGATTGATGCCCCAAGCCTTATAGAAGCGCGGATCGACACTCTTCTGCCACGCACGCCATGCTGCGATCACGCTCGCCTCGCGAGCTTGAGCGTCGGCCAAAGATTCACCCGGCGCCGGCTCGTAATTGTACTGCGTGTTCGTTGGATCATTGGTGCCAACAGCGTCTGCCACAGTATCCCCTGTCCAGTTGAACTCGAAGCGATTTACCCAGTTGGCCGCCCAAGCTTGGGAAGACCCGATGAACCAGGCGCCGCTAAGGCCAGCGCTATCCGAGTTAACCGTATCGGTTTGATATTTATTGATCTTGAGGGAATAGCGGCCGTCCTTCGTTTCGAGGAGAATGCCGGTGTCCCGAGTTACGCCAGAGGGCGCGCTGAGGGGCTCGCCGTAGATGTCGACGCGCTGTGCGGCAGGCTGGAAGTCAGTCGAATGGTTATACGACAGACTCACAAGAATCGGCAGCCGATCGAGGAACGGCAGTTGATTCAAGTGGCCAACCACGGACCACGCATGCGACAGAACCTCCAAGCGATTGGAAGCCGCCTCCGCCAAATGATAATTAGACGGATCCAGGTTGAGACGGAAGTTGTTAGCATTCAGGCTCGAGGGGCTGCCCGTGTTGAGTGAATATTGCCAGGCGGTCGCGATGTCCTTTCTGACACCATACGTCGCGACGATTGTATTGTCCCAGAAGCGACCCTGCCAGTTTAGAGCCCGAGAGAAGACCTTCGATTTCGTGAGACGAGCGCTCGTCGTATTCAAATCGCGGTTGGCTTCTGAATCCAACGAATCGATATAGTTTATCGGATACGGACGGAAACCCACGTAGTTCGCAGGATTTTCGGACTGCGTGCTGTAGCCGGGAGGATTGGTGACCGCGCCCGTGACAGGATCGGTGTACGGCAGGATATTGCCGTTGGCGTCCCGATAAAAGCCGTCGATCGCGATCGGATTTTGGTACGGGTTATAATCATTATGCCAGAAGGCGGCCGGGTTGACATACGACGGATTCGATGGATCGGTCGACGGCTTCCAGGTTGCGTCGAAGTTCATAACCTGACCGCTGATGATCTTTGGATTGACTTGCGGATTTGGCAGATGAGCTCCGGAGGCGGAGTTCGCGCTCAGCAGCGAATTACCGAGATAGATGAATGTATAAGGATTCATCCGACCGTCGGTGAACGAGATTTTCGGGCTGTCCGTTGGGCTGCCGTTGATCACCTTTTCCCAGGCAGGATCGTTCACGCTGTAGCGTTGGAAGCTGCGATCGTCGATCTCCTGACGATCCCCGTTCAACAAACCGGTGAGCACATGGCGACCAATGAGCTTGGTAATCCAATTCTGCCGATTCTTGTTGAAGTCGTAATCCGCAAACACCGTCAAACGACCCGACTCACGATTGCTGGTGGTCACATTATTCTGCCCCCCGCCACCGCCAACATAAGCCTTGCCGAGATTTGGATTGGGTGTGCCGTCCTCCCAGGAAAGCCCGTCCTTGCCGGCCGGGGTGCCGTCAGAATAGACGCGGTTGAAGTCGATATTGATACTGTCGTCGGTAATGAGCTGAACTTTTCCGCTCTTGTACCATTCACGGTTATACGTCGCTTCGTAACCAATCAGGTCATGGAAGAACGTTTGCGCGAAGCTCGCATTATATGTGCGGAAGTTCTGGAATTCGTGCTTTGTCGGACCGTCGAGAAGTTGATTATAGAAATCGAACACCGAGGCATCGGTAAGCGACTTGTCCTTATATACACCATACGACCAAGCCGGCAGGCCTTTGTAGTAGAGACGAGCGTTGCGCGCGAACTCTGAATAGGAGGCTACGCTCCCGGGCCGGATGTACGGAAGGATGCCGTTGCTGCGGGTTCCATTGCTGCCCGTGGCGTCCATGCCGTGATTACTCGTCGGCTCCCAATTGATGCCAATGCCTTGAGCAGCGTTGTTATATTGGAAGTTATAGAGCGGGCTTCCGAAAACGCCCAGCATACTGCCCGAAACCCACGGCTGATAATATTCGTTCGGGGTGCCGCCAAATTTTCCCGTGGCGTTCAGGCTGGCATATTGTGGAATGAACAGCCCCGTATAGACGCCGCCAGGACCGTTGTGCGAAGGGCGATTGTAGCCATGATTCGGCAAACCCGTGTTATCGTCTTCGTTCTGCTTGGGGTTTACCGTCAGATGATTGAGGTTCGGAAAACTGAAAGGATCGTTTTGGACGTTGTGGCCTTCGTAGTTTCCGGTCGCAAACCACGGCGTGATGCGATCATTCGGGGGCAGTTGGCGCGGATTATTCGAATCGATATCACCGAACTCGACGTTCGCCTTGATGATCGTACGAATGGAATCGGTTTTCAGAAAGCGCGGTTCGTAGCGCATGGCGCCATAGATGCGTTTCTGCGTAGAATAAGCCGGATCCTGTTTATAATTCTCGTCGTCGCGAACGGCAGCGACGCGAATAGCCAGCTCGTTCCTGAGGAGAACCTTGTTGAAATCGACTGTTTCGCGCGTGCTGCCCCAGCTTCCGACGCGGAAGGATATCTCATTGGAATCCTTGAAGCTGGCCTGCTTCGTTCTGGCGTTGATAATACCGGCAGGGCTGCCTTGACCAAAGAGAATAGAATTGGGTCCGCGCTGAAGATCGACGGCTTCGATATTATATCCGTCCCACGGGACGTCGGTCAGGAAGAAGTCGCGTGTATTGTCAGCCGACGTGAGGCCGCGGACGCGCGTATTGAAGTTGGGCCTGACGAATCGGCTCGACTCGTCGAGGTGGGAACTGTCCCCATAGCCCGCGAAATTGCCGAAGAATCCACCGACTTCCGTGTTGGTTGTATATTGAAGCAGCGTCTGATTATCCGTCGCTCCAATATCTTTGAGGAATTCACTCGTCACGACTTGCACGGCGTTGCCGATGTCGCGCAACTCCGTCGCGAGACGATTGCCAGCCAGCGTACTTGTGGCCGCATAGCCTGTTGAGGCCTCGGATTTCACTTCGAACGGGGAGAGCACGATCGTCTCCTCCTGATTGTCTTTATCTGCTTTAGTCGGTGACTCGGGCACGGTCTGTCCAAGCGCCGTGATCGGCGAAGACACCGAGAACGCCGCAAATGCAGCGGCAAAAGCAGGTTTAAGCCTGTTTCTCATTTGGTCGGATTGATTGGGGTTGGTATTGGTCTGGTCGGGAAAAATTCCCGGTCGGGGCAACGAGCATCAGGGGAAAGGGAGAACGCTCGTCACGGGGAAGTATTTTGCAGTCCAGAGGCCGATGAAACCCGGCCTATGCTCACTCTTGTGACTAGCGTGAACGGCGGCATCTCGCTGCCCGTCGTTTGCGCTTTGGCACCCATCGGGTCAGCAACTGTCGACGTGCTCACCCAGTCTCGATTTAGCCGCGGCATTCGAGGGAATCTCTTCTACGGCGGACACAGCCGATGCGCGACGCATCGAAGAAAACGCTGAAGGCGGAACGCCAAAATAGCGTTTAAATATCCGAGAGAACTGGAACGCATCCATGTTCAGCTGATTAGCCACCGCCTTGACTGGAAATCCCAGCGATTGCAGACGTTCAGCCGCCCATTGAACTCGAAGCCGCTGCAAATACTGATAAGGCGTTTCGTTCTGAAATCGCCGAAACAGCCGTGTCATATAGGCCACATTTATATGACAAGCCGCGGCCACTTGTTCGATCGTGCGGAGTTCGCGGAAATGAGTCGTTATATATTGGCGGCAACGGTCGAACACGGCCACCGACCGTGGGCTGGGCGAGCTTTCCTCGCGCGAGCCTCGCTGAATCCAAATCAGTAATATCTCGAGCTGTAGTCGAGCAGCCTGGTCCGCCAGACTGTCTCGGACGAAAGCCGCATCGATCATTGCGTCGAACGCCTTGCGGATGGGGACCGGCAAACCGGTTTTGATTATCTGGCCGGGCTGCCGGCCAAAACGCTGTAGCATTTCCGCGGCATCATCCCCGGTGAAATCCACAAAGTACTTTCTCAGACGCTCGGTCTTCGAGGTACGGATGGAATGAGATATCCCAGGTCCGTAGGTGAAAACAACTCCCGGCGATAGCTCGTGGCGTTCGCCGGCAAGCTCGAGTTCACCCATGCCCGCAGCTACAAATTCAATCGAGTAGTATGGGAAGGAATTGCGTTCGATTATATAATCGGCGGCGCAATGCTCCCAGCCCCCGCACACAATGGCAAAATCCTTCGGACTCGGACTGAGATTCAAATAAAAGAGCTGCGCGTCCGTTACCTGCCGAGAAATAAATTCTGGCGCTTCCTGCGGATGTCTGGGGGAGGACACGCGTGATGTCTGCTCGAATTACACAGAGGGTCAAAAAGCCATTGGCAGTAGGCTGACCTATGCCCGCAGCCATAGGCGGGCGGCATTTGTCACCGCTTCGCGATACTCACAGAGTTTTGGCCTGGAAGTACGCTGTAGTTCCGTGTGGTCCCGTCTGGCCAACGAACGCTGATCGTGCCGGCGCCGGAATGCGAAGGCCGGCCAAAAAACACTACGGCGCGACTGCGGCTCGAGTAACCACAATGCGAATACACCTCAGCGACTTGAACCTTCGCTCCAGGTTCATGGTATTCGATGCGAGCTCCCAAATACGCCCCTGGGTCTTTGCGCATGTCGATATGAACCGCTAGAGAGGCGCGATTTTCGACTCCTTGATTCAGAAACACTCGCGGGGGGTGGTCACTCTGCGCAACCGCCAAGTCCGCCCATCCGTCGTCGTTCTCATCGAAAGCCTCGACGGCGGTTCCAGGACCTCTCACGTCCAGACCCGATTCAAAGGCCGCTGCAGTCGCAAACGCGCCTTGGCCGTCGCCCAAGAGAAGCTGGCTGAGTCCACCGTCCCACGGAGGAGAGGTAGGCTCGTTCGAATTCTGAACAATATAAATATCAACATTCCCGTCCCCGTTGAAATCACCTGCCACCATCGCCTGAGCCGACGAGATTTGCACGTCTCGCGGCAATGGCACAAATCGATAGACGCCATCGGGGCCGCTCAATAGCACGCCTGAGTTTAGTTCCGTGACCTCAACGCGAGGCAGCGTATCGAGCTTGGTGGCAAGGAGAACACTTTCGAGCGTAGCTTTCGCGAAAGTGTCATGGGTTGGATATGCCGGTCCAAGCGCGGGCAACTGGGCGCACAGTTCGCCGCGCGAACGCCACGGGAAAAGCACTCCGTCTTCATAATACGCCTCGATTAGCGTCTGCCCGTTGCCGGCATTGGGATTATAATACAGCACTGCCGGATTCGAAACACTGGCCCTGTACTGTGTGTTGAGACCGATATTACCAACGGCGTAGTCTATAAAACCGTCGCCATTGAAATCCGCCGCGGCGATGGATCGCCACCACCCCTTGCCTGCGCTCGAAAAGCCGAGCTTCTCGGTAACATCCGTCAGATTTACCCCACCGCCGTTGCGAAAGCAGTGAACCATTCCCCACTCCGTCGCGACGATCAAATCGAGATCACCGTCATTATCAAAATCGCTCCAAAGCGCCGCTGTAACATTGCCCACCCGTTTTAATTCGGGCGCAAGTTGATCGATTTCATCGCTCCAGTTGTTTCCACGCTTCACCAGGAGCGAGCATGAAGCGGGTTTCGGATATTGGCCCGGCAATGAGCGTCGCCCGACAAAGTATATAAGTTCCCCACCGGGTTTGAGGGTGGCCGCGGCAACTGCTCCGATTGCCTCGTTGGAACGCGCCCACACGTTCCGGGCGGCGGTCTCTTCGCTCGAAACTTGCTTCTGCAAGATCGGGGCCAAGTCGCGATTAACGGCTTCCATCAGCGCCGGATCGATTTTCCATGGCATCAAACGGTGAGAAATCTTCAGGGGTTTCGTTCGTGGCCTCGGCTCCTCGCCTGGCGGCAAATGCTCGACAAACTGCGGGTGATTCTCACGCGCTACAGCGGACTCCGACGCTTTTTCCTCGAGGGTATATTTTCGATCAGCGGGCAAATTTTCCCAGACGTTCAGTTTTCCACTTGGCCAAAGAACCTCGACGCGCTCCACGATTTCAGCCGCGCCCAAGCCAAAATGCACGACGGGCTCGCTCGTGGATTGATATCCCCGGGCGCATGAGAGCTGCGCCACTTGTTTTCCGTTTTGCGTCTGAATTCGAACAATCGATCCAATGCCAAATCGATTCGATTCTCGCCCGCGCAAGGCGAATATAATTCGATGACCGTCGGTGGTATTGTTCCGATATATCGACGGCGGCTTTTCGTAATTAGATACAACGATGTCCAAGTCGCCATCTCCATCCAGATCACCCGTGGCACAGCCAAACGAAACGCCCACGTCGTCTAGCCCCCACGCCTTGCCGACTTCTACAAAATGCAGGTTCCCTTGATTGCGAAATGCCAGGTTAGCCTCTGCCAACACCGGGCTATTTTTCGTAATCAATATTTGCTCGTCGGCACTCGCCACATCCCGGCTTCGGGCGATGAGATCGAGGTTGTGATGCTCCCGATTCATTCCGGTAGTGACGTATAGATCGACCCACCCGTCCTCATCGAAATCTTCGAAACGAACACTCCAGGTCCAATCAGAGGCCGCCAAATCGGCCAGATAAGCCGCCTCCCGCACATGCCGGGTTCTAGTGGCCAAGAACAACGCATTGCGCGCGACCTGCCGAGCAGCGCCAGCGGCCCTTTCCTTTTGCGAATATCGTGCCGGTGCCAATGTACGCTGATCCTTCTCATGCGTCCGGCCCGCCATGTCCGCGACGAATAGATCAATGTGCCCGTCTCCATCAACGTCAGCGGCATCACAGCCCATCGAAGAGAAGGGCGTGTGGGGCAAGGCATCTTCGGAAACCTCTTCGAAACGCGTCCCTTTGATATTTCGATAGAGTCGGTCAGGGCCCTGAAAGTCGTTGGCTATATATAAGTCCGGCCATCCGTCCTCGTCGAAGTCCCACCAAAAGCACGAGTGTCCCTGGCTCGCCTCGTTCGGCTGCAGTAACGCGCTGACATCGTCGAAGAAGCCGCCGCCACGGTTATGAAACAGATAATTTCGTCGACCACTCGGTTGCTCCGACGCATCCAAAAGGTTTGTTTGTAGCAATAGATCGAGCTGGCCATCGCGATCATAGTCGGAGAATGCGGCCATGACGCTCGAATCGACGACAGCCAAGCCCCTTGTCACGGCCTCCTCACGAAAGGTGCCGTTCTTTTGATTGATATAGAGAAGATTTTGGGCGCGGAATCGACATATATAAATATCGAGCCAGCCGTCATTGTTCACGTCGGCCATCGCAACTCCCTCGTTCCAAACCCCCGACTTGGCGTTGGCCGATTCAGGCGAAAAGACTGCCAGCAAGGACGCGAGCATCCCTGTGCCCGTTTTGTCACCCAACCCCGCCTTCTCTGTTACATCTTCGAATCTAAAATCACCGAGGTTTCGGTATAACCGACACGGCTCCGTCTTGTAGGAAACAAGCACATCGGGATTCCCGTCATTATCGAAGTCGCCGACAGCCACCCCTGTGCCGAGCGAGCCATTGTTATATTCCCGAAACAGCTTTGCCCATCCCGCGGGGTCATCGTAGCGGTTCTCCATTCGCAATCCACTGTGCTGAGCGTCTATGGCGGTGAATAACGTCTGCTCCTTCGACGGAGAACGCGCCCGAAGCGACATTGACGGCGGCAGATTTTCAGAGAACCCAACACTGCAGAAAATAGCGCAATATATTACAACTCCCAAGCACCTCCAGCGTGGCAAGCGTCTCTCCATTTTAACGAGACGCAGGTGGCGCGAAGCAAGTTCGTGGGGCCTCAGTAGCCAACAAGCGCTACGTCCAGCGATGCCGCCTAAATGGCGCACTCCAGTGGAGGAAGATTTTTCGGAGTCTGCATCGACTCACCGGGATTCCACGTGCATTCGACCAGCGTGGTGGTCGGAATCTTGACCGGCCCAAACAGGCTCTGCCGCATTTGCGAAGCAAGCATTTCCACAGCGATTTCTCCGATACGATTAAAGTGGTGAATCACTCCTGCAATTGCGGGCTGCGCTTGTCTCAACAATACGTCTATAAAGGGAAGTTTTGCGGCCTCCTTCTTTTCCCAGAAGGCGATATACTGTTTAACCATATCAGCTTCACCAATTATAATCTGGGGCTTAAACCGACCCATCCAGTCCTGAAACGCACGGCAACTGATCTCGCACATCGCAGATTGTTGATGGGTACCTGTGACGCGGTGGATGGAGATTTCTCCGCCGTGGGGAGATGCCCACTGCTCAGCCGCGATTCCAGAGGTCCACGCGCCCTCACAGTTTTCATCCCAAGTCTCATGCATTACGAAGCCAATTCTCGAATAACCGGAGGCGCGCGCCTTCTGGACGGCGAGCCGGACCGCGCCGTTTCGATCGCTACAAACTCGATGCAGATTCGATTCACACGGCATGTTATCGATCTTAACGGCGGAAAACTTGTCCCACTCTAAAGAGAGCGGCGTTTGGAATTCATCTCGATTTGGCCCAACAATGAGCCCTGTGATTCCCCTCGTATGTATAATATCGCTCAGCCGGCTGTGAGATAAGCCAGGCTCGGCCATCCAAAAATGCTCCAACTTGAATCCGAAGCCGCGAGCGGCCGATTCGGCGCCAGCAAAATACTCCGCATCAGGCGAGCTGCGCCGCCATCCATATCGACTCGGCCCGTTCGTGATGTAGGCGATCGTTGCCCCAGGGCGACGGCCATGAACCTGAAATCTGTAGCTGATGAGCGCGTGCAGCACGGGATCCGGCCGGTACCCCATCTCCTCGGCTAACGCGCATATTGTTTTCCGCGTCGCATCTGGAATACGCGGGTTGTTTCGCAACGCCAACGAAACGGTCGTGTAATGAACTCCTGCACGCTGAGCGACATCATTCAATGTTACCCGAGTACTCATTATTGGATCATGCACTTTCGCAGATCCAAGCTCGCTTTCGCCCACTATATAAGGCGGCCATGCCAGCGTCGGTCTGCGGTCGTTCGATAAAAGGGCGTCGCCGAATCAGCGACTCACGGCGGCCATGATAAATCCTGTTGCGGTATTCTGGAATGGCCACGCTTGACTGACTGATCGCCATTCTTGACCACCTGCTTCTCCAGCACGCGCACAATTTATCCGTCGTCGTATGACTGGTTGCCCGCCGAAATACGGGCAACCAGCGGCAGGCGTAGATGTTGCGCCTGATCAGGAGCGCTCGACGTGAACAATGATCTGGGTGAACGAATGCGCGGGAAAAGCGAAGTGAAGACTCGCGCCAGATGCCGACATCTCGCTCACCTTGGGCGCATAATTCTCCCGCTGTTCGAAGGTATACGGCTTGTTATCAACATCCTCGCTGAGGATCTGACTGACCTCAGCTCGACCCGAAAACGTCCCCGACGAGTTAAAGATGTCGGTCTCTATGACATCGGTCTTGTGTCGGTTCACCACATTGATGACCACCTGTTTACTCGCGTTATCGAAGACCGACGAAACGTCCAGATACGGAATCTTCGAATAATACTCGCTCGTTTTGAATGTATCGCAGGTGACCGTCACATCCAGCGCGGTTCCACGGCAGTGTGTGGAATATAGTTTAAAGGCATGGAATAGCGGAGATTTGTACGTTTGACCGGTTTGCTGATCACGCGCCAAAAGCGACGTCAGCAACGTATAGTTGGCCATTTTGACGACGTCGGCATGGCGAATAAATGCGTTGAAGTATTGAGCTAAGGCGAGAGTGGATAAATGCCCTCCACGAAAGGGGGGCGCCCATTCATCGAACGAAATAGCCATCGGTTTTTTCTTCTGCACCGCGGAGACGGCCTTCAGCTGACCGGCTGTAATCGTGATCTTCTCGTCGAGGTCCATGGCTCGCTGCCCCATCAGCACGTAGTAGTCTTTCGAGTCATCCCAATACCGATGCATCGAGATGTAATCAGCGATGCCATAAAGGCCTTTTATCACTGTCCAGTTCCACTCCACCCAGTCGAGGTTGTCTTTATAATTGGATGAGCCGTTCGCGATAAATTCCAGGTGCGTCCCGGGCGAACTCAAGCGCATGACTTTGGCGGCCTCGACGGCAAACTTCACATAATCTTCCGCATTCTTGTGCCCCATGATCCAGGGCGCTCCGTCCACTTCGTTGCCCAGGCACCAATATTTCACCTGATAGGGCTCGGGGTGCCCATACTCGGCGCGCTTGTCTGGCCAATACGAGCCGGTCGGAGCATTGCAGTACTGCACCCAATATCGGGCGTCATCCAGTGTTCCCGTTCCCATGTTAATGCAGATGACATTTTCGGAGCCGATACTCTTGTTGAGTTCGATCCATTCGTCTGTGCCGACCTGATTGGGTTCGATGACGCCCCAGGCCAGCTCCATTCGCTTTGGCCGCTTGTCCTTTGGTCCGATGCCATCACGCCAGTCATAGCCAGCAACGAAGTTGCCGCCGGGCCATCGCATCTGTGTGATTTGGAGTTCTCGCGCGGCATCGAGCATGTCTTTGCGGAACCCGTTTTTATCAGCCTCTGAGGAACTTGGATCGTAGAGCGGTCCGTAGAGAGTGTTGAATTTCATCTCGGGGCGGTTGAAGCCAATTGGCTCCATGAAGACGCCGTAGATGTGCGGATCGATCGCATCGATTGCCCGGTCGACATCGACCTTGATGGTCGCCGTCGCAGCGGAAAACAAACAAAGCGGGGTATATAAGAGAAAAGCAGCACCAACGATTTTAAGCAGTTTCATCATGATACAAACACTGGGGTGAACCAGGCACGTGGCGGCTCCCCGCGTGGGGAGCCGCCTTCCCTGGTTAGCGCAATTGCGGACCTAACTACCCGTAGACCACCGATTCCCCCGGCGGTCTAAGGCGCGGCCATTTTGACTGGTCGCAATGATAACTCAAATCGACAGAGGTTGTACTTTAACGTATAACTCTCGGTATATATTGAACGAATCGCATATAGATTTTGCAAGGAGCTATTCCGCCGATGATATTACATAACTTGACCGATATATGTGTATTATTGACCAATCGGGCTCGCGCGGCGTTCACCATTTGCCAGCGGCCGTTCGTCGATTAACTGCGCATTAGTCCACCGACGCGACGTCTGCGAGCTCGGGACCGTACAATCTATATGCCTCCACTCTCTCGTTTCCTGACTCGTTTTATCGTTCTCCAAGCGTGCTTGGTGATCGCAACGTCCATCGCACGTTCCGCAGAAGAAATCTGCGCGAGCTGCGGGGGCCAAGCAGTGCGTGCCCCGGATTTAGCCGATGCATTCTCGAAGGCGGCCTTACAGCCTCCCCAAATCAGCGAGCCGATAATCTGGCGAGATCCTTCACATCCCTTCGAAGACCGGGCCAGGGATCTGATCCGCCGGATGTCGCTCTCGGAAAAAGTTTCTCAGCTCCAGAATGCCGCACCCGGAATACCGCGCCTCGGGCTCCCGGCTTACGATTACTGGAACGAAGCCCTGCATGGCGTCGCGAACAACGGCATTGCGACGGTGTTTCCCGAGCCCATCGGCGCGGCCGCTTCGTGGAATCCGGCGCTGCTTCACCGCGAAGGAACCATCATCGGCATTGAAGGACGCGCCAAGTACAACGACTACGCCAACAGAAATCAGGGAAACTCGAAATGGTGGACCGGGCTCACCTTCTGGACGCCTAATATTAATATATTTCGCGACCCTCGGTGGGGCCGGGGTCAGGAAACGTATGGAGAAGATCCATTTCTCACCAGCGAGATGGGCATCGAGTTCGTAAAAGGCATTCAGGGAGACGACCCGAAATATTTTTTGGCGCTGGCGTGTGTAAAGCACTTCGCCGTTCACAGCGGACCAGAACCGGAACGGCACAAGTTTAACGCGGAAATTTCGGAAACAGATTTATTCGATACTTACCTTCCGCAGTTCGAACGCGTTGTCCGCGAAGGCAAAGTCGGCGGCGTGATGAGCGCGTATAATTCCATCAACGGCGTGCCAGCGAGTGCCAACGGCTTCCTGCTGAATGATCTTCTTCGCAAGCGCTGGGGCTTTGATGGATACGTTGTCTCCGACTGCGATGCCGTTCGCGATATATATGGAAAACAGCAGCATCACTATGTAAATACTCCGGAGGAAGCCGCGAGCGCCGCGGTAAAGGCAGGATGCAATCTGTGCTGCGGAGGTGATTACAACGCGCTCGTCCGCGCCGTCCAACAGGGATTAGTCACGGAGAGTGAAATCGATTCTTCGTTGTATCATACGCTCTGGACCCGTTTCCGGCTCGGCCTCTTCGATCCCGTGGAAGCTGTTCCCTACTCGAAGTATTCCCTCAAAGACAATGATCTCCCGAGTCACGGCCAAGTGGCTCTCGAACTCGCCCGGCAATCGATTGTGCTCCTGAAAAACGATGGCATCCTCCCCCTCGATCGAGCCAGGTACAAGCACATCGCCGTCATCGGCCCAAATAGTGATTCCAAGTCGATGCTCGAGGGCAACTATCATGGCTCCTCCTCCCACCCGATTTCGATTCTCGACGGAATCCGCCGTATCGTCGGCCACGATATCGAAGTCACCTTCGCGCTGGGCGCGCCAATAACGACCAAAACCGAAACGGCGCCTTGGAGCGGGCAGGACAATACAACGTCCCGGTCCGTGGCGGATCTAAAAGGCGAGGCCCTTCGAAACGCTGCACTCGCCGATATTATTATATACGTCGGCGGCATTACTGCGGCCCAGGAGGGAGAAAGTTTTGATCGTGAATCAATCGAGCTCCCGAAGGTGCAGGAGGATTTGATCCAGGCTCTCCATGCGACCGGAAAGCCGGTGGTGATGGTAAACTGCAGTGGCTCAGCCGTGGCGTTAACTTGGGAAGACCAGAATCTCTCCGCGATCGTTCAAGCCTGGTACCCCGGCCAGGAGGGCGGTCGAGCCGTCGCCGAAGTCTTGTTCGGCCTGGTCAATCCCTCCGGACATCTTCCGGTCACGTTTTACAGATCGACGCAGGATCTCCCGGAATTTTCGGATTACTCCATGAAAAATCGGACGTATCGGTTTTTCACGGGCCAGCCGCTTTATCCATTCGGCTTCGGACTCAGTTATACAAAGTTCGAGTATTCCGATTTTCAGGTAGTAGAAAAAAGCGACGGGGCTCTCAGTGTGACGCTCACGGTCAACAATGTGGGCCATCGAGACGGAGACGACGTGGTGCAGCTCTATGCCACGCGTCCGCCAGGCACGCCGTCACAAGAGGCTCGCTTCCTCTGTGGTTTCAGTCGCGTGCATGTGCCAGCAGGAAAGAAGCTGGCAATATCAACCACCGTGCCGCGTGTCGCCCTCCGCCGCTGGGATCCCAATAAAAAAGAATATACCGTGCCATCCGGCGTGTGGTCCATCGGCGCAGCGGAATCCTCCGCGGAGATTCGTCAGAAATCACAAATCGAAATTCACTAATCAGATCCCGCTTCGGCGGAAATTATCTTCAACTGGACCATGCGCGATGCATCTTTCGGGTGCACTGCGATCATCGCCATGATCCCGGCTGAGGTGTCGATCGGTGGATTGGGCGAGGTCACCGCCACCGCGCCCGCCACGATCGGATCGTCATCCAGCGCAAACCAAAAGCCGGCATCGTACGCGCCCAATCCCACCGGCATGAGACCGACTTCATTGAGGTTGATCCGCATCGTCGCCGGACCGCCGATGTAGGTCTTGAAATTTGCCCCAAAAGCCAGCTTCGCCAGTTTGAATACAGAAGGTTTGTCCAAAGCCACCATCGCAATTTCGCGCAGAGATGGGACCTCATTGACGAGATTATAAAATGCCTCGAGCGCCACATATCCACCAGTCCACTCTCGCGCCATCTCGGGCGTAAAGCCGATCTTCTCCGCGACGGGTTTTGCCCACTTTACGTTCTCCGGCTTGATCGGCTTTTCCAACGAGTAGATTTGCCCGGGGCTGAACTTCGGATCCGCCTTCAGCTCTTCGCCAATCCGCTTGCGCAGAAATTCGTCGACCCTAACGGAATTATCGAGCCCGAGGCGGAGATAGTCGGACATGACGAGGGTTCGCTCGTGATGAATGGCCACAGGCTTCCCGCTCTGCTGTGCGTTTTCGCCGTCCAGCGCTTTGTCCATCTTCACTGGCCCCGCGATCCAAAGCTCCAATGCCTCGGGCGCGCCATCGAAAGTGACTGAGGTGCCCCAGGACAAATACTTGGTCACATGCTTGGAGCCTTTCGCAATTTCCGCGGGCGTGGCCTTGGCCCGTTTTATCTGAACGAGCCATTGCTCGTGCTTGCCGCGATTCGCCGTCCCAACCCAGGCGACGCAGCTGTCGCCCACTCTCGGAGTCTGGGAAAGTGCCGGCACTTTGCCTAGGGCGATCCCTGCGGCCTCCGCTGCCTCTCGCAGCTGCGGCGCTAGAGTTGCACCATCCAGCGGACGCAAAATCGGCGTCGCTGGTGCCGGTTGCTGCGAAGTGGAATTCGAGTGCGAATTCGAGGGCTGCGCAGTCGGTGTTTCCGCTCGAGCACTGATTAATACTAAACCAACTCCCAACATCCTAACCCATCCCGAATGACGAGGGTGCATCATCGCGCCACTCGATCCAAGGATCACCGGCAAAGCAACTTCGCACTATTCCGGAGAAAATTGCGGGGAACAGCAGCGGTGCATCGTGTCCCATGAAGGCTCGGCACGGAGCGCGGGACATGAACCAGGTTTAAAGGAAGACACTAATGGAACGGATGGATCGCTATGTACTCGGTTTTCACTCGATCGACCGCACGCAGGTCGCGACAGCGGGCGGCAAGGGCGCGCAGCTCGGTGAGCTTTCGCGGATCGAAGGGGTTCAGGTCCCGCCAGGCTTCTGTGTGAGTACCGCGGTTTTTCGAAAGGTCGCCGAAGAGAGCGCGGCGATCCGGAGTGGAATTGATCGCCTTTCGCGGTTGACGGCCGATGACGCAGATGCAGCGCGAAATCTCGCCGCAGAGATTCGCCGCTGTTTCGAGGAGGCCGCGATTTTCCAAGACGCAGCGCAAGCGGTTTCGAAGGCTCTCAATGAATTCGGAGAAAGCGAAGCCTATGCCGTTCGCTCGAGTGCGACGGCTGAGGACATGCCCACCGCTTCGTTCGCAGGACAACAGGACACGTTTCTCAACGTTGTCGGTGCCACGACGATTCTTGAACACGTTCGCCGTTGCTGGGCCTCGCTCTTCACCGATCGCGCCGTTGCTTACCGTCAGCGCAACGGGATCGATCATCGCAAAGTGCAGATGGCGGTGATCGTACAGCGCATGGTTTTTCCCAGCGCGGCCGGCGTCCTATTCACCGCCGATCCCATGACCGGCAATCGCAAGATCGCCTCGGTCGAGGCCTGCTTCGGGCTGGGCGAAGCGCTCGTCTCTGGATTGGTCAACGCCGACGTCTACAAGGTTCGAGACGGCTCACTTCTCTCGAAACTCATCGGCCGCAAGGAAGTCGCCATCGAATCCGTCTCCTCGGGTGGAACGCGCAAACAGGCCCTCAGCTCGCACCGCCAAACGGACCCCGCTTTGACCGACTCGGAAGTCCTCCGACTCGCCGAGGTGGGACGTCGGATCGAGGCCCATTTCGGACGGCCTCAAGACATCGAATGGTGTTTAAGCAACGACGGCTTCCAAATCGTGCAGAGCCGGCCAATCACCACGCTCTTCCCCATTCCGGAGGCCGCTGACAAGGAGAACCACGTCTACGTTTCCGTCGGCCATCAACAAATGATGACCGATCCGATAAAACCTCTCGGTCTCTCCATTTGGCAAATGACGACACGCCGCCGCATGGCTGAAGCCGCCGGCAGGCTTTTCGTCGATGTGACTCAGATTCTCGCCTCGCCGGTGAGTCGCGGCGCCCTCCTCGAAACTCTGGGCCGTTCCGATCCGTTGATCCGGGATGCGCTGCAGACGATCGCGGAACGCGAAAACTTTCTTCCCGCCGTTTCTGAAAATGCGCCGCGCTGGACTCCGCCGGGTAGCGGCGCAGCCAAACCTCTGGAAACCGATCCTGCGATTGTCGCCGAGTTGATTGCGCAAACTCAGGCGGGCATCGCGGCGACGAAGCGTGCGATTCAGACGAAGTCAGGCACCACCCTTTTCGATTTCATTCAGGCCGACATGCGAGACGTGAAGGAGGTGCAGTTCGATCCGCGAAGCCTGCAAGCCGTCATGGCGGGAATGGAGGCCGCGTGGTGGCTCAACGACCACGTTAGAATCTGGCTCGGCGAGAAAAACGTGGCGGATGTTCTCGCGCAGTCCGTCCCCGGAAACGTGACGTCGGAAATGGGTCTGGCGCTGCTCGACGTGGCGGACGTTATCCGGCCGCACGCGGAGGTGGTCGCGCTTTTGCAGCAGGTGGAAAACGAAGACTTTCTCGATGAGCTGCCTCGCTTCGCGGGAGGAGAAGAAGCGCGCGCGGCGATCTGCGATTGGCTTGATAAATACGGCATGCGCTGCGTCGGAGAAATCGACATCACTCGACCGCGCTGGGGAGAAAATCCGAGCGCGCTCTTGCCTCTGTTGCTCGGGAACGTCCGCAACTTCCCTCCCGGCGAGGCCCAACGCCGCTTCGCCAAAGGCGCCCGCGAAGCTCAGGAAAAAGAGAAAGAACTGCTGGAGCGACTCCGCTCTTTACCGGACGGAGCGCAGAAAGCGGAGGAAACCAAGAGTAAGATCGATCGCCTCCGAATCTTCAGTGGCTACCGCGAGTATCCAAAATACGGAATGATCAGCCGCTATTTCGTCTACAAGCAGGCCCTCTTGAAGGAGGCCGAACGTCTGGTGAAGAAGGGGATTCTGCAGAAAAAAGAAGACATCTTCTACTTGAGCTTTGAGGAATTTCGCGAAGTCGTTTGCACCGAAAAACTGGATCAAAGGCTGATCCGACAGCGCGAGGAAACTTACCAGTCGTATCGATCCCTCACCCCGCCTCGGGTGCTCACGTCGGAAGGCGAAGCGATGAACGGCTCCTACCGGCGAAGCGACTTACCGGCGGGCGCGCTCGTCGGTTTGGGTGTTTCGGCAGGAACGATAGAAGGCCGCGCCCGTGTCGTTCTCGACATGGCAGAGGCAAACCTCGAGCCCGGCGAAATCTTGGTCACCACATACACCGATCCGAGTTGGACCCCGCTCTTCGTCGCGGCTTCCGCGCTCGTGACGGAAGTGGGCGGCCTGATGACGCACGGCGCCGTGATTGCCCGCGAGTATGGTCTGCCCGCGGTCGTGGGGGTAGAAGGAGCTACGCGACGAATCAAAGGCGGCGATCGGCTTCGCGTGCACGGAACAGAAGGCTACGTCGAAATCCTTCCCGCGTAGTCACGGAGTTTCTATTATCTTGTTATCCCGGCGGAGCAGGGATCGGTGCCATTGAAAAAGGCGTTTTGGGGACTAGGTTGTCCCATGAAAACGACCAATGAGGCTTCTTCTGATCCCCGCGTTCATTGTGAAAATATTGAACGCCAGCTGACCGAAATTTCCGATCACCTTCGCGAGGACATTCAGCGAGTAGATGAACCTCAATTCAAGGCGCTCTGCGAAACCAGCGCCGAAGTCATTGGGGCACTACGCACGAGCTTTCAGCATTACACGCAGCGCTCTGAGCCGGCGTGGCAGGCCAAACATTAATCCATCATCGCGCCATGAAACTCGGACGCTGGCTCGCCCCCATAGCGGCGATGATGACTGCGATCTCGGCGTTGGCAGCGACCGATTGGAAACCCGTCCAGGAAACGCTAGGTCGCAAAGGCGAAGTCGATGATGGGGTGCTGCGCGTGACGTTTGAACGCTCCGACTTGCAGGTGACGAAGGGGGGCGTGCCAGTTTCCGCGGACTTGGTGTTCGATTGCTGGTATGGTTTTTGGCCGATGAAAAGCGGCGACGTGATGCTCATGGGCGACACGTGCGTGCGCGAAGACGAACTTCCGGCAGTCGAAAAAGAAATTCATGAGCAGGGGCTCGATCTTACCGCGCTCCACAATCACCTCATCGGCGAAACGCCGAAGATCATGTTTCTTCATCTCTCGGGCCGCGGCACGCCGGCCGAACTCGCCCGGAAGGTGAAGGCCGTGCTCGCGCGCACCTCGACTCCGACTGGGCCTAAAAAAGAGGAAACAGAAAAGGAAAAGCCAGACTGGTCCACCGTCATGGCCGTGCTTGGGAAACCAGCTGAGTCGGAAGGCGACATCATTGAATACGGTTTTCAGCGCCGCGAGCATCTGACGATGGATGGTGAGCCGCTGCCATCGACAGATGCGCTTGAAACTGCACCCGAGGTGAAATTTCAGATGCTGAAGGATGGCCGCGCGGTGACCTATGGAGAAATGATTCTTACCGCCAACGAAGTGGCACCGGTGTTTCACGTGTTGGCTGAAAACGGCATCGAAATTGATGCGCTGCACAACCACATGACAGCCGAAGAGCCGCGCCTCTTTTTCATGCATTGGTGGGCTGTCGGAAAGCCCGAGACGCTCGCACGAGGAGTGAAGGCCGCGCTAGGACAGGTAAATTTAGCGAGCGCGAAATAGGGGTTGAGCTAGTTCTCAGCGTAACAGGATACCCTGGGACGAAGGCCCGCGGAAATCGGCGCCTGCGCTGCGGCCACGCCTCGGCCGATGTGCGCAGAACGGGGGCACGCTAAGGGGTCACGTCGCAGCATGCAGCAAACCACTCAGTCTGCGATGATTGCTATCACAATTCAGCCAGCGGAAGAGGTTTTCGGCTTAGAGCGCGAGGATCGCCAATATCCAACTGTGTCGAAAGCCACTTGTTCGACACGGAAGTAGAATGCTTCATCGCTGCAGCCAGAAGCATCTTGTCAGGGTCCGACTTCTTTTTGGATAGCCTCATCAAGTTCAGATCTAGTACCGTCCTGACCTACGTTTGCAGGTTTGGACAGTCCCATTGAACGGCGGCTTCTGACCCTAACGCCCGAGCGAGTACACCGCGATGTGTGCTTCCTGAGCTCCGCTCGCCGGTACGGCAAGGAAGAGCCGGTCACCAACCCACAAGCTCGTGCGTGCCTTCGGCGCAGTCTTGATCTCTGCGATGCGGCGGTAGTGTTCTGCATCGTCCCGCTGAAAAACGTCCACGTATCCTTCGCCGCAAGACGCGTAAATTCGCTGCCTTTGCTGATCGTAGAAAATGTCGTCGCAGTCTCCATTGAGATCGAGTTTCTCGACCGATTTCGAAGTCTCTGTATCGAAAATAAGAAGACGCGGAGGAAGTCTGCAGCCAACGAACACACGGTGATGTTCCTCATCGAGCGCGAGAGGGAAGTTTGCAGCGGCGAACCCTAAGTCTAAAGAGTTAACCTCCGCTTTCGCTGACCGATTCACGATTGCGATCCCGTGTGAACCGGGGGTGTTCACAAAAATGCGCTGACCGCCTTTCTCGATCTGGAAGGACTCGGGATGGGCTTTGAGCGCGATCTGGCCAATCAGCTGTTTGGACTTTGGATCAATCTCGCCCAGCGCTCCGTTTCCGAAGCCGACATAAACACGTTTTGCAGCAGCGTCGTAACGGAGATTGTCCGCATCGTCTCCGACGGGAATGCGCGCCAGTTCTTTTAGTGCCGTGGTATCCCAGACCCTCACCGTGCCATCTGACCCATTCGCTACGTACAAACGTCCTGACTCGGGCACGACTAGAACACCTTGCGGCTCGGAAAATCCAGTAAGCGACTTCAGCCTTTGTCGGTTCGAAGTGTCGACAACTTCAACGGTGTTATTGCCTAGAGCCGCGACGTATAACCGTTTCTGATTGGCATCGAATGCAAGATGATCGATCCGGCCTTTGACCCCAGGCAGCCGTATCGACGTTTCAAATACCAACGCTTCCGTAGCCCGCGCGCTTGTGGTAAGGACGAGAACAATAAAGGTCGCGAAAGTGGCGATTCTCATGGCGAGACTTCAGCGGTGTACCCAATCCGAGTTCGGTGAGCTCGATTAGCTAGGGGGCACGCTAAGGGGTCACGTCGCAGCATGCAGCAAATTTACGATAGCGATTGAAGCGCTGCACCCAAGTTCCCTGCAGCCACTTCATACCCAGGCGCTTCGCCAACGCCGTCGCAACCTCTCTTCGCGCCCTGTTAGAGGAGCTCCCGCATCGATTGCCCTAGATCGATCTTGCCTGGATTTCATGGCCGGCTGCAATCGGCGCCGCATGTATACCTCCTTGGCGAGAGCTCGTTGTGCCTCATTCATTCTGTTCGCCGCAACCGCGGTGAACGTTCTAGCCCAAACTTCGGCGCCTTTGGTTTCAGAGGCCGAGCGCAGCGTTCATTTTGGCGCGGTTAATCAACATCTTGAATTGGGCGGCGTATTCTATGGCTACATGGATGTCGACGGCGACGTCGAGCAGTTCGGTCAACGGTTGAGCGAGGGGGTTGGCCGGATTTCAGCGTTTCAACCGCAGCTCGCGATGCTCAAGCAGGACTACGCGGCGATATTCGGAATGCTCGGTCTTTCGGATGTGAAGGCGATTGGGCTGAGTTCCGTCGCGGTTGGCGGCGGCATGTATCGGAACCGCGCTTTTCTTTATATGCCGAACGGGCGGCATGGCTTTTTTGCCGCGACTGGAGCGACGCCGCACGCCTTTGATGAGGCTCGGTTTGCACCGTCCGACGCGGATGCTTTTGCAGAGGGCGACATCGATCTTCCGAGCGCATATGGCGCGCTGAAGCAGGTGGTGGCGAAGATCGGCGGCGATGCGCTGCTCAAACCTTTTGAAGCCTTCCTCGAACAGAAGACGCCATCTGGAATCGTTCCGCTGGATGTCATTCAGAATCTGAAGGGTCACATCGTTGGATTCCTCCGCGTCGATGAAAACCAGATCCTCACCATTCCCGGACCAAAGCCGATGAAAGTGGCGAGTTTTTCGTTTTTCGTTCGCGTGGACGGGATTGCTCCGGCAATTGAGCCGGGACTCAGTCAGGTCAAGGCGTTGACCAAATCCACCGCAGGCAATCTCACCTTGTTCGAAGCGCCCGACCTCGGCGTGAGTCCGAATCTTCGCCCAATTTTCGCGAGTGATGGGAAGAACCTTTTTCTCGCGAGTCATCGTAACTTCCTGAACGAATGCTTGGCTCGGAACGACGGAGGTTTGGCCGGCCAGAAGGACTTTCTGGAGGCGATCCGCGCGCTTGGAGACCAAGGGAATGGCGTCGCTTATGTTGCTCCGCACTTTTTTGATTCCGTGCGAAAAATCCTCACTGAAATCGGGGCGCAAAATCCGGAGGCTCAACCCGTCGTGCAAGGCTGGTTGGCAAATCTTCCGCCGATCAGCGCGCCCCTGGCCGCGGTTCGCAGCAACGAAGCGGACGGAATTCTGTTCCGCTCGAATTGGAATCGGTCGTTAAAGAGCGATGTGGCCACGCTTGCCGTGGCAAATCCGATCACAATCGGCCTCCTCGCCGCGATGGCGATTCCGGCCTTCCAAAAAGTCCGCACGAATTCGCAACAGAAGACGGTGCAAAACAACCTGCGCCAATTCGAAGCCGCGGCTCAGCAGTATATGCTCGAGACTTCGAAACCGATGGCGACCTACGAAGACCTGGTCGGTCCCGACAAATATATAAAAACCCTGAAGCCTGTGGCCGGCGAGGACTACACCCAGCTCGTCGTTCACGCCGACGACGAGGACCTGTCGATCGAGTTGGCCGACGGCAAAGTCGTCCACGCGCACGGTAAATAAGTACCGGCGCACTCCAGCGATTTCGAGCGCGCTGCCACCAAGAACCTGGTGCGCGGCGCGCGTCTCTTCAGCCAACGTAAGATGCTTCGGCTGACAGCGCCGCGACCAATCAGGAAAGCGTGACCTTGCTGCATGCTGCGACGTGACCCCTTCCGGCCGCGCCCCACAATCGTAACTCATCGCGGCACGTTAGAACTCCCGTTTATCTAGAACTGTCCTAACCTCCGAACGGAGCCACGCTCGAATAAAGAGCCTTGACGGACGCGCGAATATATTTCGACCTCGAAGTAATTCGACCCCATCCACGATGGCTACCCCTCGTTCCGTGCTGGAAGATCTGCCGTTTAGCTTTGTCCGCGCGTCGCTCAGCTTTCGCCGGTTCAATGACCTCACGTTGCGCAGCGTCGGCGTGGAGTCTCAGGCTCCCGGTTTGGCGACCGTGCTTCATGCGCTGGAGGAACTGGGCGACTGCGCGGTCAGTTCGCTGGCGCAGAAAACTCACCTGCCGAATGGCACGTTAACCGGGCTCTTGGACACCTTGCAGCGAGAGGGCCACCTTCGCCGCGACCGCAACCCCGAGGATGGGCGCTCCTGGATTGTTCAGCTGACCAAGAGTGGTCGAGGGCTCTGCGCTAAACTTCATCAGCGGCATCGCACGGTGATGAAAATTTTTCGGGAGACACTCACAGAGGCCGAAGCCGCCGAGATGCAGCGGTTGCTCGAAAAACTTACCGACGCGATGCGCGCCTTCGCCGCGGATCCGGACGAATCCGTGGTTCAGCGTCCGCGTGCGCGAGTCTCCCGGCGCACCTGAGTCCGACTCGCCCGGTCACCTATTTCCGCGTTCAGACCTTTCCTCAGCGTTGATGCCTGAGTTTAGCGCACTCGGGCACAAGAACTCCGATTAGCCCAACACCCTATGCCCACCCTGAGATTCGCCCTACTGCTGGCCTTGTTTCCCGTGCTCCTTTCCGCGGCCCCTCCGACCGGTGCTCACGATGTCCACTCCGCTGCTGCTAGCGCGTCGCGTCCGGCGCCGGTGCTGACGCAGTACGGGCAAGTTCAGGGCGTCGCAGAGGACGGGCTGGTCGTGTATCGCGGAATTCCGTTTGCCGAGCCACCGGTGGGCGACCTTCGCTGGCGGCCGCCGCAACCCGCGGCAAAATGGAAAGGTGTGCGCGAAACCACGAAGTTCGCGCCGATTCCGATGCAAGCACCCGCCGGTGGCGTTGAGATCAGTGAGGATTGCTTGTATCTCAACGTCTGGACTCCGGCCAAATCGGCCGACGAACATCTGCCCGTCTTAGTTTGGATTTACGGCGGCGGCTTCAACGGTGGCGGCACGCGCTGGGACCCGGGTGAACGCCTCGCGCAAAAGGGAGTCGTGGTGGTCAGCATCGGCTACCGCGTTGGCCAGATCGGTTTTTTGGCGCATCCCGAACTTAGCGCCGAGTCACCGCAGCATGTTTCGGGAAACTACGGGCTTCTCGATCAGATCTGCGGACTGCAATGGATTCAAAAAAACATCGCAGCTTTCGGCGGTGATCCGACAAAGGTCACGATTTTCGGAGAGTCGGCGGGCGGCATTTCCGTCAGCATGCTGTGCGCCTCTCCGCTGGCGAAGGGGTTGTTTCGCGGTGCGATTTCAGAGAGCGGAGGCTCGTTCGGTCCGTCACGCCCGACGACCTATCCCGGCGAAAACATGAAGCGGCTTCACGACGCGGAAAAAGCCGGTGAAGACTACGCCAAAGCCGCGGGCGTGTCGTCGATCGCGGAGCTTCGCAAAATTTCCGCCGAGAAACTTCCGCAGGGCCGGGAAGTCAGTTGGGGCTGGCCGAACATCGACGGCTGGGTGATCACCGACGACCAATATAAGTTGTATTCGAACGGTCGATACAACGACGTCGATGTGATCGTGGGCTACAACTCAGACGAGGCGGCGAGTTTCTTTTCCGCTCCGACGCCGCAAGCCCATCTCGAAGGCGTCAGAGCCCGTTATGGCAAGTTCGCCGACGATCTGCTGAAGGCCTATCCCGTTGCTCAAGGGCGCGTGAATCGGACGGCCCGCAATCTGAATCGCGACGCCGCCTTTGGCTGGCATACCTGGACGTGGGCGCGTCTGCAAAGCGAGACAGGCAAATCGAAAGTGTTCTTCTACTATTTCGATCAGCATCCGGATTACCCGAAGGATTCGCTCCATGCCGACCAGGGCTCACCGCACGGTCAGGAAGTGGCCTACGTCTTTCAGCACCTTAAGAGCGACAATCCGGAACTCACGAAATCCGATTTCGCCATCTCCGACGCGATGTCCTCGTACTGGGTCAACTTTGCGAAGCGCGGAGATCCAAACGGCGAAGGACTTCCGCGTTGGCCGGAGTTCAGTGAGAAAAATCCTCAGCTGATGTATTTCAGCCAGGGACTCCACCTCGGCCCGGTGCCCGATCTCGATGCGTTAAAAGTCTTGGATTCGTACTTCGCGTGGCGACGCACACCGGAAGGCGACGCTTGGGCAAAATGACCGGCGTTTGTCCAACCGAACTCAAAAACCAATTCACTCTGCACGCCCTCACTTCATGCACTCATCGCTTCTTCGAACCCTCCTTTTAATTGCTCCATTGTGCGCTGTTGGTCGCGGCGCTGAACGCATTTTACCCACCGAACCCGCGCGAGCAGAGACCCACGTCGTGGTGGTCGAGAACGGCGGCACCGGACCCTATCCAGCGATCGCCACGGAAGACCGAACCCTACCTGGCATGACGATCTTTCGTCCGGCCGAGTTGGCAGCGTTTGGGCCGGATCGAAAGCTTCCGATTCTACTTTGGGGAAACGGCGCGTGCGCCAACACCACCCAGGAACACAAAAACTTCCTCAACGAAATTGCGTCGCACGGTTATATTATATTAGCGATCGGGCTGCTGGACAAAATTGACGTCCACGAACTCACGCCGAAGCAGCCCACGAACTCGAGTCAGCTTCTTGCTGCGCTGGACTGGATCACCGGGCAAAACAAAGCCGCAGGGAGTATCTATTCTGGAAAAATTGAAACCGCCAAAGTCGCGGCGATGGGAATGTCCTGCGGCGGACTCCAGGCAATCGAGATTTCAGGCGATCCACGCATCACCACCACCGTCGTTTGTAACAGCGGAGTACTGCCGGAGCCGTCGCCACTTAAGGGCATGCCGGCCATCACGAAGCAGGCACTCGCAAATTATCATGCGCCAGTGATCTACATCATGGGCGGGCCTTCGGACATCGCGTACAAGAACGCGATGGATGATTTCTCGAGAGTGAGCCACGTGCCCATCGCGATGACTAATTTCGACGTCGGCCACGCAGGCACGTATAGTCGCCCTCACGGTGGCGAGTTTACGCGCGTCGCACTAGCGTGGCTCGACTGGCAGCTAAAAGGGAAAGCGGAAGCATCGAGACAATTCCTCGACGCCGAGAGCGATCTCCGCCGCGATCCAAAGTGGAAGATCCAGCTGAAGAACTTTGGGTCATTATAGTATATTTTCCTGGGTTAAGCTTCGCGCAAATTCTGCTCTGATTTTATTTTCGGTGGCGGTCATTTGCGCAGGAAGCGACCCGACGGGGTCAGACCCTAATGCCTGTAGTCAAGTGCCGCGGAGGTTAAACAACCCGCGAGCGCGAGATGCTATTACATGTAAATAACACTACAGACATTAGGGTCTGACCCCTTTTCTTGCATCCTCCGACGATGCGCGCGCTCCAGTTCGACGAGCGACGACCGCCTGGACATCGCTTCGCTCGCCCCATTTACAGAGTTCACGCAGCGACGGCCGCAGTGACTGTCCAAACTCTGTGAACGAATATTCCACGTGCGGGGGAAATTGAGGGCGAACTTCCCGCGCGATGAGTCCGTCGCTTTCGAGCTGACGGAGCTGCTCGGTGAGAACCTTGGGCAAAACTTCCGGCACTCGCCGCGCCAGTTCACTGGCTCGCAAAGGTCCGCCCATCAGCTCGTGAAGGATCAGCGGCTTCCATTTTCCGCCGATGAAATGCAGCGCGCGCGCCACGGGACATTCTTCGAATTTCATAGCTACAATACTTACCGGAAGGTGAGTATATTACTTATTTGTGGAGTATTGACGAAGCGGTTCGTGAATATACGAACGCGCCTCATATGCGGCGGCATTATAGCAGGAGCAAGCCTTCTCCTCGTCTTCGAACAGCCAGAGTTAGGGACGCAGCCTGCGCGTTGGCTGCGACTCGTTTATCGATCGGCCAATATGCTCTGGCATTTATTATATTGTTTCTGCCTTTAACTGGCGAAGCGCAGATGACGCCAGCGGCCGGCGCAAATCCCACAAGCAACACTCCGTCGGGGCCGCCTTCGTTCCGCTTGCTGCGTTATGAAGAAGAGTATCAGGGCTCCGCCTTGAACGCGGCCTCCGAGCTGTGGCGCTCCTTGAAATATATTCCGCTCGGCTCAGGCACGGCGGAGCCTTTCGTCTCCGTCGGCGGCGAGGTGCGTTGGCAATACATCGTGAAAGACGATGATCAATTTGGCCGCATCCCTGGCTCCCAGGAATCTCTACAGCAGCGCTACCTGCTCCATTCTGATTTTGAGTTATCCCCGCGCTTCAGAGTCTTTGGCCAACTCGGGTCGGCCTGGGAGCAGGGGAAAAAACCCGCGGCGCTCCCGGTCGACGAAGATCGTTTGGATGCGCAGCAATTGTTTGCCGAGCTGTCGTTCGCCGGAGACATCAAGGCGCGCAAAAATTATATTCGCGTCGGCCGGCAGGAAATTCTGCTCGGCGGACATCAGCTCTTGAAAGTGCGCGAAGGGCCGAACGTGCGGCTGGCCTTCGACGCCGCGCGCGTTCACGCCACGGAGGGCGCTTTCGATGCGGACCTTTTCTGCGGGACGGCCGTCCAGCCACGGCCCGGATCGATGGACGATCGTTGGCTCGAACGCACCATCGAGTTTTCAGGAGTGAACGTCGGCTGGCAGCAAGCTCGGGCGCAAAGCTTGTTGCGGTCGGACGTCTTCTTTTTCGATTACCGGAATTCGTTTCTCCGTTACGAACAGGCTTCGGGACCAGAGCATCGCCAAACGGTAGGCGCGCGCATCAGCGGCCACCTCGGGTCGCTCGATTTTGACTACGAGGCCTCAAAGCAGTTCGGCCGACTCGGCACGCTGGAGATCGACGCCTGGGGCACCGCGCTCTTCACGAGTTATCATTGGGAAAAAGCCATGCTTGTTCCGAAACTAACGTTCGGACTGAGCTACGTGACCGGGGACCGCGATCGTGCGGACCGAGAAATAAATACGTTCAACTGCCTCTTCGCCCGCGGAGATTATTTCGGAGACACGAGTTTGTTGACGGGAGCCAACACGCTCGATGCCGGAGCGGCGATCGAGCTCAACCCAGCGCGCCGATTCTGCGTTTCGTGCCAATGGGATTTTCTGTGGCGCTCGGAAATATCGGACGGTCTCTACGCTCCGCCTCAAATTTATTTTCGCGACGGCCGCGCGAAAGATGACCGTTTTATCGGTCTGCAGCTCACCCTCAGCGGTACCTGGGTCGCGTCGCGTTTTCTGACGCTCCAGGCGATCGGAGCCGTTTTCCTCGCGGGCGATTTCATTCGGCACGGCACGCCGAATAACGGCACGTCCGCGCTCACCTTTCGCTCTCAATTTAAATTCTAAATTACACTCATGATATTCAGAACGCCTCGCAGAGTTGGCGGCATGCAGTGGTTGATTGCCGCTGTTGGCAGCTGGGCCGCAGTTGTCGCGGCTTCGGTCGCTTTTGGAGGGGGCGATGGGAGCACAAAGAACGATGGCAAGGGCTCACCCTCGCCGAGCGCAAACGTCGTTCGTGCCGCGTCATCGGCATCGGCGGAGCAAGAGGGTCTGCGCGCCTTCACAGACGTCGCGTCGGTTCTGCGGCACCCGCGTTGTCTCAATTGTCATCCTGCCGGAGACGTGCCGCGGCAAACGGACGCGCGGTTGCCGCATTTTCCGCCCGTCACGCGTGGCGTCGACGATCGAGGCGCTGCTGGGATGCGGTGCACGACGTGTCATCAAGTCGAGAATCAGCTCAACGGTGTTCCGGGTGCGCCAGGCTGGAGTGTCGCGCCTCGCACCATGGCGTGGGAAGCGCTGAACGATCACGATCTCGCGGAACAGTTAAAGGATCCGCAGCGAAACGGAGGCCGCACGCTCGCGCAGATCGTCGACCACCTGAATCACGAACGTCTCGTTCTCTGGGCTTGGCAGCCTGGCGGCCATCGCGCGACGCCTCCGCTCACGCACGACCAATTCGTGAAACGTTTTGAAGATTGGATCGCGGCCGGCGCGCCGTCTCCCGCACCCGAAGCGAAAGGAATCACACCATGACTACAGCGACAAAAACTGTGGAGATAAACCGCCGGCATTTTCTACGCGCCACTGCCCTGCTCGCGGGCGGATTCATGGTGCGCTGGGAAATCGCCGCTCCGGCCTCGGCCGCGGGCGCCACAGTCATCACCGACATCTCGGACGCAAAGCCCGCTGTACTGAATCCGTGGATACAGATCACGCCGGACAACTGGACCACAATCGTCGTTTCCCAGGCGGAAATGGGACAGGGCATCGAGACGACGTTGAGCGCGATTGTCGCGGACGAACTCGGCTCCGACTGGAAACGCGTCCGCCGCGAGAACTCGCTCGTCGGACCCGCGTATCAGAATCCTCAATACCACTGGCAGTTCACCGGCAACGCCGAGAGCATCCGCACGTTTCACGATTATGTGCGCACGCTGGCGGCAGCCGCGCGCGAAATGCTGATCGCTGCGGCCGCAGCGCGGTGGAAAATCGAACCAGAACAGCTCCGCGTCGCCGACAGCTTCATTTTCGATGATCGCAATGGACGCAAAGCCTCGTTCGGCGAGCTTGCCGTGGCGGCGTCGAAAATCGCGGCGCCGGCGAAACCGAAACTGAAGCCACGCAAAGATTGGAAACTCGTGGGCGGCGTGGAGCTGGAGCGAGTCGACATTCCGGCCAAGATCGACGGCTCCGCTGTATTCGGAATCGACGTTGTCGTACCGAACATGGCGCATGCAGCGGTGCCGTTTCCGCGCGCCTTCGGTGCGACGATCGAGCGCGTAAACACTGACGCAGCGAAGGCCATGCCGGGCGTCGTCGACATCGTTGTGCTGCGGCAGGCGTTGACCGCTAACGGCGAAAAATCCGATGCGGTCATCGCCGTCGCCGAAAAATACTGGCAGGCCGCTCGCGCATTGTCCGCGGTCGACGTGAGTTGGTCGCCGCCACCGACGGGGCTCTTTGATTCAAAGACGATCGAGGCCGCCTACGAGACGGCGTTTGCGGGAAAACCTTTCGAGCCTGTCGTGCACGAAGGTGACGCCGACAAGCGCCTCGCTTCCGACGCCGAAAATGTCGTGAGCGCGGAATATCATTCCGGTTGGCAAGCGCACGCGCCGCTCGAACCGATGAACTGCACCGCCTTTGTCGACGGCGATCGGTGCACGCTGTGGGCGCCCACGCAGGGCCAGGAGATGTGTCAGATCGTGTTGAGCTACGGACTCGGAATCCCGAAGCAAAATGTGATTGTGAATCGCACCTATCTCGGCGGCGGTTTCGGTCGACGATTGATCGCCGACTACGCAGCGCTCGCCGCCTACGCGTCGCGAGCGGTGCACCGACCCGTGAAACTGATTTGGTCGCGGGAAATGGACATGGCGCGCGATCACTATCGTCCGGCGTTCACACAACGCGTCCGCGCCGCGCTTGGAGCCGACGGCGCGCCCGCCGCCATGGAAATAAAACTCGTGGCGCCGACGATCCTCCGCCCGGTTTCGCCGGGGCCATTTCCCAATCCGAAAATCGACCCACTCTGCGTCGAGGCCCTCGACGAAATCGCGTATCCGATCGAAAACCTGAAGGTCGGTTTTCATCTTCTCGACGTGCCGGTGCCGACGATGGTCTGGCGCACCACGGGCGCGGGTCCGAACTTTTTCTTCCTCGAAAGTTTTATCGACGAACTCGCACATCGCGCAGACGAAGATCCGTATCGCTATAGGCGGCGCTTACTCGCGAAGAAATCGGGCAATGAGCGCCTCCTCGCCGTGCTCGATCTCGCCGCGGAAAAAAGCGGCATGGCGCGGCCGGCAAATGATGAACTCGCGCGCGGCATCGCGTGCGGTTTCGGCTTCGGCAGTTACTTCGCCCAAGTCGTCGAGGCGCGCGTCACAGATGACCTAACGGTTGATATACGCCGCGTGGTTTCTGTGATCGATTGCGGCACCGTGCTCGATCCGCGCATCGCTTCCGCCAGCATCGCCAGCGGCGTGGTCTGGGGTTTGAGCCAGGCCTACGCCGCGGAAATTTCATTCGCCGACGGCGGCGTCGCGGAAACGAATTTCAATGGCTATAGAATTCTCACCCTGCCCGACGCGCCGCCAACCGAGACGCACTTCATCGATAGCGGACAAAAGTTGGGCGGCATCGGCGAACTCGGCCCGCTGGGCGTTCCACCCGCTCTGACCAACGCCATCTTCGCCGCGACCGGCAAACGTCTGCGCGCCCTTCCACTCGCGCGCTCAGGCGTGAAATTCCGCGGCTCCAACAACCTCGCCTGAATTCTCCGCCATGAAAATTTCACTCACCATCAACCAAACACTTCATGAACTCGACGTCGATGAGACCACGCCCTTGCTCTGGGTCCTCCGAGACGAGCTCGGCCTCAAAGGCACAAAGTTCGGCTGCGGCGCCGGGCTCTGCGGCGCGTGTTCCGTTCATCTGAATGGCAACGTCGTCCGCGCCTGCTCTTTCCCCATCAAGTTCGCGCAAGACGCCAACGTCACGACGATCGAAGGTTTAAAGCAGAATGGGAAACTGCACGCCGTGCAGCAGGCCTGGATAGAAGAGCAAGTGCCACAATGCGGTTACTGCCAGCCCGGTTTCATCATGGCCGCCGCGCACTTGCTCGAACGGAAAACAAATCCCAGCGACCAAGATATCGACCAGTCTGTCACGAATCTCTGCCGCTGCGGCACCTACGAGCGCGTCCGTGCCGCCATCCATCGTGCAGCGCGATTTGTTTCCCATGAGTCACACGAAGCACACTAAATCAGAAAAATATTTCCCACGGGCGACCCGACGGGGTCAGACCCTAATGCCTGTAGTCAAGTGCCGCGGAGGTTAAACAACCCGCGAGCGCGAGATGCTATTACATGTAAATAACACTACAGACATTAGGGTCTGACCCCTTTTCTTGCTTCCTTCGCGCCGCGACAACAGCGCAACGCTGCGGATACAACGACGAGGCCCAAGCCCTGATCCAGTGGAACGATCAACAGCAATGATCGCGCGACGGCACGCTGCTGCTGCCGAAATAAATTTATCGCCGATGGCGTATCCGGTCGCTGGCGAGGTGCCCCTCTTCATCCGCAGTATTGCTATTCTGTTCGTAACGCCACCATCGGGTCCATGTGCGCAGCGGCGCGTGCGGGTAAACAGCACGCCGCCACGGCCGCCGCCGCGAGGACCAGAGCGCCGCCCACCAGCGCTACGCTGTCGAGTGGCGGCACTTCAAAAAGCAAACTCGACATCAGTCGCGTCGTTGCGACGGCGCCCGCGAGACCTAGGCCAAGTCCGATCGCGACGAGTTTCATTCCGCCGACCACGGTCGAGCGCACCACTGTCTGTGGCAGGGCTCCGAGGGCAATCCGCAGTCCCAACTCGCGCGTTCGTTGCGAAACCGTGTATTCAACCACTCCATACAAACCGACCACGGCGAGAACGAGCGCGGTCGCGGTAAAACCGCCGAGAAGGAACAAAGTCATGCGCCGCTGGGCGATGGAGGCACTAATCACGTCGCTGAGTCGGCGAACGTTCGCCACCGGCTGCGCCGGGTCGATAGCCTGAATCGCCTGCCGGGCTGAAAGCCCGAGCCCTGACAGCGTCGCCTGCGCGCGAATCATGACGTAGCCGTTGCGAGAAGAATCTACCGCCGATTGCGAGCGGTAGACCATCGGCGCCGTCGTCGACTCGAGGCTGCGATTCCGAACGTTGCCCACCACACCGATGATCTGGAGTGGACTGCCGAAAACCGTGAGTGTGCGACCGAGTGGGTCTTCTCCCGGGAAATATTGGCGGGCGAATTCTTCGTTGATCACAACGCTGTTCACGTCTGTTTCCGCGTCCGAAAAAATTCGGCCCCCCTTCAATGGAATGGACAGTGCGGCGAAATATCCAGCCGTGCAGTTATCCTGATCGGCGATGTAGCCCTGTTCCGGGGCATTTTTTCGGCCGACGATTTGATAAAACCAATTTGAGAACGATCCTCCCATCGGCAAACTTCCGCAGACGGCGGCACGTTGCACGCCCGGGATCGCTTCAAGATTCTCCACGATCTGCTGGTAAAACCGAGCTCGCGCACCTGCGTTCGGATATTTCGCGTTCGGCAGAGAAACGGCCATGGTCAAAACCGGTTCGGCGTCGAAGCCGGGCGATACGCGCGAGAGGTTGTAGAAGCTGTGCAACAACAACCCCGCGCCCGCCAGCAGCAGCATCGCCATCGCAACTTCAGCCACGATCAAAACACGACGCAGGCCCGCGCCTCGCCCGATGGCGCCGCCAGGCCCAGCGTATTTCAAAGCATCGGCGTGCGAGAGACGGGTGGTCTGCAGTGCTGGCACAAGTCCGAACACCAATCCCGTCACGAAACTGAGCACGAGCGTCGCAGCCATCACCTGACCATCAATCGTGATCTCCGACGAACGGCCGACGCGGGCCAGCGCGTCCGAGGCGCGAACGAGGTCCAGCAGACCGTAAGCGAAACCCAGTCCAGCCACTCCACCCAACAACCCGAGCAAGATACTCTCCGTCAACAGCTGCCGCATCACTCGGCTACGATTCGCACCCAAAGCGATGCGCAAGGCGATTTCGCGTTCTCGACCCGAAGCTTTGGCAAGCAGCAGATTGGCCACGTTCGCACAGGCAATGAGCAAGACCACGACGACGGCGGCAGCAAGGACGCCCAACATCGGTTTGATCGTGCGAGTCAATTGATCGCGTATCGGTACAACGGATACAGTCCAGTTCTCCTTGTACCTCGGATAAAGCGACGCATTGCTCTCACGGATTTTTAAAATCTCCGCCTGAGCGGCAGCGACAGACACCCCCGATTTCAGGCGACCGATTACCCACAAATATTGAGCGTTGCGCATGGTGCGACGCGCCGGATCCACGGCTTCAGGTACGACAAACTCCACCTGGGGATCGGGGAGAAACGCCGCCGGCAATACACCAATCACAGTGTAAGGCTCGCCGTTGAGCAGGACGGACTTTCCAACGATCTCGCGATCGCCTCCGAAGCGGCGCCGGAACAGTTCTTCCGTGAGCACCACGACTTTGTTATTTCCCGCGAGGTCTTCGTCAGGGACAAAGGTTCGGCCCACGATCGAATGCGCACGAAGCACGCGGAGTCCATCGGCAGTCATTCGCCATCCTGATATTCGCTCCGGGTCGCCGTTGCCTGTGATATTCAAATCGATCGGCCGATAGGCAGAAACGGCTTCGAAGGACGTCGCCTCGTCGCGCCAGTCGAAATACGTGCCGGGCGACACCAAATTATCGCGTACTTCCGTACGACTTTCCCAAATGTACACCAGCTGCCCCGCGTCGTCGTAGGGCAGCGGTTTCAACAGCAATCCGTTGAGCAAACTGAACATCGCGGTGTTCGCCCCCACGCCCAGCGCGAGCGTGATGACGGCGACGAGAGCAAATCCCGGCTTGCGCAGCAGCGTGCGCGCCGCGAATCGCAGATCCTGCAGCAACTGTTCGAGCCAGAGCCAAGAACGCTCGTCTCGCGCGCGCTCCTTGATCTGTTCCACACCACCGAAACTCCGTTGCGCGGCGGTACGGGCATCTTCCTCGCTCATGCCGTTGCGACGATACTCCGCGGACTGGAGTTCGATGTGATGGGCGAACTCCTCCGCCATCTCAGCATCGAGTTTATCGCGACGAAAATAAGAGAATAACCGACGCAGTTGAAAAATGATCATGGCAAAACGCCTCAATTCAGGAGCGATGACTAGGCGTGGCTCAGCACCGTGTTAATCGCGGCCGATACACGGACCCAATTGTTCGTTTCACCGGCGAGATGCTTTCGCCCCGTGGCGGTGATTTCATAAAACCGCGCTTTGCGATTGTTCTCTGAGAGTCCCCACTCGGCTTTGATCCAGCCCTTGTGCTCGAGCCGGTAAATCGCGGGGTACAAAGAGCCCTGCTCAACTTGCAGCACATGACCTGACATTTGCCGGATCCGCACCGAAATCCCGAAGCCGTGCATCGGCTGATGCTGGAGCGATTTTAAGATCAACATATCCAGTGTGCCCTGAAGCAGCTCTGGAGACTCGGAGGATTTAGCCATGCTCTCCTAGATGCGCTAGGAGTGCGTCACGTCAAGGGCTTATTCCTAGGACATCTAGGAAAGACGCTCCGCCGCGCGCCGCACGCTACTACGCAGCCTCGGCGCGCGTAGGAGACAGCCCTTCACGCTACGCGACAAAAGAGGTCCGTGACGAAAACGTGCCCGGTGCCTCGGTGTAGAGTCGACGGCCCAACGTTAGATGGCTCTTTGCTGCCCCCAATTCTTCGAAAGATGCGTAGAAGTATATTCGAGGACGCGCAATTGCCCACGGCGCCAGAGCGCTTCGGGAAAGAACCAAATGTCCTGAGGCACATCCTGGAGAAATGCGGCACCGTCTCGTGCTTCAGGAGCGCCTGGTGCAAGTGGGCTCCGCATGATGAGTGCCGCATATTCCAAACCTCGTGCTGCCGTCAGCAATTCTGGCACGCCTTTATCAACCGCTGAAAAAGCAAGAAGCGGAGTGCTTAAAAGCAGCAGGTATGCCCGGTGAAGAAATGCGCTGGGCACACGCATCGGCTAAAAATCCTGCCTATGGAAAAGTAGCCAATTCCAAAATGGGCAGTAGGAACTGCCCTCCCCTGAACTAATCAGATTTTGTGGCGCGCCCGATGAGGATCCCTGCCAAAACACCGACACCTGCAGCAACTCCAATGGCGATGTACAGGGCCGTAGGAACCATCGCGCTGGTTCAACTCCAGCCGTCGGAGCAGTTGTCCTGCCTGAAAATGGAGAAGGCCGACTACTTTGCGTAATCGGCCTTCATGGGTGCAGGGGCTGGATTTGAACCAGCGACCTTCAGGTTATGAGGGCAACTTCGACCTCCCGCACCCTCAAGCAGTTAACCCCACTTTGGGGGCATGTTTGGCGTAATGTTTGGCTACCGTGATTTCGGGAGGTGCTGCCCGTTGCCCGCAGTTGCACCAGGTCGCAAAACCTCAACGCAACAAAGGAGAGCAACGTCATGGCATTGGAACTACGTTATCCACGCAGCAAATGGTGGTATGGTCGGGTCGCGATCGGTGATCGCCGGATTCTGAAGAACCTCGCGGTGGAAGTCCGCGGCACCGTCCCGCCCACGCTGACCGAACTCGGCGACATGGCTTTTGAGCGCACGCGCGCGAAGGCGCAGGCCGCCCTCGAAAAACTCCAACTCGACCTAAAGCGACGCAGCAGCGCGGAAGAGCTGGTGCAGACGATCCACGAGATTCGCACGGGTTCGCGGGTCAGCTCGATCCCGCTGGCGGAGATCGGCCCCCGCTGGTGCGCGGTCCTGCGCCGCCGGCCGCTGAGCGCCAGCTACCAGAAACAGAAGGTCGCCTGCATCGAGCGGTTCATCCGCTTCGCGAAGAAAACCTCCCCGTCGCTCTACGAAATGGCGCAAATCCAGGCTCCGCTGGCCAACGCGTTTTGCCGGGCGGAGCTGGCGCGCGGCGTCGCCGCCAAGACCTACAACCACACGCTCATTCACCTGCGCTCGGTGTTTCACGTGCTGCGCAAGGAGGCGGGCATCGCCGAGAATCCGTTCGCGGCCATCCCGCTCCAGGACGGCGAGACGGTTTTCCGCAAGCCGTTCTCGGTCGAGGAACTCTCGTTGCTCGAAGAAAAGGCCAAGGCCGATCCCTTCATCTATCCGCTCATCGTGACGGGCATGTGCACCGCGATGCGGCGGGGCGATTGCTGCACGCTGCTGCGTAGCTCGGTCGATCTCGAAGGGGGCTTCGTGACGGTGAAGACCGCGAAGACCGGTGAGACGGTGCAAATCCCGATCTTCCCGCTCCTGCGCAGCGTGCTCGAAAAGGCGCTGGCGAAACCGGCGCCCCGTCCACCCTTCTACGTCTTCCCGGAGCTGGAGGCACACTACCGGCTCAACGCGGATCATCTCACCGACCGCGTGCGTCGGGTGATGAAGGCGGCGGGCTTCTTCAATCCGAAAGACGAGACGCAGCAGCCGACGCGCGGCGCGGTGCAACAGGACCGCGAGCACGGGCTGCGCAAGGCGTCGCTCCGCGATTTCCATTCGTTCCGCGTCACGTGGGTGACGGTGGCGCTCACGGCCGGCGTGCCGCTGGAGATCGTGCAGAAGGTCACCGGGCATCGCACGACGGCGATCGTGCTCAAGCACTACTTCCAACCCGGGCGGGAAGAGTTTCGGCGCACCCTCGCGGGCAAGCTGCCCGCCCTGCTGGGCGACCGCTCGGCGCAGCCGGCGGAGGCCTTCAATCTCGGCGAACTGCGGGCCAAGCTTGTCGCCATGGAGAATACGACGTGGCGGCACATCCGGAACGATTTGCTGCGCCGCCTTCCCGCCGAAAAGAATGTGACGCCACTGGCGTTGCCCAAATCCGCCTTCGCCGCCTGATGGGGGCGCCGACTACAGCCCGAGTCGCTTCCGGAGCTGCTCCTCGGCCGCGCGTCGTTTCGCCGCGTCCATTTTCCGCAGATTGTAGAGTTTCCACTGCGGTCCGGGCAGGCGTTCGACGCCGGGAAGGCCGAGCAGCTCCCACTTGGGCGCCAGTCGTTTCATCGAGAGCAGAAACTCGCGCTCGGCGGCGGTAAGGTCCGCGTTGATCCGTTCGATCAGCCGCTCGCGCGTGTCTTCCAGCACCGCGAGCGGCACCGGATCAAGGGTCATGCCCTCGAACTGGTCGGCGAAGACCTGCTTCAGATCCTTCCGATTCGGCGTGAGCAGTTCGCTCATCGGCCGGTCGTGGCTCGCCAGAAACACCACGAACGCGCGGCGAATGTCGTCGGTGATGCCCTCGGCCTGAAAGAGGCCATGCACGTCGAACAGATCGCGCGGGTGTTGGCGGTCGAGCGCGGCGCACAGTTTGCCCCCGAACAAATCCGGCAGCGACACGACACGCATCGTCGCCGAGCGGCCGAACAGCTCGACCGCCTTGGGCGAAAGGGTGAGTTCTGTCGTCGGATGCAGCGTGCCACGCAGCACGGTGTTGGGCTCGATCTTCACCTCGGCCCCGTCCGCGGCACGCACGGTCAGCTTAACCAGAAACTTGTCGCTGACGCTGCGATGCTCCCGGACCTGCACGCTGGGCATCGCCCGGCGGATTTTGGCCGCGATGCGTTGGAGCGCGGCGTCGATGCCCTGCAACGTCGTCGCGCGATCTTCGACCGGCAGGTAGACCAAATCGATGTCCACCGACAGGCGCGGGAAATCGCGCACGAAGAAATTGATCGCGGTGCCGCCCTTGAGCGCGAAGCAGGCCTCGGCGTTCACGAAGGGCATGACCTGCACGAGCAGGTCGGCTTGTCGGAAGAACCGCGTTTCTCTCATGGGGCGTCGGCCGGAGTTTCGACCGTAACCGGAACGGTGATCAGGTATTTTGGATCGAGGCGTCCCCCCGGGACGAGCACGCGCTTGCCGCTGCCGAGCGAAACCTTGGTCAGGTCGAGTTGCTTGAACCACGGATGCGCCTGTTTCTCGGCGAGGTGGAGAAAAAGGCGCTTTACCTTGATCGAGGCGCACGCCTCCAGGAGCGACTGCACCACCTCGGATCGCAGCGTGCCGAATCCTTCGAAAACGAGGTTGGCGTGTTCGTAGCCCGCCCCGTCCAACGTCAGATCGTGCAGGAATTCGAGCGCGGCGCGCTCCGGCGCGGAGACCGTCACGGTGAGGGCTCCTTCCCGGTGTTCGCGCAACCCGAGTTCTTGGGGCAGGAAGTTTGTGCTGACGTGGCGGACGCGACTGAACCAAGGCAGACCCTTGAACCAGGCGGGCAGCCGTTCGCCGGCGCGGCTGAAAAGATAGACGGGATAGGCGTCACCCAACGGAAGAAAATGGGCGAGGCCGGAGAGTTCCAACGCGGTGCGCCCGCCGGGATGGAGCAACTTCGATTTCTGCTGGAGCCCGAAAACCGCGCCGAGCCAAGCCGGCGTCTCCGGTTGAACCGTAAAAGCTCCCTCGCCGACGCGATGCAGCCAGCCGGAGTTGACGTAGTAGTTGGCCAGTCGACTTGAGATGCCTTGGCCTTTGAGCCAAGCCGTGGTGAGCACCGCGCCGGCCGGGGCGGTGGTCAACCGTTGGTTTAATTTCTGTCGCTCTGATCCAGTATCTCTAGTCATATCCGCAACGGACTAAACCGAAAGGTTCATCCCGTTGCAGATAAAACAAGCGGACCTAGTTTTATTTGCAACAACTTAAACTAGGCCGTGAAGCTTGGCGTGTTACGTTTTCACGCCACTTTCGTGCAAGTGAGGTGAAAACGTAACTCCCTCCATCCGTCTACCGTGCGGCCGGCGTGGGCAAAAAAATACCGCCCCGGTGGCCCCCGGGGCGGCTGGCCCGTGCGCGTGAACATCACGCCGCGCAGGCATGAGTCAATGCACGGATTCGTGGGTCTTGTCCAAAAAAAAGGGCCTCACAAGAGGCCCGCAGCGCGGAAGGAATAGTAGCCGACTTTCAGTGGGTCGGCTTTCGCGTCGCCGACGATTACGTGATCGATGAGGTCGATGTCGATTACCTTGGCCGCCTCGCGCAGTTGGCGGGTGATGTGGACATCGGCAGCGCTCGGCGCCGGATCGCCGGAGGGATGATTGTGAGCGACCATGAGGGCCGTGGCACCGGCGAGGATCGCACCGCGAAAAACCTCCCGTGGAGCTACCAAGGTGGACGTGGCCGTGCCCAGCGTGATGAGGTGGCGGCCGATTGGGTGATTCTTGCGGTCGAGATAGACGCAGTAGAACGCCTCTTGCATCGGGTTTTCGTCGAACGCGGAGCGGAGGTATTCGACAACCGATTCCGGCCGGTCGAGCCGGACCTCTTCGCCGAGAGAAACGAGGGAGTAAACGATCTTGGCTTCATAAACGCGCATGGTGAGCGCTCGCGCGAGCCGCGTTTCCCTTTCTCGACGTGGTGTCGAGTGATCGCGGGTGCTGCCCGGTTGAGCGCCCGCTCGGGATGGGCGAAAGTCAAAGCGCTGGATGGAGCGCCGAGGCGGCGGACTTGTCCGCAACGAGGGGGAAGCGGAATGTTTGCGCGGGGTGGAGATCGCGCAGCGATACTACCTTGACCGCCCATAAAATGGGGCGCAACCGGACGGGGCAGAGCTAGAAGAATTCGAGCGCAGCGAGCATCAACTCGGTGCTCACCTGTAACACTTCCCCCTTGGTGATTTGCCTGGGCCGGAACGACAGTGGGAAGGCTGGATGTCAGGTAGATTTGACGTTACGGATCGATCCAGACCCAAGCCATGCCCAACCCTGAGAATCCATCACACCCCTCTTGTCGTAACCCGCAGCCACACGAGTTCGCGTCTCGATCCCTCAACGGAACGCGGCGGACCTTTCTCAAGGGCGGGCTCGCCGCGGCCTTACTCGGGCCGGCGATCACAAGCCGTGCGCTGAGGGCGGAGCCGGCGGCCGTTACGTCCCCGAAGGAATCGCGGAAATGGGGTCCGGGGCCGGAGGGACAGCGCCTGGCCGACCGGGGCGACGACACCTTCCTCAACCCGATCGTGGCTGGTGATCATCCGGATCCAACGATCCTGAAGGACGGCGCCGACTACTACATGACTTTCTCGTCGTTCAATTCGCTGCCGGGAATCGTCATTTGGCATTCCCGCGATCTGGTGAACTGGCGACCGGTCGGACCGGCGTTGCGCCAGAACATCGGGGCGGTGTGGGCGCTCGACCTCTGCAAGCACGGGAACCGGTATTTCGTCTACATCCCCGCGATCCCACCCGGGAAACCGTGGTCGATCTTTGTCATTCACGCCGAAAAGATCGAGGGCCCATGGAGCGATCCGATCGACCTGAAGATCGAGGGCTGCATCGACCCCGGCCACGTCGTGGGCGAGGACGGGAAGCGATACCTCTTCGTCAATGGCATCCGCAAGATTCGGCTCACCGACGACGGCCTGGCGACGGACGGAAAGTTGGAGCCGGCCTACGAGCCGTGGCGCTATCCCGAGAATTGGGTGACAGAGAACTTCGCGCCAGAGGGTCCCAAGCTTCTCCGTCGCGGTCCGTGGTTTTATCTCATCACGGCGGTCGGAGGCACCGCCGGTCCGGTCACCGGGCACATGGTCATCGCGGCCCGGGCCCGCTCCGTCCACGGACCATGGGAACATTGCCCGCACAATCCGCTGGTTCGCACGCTTTCGGCCGACGAGCCTTGGTGGTCGCGCGGGCATGCGACCGTGCTGGAGGGGCCGGGCGGTGATTGGTGGATGGTCTATCATGGTTATGAAAACGGCTTTCGCACCTTGGGGCGGCAGACGCTTTTGGAGCCGATCGAGTGGACCGAGGACGGCTGGTTCCGCGCCAAAGGTGGCGACCTCGGACGCCCGCTGCCGCGGCCGAAGGGCGGCACTGCGGTCCAGGCCGGACTCGCACTCTCCGACGATTTCTCCACCGACAAGTTCGGCGTGCAGTGGGCGTTTCACGATCCGGCGCCCAATGAAATGGATCGCGTGCGCTACAACGACCACTCGCTTGAGCTGCGAGGCTCGGGAAGATCGCCGGCGGATAGTTCGCCGCTGACGTGCATCGCGGTGGATCGCGCCTATCAAGTGGAAGTCACGATGGAACTGATCGGTTCGGTTGAGGGGGCGTTCCTCCTGTATTACAACCCGAAGGCGTTCGTCGGAGTTGGTTTCACCGGTGAGAAGGCTAAGACCTACCAATATGTGACGACCGAGGAA
>DASTWZ010000039.1:0-153603 GCA_035765635.1 Opitutaceae bacterium
TACACTCCATGCTTCTTATCGAGCGTCTCCCGTTGGCCGCCTGTTGGTTTTAGCATTCACCCACAGGCTCTAACGATGCCCCGGACGGTTAATTGTTCATGCGGTTCTGTTCTTCTTCTGAACCACATACCCTCACAAAAAAACGCAAAGAGGATTCTGAGTCGGCGATACCTTTGGAAATTTCCGCTCCACAACGCGGTTGGGGCATTGGTTTGTAACTCCAAACCAAAAGACCAGACCGCTGCCGGGCTAAAAATTTCTGAGCCGCGTCGGCCTAATAAATATCCTCTTTGCGCTTTTTGTGCCTTCTTGCGGCTGAAAAAATAGTCGTGATCGAAACCCTGAGGCTTTACTTCGCTGTGCCTTTCGCGGCTACGGTTTAATTATACGCTCTAGCGCTTTCCGCTTACCGCCAGCCGAGGGCGGGGGCAATGGTTTGGAGGATCGATTCCATAATGTGCGCGTTATAGCTGACGCCGAGTTGGTTTGGGATTGTGAGGAGGATCGTGTCGGCCTCGGTGATGGCGTCGTCTTTCCGGAGTTGCTCGATGAGTATGTCCGGCTCGGCGGCGTAGCTTCGGCCGAAGACGGCCCGCGTCGTCGCATCCAAAAATCCAATCTGGTCCGACTGCTCTCCCTGACCTCCGAAGTACGCGCGATCGAGATCGTTCATTATCGGAAAGATGCTTCTGCTCACCGAAACGCGCGGCACTCGCGTGTGACCCGCTTCGGCCCAGGCAGCGCGGAAGGCGCGGATTTGAGCGGCTTGCTGGATGTGGAGCGGTTCGCCCGATTCGTCGAACTTGAGGGTCGAACTCTGAAGATTGAGGCCGAGCTGCGCTGCCCGAACGGCCGTCGCATTGGTCGCCGAGCCCCACCAGATCCGTTCGCGCAATCCCGCGGAGAATGGTTCGAGCCGCAACAGCCCCGGAGGGTTGGCGAACATGGGGCGCGGGTTGGGCGTGGCGAAGCCTTTCCCGTTGAGGAGTTCTAGAAACATTTCGGCATGGCGCCGTCCCATCGCCGCATCGTCCTCACCTTCCTCGAGGCGATAGCCGAAGTAGCGCCATCCATCGATCACCTGTTCCGGAGAGCCGCGACTTATGCCCAGCTGCAAACGCGAGCCCGCGATGAGATCGGCCGCCGCTGCCTCTTCCGCCATGTAGTGCGGATTCTCGTAGCGCATGTCGATGACGGCAGTTCCGATCTCGATCTTCCGGGTTCTCGCGCCGACCGCGGCGAGAAGGGGGAAGGGCGAAGACAATTGCCGCGCAAAGTGATGAACCCGGAAGTAGGCTCCGTCCATGCCCAGGCGTTCTGCTTCGACGGCGAGGTCGATAGACTGAGACAGTACGTCAGCAGCTGAACGCGTCTGCGATTGAGGTGAAGGCGTCCAATGGCCAAAGGACAAAAAGCCAATCTTCTTCATGGCCGTAAGCTGTATCCCGCAGAAGCCGCTTCGCAAAGCCGGCCAGCGGAAAAGCTTCTCGGCTCTGCATCGCGAACGGAAAAATCCACGATCGCAGAACTAACATGCGTCTCCAAAACAGCGATGTTTGTAACGGGTGTGGAGTTAACGTTTGGGCGGCGTGGAGATCGAATGCCGGCGAGGACGCCAGCGCTCCCAGAGGCCGCCATCGGCGATACCGCCGACGCTCGGCCAATACCAATACCAACACCAATACCGATACCAATACCCCGACATCGGCGAGGCGCCGACGCCCGGCCGTCCGAGCGCACCTTTCCAAGGCGCGGGAGGCACTGAGAGCGCAAACAAAAGGGCGAGGAAGGCACGCTTGCGACTGGGAGCGCTGGCGTCCCCGCCGGCCAACCTACCTACAGTCCGCGCCGCAGGGCGCGGACGGACTCGATGGCCGCTTCTCGAGACGAAGCGAATCCGCGGCTAACGCGCCGCGATAAAAGATTGGGCCGCTGAGAGCCGGCGCTCGCTCGAATCAGTCGCGCTTGGCGGAAGGCGCGTTTCTGCGCGTATTTCCGAGCACACGTCCGTCGGCGGAAATGCGAAGTTCGTAGGTGCCGCGGCTGTCTTTGACGCTGACTTTGTAGGCGCTGGGCTCGCCGCCTTCGTTAAGCTTTTCAACGCGTTCGATCTGCCCGTCCCCGATTTCCCGCCGGATCGTTTGCTGCACCATCGCAGGCGCGTCGGAAAATGTCGTCCCGAATCCCAGCGCAGGCGGTTTTTCGGCGGGGCGGAGAACCGTGCCGTCTTCCGCCACATACATCGATGGATTGCGGCCGCTCTCGCGGAATTGCACGGAGTAGGCCTTTCGCCCATCGACGGTGTCCTCGGTGATAGCAGTGATATCACGACCCGCCGCCTCGCGCCGAATCGTCTGCTGCGCCGCGTTCGGCAACTGTTCAAGACGCAGGCGCGGCAAATTGGCGGGCACGGACACGCCGTACGGATTGAGGAGCGGGGCTTCAGTGGCTGGGACGGTCCGCGCGTCGCTCACGACTTGTCCCTGTTCCGTAATGCGGACATGCGGGTTGGGCGCGTTCTTCCGATCCAGCTCAACGTCGTAGACAGCACGCTCGCGGTCTCCATGTATCGTGATTTCTTTCACGGGCTCGCCGCGTGCGGCCTCGTCGAGGGCTTTCTTCACCGCGGGCGGAAGCTGTGCAGGATCGACGCGATCGGCGGCGAATGCGGGAATAGGCGCCGCGGAAATGGCGAGAGCCAGCAGCCCTTTGAGCAGGTTCGCTTTCATGGAAAACTAAACCATCGCTCCTCCGCGCTCACAATGGAGCTGCTTACCCATTGCAACGTGCGGAATAGGCTGACTCCGCATCCGGGCGCGCGCTGATGGGAAACGAAGTCGTGCGCCGCCCGCTTCAGCAGCGAATGCCGTCGTCAGGGAAGAGCGTCCATCACTCAGTCCTGCATGGTCCGCTTCTTCTCCTTGTCCTTGTAGGTGTGCACGCGACCCCACAATTCGGTCCCCAGATTCCGGAGCGCAGGCACTCGAGTTGCACGATCTGGCTGTGATCGACGAAGAGGTTCACCTCGGGGCCGTAGTTCCGCACGTACCATGCAAAAACCTCAGGGTCGGCTGCTTCGAACATCACTTTGTCCAAACCCAGGCTTGCCACCACGCGCGCCGGGACATCGGCGCGCCACGTGTGAACGCTTTCGGTAATGCCTTCCGATTCGATCATGATCTCGTCCGCGCCGGCCTCGAGAAGTCGCTCCGCCTGCGTGATCATCCACGCGGGATCGCCCGTCCCCAAAGCCTCCAGCGCTTCGGCCGTGCTCGCTCCGCCCGCGCCAAACTGAATCCCGACTTCGGCTTTCGCCTTTAGCCCGCACGACTTCACTTTTCGCACGAGCCGTTGCCAGTCCTCGAGCGGCAGCCTGATAAACCCGCAGGACAACTCGATGACATCGAAGCCGAGTTCGCGACAGGTCTGCAGATACGTTTCGACCGCCTGAGGGCCTTCAGGGATGACGCGTTCGATAAAACCACCGGTCGAGACCGCCACGTCGTGTTGATGCGCCAGATCGATCAGCTCTTTCACTGCAGCCCGCGGCATCAATGCGAAGGAGCCGCCGGCGAATTTCAATGCGTCGACATAGACGCCCATCGTCTCGAGCACGTCCGCCAGATACCGCTTGCCCATCGGCGTGTAATAGGGACCGCGAATTTCAGTGCGGCCGCGTGAGCGAGGCTTTTTCGACCGTTGATTCAGCCGCAGAAAATCGAATGCCGGCTGATTCTCGTTCATGACGTCGTCTTCCTTTGGTCCGCTCGCCGGAAAGATCGGACGATTCAGTGATGTGACGAATTTTCGCGGACGCAAACCGCTCCGCGGGTGAAACAAGACTCCGCTCCTCCCGCGGACCTACAGCGATCGATGCCCATAATCCATGCGGTACTTCGCTTTAACACGCCTCTGAGCCCGGCCCATCGCGGGCTTTACACTATGTCGTACTACGATATATATTGGCGGTTTTTCATGCTCGTCCATACGTCCAGCCGCACTGCAGAACGCTACGTTTCACAAGGTAGCGTTCGCCGCTTGGCATCTGCGTTCGAGGGCAGCCTCGCGCATCCGGAAATTTTTTCATGACCACACCGTCGTCCCGGCCCAGCCGGCCTTCCTCCTCAAGTTCACATTCGGCTCTCGCGATGATGTCGCTCGTGGCCATCGTCCTCGGCGTTCTCTCCGGGTTGGTGGCGCCGGCGCTGACTCACCTCATCGGGCTGGTCACGAATCTCTCGTTCTACGGACGCTTCTCGAGCGCGTTCGTCTCGCCAGCCGGCAATCACCTCGGCCTGTGGGTTATTCTGGTTCCGGCGGCCGGCGGCATAATCGTTGGGCTCATGGCGCGATTCGGTTCTCGCGCGATTCGCGGCCATGGCATTCCCGAAGCGATGGAGCAGGTGTTGGAAAACAACAGCCGCATCCCGGCGCGTATCACTTTTCTCAAACCCATTTCCGCCGCCATTTCGATCGGCACGGGCGGACCGTTCGGCGCGGAGGGTCCAATCATCGCGACGGGCGGTGCGCTTGGCTCAGTCATCGGTCAGGCGTTGAGCACGACGGCCGCGGAGCGGAAGACGCTGCTCGCAGCCGGCGCCGCGGCCGGTATGGCGGCGATTTTCGGCAGTCCCATTTCCGCGGTGCTCCTGGCGGTGGAGCTCTTGTTGTTCGAGTATCGCGCGCGCTCGATCGTGCCGGTGGCGCTTGCTTCAATGGTCGCGGCCGGCATGCGCGTCCATTTCGAAGGTGCGGAGGTGATTTTCCCAATGCCTGATGTGGCTCCTGCCGGTCTGGCTGCGCTTGGGCTTTATACCGTTCTTGGCGTGATCCTGGGAATCGCGGCGGTCGGTGTGACTCGGATCGTCTACTGGATCGAAGACCAGTTTGACCATCTGCCAATCCACTGGATGTGGTGGCCCGCGATCGGCGGTCTGGCGGTGGGTCTCGTCGGTTATTTTGCGCCACGCACGCTCGGCGTCGGCTACGACAATATTTCAGATGTCATTTCGAATCATCTGCCGCTCAAGACCGTGGCGTTTCTGTGCGGCATGAAATTTATCTCCTGGTCCATTTCGCTCAGCAGCGGCACGTCTGGCGGAACCCTGGCGCCACTGCTCACGATCGGCGGCGGGGCCGGCGCGCTCGTCGGCGCTGTGCTGCTCCACGTGGCGCCCAACTGCGGCGTGGATATCCGCGTGGCCGCGTTGGTCGGAATGGCCGCGATGTTTGCCGGCGCCTCGCGCGCGCTGCTGGCCAGTGTGGTTTTCGCTTTCGAAACGACGCTCCAGCCGAACGGACTCTTGCCGATTCTGGCCGGATCAACGGTGGCGTTTTTCGTGGCGAGGATGCTGATGGAAAACTCGATCATGACCGAGAAAATCGCCCGGCGCGGCCTGCGCATTCCTCAGGACTACGATGCGGACGCCTTTAGCCATACCGCGATCGAAGACATCATGGATCGAAACGTGAAAACGCTTTCCGCGCAGTCGACGGTCGCTCACCTCGCAGACCTGATCGCCAGCCACGACGCGTCGATTTCGAATCATCAAGCGTGGCCGTTGGTCGATGCGGCGGGGCGACTCACCGGGATGATCACGCGTAGAGATGTGATGCGCGCGATCGAGCGCTCCGGCGGACGGGAAGACACCTTGTTGGAAGCTGGCAGTTCGCCGGCGATCGTGGCGTTCCCTGACGAAACGGTGGCCGACGCGGTGAACCGGATGCTGGCCAAAGGAGTCGGCCGACTTCCCATCGTCGATCGCGCCGATCACGGCAAGCTGGTGGGCTACGTTGGCCGCACGTCGCTGCTTTCGACGCGGCTGCGTTCGCTTCAACAGGAAACCATGCGCGAAGACGGTTGGCTGCGCGCGCGGGCCCGAAGGAACACCGCCTGAACAACGCGGCAAGCGCCTGCGAGAAGAGGCAGGCGCTTGCGAGATGCGAGATGCGAATGCGAAGCGAGGCGAATGTCAGCCGGCTGCGCGGCGAGCACGACGTCGCACCCACGCCAGACCCAAGAGTGCGGCGGCGCCGAGTAGTCCGTAGGTAGCGGGCTCTGGCACCGGGCGGTAGGCCAGCAGTTCACCTTGGCCAGGGATCGCTCCTTGGTTGGCCACGAAGATCGTGCCGTCTGCGCCCACGGCGATCGCGCTCGGCGTTGTCAGGCCCTGGTCGATGATCAGCGTCTTCTCGCCCGTGACCGGATCCACTTCCCAGAGAGCGCCACTGGGATCGCCCGAGAGCAACCCGTGTTGGGCAAACTCGAGCAGGTAAAGATGCCCGTTCGGGCCAGCCGCGAGATCGATGACATTGGTGAAGCCGGTGGCGATTGGCGTCGGCATGCTGCCATCGATGCGGTACAAACTCGATCCCCCGACGGGAAACGGAAAGCCCGTGAGCTGGCTGACGTAGAGATTGCCAAACGAATCCGTGGCCACACCGGTGGGAACCGGTTCGGCACCGGCGGGTGCCGTCGGCAGCGTCGCAACCAACGAAACCGTGCCCGTGCTCGAAACGTTCAGAATGGAATTTCCACCGGCGTCCGCGACAAAGATACCGTTCGCTGTTGGCAATATTTGAAAGGGATTGCTGTCCACCGGGCCGCCCGCCGGGTTGTTCAGTCCTTCGAAAGCCGAGATGTCGGCGAAGGCCTGCGGCGTGCTGCCGCCCGAGGGCAGGAGCATGAGCTGGCCGAAGCCTGCGAACTCCGACGAGGTGGAACGCGCTGCAGGGTCGGCGCCGAGACCGACGGTGTAGTAGAGATCGTCACCCCAAAGGCCGATGCCGTGGGCTCCCGACACCTCGCCGGAGGTTGAATTGAAGAGCGAGGGCAGTCCGGAAAGAACCGTGCCGAGCGAACCGTTGGCATAGCGGGCGATGGATCCTGTGGTGTTGTAATAAAGCGTGCCCTGTCCTGTCGTGATCGAGGGCGTGCTCGGGCCTGGCACGATCGGCGAACCGGCCTCGGTGATGTAGAGCGAGCCGTCCGCGGCCAAAGCCAAGCCGCGTGGATTGTTCAATCCCGTGGCAAGAGTTTGGACGGCGTATTCAGCATGAGCATTCAATGCGGCTCCGGTCAGCGCGATTGCGCCAAGCAGCACGGAACCGATTTTCGAAAACGAATGCGACCCGAACAAAGGAGCGCGAGCTCCGTTAGAATGATGCGGCAATGCGGCCGCGCGGTCTCCAGCGTGTGAAGCGGTTTTCATTGTGGTGTGATCTCGTGATGCGAGGCGGCCGCCGGATCAGCCGACGCGGAAGACCGAGTTTCGCCGAAGCGCTTCTTTTTTCAAACGGCCCCAGCTGTTTACGGCCGAATATAACAGGCACGTCACATAGGGGAGGAGTGGAGAAGCGCGCTTTTCTCTACTCTTCTCCCTCGTCGATTTCCGGCGGCTGGATGGCCGTGAGCAGTCGATCGAGTTCCGCTTGGGTTGGATTGCGGATCGTGCGCACCGTGAGGAGCGCTTCGCCCGCCGGAAGTTTTACTTTGGTCTGCGTGTTCACGGGCAGGCCAAGCAGGGCGGCGGCAAGGGGCGAGTTGTGAGGCAGGCATTCGATGCCCGACTCGGGATCGGTCGCGGTCTCACCGTGGGTTGTCACGAGAAACGTGAACCGGTGTATCCGTTTTGTCGCTACATCCTGTTTTTCGATCGTGGCCACGTGACCGAGTTGCAGCGTGTCGGTCGGCTTCGTTAGCCACGCGACCGGGTCGACTTCGATAAACGTGTTCCGCGCCACGAAACGATCGAGTGCGGTCATCTTGCGATCCACGGCGCGGATGGCGTCCTTCGCGGCTTTGAAGCCGAAATTCTCGCGCAGATCGCCCTGGCTGTGGGCCTCGATCTTATCCTGCACGAGGCCGGCGCGCTTGACCTTGAGCGCTTCGAATTGCTCGGCGAGGACGCGATTGTAGCCCGGCCGCACATAGATCGTCGTCGGCGCCGGATCGGCGTGGCGGAAAATGTTTTTTCGATGCAGCGGCATGGCAAAGCGGCGCCAACAAAAATCAGAGAAAACAAAAGGCAATCCGCGAGCGTTGGCCGTCTTTTAAGTGTTAAAACGCAAAGCGGCCGCCCGGACCGACGTGAGGCGGAACCTAGCTGGGGCTGGCGTGACGGTCTTGGACCAGTACCTTATGCGCCGCATGGCCTGCACAACTATGAGCCTCATGATCAACTTCCGCACCTGGGTCCGCATACTTCCCTTTGCATTCATGCTGGCGATCGCGCCTGCTTTTGCGGCTGCGCCCGCGGCCGAAACTGCCGGCAATGACGCCTCCGCCTCTCAGGTTGCGAGCGCGCCAAGCGGCGTGGAACCGATCGTTGCAAAAACACCCATGCGGCTCGAGGTCGAAGACACCGGCGTGCACGGCCAACTCGTGGTCGCTCCGGAAATTCTCAGTCCGGACAACCAGAACGATCTCGTCTACACAATCACGTCAGAGCCGCTGTACGGCAGGGTAGGGCTGGCGGGTGGCGAAGATGAATCGGACTTCTACAAGACCAAGACTTCGCGCGTCGGCTACTTCGCCTATCAACCGAAACAGGATTACGCGGGCGAAGACTCTTTCAGCTATAGCGTGCGGAACGAGACATCCGGCTTGGTCTTCAAGAATACCGTCGTCCTCACCATCAAACCGCCTCCGCCCGTCATGCTGCAGAAGCTCGAAGTCGAGGCCAGCCGCATGCGCACCATGAATGTGCGCGAGGTCACGCTGATGACGCGCCCGAACAAGCCGGTCATTCAGAAGGTGCCGAGCCACGAAGATTTCATGACGCCGGCTGACCGTACAGCCATCACGGGTGCCAAGGTGGCGTATCTGCTCGACGACAAAGCCAAGCCGGAGAACGGCACCGCCAAACTCGACCGCGCCACCGGCCAGCTCACGTATGCGCCCAACCCAGGTTTCATCGGCCAGGATCACTTCAAATATTACACGCTCGACGAGAATAACCCTGAACTCGGCGTGGAAAATTCCGTTTCCGTCAACGTCGAGCCAATCCGCAAGGTGAAGCACATCGTGGCCGATCGCTCGCGCAGCCGAGAGGTCGATCTGGTTTTCGTGATCAATAACTCGCCGTCGATGGCCGCGCACCAAGCGCGCATCGCGGAAAACCTGAGTCGCTTTCGTCAACTCTTCCACACGCGCGATCTCGATTACCGCATCGGCGTGTTGACCACGGATTTCGTGCCGGCGGATCCCGACCGCCGTCCGGAGGAGCAGCATTTCTACAAGGAGGTTCGCTCCGTGCAACTCGACCAGGCTGGCAAGCCTGTGCTCGACCGTCGCGGCCGGCCAAAGGAAATCACGAAACGCGTCGCCAGCAACGGACTGCTCGTGACGCTGCCGTCGATGCCGCAGCCTTGGGTCACGCCGAAGACGCCAGACAGTATCTTCTCCGAGCTCGTGAAAGTCGGCACCAATGGCGACAGCAACCGCACCGCGTTTACCGCTGTATATAATTTCGTCGCGGGATATTATAACAAGCAGCACACCTTTCTCCGGCCCGACGCCACCACGATCGTGGTCTTCTTCATGGATGAGGAGGAGACACGCATGGCTCTGTGGAGAGAACAGAAAGATGGACCGCCCAAAGCCGAATGGATCGAAAACGGAAAGCTGCCCGATCTCCTCAATCAATATAACATGCGCAATCCCGGCAAACCGCAGACACTCGACGGTTATATTAATTACTGGGTGCTGCGTCCCTTTATCATCGCGAAGGGCAACAAGCGCGGAAAGATCGAGATGGATGCGGTCGTGTCACCGAATAATATTTCGCATCGTCGCGCCGCTGAGCTCACCGGCGGTACGGTGTTGAATATCGAGAGCGATTTCTCGCCGCCCCTCGCGGCCCTCGGCGACCGCATCGCCGACACTGTCGCTGTCGCGCTCGAGCCGGTTGATAGCGGGGCAACGTTTTATAAAAAGAGCCTGCGCGTGCTCGTCGATGGGCAGGAAGTGCGTCCCGATCCGGAGAACGGCTACGTTTACGACGAACTCACCCACAGCATCCGTTTCCAGGGCGCCGCGAAAAAGAAAGCCTTCGCCGCCAAGATCGACATAACTTACGAGGAACACATGTGAGCTGCCGCGGGAAGCGGCAGCTAATGGAGAAGGAAAGTAAGAATGCAGAATGGCCAGCGGAGCGCCGGCCTCGGGCGGCCGTCGATAAATTTGCTTTCCGCGGCGCGCGCCAGCCGGCCGTTAGCGCCGGCGCCGGGCGGGCGGACGATACGTCGATGACGTATCCTTCATTCGATACGTGATCCGCGCTTTCTCGGTGTCGTACGGGCTCATTTCCATCTTCACCATGTCGCCTGCGGCGATCTTGATGAAGTGCTTGCGCAGTTTTCCGGAAATGTGAGCCAGGACAATGTGTCCGTTGGCTAATTGCACCCGGAACATGGTTCCGGGCAGCACGGTGACAATCCTCCCCTCGATTTCGATATGAGACGTGGACTTCTGTGATTCTGGGCTGGTCGATGAATTTGCGATCAAGAGTCCAAAAAAGCACATCAGCGGAACATCGCAACGTTTACGTCAAAAGATCTCCCGCGGCGGGCGAGGGTAGATTCGGTTTGCTCACGCTCGCAACGGAGCGCCGGCCTCCCGGCCGGCAACCGATAAGTCCGTCCCGCTTCGCGGGACGCTAGTTAGGTTGGCCGCCCGGAGGCCGGCGCTCCGTTGGCCTGCGTGCGAATTATATTAAATTACACCCTCAGCGAGCTGCGAAATCCTCTGCCGCTGTAATACGACTGCGCGCCGTTATGATATACGAAGACGCGGCCAAAACGACGGTCGCAAAAGAGCGCGCCGCCGAGCTTCCTCACGTCAGCCGGAGTCTTCACCCAACTCGAGGACTTCGTATCGAATTCGCCGAGTGTCTGCAGTTCTCGGTATTCCTCCTCCGTCAACAGCTCAACGCCCATGGCCGCCGCTACATCGATGACATTATTCTTCGGTTTGTGCTCTTTTCGTGAATCGAGCGCCTCGCGATCATAGCAATAGCCCGTGCGCCCTGCCGGGCTCTCCGGCGAGCAATCGACGAAAACATACTCCTTCGTCTTTTTGTCGTGGGCGATGACATCCGGTTCTCCGCCGGTGTTTTCCATTTCATAAAGCGATCGGAGTTTTTCGGGATTTGCTTCCAGCCTCGCTTTCACGTTGGCCCAGTCGATTCCGCTGTGCCGCTTGGGAAATTTATCAAAACGGGCCTTCAACGTCTCGAGCAGCTCGTTTTGTTCTTCTCGAGACAGCTTGTTCTTCATACCAGCGGATTTCATATATTATAGCTTTCTCTTATTTCGCGTAGCCTGTGTGAGAGAGGCTCAACCGCGAATCGGGGCTTCGATCTTGGCGATATCGATTTTCCCCATGTCCATCATTGCATCGAACGCGCGCTTGCTGCGCGCGGCGTCGAGCGCATCTTTATCGTACCAAAGGCAGATCGTATTTTTCGGTGTGGAGGTGCTCATGGGGGCGGTAAGTTGATCGCTCCGTGCGAGAAGTCCACAGAGGAGCCGCAATCAAAAGCGCAGGAAGTTGGCCGCGGTGGTTTTTAGCCTCCTTGCGGCTAAAAAACTCACCGTGGCAAAACCCTGCGCCTTTGGTTGCAGTGCCGCCGCGCTGCGCCTCTTTGCGGCTATAAATTTTTTGAATCCTTTAGCGGCTCACTTTCGTCCGATCTGCGCGTCGGCCCATTCGAGAAAATATTTCATGTTCGAACGATCTTCGTGGCCGCCATCGTGCTGGCGCCAGGCGAGCTTTCCGTCGAGCAGTCCGGTGTTCACGGGCGGCATCTGGGCGGTTTGATAATTTTCCGCGACACCGAGATCGCGAGCTCCGAGCAGACGGTAAACAGGGCCCGCGGCCACAGTTGCCATGTAGCTGCCTTGTTGATCGAGCCACTGCGCGTCGCCGTTTTTCGGAATGCCATAGCTGATGAAAAGCGGGCGTGGCGCGGCCAGCGCGATGAGTTCGTGGGCTTCGACGGGAAGATCGTTGGCGGTCTTTTCGCCGTGGATGGATTCGGCGGCGCCGTACTTGATGAAGTTGCCCGCCATCCAGTGATACTCGCCGGAGCTGGTGAGATTTTCGAGCGCCTCGCCGAAATTGCGGCGGTGCGGCTTGGCGCCGCCTTCGCCGGAAGAGCCGATCAAGCCGAAGGCGAAACGCGGCTCGAAAGCCATTGCGACCAGCGCTGCTTTACCGTAACGTGAAACGCCCTCGATGCCGACATGCTTCGCGTCAACGGTCGGGTCTGTTTCGAGAAAATCGAGACCGCGCGCCGCGCCCCAACCCCAGGCGCGCAATGAGCCCCATTGCTCCGGCGTACGGTGCGCACCACGATTGGTCAGGCCGATGATGCCGCGCGTGAGACCGGCGCCGTTGTCGGGTTGAATGCTCGACGTATCGATCGAAACATAGCCCCAGCCATCGGCGATCAATTGAACTTCCGACGACGGCGCCGCGGGCACGAACGCGCCCGGCCATTTGAATTCCGGATCATCGGGCATGCGGCCGAAGCCGAACATCATGAGCACCGGAACGGGTTTTTCAGCATTCGCCGAAGCGGGCATCACGACGGCCATCTTGAGGTCGACGTTGATCGAGGGGCACGCGGTGTTGTCGACGTGACCGACGAGACGGCGCGCGACGACCGGAATGTCGCCGACTTTTGTGTGAACGGTTTCGGCGACGCGCCAAGTGACGGCGGGCACGTTCGCGGGAATGCGTCCGTAGACCTCGCGCTCGAAATCTTCGACGATCTCAGGTCGGCGATTTTTCCACCACTGTTCCGCTGTGGTGATCTTGTGACCGTCGCGCGAGGTGAGCGCGTCGGGGAAATTTGGATACGGATTGGCTTTTGCGGGATCGTAGTTCGCTGGATTGGGCGAGCCTGGATTCCCGCTCACGCCTGGGCGGAGCCGGGTTATGCCGAGTTGCCGCATCATGTCGGCGTGATCGGCGTTGGTTTCTTTTTCAATTTTCGCGCGCTCCTCCGGCGAAAGATCCCAGGGCGCTTTGCGAGTTTGAGTCGTGGTGGTGCGCGCGGCCGCGTCTGCGGCAAAACCTGAATTCCAGAAACTCAGCGTGAACAGAATCGGTGCGGCCAACGAGAGGGCGAGCGTACGTGTTTTTTTCATGGGCAACGGCGCCAACGTAGCACGCAAAACGCCTACTGCGACTGTCGAGCCGTTCAACTTATCTCAATCATTTGTGGCGTTTTCTTGCGGCGACTCGATGTGGACTGCGACAGGCTGTAAGAGCAGCTCGTCGGTGTTGATATCTGTTTCGGCCGGACGGGCGCGGAGTTTTTGGCCCACGTGTCTTCCGAGCAAAATGCCGGGGCGCTCGACTGCGTGGTGCAGGACGAACGCGATCACGAAGACCACGGGTGTGAGGGTGGAGGTCGCGATGCCGAAACGCGCGTACGGTGATGCGTGGGAAAAGAGTCCGCGTTGCTGAAGCGCATCCAGGATCAAATAGGAGGGAATGAGATGAACCAGATAAACCGCATAAGAGAGGTCGCCGAGGATTCTGAAAGGCTTTGAGCCGAGTAAACGCTTCGGCAAAACAAAGAGCGGTGAATCAACGACGAGGAGCGCAGTGATTCCGACAATCGCCAGCGTCACGGGTCGATCGAGCAGCGCGAGCGGGATGATCAGGGCGAGAAAGAAATGTGGTGCATGGCGCGCCTCGCGCACGGCGACTAGCCAGCCCAGGGCCATGCCTGCCGCGAAGACGTGAAGTTTCAAAATCAGAAGCGTCGGCTGCGGAAACGTCGCGAGCATTCCGTGCAGGCCATCGTAACCGAAAAGACGTTTGGCCACGACGGCGATGGCTACGGAAACACAGGAGAACACGATGATCCGAGTTGGCCGGCAGAGCAGCACCAGCAATGGAAACGCGAGATAAAACTGCATCTCCAAGCTGAGGCTCCAGTCGGGCAACATGTCGTTGGATGCGTACGCGGGATGAAGGCCGAAGGCGAAGCTGAGATGGGCCAGAACATTCTGAAGCGAATCGACTGGCGCCTGCGCGACACCACTCAGCGTTGCTGCGGCGGAATGGTAGATCGCTTTCATCGCTGCTTTGGCCGCCGACACGCGCGCATCGAGCAAAAGCGCGGCGAGCAACAGCACATAATAAAGAGGTGCGATTCGGAAAAAGCGGCGGTTCCAAAACTCGATCCAGCGGCGCGTTTCCGATCCGCCTGCGCGTTTCTTGGGCTCCGCTGAAAGCCAATGCCAGGCCATGAGGAAGCCCGAGAGCACCATGAATAAATCGACCGCCATCGAAGGACCGCTGAGCACAGGAATCGTGGCGCCCACGGCGTAAGTCAGGTGGCCCCAGAAAACCCAAAGCGCGAGCAATCCTCTGATGCCATCGAGGCACGGTATGTAATTTTTCATGGTCCGTCGTGGGCGCGACAGACCGCAGATAGAAGAGCGCGTTCGGGAAGATGTGCGGTCAGCGGCCGGCGCCGTTCCGTCAGGTTTTTATCTCCAGCCTGGCAAGGTGCTCCTGACAGCGGAGGACCATGGGGGCGGCTTTCATTTTGACGAAGGCCTTTTGGGCGGCGGTCAGTTCGAGGAGGGCTTCGGACTGGTCTCCGCAGTGGACCAGCAACTCGGCGAGACGAAGGCGAAGATGCGCGGCTCTGATTTGAGAACCAATGTCCAACCACAGCGTCAGACTCGCGCGCAGGGCTTCGATTGCGCCGGATGCGTCGCCCTCCATTTTCGCGACTGCGGCGCGGGCTTCGTGATAACTTGCTTCGCACGCGGCGGCGGAGCGCAGGTCGCGCGCATTTTTCAATTCGGAGAGCGCTTTTCGGGCCTGGGATTTCAGGCCGTTTTGTGCGGCAATCTGCGCGAGGTGCGCCAGCAAAATGCCGCGCCGTTGTCCATCGGCCCACGAGGGATCGGTCAGCCCTCTTTGGAGAAGATCGATCGCGTTTTGGTGGCGACCACGGGCGGCGTGAATCTGCGCCATGCCGAGCAGCGGTCGCCAACCCAATTCGTGCGCCTGACGAAATGCCACCTCCGCTCCGTCGAGATCGCCGCGGAGAAAGCGAATTTCTCCCAGCACGCGAAACGCATCGCCCTCGGCGTAGCGCGCACTCGCGGCGAGCAACTCGCGCGCCTGATTAATTTCGCTTTCGGCTTCGCTCAACTTGCCTTGCGCGCAGAGCACTTCGCCGCGATGGAGCCGGCAAAGTCCTGAATAGCCAAAACCGGTGTTGCTCTTCGACCATCGGATGAATTGGTCCGTCCACTGGCTGGCGCGGCCGATGTCTCCACGATCCAAATACGCCCACACGACGGAGCAGAAAATAATTCCGCAAACCCACGGGCTCGCCGTGCCGCCGAGCGCGGCGGCTCCAGCTTCGTCGAGGTGAAGCAGCCCAATTTTTATTTCGCCCGTGGCCAGTTCAACGTGCGCTCGATAAATGAGCCCGAGTGCCTCGACGTCGGGATCTTCCAAACGCCGCGCCATCGCTTCCGCGAGCTTGGCTTTTGCAAGCGCCGTCGTGAGATCGCCCTCGAAAAGCGCAATGCGCGCGGCGAGCCACAATTGCATGCCATGCTCTCGTGTTTCCCCAGGTTCGTCCGCCAGAAACGCGGCGACCCGGCGGTGCCATCCTTTCGCCACCGCCAGCGCGCGGGCTTCGAGATTAACGTTGGTCAGGGTCAGAGCGGCGCGCGCTGCGGCCAGGCGATCTGCGTTTTGTACGTGAGCGGCGATGGCGCTTTCCAATGGGAGGATCGCCTCGTGCGGCCGACCCAGGTAAAGCGCGGCACGAGCCCAGGCCTCGAAGTCTTGCGCGGAGAGCGCGTCGGGACGCTCGATCTTCTGAAATAGACGCAGCGCCTCCTCCCAGTCGTTGCGGTCGCATGCCGCGTGCGCTCGCGCGGCCGAACGGCTTCGCGTCTGCGGTACTTGTCCATCGGCTATTTCCGCAGAGAAACGGTAGCCTTGGCGCGAAGAAGTCTGAATGGCGTCGGGCTCGTCGCCTTCCCGAAGCAGCGCGCGGATGACGCTGACCGCGCGCATGATCGACGAATCGGTCACGATCACGCCCGGCCAGATCTTATTCAGTAGTTCTTCTTTGGATACGAGCCGCTCTCGATTTTTCACGAGGTAAAGCAGCACATCGAAGACTCGCGGCTGCATCGGCTGCGGCACGCCATTGCGGCGTAATTCACGCCGCGCCTCGTCGAGCTCAAACATTCCGAATCGATAAAGCATGGGATGAACGCCGGCGCGGCGGAGGCACGATTAAGAAAATGGTAAGGTCGCGGAAAGGACTTTCCCGGCGAATTCCACTAGAGTCTCGTGCATCGCTCGCCCATCCAGGGCGACCTAAAAAACAACACCTCATCAATATGAAAACCTATGTCATTCACCGCCCAAACGGCTGGGGAACCCAGCAAGAACTCGAAGCCGCCGCCGCGAAATCCACGCGCATCGGCAACGAAGAAATGCCGGACCGCGTGCGCTGGATCCGTTCCTACGTGACTCAACACGAAGGAGGGCGCCTTGGAACCGTGTGCATCTATCAGGCGGTCGATCCCGAAGCGCTGCTTGATCACGCGCGTCGCGTCGGCATGCCGGCCGACACGATCACGGAAATCGCCGACACGGTGATCGTCCGTCCCGACCCAAGCACGGTTTGATGGAAAAACGAAGCGCCCGCCGAGTGTGATCGGCGGGCGCTGAGATTTCGCGGAGCGGAGCCGCGCGTGCGAAATGCGTGTGCGCGGCGCGAACAGCTTACTGGCTGGATGAGTTCGCGGTCGCTGGATCCTTCAGGAGACCAGTGCCATTCAGGGTCAATCGATCCGTGCTGACCTGGCCGTTCAACGTGGCGCTGTTCAACGTTACGGTTCCGGCCGGCGCGGCCACGGTGCCGTGAAGCGTCGAGCCTTGATTCAGCGTCAGGCCGCCAGCGGAGACCTCGATTTGCAACCACTCCGGATGAGCTGACGCGCCCACCGTGCCGCCGTTGATCGAGAGGCTTTGTGCGAGCTTGAGGATCACCGGACCAACGATGCGCAGCGGCGTGCCGCTGCTGTTCAAGGTCAGGCGCTGCAGCTCGTAGACTGCGGGCTCTGTTGCGCCTTCCACGCCGAAGACGAAGGCGCTGCTGCCGTTGGCGGTAAACTCACCGTAGACACCCGCGGGAATCGCGCGCACGCCGGCGTTGCTGTTGAGCGTGAGGTTGCGCAGCGTCGCGAAATCGCCGGGGCTTTGATTCGCGTTGTTCAGTGAAACATTGCGCGTGCCTGTGGGAGCGTGCGGCGCGGTGACGACTGGCAGACTGATCGCATCGACGCGGCGCACGAGATAACGAAGCAGGGCGTTGCCGTTCATCGTGACGAGCTGCGTCGTCGGCGCGGCATTGCCGGTTTCGTCTTTGATTCCGCCCAGTGTAGTGGCGGAGCCATTACGCCGAAGCGATGGCGTGCCTGGCAGAAGCAGGTCACCGGAGATCATACTGCCACTGTTGAACGTGACGTTTTCAGGGAGAAGGACCTGCGCGGAACCATCGATGTCGCCATTGAGAACGGGCGCATGGCGGGTCAATGCCGTGATCGTGATCTCGAGCTGCGCGTTGGTGCTGCCGAGATAGTGCGGATCATCGACGGTCGCCACGACGTCGTAGGTGCCAGGCAGGTGCGGCGCGGTGCTGGCTCCGTTGTACGTGACGTGGACGGTGAGACCGGCTGGTGCCGTTCCGACCGAAACGGTTTTGGCCGTGCCATCATAGGCCTGGCGCAGGCCGCCCAGCGCGATGACGGCGACCGGCTTGTCGATGATCGTGGCTTCGATCGTCGTCGCGGTCACAGTGAAGTTCACGTCCTGCTCGGCCGGGAGACCCGTCGCCTGAAGATCGGCGGCGGTGAAATCCGTCGAGGCGAATGTCGCGAGCGTGTAGTGATTGCCCACGGCGTATCCAGTAACTGGATGCAGCGCGAAGGTGAAGCCGCCTGCGGCCGCCGCGCCCTTGTGCAGTGCGCCCGTGAGCACGAGCTGGTCGGACGCGCCGTTCGCTCCGATATCGAGATCGACGCGAGCTCCGGCGGACCAGGTGAACTCAGAGCTGCGGAAGGAGCCGATCGTCCCGGCGCCGCCCGGCGTGAGCGCCGCCCCGTCGCCGAGGACAACGCTGCGATTGATCGGGCCGCTGCCCGTGAGCGACGCGGTGCCGCTCAACGTGATAGGCGAGCCGGCCGTCAGGGAAGCGTTCACGCGTAGTGTGCCAGCGGATACAGTGGTTGGACCCGTGTAGGTGCTCGCGCCGTTGAGCGTGAGCGTGCCGCCACCTGTCTTGGTGAATCCGCCCGAGCCTGCGAGCGGGCCGTCGAGGGTGATGTCGAATGGCTCATCGGCGACGTTAGCCGTTTTGATGGTGATGTTGCCGTTGGTTGGAAGCGTGATGGTCTGCGAAGTGGACCAGTTGGCCTTCGCGCCGAGCGTGCCAGCGCTGAGACTGACCGTCGTGGTCATGCCGCTGGCGCCGTTTTTCACGATGCCACCGCTGCCGAGATAGAGCGTGCCGCCGTTGACCGTGACCGTGCCGGAGCCGGCCACGACAGCGCTGTCATATCCGAGGGTGATTTTCTCGAGCGTGGCGACGCCGCCCGAGAAGGTGGCCGTGGCGACATTGTTGGTATTCGCACCGCTGTTGCGCGCGAGAACCAAGCCGAGCGCCGTGTCGGTCGACGTCAGGCTGCCCGACAGAATCCGCATGCCACCGCCGCGGCCCGCGGTGACCTGATTGCCCACGATGATCGGACCGGTGACGGTGAGGGCGCCGCCTTCGATGGACATTGCGCCGTTCGAGTTGCTCGTACCGAGGCTGACCGTGTTAGCCGTGCTCGTGCCGCCCGTCAGGATGATACCGGTGGTGAACGAGATCGGGTTCGCGCTGCTGCGTTGGACGTTGATGTCGGTCGTGCTGAACGTGCCGCCGGAAACCCGGAGGACTGGCCCGTCGCTGGTGATGCGGACGCCGCCGTTCAACGCCGCGGTGCCGTTCTTGACGGCGAAGACGGTGTTTGGCGCGCCGAACGACGCGAGGCCACTGGCGGTGTAGGTTCCGCCGTCGATTTCGAGTTGTCCGCCCGAGCCGAGGGCGAGCGTCGTGTTGGCGAGCGTGCCCGTTGTATCCAGACGGAGAATACCAGCGCCCACGCTGAGCGGCCCGGTGATCGGGTTCGCCGTGGAGAGCACGAGCGTGCCGGTGCCGAGTTTGCTGAAGCCGTTGCTGCCGGCGAGCGCGGCGCGGAATGTAGTGGTGGCGCCACTACCGAGCGGGTTGACAGTCACGATCGGGCCGGCTCCGGCCAAGGTGAGCGTGTTGGCTGCGGCGCCGTTGTTGTCGAGCACCCAGCTGGCCGCGGAACTCGTCGCGGTGTCGCCGAAGGCGATGCTGTTGAGTGTGCGCGGACTATCGAGAACGACGGTGTTGTTGGCCGTGATATCGAGCGCGCTGAAATTGGCGCTGTGCGTCGACGCATCGGGAATGACGGCGCCGAGCCAGTTCGCGGCCTCGCTCCAGGCTCCGCCGCTCGTCGGGCGGTTCCAGGTGCCGTTGCCGGGAAGAAAGGCGATGCGGGTGTAAACCTCGCCAGTCGTGAAACCGGAAGCAGCGTTGCCGGCTGTATCCGTTATTCCACTACCGGATGACTTCACGTCGAGACGAAGCGTCCCGAGACCCGTGATCGACCCGACAGTCACGTCGAACGATGTTCCGCTCGAGGCGCTGACGCCGGTTACCTCCGCCGCAGCGGAATCGGTTGCTGTCACCGCGAAGCTCGCTGGTGTGACGCCCTGCACGTCTTCGGCAAAACTGACGCGGAAGACCACGCTGGTGATTGCGGAAGTGATTGTGGCGTCGGCGGGTTCTTGTCGGACGATCGAAGTCACGGCCGGTGGAACCGTATCGACCGTCAAAGTAAACGGCGCAGAGGCCTGGCTGGTGCCGGTCCCATTGCTCGCCGTGGCGGTGAAGCGGTTGACGCCTTCCGGCAGCGTGGTCGCGGTGTAGTTGAAAATCCATACACCGGAACCGTTCGCGACGGCGGTGCCGACGATGCCGGAACCTTCGCGGGTGATGTTTACCGTGATGTTGGCATCAGCGGTGCCGGTCAGCGAAAGGGTGGCGTCATTGGTCGTAGCCTGATCGGAAATGTTTCCGGCGTTGGTGATGGCGGCCTGAATCACCGGAATGGCGAGACTGCTGTCGAAGGTGAACGAAGCAGACGGCGCGCTGGCATTGCCGGCGATATCCGTCGCGGTGGCAAAAAGCATGTGTTCGCCCGACGAGAGCGCGGTGCTCAAGGGAAGGATCCATGAGCCGTTTTCCTGGGTGATCGCGGTGGTCGCCACGAGCGTGCCGTCGATCGAAACGTGGATTTCCGAGAGCGGCTCAGCCGTGCCTTCGATTGATTGGGGATCGGCGTTCACGCGACTGATCGCGGGCGCAGCCGGCGTGGCAGTGTCGATCGTGACATTGAATGGATCGGAGGTGAACTCGGTGCCGTTGACTGTGCCGGAGGCGCGGAAGGCGTACGAACCATCGGCCAGGATGGAGCCGGTGTAGTCGAAGGACCACTGGCCATTTGTATCCACGTTCGCACTACCGAGAGGCGCGGCGAGATCTGCGCGGCTCACCGTGACCTGGTTGCCGGCGATGCCGACACCGTGCAGGACGAGAGCGTTGTCGTGAGTCACGCCGTCTGAGGTGGAGCGACCGGTGTCGGTGTCGATGGCCGTGACGGCGATGGAGGGCTGGACGGCGGTGGCTTCTGTGGCCGGCGCACTCTCGTCGTAGGCGATGTCGTTCATCGCGGTGACGGTGTAGTAGTACGTGTTACCCGCGGTGATGGTGTTATCGCTGAACGACGTGGCGGTGACGCGCGCGGCGACGGCGGTGTACGGTCCGCCGGCCGTGGTGGCGCGTTTGATCGTGTACATCGTGGCATCGGCGGACGCGGTCCACGAAAGATTGATGCGCGTGCTGTTGGCCCAGGCGGCGATGAGATCGGTGGGCGCGGCGGGCGGCGGTGCGAAGCAGCCCAAGCCGGCGAGGTCGCTGGAGGGCGTCAGATGCATGAACGTGATGAACGGCATGGCGCCGCCGGGTCCGCGCGGTTGCGTGAGCTGCGTGGCGTCGACGCTGACGAAGTCGGTGGCATCGACGGTGACGCCAGGAATATTCCACGAATTGTTCGTCGTGTTTTCCGGAGGATTGTTGTCGTCCTTGATGGCGGTGCCGACGTACGCGATGTTGTCATGCAGCACCTCGCGGAAACCCGGGATGTCTGCGCTCATGTCGCTCGTGCGCTCGAGCATGTCGAAGTTTCCCGCGGAATTATTGTAGGCGCTGTTGTGGGTCCAGACGGCGGCCTGGCCGGGCTGATGATTGGCGTAAAAGCCGTGAGCGTTGTTGTTGACGGAAAGGCAGTATGAGACCGTGTGAACCGGAACTGGATTGGGTGGGATCGTCGAAGGATCAGCGCCGAAACCGCCGATCTTGAAACCGTTGGAGTCGCCCGGACCGTGGTGATTGAAAGACCAGCAGTGGTCGAAGACATTGGCGCCGATCGACGAGATGCAGTCGAAACCATCGTCGCTGTTGTTCCAGGCGCGGCAGTAGCGGAAGGCGACGCCGTTGCCATGTGCGCCGAAGCCGTCGGTGTTGCCGATGGCTTCGGAGTTGGTGCCGATGTTGTTGTAGGAATCGCAGCGCGTGCAGGAGCCGCGGGAGCGGTTGGTGAAATAGAAACCGTTGGCGGCGTTGTCGTGAGCGACGCAGTCGTAGAAATCGACCTGGGCTGCGGAGCCGTCGATGCGCCAGCACTCGGATTGCTTTTGGTTGCCGACGGGAACGCCGGTGACTTCGAAGCCGATGATGGTCAGGGCTGAGCCGGTGACGCGGAAACCGCAGACGCGCAGATTCGTGGGCGTGCCGGTGAAATCGAAAACTGGTTTTTCGCTGGCGTACGCGGAGTAGGTGACGCCGCTTTTATTGAGGACGTGGACGTAGTTGTAATTCGCGTCCGTCGCCGCGATGGCGAAATTTTTATAAGTACCGCCGCGAACCCAAACGGTGTCGCCGGCGGACGCGGCGGCCTGCGCTTGCATGAGCGTGGCGAAGGGCGCGTCGATCGTGCCGGCGTTGGAGTCGCTGCCCGTGGGCGCGACGTAGAATTCGGCGGCGTTCAGCGTGTGAGCGGAAAGCGCGACAAATAATAGGAGCAGGGCAAAAGCGCTCGAGAAAAGTTTCTCGGCGTGGACGAAACGGCGATGACAGGGTTGCATGGAGAGAAGGTCTGGTGCGCTCGCGCAGCGTGAATTGGGTGAATGCGCGAAGCGGTGCGCGGCGGTTAGCCGCGAAGTTGAAGGCTGAGCCGCGCGGACTTCGGGACGAAAAGGTGCGCGACCATGGAGAGGGTGGAAAAGGCGACCCGCTTTCGCGGCGCAACCCTCGCAGCCGCAAGCTGGACAGCAGGGGCGGAGGCGTCGCGCGAAAGGCAAAGTCCCTCGAAAGCGTTTCTGTTGAAGCCCTCGCCCCCACGCTGCGCAAACGGACGCGAATTCGTACAGTCCGGAGCGCGAGATACCTAGGGTCTCCCACGAATCACACGAATCACACCAAATGACCGAACCATTTTCCCACGGAATTCACGGACGGCACGGAAACGGAGTGGTTTAGTCCGTGTAGCTTTCGGCGGTGGACCGAATTTATCCTGAGTCAAAACCTGTCCTTGCTGAAACCGGCTCTCGGCAACGATCCCTGAGTTGCTCTGATTTTTTTAATCTGCTTTTTCCTGACAATGTCGATGCACGCAGCGGATTTGTGGAGCTTTCGAGGACGGCTTGGGCGAGGGGCATATGCGATCTGGGGCATCCTCCTCTTTGCGGTGAAATATAATATCGATCGCGTCGTTTCGGGCGCGGTATTTGAACGGACCTGGTATCCCTGGTTTTATTTATTTGGTCGCGGTCAATCGATCACTGACATCGAGCCACGGTTCTTGCTGACGTTGTTGGCTCTGAGTTTGCCGTTTATCTTTGTTGGGATCGCGATGACTTTGCGCCGGTTGAACGACGCGGGATGGCCACGGGGACTGGTGCTGCTTTTTTTCGTGCCGTTCGTGAATGTTTTATTCTTTGCCGTCTTGTGCGTGCAGCGCTCGGTGCTGGAGGAAACAGAAAAAAAGGGCACGCGTGAGCGGTGGATCAACCGATTCGCCAGCGATAGGCCCTGGACGGCTGCGGGGTTGGGGCTGCTCGTGACGACAATCTTCGGCCTGTTGGCACTCCTGCTGAGTGTGCAATTTTTTGAACAATATGCATGGGGCGTTTTCGTGGGTATTCCCTTTGTCATGGGCTTTTCTGCCGCGACCAGTCTTTGCCTCGGCGGAGCACGCGGATGGGGAGATTGCGCGTTAGCAGGAATCGCTTCGGTCACACTGCTTGCCGGGATGATCCTGGCGTTCGCCGTCGAAGGCGTGATCTGCATTGCGATGGCGGCGCCGATTGCCCTGGCACTCGCATTGCTGGGCTCGACGGTCGCGTGGTGGCTTTGTCGCAATCGCAACGAGCAGAGTGGTGGGCAGGTCCAAGCGTTTTCCATTGGTTGGCTCGCGGTGCCTTTGTTGCTTATGACTGAAGCGCGTGTGCCGCTCGATCCTCCGGAGTATTCGGTGACGACGCGTTGCGAGATCAACGCCTCGCCTGCAGCAGTTTGGCGGCATGTTATTTCGTTCGGTGAACTTCCCGCACCCCGCGAATCGATCTTCCTGGCTGGAATCGCGTATCCCGTTCGCGCACGACTCGAGGGTCGCGGTCCGGGCGCGGTCAGATATTGCGAGTTCTCAACCGGCGCTTTTGTCGAGCCGATCACGATCTGGGAAGAAAATCGTCATTTGGCTTTCAATGTGGCAAAACAGCCGCGACCGATGCGCGAGTGGTCGCCCTACAATCAAATCAACCCGGCTCACCTCGATGGGTTTTTCCGCTCTCAGCGAGGGGAGTTTCGTTTGATCGAATTGTCGGACGGCAAAACGCTTTTGGAAGGCACGACGTGGTACCGCCAAAATTTAGCGCCGCAGGCATATTGGCGCGCGTGGTCGGACTATCTCGTCCACGCGATCCATCGTCGCGTGCTCGAACATATTAAACGTGAGACGGAGAGCGCTGTCGTGTCGGCTGTGAAAGACACGTCTCCAGTTTCATCCGATAAAATCGTTTCTTACCAACGCCGGGAAGCCGTGCTTTTCCAGTAGGTCGGCCAGTTTAGCGTGAGTATAAAGCGGAGTTTGGTCGGAGAAATTGGCCGGGAAATCGGTGGCGTACTCTGCAAACAAAGCCAGGCAGCGGCCGCCAGCTAAGCGCACGGAGTCGTATAGGATTCCTTGTGGTTTCTCGGGATGTTCTCGCAGCGCCTTTGCCCAATCCTGGCAAACGCTGTAGGGACCGCGGAACGTGCCACCGTGAGCGCCCATTTCCTGGAGGCCGATCGGATCGAGTATATCGACGACAGATAATGGCTTCGGCAGCGTGGCCGTCCACGCCGAGCGTTCCATCACCTTTTTGTGTGGAATTCGGTGTTCGGCGGGTGGTTTGGTCGCGAGATCATCCCAAAAGACTTCCCAGAAACATATCTCCGCGGAGGCCCCCAGATAGAGGGTGCCGGGCATGTCTGGCCGTGAAAATCGCCACGCTGCATCGGTCGAGTAGTGGGCGGGTGGATGTTTCGACTTTCCGATTCGGTGCCAGATAGTGACTGGCAACTCGGAAAGAAGGATCGTAGGAATGTGTCGCTCCGCCAAATCGGAAGGGGGTGGCATCGCATGACCGAGGTCTTGGGCCACGTTAATCTGGATTGGTTCGTCCAGCAGCCTCTATCACTTCGCGAACTGCGTCGGCGCCCCGCTCCGTATGTGCAAGATAACTGATCCCGTCGAGGTGGGTACGCGGCACTGTAATAAAATCCAGGAGGGCCCACCCGTTTTCATCGAAGGCCGCCAGAAGTGGCTTGATCCATGGTTTGACCGACATGCGCCGGCCTTCTGTCGTGAACTGCCAGTACGGAAACTTCAGACCTTTTCCGCGCAACGCTGGATAGGCAACGAGATCGCCTCGCTCGAACATGTTGCGCACGGTTGTATCGGAGACATTAAGCTTCACGGCGACTTGCTCCGTCGAGTACGCGGGGCCGCTTCGATTTTCGATCATCGGTTTTGCCTGATCGCCTCGAAAGGTCGCCTCTTCCCAACGTGCTGCTGCATCCCACTGTTCCTGCTGCTGTTCGCGCGCTAAAGCGATGATGCGGGAAGGCGCGAGATTTGCGGCCCTTAATAAGGCCCGAATTCCATTCTCAGCGACTTCTTCGGCCGTGGTAGTTGACATGTTGGCATTGAAGAGAAATTGGCCAAGTATTCAAGAAAACAAACATGCAAACTCGCAAGAGGTCCGGGGCCCCAGCAATCTGCCCACAAGCGAGTCATTCAGCTATTTATGCAGCCTTTCCATATTCGTTATGGGACCAGCGCGAGAATTTTTGACGCGGGGGCGGAGTCGGGTCAGTTACGCTTGATATGGCCTCTTCGAATACCTCTTCGCGCTCGCCGTTTCTTCTCTTGTTTCGCAATGCTGGGCCGGACGCGCATGCTCACCTCAATGAACAGGAGCGCGCGGATCTTACCAAGCGCTGGAATGATTGGTACGGGCGGCTCGAGGCTGAAGGCAAAGTCTCCACGGGAGCTCCGCTTGCGCTGAATGGGCGCGTCGTCACGGGCCGGGTCGGAAATGTCGTGACTGACGGGCCCTATGCCGAAGCGAAGGAGATCGTCGGCGGATTTGTGATTTTGACCGTGGCGAATCTCGACGAGGCGACAGAGATCGCGCGACAAGTGCCAGGGCTTGCCATCGATTTGACCGTCGAGGTGCGGCCGATCGCCGCGGTAAGTCCGGCCCTCGAGGGCGTGAAGGGGCACGCTTAACGGCATAACTGGCGGGTAGTTTGCCAAGCGGCGGCGGCGGGGCGTCTGCTTTTTTCATGCAACGGTTGCCCCGCCTGTTTCGCAGTTTTGCCCTGTGGTTCGCTGTCGTTTTGTGCGGGGGTCCGGCACTTGTTTCGTCCGCGGCGGCGGCGGATTTTGATTTCGGTCCGTGGCCAGCCGGGACGTCGCCGCAGGAAATTGGTCGGCGCGTGGCGGAGCGCTTTCTCGCCACGCCACATTCAAATTTCGGGAAAGCAACTCCGCCGAAGCGCATCACTTACCCGGAGGTCTGCACATGGTATGGCGCGTTGGTTTTCGCTCGAGCCACGAGCGACAAGGCTTTGGCGGGACAACTGGCCGCGCGGTTTGAACCGCTGTTCGGACCCGAGCAGGGGCTGGTGCCGACGCCGGAGCATGTCGACTACACGGTGTTCGCCGCGGTGCCGCTCGAACTCGCGATACAAACCGGCGAGCAGCGCTACCTCGCGCTCGGCGAGTGGATGGCGATGAAGCAATGGGAGGAGCCGTTTGGCTCGCATGCGACCGCCGACTCGTGGGACTACCTGAAAAAAGGGCTGAGCTGGCAAACGCGTCTGTGGATCGACGACATGTTCATGATCACGCTCGCTCAAGCGCAGGCGAGCCGCGCCACAGGCATGCCGCGGTACATCGATCGTGCGGCAAAGGAAATGGTCTTCTACCTCGACCGGCTCCAGCAGCCGAATGGGCTTTTTTATCACGCACCCGATGTCCCGTTTTTCTGGGGACGCGGCGATGGCTGGATGGCGGCGGGCATGTGCGAGCTCCTGCGTTCATTGCCCGCGGACAATTCAGATCGTACGCGGATTTTGCAGGGCTACCGAAAGATGATGTCTGCGCTTCTGCAGCATCAGGACGCGGCAGGCATGTGGCACCAGTTGATCGATGATCCGACCGCGTGGCCCGAGACGTCCTGCAGCGGGATGTTCACGTTCGCTTTCATCACCGGTGTTCGCGAGGGCTGGCTCGACGCAAAAACCTATGGCCCCGCAGCGCGCAAAGGCTGGCTCGGGCTCATCACTTATCTTGATGCCAACGCCGATCTGCGCGAGGTCTGCCAGGGCACGAACAAGAAAAACGATCGCCAGTACTATCTCGATCGCGAGCGGTTGACCGGCGACTTGCACGGGCAAGCTCCAGTGCTCTGGTGCGCCGCGGCGCTGGAGCGTTTAAATCGTTAAACTCTCATGCGTGCCGCGGCCAAGAGCGTGATGGTTTCCCGCGAAACACTCGGTCAGGGCAAATCGCCTCTTCTCGTGATTGGTGCGCACGAAAAACCTCCGCACATCGAACGGCCCGCCAACGTATCCTTTCATCATGTCTGATTCTTCGCCTTCTTATTTCACGCGACGTCAATGGCTCGGTCGCGTCTCCGGTCCGGCGGTGGTCGCTTCGCTTGGCGCAGGGTTGGCCGCGAGATCTCTAGGCGCCGACGCCGCGGCAGATGCGCCCACCTCTGCCTCCGACGCAAATCGCGGCGCACGCATCTATAACATTCGCGATCACGGCGCGAAGGGTGATGGCACGTCTCTCGACAGCGCGGCGGTGCAGGCGGCGATCGACCTCTGCGCGCAGGATGGCGGCGGCACCGTGCTCGTGCCGGCGGGCGATTTCGTCGTCGGCACGCTCGAGCTTCGCAGCCATGTCACGCTCCACCTGGCCGCGCGCGGCCGACTCCTCGGCAGCGCCGACCCAGCACATTATCGCGCCGGCGCAGGCATCCCGTCGGGCAATGGCAACATCGTGCTGCTCTCCGCGCATGACGCCGACAATGTGACCATCGAGGGGCCGGGCACGATCGATGGAAACGGCGCGCGTTTCTTCAATGGCCGCGGCGACAACACCGGTCCGGGCGCGAAATCCTCCGAAGGTTATTTTCAACGTCCGCACCTGCTGGTGTTTCACCGCTGCCGAAATCTGCGGCTCCGCGACGCGTTTCTGACGGCCAGCGCTTATCACTGCGTGCGCATTCTCGAGTGCGAACGCGTTTTCATCGAAGGCGTGCGCATTCACAATCGCGTCAACAAGAACAACGACGGATTTCACTTCAACAGCAGCCGCTACGTTCACATCAGCAACTGCGATGTCGCCTGCCAGGACGACGCGTGCGCGCTCTTCGGCAGCAATCAATTCGTTACCGTGGTGAACAGCAGCTTCAGCACGCGCTGGTCGGTGTTCCGTTTCGGCGGCGGCGAAGCGGAAAACATTACGATCTCCAACTGCCTGATCTACGAGACCTATGGTTGCCCTATCAAAATGCGCTGCGGCGCGCGCAGTCGTTTCGAGAACATCACGTTTTCCAATCTCATTCTGAAGGACGTGACTGGTCCGATTTCGATCGGCTTGGATTCCCGCTCGCGACGTCCCTCGTCGGACCGTCGGCCCGCGACGCCTGGCGTGGTGCGTAATATCGCGTTCAACGGGATTCGCGCCTCGGTCGTCGGGGTCGGGCGCCAGCACGCCGACTTGCCGTTCCCTTCGGAATATCGTCCGGGCGAAACGCGCACCTGCATCACGCTCAACGGCGTCGGCGAAGAGTTTTTGGAAAACATCAGTTTCACGGATGTGCAGGTGACGTTCGACGGCGGCGGCACCGCCGAGGAAGCTGGGCGCGCTATTCCGCAGCTCGCGGGTGAATATTTTGAAATCGGCACACCTTCGGCGTACGGCCTTTTCGCGCGGAACGTTCGCGGTCTGACCTTGAACGGCGTGCGGTTCGAAATGCGCCAGCCGGATGCGCGTCCCGCCGTCGTGCTCGAGCGCGTGGCGGATGCGTCTTTCAACAGCTTCGCCGCGCAAGGTTCTCCCTCGGCGCAAGCGCTGGTGCGCTGCGTTGATTCGCATGACCTATTGCTCACGGCCTGCCGCGTGCTCACGCCCGTCTCGATTTTTCTCCGCGCCGAAGGAGCGGCTTGCGCCGGCATCACGATCGACGGCGGCGACCTCACGAAGGCTGGCTCATCAGTGATGTTAGAGAAAGGCGCGGCACCGACGGCCGCGCGGACACGCGGTTAAAACGAACACGTCGTCGACTCGCCCGCCTCCTCATTTCGCTTCGAACACGATCCGCCATGCACGTCATTTCCCAAATCACCGCGGCGCTGCGTCGCTCGTTTTTTATCGTAGCAAGCGCGGCTGCGCTCGCGTCGGTTTTTCTCGCACCGCGCCTGCGCGCCACGACCGCGGTCAGCTTGAACAGCTTCGAAGGCATCGAGGAACCGCTCGTGCGCTACACGCCCAAGACAGGCGCGTTCGCCCCGGACGATCTGGTCAACATCACGGAAAAGGACGGCGTGTTCCGGATGTTACTGCGCTATCGGAGCGACGTGTGGGACGGCGATCGTGACACGCACAACACCGACCGCCAGCGCGCCGAAGTGAAAGGGCTCGGGGTTCATCAAAAGAACGGCGACACCTTCGACTACACGACCACCTGGCGCACGGATCCCGAGTTTCGCGGAGCGAGCCGCTTCTGTCATATCTTTCAACTGAAGTCCACGGACGGAGACAGTGGAGCGCCTCTCGTCACGATCTCGATCGAGGACGGACGGGATCGCGCTTCGGTTCGACTCTGGTCGGGAAAATCGAAGCAGGCGCGCATCGTGCGCGAGTTCTCCTGGAGTCCCGCGGCTTGGCAGACGGTGTGTGTTCGCATTCGCACGTCGCTGAATGACGACGGCGAAGTGCTGGCCTCGGTCAATGGCGACGCCTTCGAAGGGCTGCGCGGCGTCGCGGTTTATCGTCCGGACGCGACGGACTATCGACCGAAATGGGGACTTTATCGCGGCGTGAAATCCGGACTCCCGCTGCGTGACAATTACATCGAGCACAAAAATATTTCGGCGGAGAAAACGAACGCGTCATCGTCGACATCACTGTCCGCGGGCCGCCAGGCCAATGCCGACGCGGCGCAGATCACATTGGAAAACGCCGCCGAAAAACGCGCGCTGCAATCGCCGCGGGAGGCGCTGGCTTGGTTGCAATCGCAGCCACGATCGACTGCGCGCGGCGAAGCATTTGCGGCGATTGCGACGGAGTGGGCGCGCGATGATCCAGCGTCCGCGATGGCGTTTGCCGAAAAACTCGCGTCGGAAGATGGCCGGGCCGAAACGCTGCTTCGCGTTTTCAATCGTTGGACCGATCGAGATCCAGCGGCTGCGCTGCAGTGGGCGGCGAAACATTCACCCTCGGCGGAGATCGATCCGTTGCTCTGGTATTTCGCGACCGACACGACGCTCCGCTACGTCGATCGTGACAAGTCTCTCGTTGGCGCCGGACTGATTTTCGATTCGGAGCTGCGCGCGAAAGCGATTGGACACGTGGTCTTGATTTGGGCCCGGCGCGAGCCAGACGAGGCGGCGCGCTATGTCGCCACATGCGATCGCCTCGAGGCATCGCAGAAGGAATCGCTCACGCAACAAATTCACGCGAGCCGGGCAAAAGCGGGCCAGCCTGCCGCCACGCCTACGCCTCAATGAGAAACTATGGCTGGTTTGCGCGGTTCGTCGCGATGGCGCTGCCGCTGGTGGTGATGGTCGCGAGTCTGGCTTGTCCGAATCGCGCGCGAGGCGGCGAGCGCGTGACATTGAATTTCAACCCCGACTGGAAATTCATCAAAGCGGATCCGGCAGGCGCCGCCGCGACGAGCTTCGATGATCACGGCTGGGCGACCGTTTCCGCGCCGCACACATACAACGACGTGGACACTTTCGACGACTGGTCCACGCCGGGGCATGTCGGCGAAATGAAGCAATGGTCAGGCCGCACATGGTACCGGAAAACATTCACGGCACCGGACGATTGGTCCGGGAAAAAAGTTTTCCTCGAATTCGAGGCGGTGCGGCAGGTGGCTGAAGTATATCTTAATGGTGAACTTCTCGGCGTGAGTCGGACGGGTTTCACGCCGTTCGGGTTCGATCTGACGCCGCACCTGCGTTTTGGCGGCGCGGAAAACGTCATCGCGGTGATGTGCGACAACCGTTTCTCGCAGGAAACGGAAATGCGGAAACTGGTGAACACGGAGCTGCCGTGGAACAGCCCGCATTGGCATCCGGCTCACGGCGGAATCTATCGCAACGTCTTTTTGCACGTCACCGATCCGCTGCACATTTCGCTGCCGCTCTATAGCTTTCTCCAGACGGCTGGGCCATACGCGTACGCGAGCGAAGTCACGACGGATTCGGCGCGCGTGAATCTCGAAGTGCCGGTGGAAAATGGACGCGCTGCGGCGACGGCGGTGGAGTTGCGCGCGGAGGTCATCGATGCGCGCGGACGCACGGTGCTGGCCTGGCACTCGGAAAAGACGTTCGGGGCAGGAGCGCAGGAAGTGCTCCGCTTCGAGGACACGCTCGCATCGCCGCACGTTTGGGAGCCGGATTATCCGTACCTTTATCACGTTCGTTGCGAGCTGCGCGTGCGGGGCGGGGTGGTGGACAGTGCGACGATTCCCTTCGGCGTGCGCGTCGCGAAATGGAATGCACAGCACGGCCTCGAGCTGAATGGCCGGCCTCTCAAGTTGCATGGCTGGGGACAGAAGCCGACCGACGAATGGCCGGGGCTCGGCGCGGCGCAGCCGGACTGGATGCATGAGTACACGCTGCGCTTGATGCGCGACGCGGGTGGAAATTTCGTGCGCTGGGGACACTGCGCCACGGGACCGGCGATGATCGCGGCGGGAGACCGGCTCGGAATCATCGCGGATCAACCGGGAGTGGACGGCGAAGGCGATGCGCGTGGTTCGGCGTGGGAAATTCGCGCGGCGGCGTTTCGCGACACGATCATTTATTTCCGCAATCACCCTTCGATCCTGATCTGGGAAGGCGGCAATCAGAAGGTCACGCGCGAGCATGCGAAGGAATTGCGCGGCTACATGGATCGCTACGATCCGCACGGCGGGCGCGTTTATGCGCATCGACGCGCCGATGAAATCACGGCGGAGTTCATGGATATCGGCATCGGCACTGAGGGCGGACGGGAAATCGCACGGTTGCCGGTGGTCGAGGGCGAATACGATCGCGAGGAATCGCCGCGTCGCGTGTGGGATGATTTTTCGCCGCCAAATTTTGGTTATCCCGAAGCCAAGGGGCAGACCTATCAGCTCACGTCCGAGCAGTTCGCGGTGAACGAAGTCGAGCATTACGTGAAAAAACTCGGTGCGCCCTGGCATGCGGGCGGAGCGAACTGGATATTTTCCGATTCGACGAGCGGTGGCCGCGTTGCGGTGGAAGTGGCGCGCGCCAGCGGCGAAGTCGATGGCGTGCGTTTAACGAAAGAGGCGTACTACGTGTGCCAGGCGATGTTTCGGGCCGATCCGCAGGTTCACGTGATCGGACATTGGACGTATCCGGCTGGGACGAAAAAGGACGTGTACGTCGCGTCGAATTGCGACGACGTGGAACTGTTCGTGAATGGCGTCTCGCTCGGACACGGGAAGAGATCGAATGGTTTTCTTTTCACTTTCCCGGGCGTTGCGTGGATGCCCGGCGAGATCAAAGCGGTGGCGCGGCGTGATGGAAAAATCGTGGCCCAGGATTCGAAGCGTACGGCGGGGGTACCGGTCGCGCTGCGGCTTCATGCGATCACGGGGCCTGGCGGTTTGCGCGCGGATGGCTCGGACGTGGTGTTGATCGATGTGGAGGCGGTGGACGCGAAAGGCGAACGCTGCCCGACGTTTCAGCAGCGCGTGGATTTCACCTGCAGCGGTCCGGGCGTTTGGCGCGGCGGTTACAACAGCGGGAAGATCAATTCGATCAATCACCTGTTTCTCGACCTCGAGGCGGGCATCAATCGCGTGGCGGTGCGCGCCACACGAGAGGCAGGAAAAATCGTGGTCGAAGCGCGTTGCGGTGGCGGGCGCGGTGGGAGCGACGCGCGTGCTGCGAGCGATGTACACGATGCGAGCGATCGACGCTATGCGAACGATCTATGCGATGCACGTGATGTACACGGTGTACGCGCTGAAGCTCGAGCGATGAGCACGGAGAAATCGACCATCGCGTCGGCCGCGATCACGATTGAGTCGCATGCGATCGAAGTTTCTCACGGTGGCGTGGTGGAGTTACCGGTTGCTGCGCGGACGAGAGTTGAGTTGCCGGAGCAGAGGCCCGCAGCGGTGGTTGACCCGCTGGTGCGCTGGATGAAATCGGTGGGTTCGGTGAACGGTGCCAAGGCAACTGAGGCCCGCATGTCGATGCGCGTTGGAGGCCGGTTCACCAACGCGTTTTCGTATTCAGGGCCTACGCGTGCGGTGCACGTCGAAGCGGATGCGCAGGACGCGAAGCGAATTTATGTGGATCGCGACGGTTATTTCGATGGACTGCCGGCGGCGTTGAAAGGCGCGGACTACGTGCAGGCTGCGCAGTCGGATGCGCGGTACAGTGCCGTCGACTTGATGGAAATAGCGGCGTTTGGAGAGGCCGTGGTGTCGATCGCCCACCATGATCGTTTGCCGCGGGCGGCTTGGCTTGCGCGGCAATTCCAAAAATCCGATCAGGTACTCGTCATCGATGGCCATCGGATGACGCTTTTCACACATCGCGCGGAGGCAAACGAGAGTCTGACCCTCGGCGCAAATTGCGAGCAACCTGACGCGCCGGACGGGTTGATGTATGTGGTATTCGTTAAGCGGATACGCTGAGCTGGCTGGCATAGACATCGAATGCCGGCGAGGACGCCAGCGCTCCCAGTGGCCGACATCGGCGAGACGCCGACGCTAGGCCAATACCCGACGTCGGCGAGACGCTTATGTTCAGCAAGTTTCCGGGGGTTCGACCGCCGAGGGCGCCTTTTCAAGGCGCAGGAGGCACTGGGAGCGCTGGCGTCCTCGCCGGCATTCTATTTAATTTATTGTCCGCGCCACAAGGCGCGGACGGACTCAGATCGCCGCTTCTCGCGAAGCAGCGAGTCCGCGGCTAGCGCCGCGATAAAAGGTTGTCCGGCCGGAGAACCGGCGCTCCGATAGGGTCGCGGCGGCTCTCTTTCCCTCCTGTTTTGGTCAGCAATGTACTTCACGAACGCTGGTCGTAATCTTCCAGCGTGACCGGTTCGCCGAGGGGCTGGCCTGTGGCGTAGGCGCGGAGATTGCGCAGGGCCCAGGCGCCGGCGTCGCGGCGGCGGTCGTTGGTCGGGCCAGCGAGATGAGGCGTCAGCGACACGTTGGCCAAACCGCGCAGCGGGTGATCGACCGGCAACGGCTCGACCGAAAAAACATCGAGTCCAAACTGAATCTGCCCTTCGCGCGCCACGCGCACGAGAGCGTCTTCATCGACCACCTTGGCGCGGCCCACGTTGACGAAGACCGCGCCGGGACGGAGCAGGCGCAGATGGGTTTCCTGCACGATGCCGTGAGTGGCCGGGATCAGCGGCGCGAGTTCGATCACCACGTCATTTTCCGCGAAGAGCGCTTCGAGCGAATCGGCGCGGCGAATCGACCATTCGCGCTCGGCGGCCGGCGTGACGTCGGGAGCGAAAGCGCTCAACTCCACCTCGAAGGGGCGGAGCAATTTCACGAGTTCGCGCGCGACCCGACCGAAACCGTGCAAGCCCACCTTTCGATGGAAAAGCGAGGCGGTGTCCGTCGTCTCATTTTTCCAAGCGCCGGCTCCATGCATGCCGAGTGACCACTTGGTCGCACGGCGTAGGCACGCGAGGACATGGAAGAGCGCGCCCTCGGCGACCGTGCGGCTGATCGACCGGCCCCAATTCGTGAGCACGAGACCATTTTGAAGGTGGGCGCGGGAGACGATGTGTTTCACCGAGCCGGCCAGGTAGCATACGTAGCGCAGCCGGGGAGGCAGCGCGTTCGGCAGTGGCGGAGTTTTCCAACAAGCGATCAACACCTCAGGATCGATGGCGTGAAGCATTCGCGCGAACTCATCGGCCTCGAGGCCGGTCGCGTCGGTGACGCGAACTTCGCGGGCGAGTTGCTGGACCTCCGGCCACAACGGACCAGGAAAAAAGTCGCGCAATTCGGCCGGGGTGAGGACCGCCAGCAAAACGGCAGGGAGGGCGCCGCTGCAGGACGGCGGCGTCGAAGGAGTCGGAAGCATCGAGATAATCGAAGGGGGAAATTGAACCGACACCTCGAGGCTCCCGCCGTTTTGGCATGTCCCGGCGGCCACTCGCGGTATCGAACACCAGCGTGGCAGGGCGGGAAGACGGGCGCAGCGTTGCCGTTGGTTATGACGTTAAGCAAACCGAGGATAGTGGAGTCGGGTGAACTCACAGAAACGACGCAGAATCGCCGCTTAGAGATTTTTCAAAAAACGTATAGCGCGAAGAGGCACAGAAAGAGCAAAGAGGATTTCGGGTTTGCGACGTCGCTCGCAATGGCCGCTCCACAATGCGGTTGGGGCACGCGAGCGTGACCCTCACCCGCGACGGAAAACCCGCCGAGACTCTCCACGGTGGCGAACTGACCTTTGCCACTCATCGCGGCGAGAAAATAGTCCTTCAGCCTTCAGCCTTCTTCCTTCAGCCTTCGTCTTTCAGCCTTCCCAACAAAATTCCCACGGCGATGACGAAGCCGCCGCAGCCCACGAAGGCGAGCCGACCGGAGAGGGGATTGGGAATGGCGGCGAGCGCGAGGACGAACACACCGTAGGCGAGGCAGAGCCAACCCATGGTGCGGGATTGACGCCTGTCATTGGCCGCGGCTGCGCCTTCTTCCCGCGCGAAATCGACGGGCGTATTCACTCGCGCGATGAAGGTCTCGATCGCGGCGCGATTCGCCGGCGACGTGCGCGACCAGAAGGCCGTCGTGCCGAGAAACCACGCGGTGCCCAGAATGACGTTTCCCAAAAATTCGCTGGCTTGAGTCCAATATTCCGCGGCCAAGGGGGTGAGCGGAGTTGTTTGCCCAAAGACATGCGCCGCCCAGGTCGGCGGCATCCAGCGGCAGATCAGCAGTGAGCCGCAAAAGCCGACCAGCACGGTGCTCCACGCGGACCACGGCGGCGTGCGGCGCACGATCACGCCGAGCAGCAGAGGCACGATGACCGGTGTCGCCACCAAGATGCTGACGCGCTGCATCAGCAGGAAAAGACCGAGGCCCTGCAACCGGCTCATTTCGAGCGCGACCAGGATAACAATCGCGCCCAGGCCAACTGTCGCGAACTTGCCAACCGCAAGGAGCCGGTGATCGGGACCATTCGGAAAAAAGTGCGGCTGATAAAAATTCTTCACGAAGATGCCGGCGTTTTTGTTCAGGCCGGTATCCATCGACGACATCGTCGCGGCGAAAATTCCGCTGACCAGCAGCCCCATCATTCCAGCGGGCAGAACTTCGCGTGAGATCGCGATGAAGGCCGCCTCGCCCGGATGGCTCAGCTGAGGAAATTGCACGCCGAGATCTGGAAAAATGGCGCGCGCCACCATGGGCGGCACGAACCAGATCACGATGCCGACGATGAACAGCGCCGCGCCGAAAAGCCCCGCCAGGCGCGCGTGCCGGCTATCCTTCACCGCGAGGTAGCGGCTGGCTTCGAGCAGGTTGTTCGTGACGGTGAATTGCTTGAGGATCATCGCCAGACACCACAGCCCGAGATAGTCGCTGGAAAAAACGCGACCGAAGTCCAAGTGGCCCGCAGGCAGCGCGGCAAACAACCCGTGAAAACCGCCGACGCGAATGAGCGAGAGCACGGTCACCGCGAGACACACCGGCATCAAGATCAGCACTTGAACAAAGTCACTGGCCAGGACAGCCCAACTGCCGCCGATCAACGCCATAAACAGCACCACCGCGCCGGTCACGAGAATGGTGAGCGTCAGGTCGAAGCCAAAGACAGCGGAAAAAAAGACCGATAGCGCGTTGAGCCACACTCCCGCTTGCAACGTACCGAGTGGAATCTGTAGCCAGGTGAACACCTGCTCGCTCGTGCGATCGAAGCGGAGCCGCACGGCCTCGACGCTGGTCACGACGCGCAGTTGCCGAAAGCGCGGCGCAAAATAAAGAGCGCTCAGCAGAAAGCCGATCGTGTTGCCCACATAGATGACCGCGATGGGCCAGCCATCAGCGTAAGCCGCGGAGGCGGCGCCGGTGAATGTCCACGCGCTGAATGCCGTCATGAACGCCGAGCCGCCCACCAACCACCAAACCGCTTTGCCGCCGCCGCGAAAATAATCGCTGACGTTGTGCACGAAGCGACGGAACACCCAGCTCACGACGACCATGTAGGCGAAGTAAAACGCCAGCACGGCAATGTCGTAGGAACTCATGGGTAAGGAGAGCGGGGAGGGGTGGTATGAGCCTTTTGGCTAAACCGCGCTGGAGGCCGAGCGGCGACAATTCTTTCGGGTGAATCGTTTCCAGGAAAAGTCAAAGCCGCATTTGTATCCTCGTCGTGAATACGCGCGGCCGGGCAATCCCGTTAAGGATGTAACTAACGAGGAACTTTTGCCGGAGGATTCGGCCGGTATGTTCATCCGTGAACCCCCAACGATGCGTCCGTGGGACGCTGCTCCGACTACCTACACCACCCCAACATGAAAGCTTTGGTTCCACCTGTCCGCGCGGTCTCCGCGGTTTTGCTCGCGACGGCCTTGCCGGTGATCGCACAAGTCGCCGCTCCGACTTCAAACACCACCGCCACTGCCGATGCCACGAAAAAGGAAGAGACGGTCACGCTCTCCCCCTTCGAGGTTCACCCGGATGAAAACCGCGGTTACGTCGCGTCCGAGACGATGACGGGCACGCGCGTCGCCACCCAAATCAAGGACCTGCCTTACACGGTGAACGTCGTCACCAGCGAATATTTCGAGGACTTCGCGATGTTCCAGCTGGATGACAGCCTCACGCAGATCGGCGGTCTCACCAGTCTCGACGTCGGCGGCGGCTTTACCCTCCGCGGCTTCCCTTCGACTTCGCAATTGCGCGACGGCTTTTATCGCCTCGGTCGCTACGGCCAAACCAACATCGATCGTCTCGAAATCATCAAAGGTCCGAATGCCGGCATCTATGGGCGCACGTCTCCCGGCGGCATGGTCAATATGATCTCGAAGTCGCCGAAGAAAAAGCGGGAGGAGACGCTCACGTTGCGCTACGGCAGTTTCGACACGGCCCAGGCGACGCTCGAAGCGACTGGCACGCTGATCTCGCCGTCGACTTCGTACATCGCGATCTTCAGTCAGTTCAATCGCGGCGCGGACATGGATTGGTTTCACATCCGCGAAAACCAGGGTTTCGTCGCGTTGAAGCACGATTTCAAGAACGGCGGACACCTCCTGGCTTCTGCGGAGTATTTCATGCAGTACCGCGATGCGCCGACCTCCGCTGCGCCGATGATCATCGATCAGAAAAATACGGCGAGCACCGCGGACGATGAAGTGATCGGCTACGCAAAGAATCTTGCCCGCTACAATGCTTTCGGTCCGAACAGCGAACTGAATCGAGGCTCGAACACGGGCTACATCACTTACGATCAAAAGCTGAACGACGTCTTCAGCGTGCGGCTCGGCGGGCAGATTTTTCAGGCGAAACGCTGGGATTATAATCAAAACACCGGCTTCGGCTCGATCGCCATCAACAGCACGAATCCCGCGACGAATCTGGTCTCGACGCGCGGCGCGACGCCCAACCGCGGTCTGATTTTCGAGGCCGGCGGCGGCGTCCAATGGGACAACATCGCTCAATATAATCTGTTCAACGGCGCGGTGGCGAACAAGACGCTGGTGACGCTCGATTTCAACGACTACTATCGCTACGACCCCACGCGTAATAGCGGCGCGGTCGCGGCGATCGCTGAATGGACTAAAGCCGGCTCAGGACGCGTGATCGCGCTCAACCCGGACTACACGCCGATTTCTCCGCTCACGTATTTCAGTTCCAGCCTCGATGCCGGCGGACAGGGCGCGCTGACTCGTTATACCCGGCGCCGGGCCACGGTTTTCGGCGGACAATTTCGCCAGGAATCGCACTGGATGAAGGATTCGTTGCTCACGTATTTCGGCGTGCGGTTCGACGATGTCCATTTCCACGAACGCGACTACATCGCAGTGATCAATGGAGTGAAGCCGACAATCGATAATCCAAACTCGGTGGCGCGGGAAGTGACGCAGGCAAAGCCGAATGTCGGAGCACTATATAAGGTGACGCAAAACTTTCGCGTGTATGCCAATTATAGTGAAAGTTACTTCGTCGATCAGACCGACAATCCCGCGAATATCGCCGATGCAAACTACAAGCCGGAGACGGCCAAGGGCTACGATTACGGAATCAAAGGCTCGTTCTTCGACGATCGTCTCAACTACACGATCGGCGGATATTATATTGAGCGCGCGAATGTGCGTGTGATCGACCTGGTCGAAACGCCGGTGGGCTCGGGCAATTATGTCAGCATCGTTCGGCCAGACGGCGACCAACTCGATCGCGGTTTCGAGGCCGATGTGAATTGGAATATCAATCGGAATTTCTCGACGGGCCTCAGCTACGGTCACGTGAAGGCGATCTATACGGATTTTGGTTCGGCCTTTCCGGAAGTGGTCGGCCGATCTGTCCAGAACGTGGCGCCGTCCAACGGAAGCGTGTATATAAAGTACAGCGGGACGGAGGGCTGGCTGAAGGGGTTCTCCGCCAACCTGGGTGTGACGTTTGTGGAGCGCACGCATACCGAGGCGCCCAACGCGGGTGACACGACGGCGGTGGTCAACGGCACGACTGTCGTCACCGCATCGACGGGCCAATACAAGCTGACGATCCCGTCGTTCACGCTGTGGAATGTCGGAGTGAGCTATGAGTTGAAGCAGCGCGAAAAATTCGCGCACAAGATCCGGCTCAACGTGAACAACGTGTTCGACCTCGATTATCTGAAAATCAACAAGAACATCGGCGACGGTCGCGGCATATATTTGAGCTACGAAGTGAGCTTCACGCACTAGGGAAGAGGAAGGCTGAAGGTTGAAGGCGGAAAGCTGAAAGCTGAAGGCTGAAGGGGAAATGGATTCCCAATATGGCGTTGAGCTCAGGAAAAATCTCAGTTCCCACGCCAGCACGTCAAACGGGGCAACCTTCTCTTCAACCTTCAGCTTCCCAGCTTTTAGCTTACAGATTTTCTCCGTTCAGCTTTCAGCTTTCAGCCTTCAGCATTCAGCCTTCCTCCTTCGCCTCCCAAAGCACTGGCTGGCGAATGGGGAAATTCCGGCGGATCTCTTCGATTTTCGGATCGGAATCGAGCCGCTTCCAGAGCGCCAGCCAGTCCTCGCGGCCGGTGGACATCGCGCCGAACAACAGGAACGGCTGTCGCACCGGCCACTCGTTCCAATACATCACGTCGGGCGCCTTCGGCCACGTGCGTTTATCGGCGATAAACGGCGCCAGATATTCCACGCCTTTTACGAGACTCCGCCCATCAGGCAACGTGTAGCGCATCAGGTCTTCGTCCTTCGTGGAGAGCACGACTGCGAGTGCGGTCATCACGTCCAGGTTGAAAATCGAGTAGCCGTACGGCTTCGTCCGCTTGAGCTCCAACGGGAAACTGCCATCCGCCGCCATCTGCTTCGGCAAATGCACCGAGATCAGCCGCTGGCGGCATTCGGCGAGCACCTCTTTGTCGCCGACGAGGTGCGCAAAGCACGCGGCCTGCAATGTCCAGCAGGTGCCATGATTGTTTGCAGCGCGGCTCTCTTCGACGCCGTACGGATGAGTGCGCAGCCATTTTAAGTACGAGCGAAACCAAGCCACGACCTCCGTCTCTTCCGGTTTCGTCAACGCTGCCGAACCTCGCAGCGCTTCGACGCCCAGCGCGACCTCCGCCAGATGCACGGTGTCGATCACGCCGATGCTGCGTCCGGTGTTCCGCCCCTTGATGGCCTGCGCGTAGTTTAAATTCGGATACATGCGGGTCGCGGGATCGACGAACCAGGCATGCAACTGCCGCACGCCCGCGGCGGCATAACGCTCATCATGAGTCACCTTGTAAGCCGCGGCCAGGGCATCGAAATTTTCGGCGAACGCGAGCAGGAGGCGGCGATGCTCCACGAAATTGTCGGGATTCGTCATTCCATCGCGCTGCACGTACGGCCCAGCAGGGTTCGCCGGGTCCGGCCACCAATAGTCTCCCTCCGACGAGAAATCATGCGGACCGCCCGCGCTGCGCGGGTTGCGTGCAGCCACAATGGTTTTCGGTTCAACCATAAGCGCGGCCGCGGCGAGTCGCTCGATGCGGGGACGCTCGTAGGCGGAGAGATCAAAGCCGGCTAGGGTGATGGCGGCGAAGAGGGTCAACATGCGCCCACCCACCGTCGGGAGATCGAGCGCCGCAACGAACCGTTCATTTATATCGTTCAGCAAAAATGCAGCGCAGCGTTGACTTGCCGGCTGTTCCGCGGACATGAGTGCCGCGCGTCCCCAACGCGAATTACCCATGGCTCGAGCTGTCACGATGAAAACGATCGCCGCTCAGGCGGGCGTTACGCAGGCCACCGTTTCGATGTGCCTGGCAAATAATCCACGCATTCCTCCGGCGACGCGCGAGCGGATCCGAACGCTTGCGGAAAAGCTGGGCTATCGGCCCAACCCTTATGTTTCCGCGCTCATGCGGGTCCGGCGCCAAGGCCGTAGCGGCACCAATCGGCCCGTACTGGCGCTGGTCAATGGACTCGAGACGGAGGACGCGTGGCGGACGACGCTCAGCTTGACGGTGCGGCAAATGCGAGAGGGAGCGATGGAGCGCGCGGCACTGCGCGGGTATCGTGCGCAGGAATTCTGGCTGCACCGCGACGGGATGACGGCGGAGCGGTTCAGCAGCATGCTTCATCATCGGGGAATCCAAGGTTTGCTGCTCGGTCCGCTGGTGGCCGGCGCGCCGCCGCCAGCGTTGCAGTGGGAGAATTTTTCCGCGGTTCGCCTGGGTGTCCCGCTGCCGTCGCTCACGATTTCGTCGGTCTGCAACGATCATTTTTTTTCGAGCCTGCAGGTGGCGCGTGAATGCGATCGCCGCGGCTACCGGCGGCCAGGCTTGGTGCTGCTGCGCATGCATCGTCAACATATCCACGCGCGATGGGATGGCGGGCTGATGGTGGGCCGGCACCTGATTCCAAAATTCAAACAGGCGAAAACACTCGTGCTCGAAAGCTGGGATAATCTCGAACCTGTTGAGGATTGGATCGAGCGGGAAAAGCCTGACGTGATCGTGTCGCCTGCGTCCGAGGTGTTGCTCAGTCACCTCAGAACACTCGGATTGAAAGTGCCGCGCGACATCGGCCTCGCGTCGCTGGCTTGCCCCGAGCCCAAACACGTTTGCAGCGGGATCTGGCAAAACGGGCGACTTCTCGGCGCTACCGCGATCGATAATATCATCGGCATGCTCGAGTACAACGAGCGGGGCCTGCCGGAGCAGACGCGCGTCACGATGGTGGAGGGCGTCTGGAACGACGGCCAAACTTTGCGTCCGCCGGTGAGTGAGCTTGCGTGAGGATTTGGATCTCGCGCGAGGCACACGAATGCCGCGGAGCTCACGAATGCCGCGGAACTCACGAATCTTCCACCTCGTTGCCCGCTATCGAGTCCGCCGCTTCGCGGCAGCCTAATCGGTGCCGGCAAGATGCCAGCGCTCCCAGAGCCTCCTGCGCCTTGGAAAGGCGCACTCGGCCGGCCGAGCATTGGCGTCTCGCCGATGTCGGCCTCTGGGAGCGCTGGCGTCCTCGCCGGCATTTGTTGTGATTCGTGGTGAATTCGCGCGCAAAATACCTCGGCACACTCCCAACGAGTTAAGCGTATAAACAACCCGGTCTTTGGCGGGCGTGAGGAAAGGGGCAACGTTGCCGGCGGTCCGCTCTTCGCGCGACGAATTGCCGCGGAGCGCCTTTTACCCTGCATGAAATCACCCCTTCGCCCTCTTTTCGCACTGCCTGTTTTCTCACTCTCGCTCTTCACCGCTGCACTCACGCTCGCCGCCGCGGCGCTCCCGCCGCCAGGCCTGCGCACGCTCGATCAACCGGATCCCGAGCGCGACACACGAGTCGCTTGGCATCGCGACGCGCGCTTCGGCTGTTTCGTGCACTTCGGCGTTTACTCCGCGATCGGCGGCGTATGGCCCGGCGTCGAAAGCGGCACTTACTCGGAGCACCTCATGCGTTGGGCGAAAATTTCGCGCGCCGATTATCTCGAGAAGGTCGCGAAGCCTTTCAATCCCGCCAAGTTCGACGCCGATGCCTGGGTGAAGCTCATGCACGACGCCGGCATGCGATACCTCGTCATCACGTCGAAACATCACGACGGCTTCGCTATGTATCCGTCGAAAGTTTCGCACTACAACTTGCACGACGTCACAGCATTCAAGCGCGACATCATGGCCGAGCTCTCGGCTGCGTGCAAAAAGTACGGGCTCAAATTCGGTTTCTATTATTCACACGCGTGGGATTGGGAGGACCCCGACGCGATGGGCAATTCGTGGGAAGATGCTCCGCCCGCCGGCCAGGTGAGTTGGTGGGAGAAGCGCCCGGACCTGATCCCGAGGGTCGCGAAGTACATTGACGAAAAAGCGATCCCGCAAATCCGCGAGCTGATCGCGATGTATCATCCGGACATCTTCTGGTTCGACACGGCCAGCAAGGCGCCGCCGGAACTCTGCCGTCGCGTGCTCGAGGCCGCGCGCGCAGCCGGACCGGAAATCGTGATCAACAGCCGGATCACCACCAGCGCCGCGCTTGGCGACTATCGCTCGACGAGCGATCGGCCCGCCTATTTTCCGGAGGTGTTCACGGAGTGGGAGGCCATTCCCACGACGAACGAATCCTACGGTTACAAGCCGAGCGACACGTCGCACAAGCCGCCGTCGCACTTCATCTGGTTGCTCGCAAATGCGGTGAGCAAAGGCGGCAACATCCTCATGAACGTTGGGCCGCGCGGAGACGGCGTGATCGATCCCAAGGATCAGGAAATTCTTCGCGGAATCGGCGAATGGATGCGTCCGAACGGTGAGAGCATCTACGGCTGCGATCGCACGCCGCTTCCTCAACAGCCGTGGGGCACCTCCACGCGCAAAGGCAACCGTCTCTACTTGCATGTGTTTCATTGGCCGAGCGACGGCCGGCTTGTCGTCGGAGGTCTGCGCAGCATGCCGCTCCGCGCGCGCCTGCTGTCCGGTGGCGCCGAGTTGGAAATTTTGCGTCTCGATAACGCCGACGTGCAACTCGCCGTGCCCGCTGCGGCGCCAAATGCGATCGACAGTGTGATCGTGGTGGATTTTCCGGCGCAGATCGCCGCCGACAAAGCCATCCGGCTCGCGACCGACAATGCCGTGACCACGCTGCATGTCATGGATGGTCGCCTCGACGGAAAAGGCATTCGGTACGGCGATGGAAAAAAGACGCGCGACGTCATCGAGGAATGGTCGGATAACGCATCCTCGGTCACGTGGGTCGTGCGCGTGCCCGTCGCGGCGAAATTCAAGGTGGCCGCGGAATACAACACTCACGGCTCGGACAACACCGGCGCCTTCGTGATCGAGGCCGCCCAGCAGACGCTCGCCGGTGCGGTTTCACCGACCGCAAACGTTTCCACTTTCCGCACCGATGCGCTCGGTGAACTCACTTTGCCGGCGGGAGAGCATACCATTGTGGTTCGCGCGAAAAAGATCGCGGGCGGAAACTTGATGCGCCTGCGCCGCCTCGAACTCACTCCTGTCGAATAAAGAACGAAGATGCATCCGCTCACCAAGTTTTTGACCATCGGTCTTCTGCTCGCCGTCGCGAGTCTCCCAGCGGCGGCCGACGTTGTCGCGCTCGGCGCGGCGATGGATCCGCGCGAAGCCGATTTCGAATTCGCGCGGCCCGCCGTCGACAAAAACACAGCCGGCGCGGCGTTGAAAATTGCGGGCAAGACTTACGCCGCCGGCCTCGGCACGCAGGTCAACACGACCATCTTCCTCCTCGCGCACGGCGCGACCCGCTTCACGGCGACAGTGGGCGTGGACGACGCCACCGCGACAAACGACGGGGTGATCTTCGAAGTGCAGGCGGACGGACGCAGCATCTGGCGCAGCGCGGCTTTGCATCGCGGTGACGCGGCGGCTTCGGTCGATGTCGATCTTCGTGGCGCGAAAGAAGTGCGGCTGCTCACCTACGATGTGGGACGTGCGCTCTCGCAAGCGCACGCCGACTGGGCGGAGGCGCGTTTCAACTTCGAGGGCGAGGCGCCTCACTCGCAGCCCTTTATTCCCGTCGTCGAAAAACCCTACATCCTCACACCGCGGCCGGGGCCGGCGCCTCGCATCAACAGCCCGCGCGTTTTCGGTGTCCGACCTGGTCACCCATTGTTGTTTTCCATCGCCGCGACTGGACAACGGCCAATGACGTTTTCCGCGGACGGATTGCCCGCTGGAGTCACGCTGGATTCAGCGACAGGACGGATCAGCGGCGCGATCGCTGTGCCGGGCACTCACCACGTTCGTGTTCGCGCGACAAACGCGTTGGGCGCGGCCGAACAATCGTTGCGCATCGAAGTGGGTGAGCGCATCGCGCTGACTCCCGCTCTCGGCTGGAACAGTTGGAACTGCTGGGCGAAATCGGTCGATCAGGATAAAATTCTTCGCTCGGCCCGCGCAATGGTTGCGAGCGGTCTGGCGGAGCACGGCTGGTCATACATCAATATCGATGATGCGTGGCAGGGCGCGCGCAGCGGAACTTCGGGCGCGCTGCAGCCGAATGAAAAGTTTCCCAACATGGAAGAGCTGGCCGATGCCGTGCACGGTCTCGGTTTGAAACTCGGCATCTACTCCACGCCGTGGGTCACCTCCTACGCCGGTTTTGCCGGAGGAAGCGCCGAAAATCCCTCCGGCGCATGGACTGCGCCGACGGGACCGAAGCAGCCCAATCGAAAAGTCCTGCCCTGGGCGATCGGCCGCTATTCGTTCGCGTCGAACGATGCGAAACAGTGGGCGGAGTGGGGGATCGATTATTTGAAGTACGACTGGAATCCAAATGAGGTGCCCGAGACTGCGGAAATGTTCAGCGCGCTGCGCACATCGGGTCGCGACATCGTCTACAGTTTGTCGAACGCGACGCCGTTTGCTTCGATCGGCGAGTTGTCGCACCTGGCGAATTCGTGGCGCACCACAGGCGATATTCGCGATGCCTGGGGCAGCGTTCTCCGCATCGGTTTCTTCCAGGAAAAATGGCGCGAGTTTTCCGGGCCGGGTCATTGGAACGATCCCGACATGCTCGTCGTCGGCGAGGTGGGTTGGGGGCCGAAACTGCATCCCTCGCGGCTGACGCCGAGCGAGCAATACACGCATATTACACTGTGGAGTCTGCTGAACGCGCCCTTGCTGATCGGATGCGATCTGGAGCGGCTCGACGATTTCACGCTCAATTTGCTGACCAATGACGAAGTGATCGAAGTGGATCAGGATCCGCGCGGTGAGCAGGCGGCGCAGATCGTGGCCGATGGACGCCGGCAGGTTTGGTCGAAGAGAATGGAGGACGGCTCGCGCGCGATCGGTCTTTTTAACCTCTCTGATGAGCCAGACACGGTCGCGATCACGTGGGCGCAACTCGGACTCGAGGGCCCGCAACGCGTTCGCGATTTGTGGCGTCAACAGGATCGCGGCATTCTAGCGGATGAATTTAGCGTGCAGTTGCCGCGACATGGCGCTGCGCTCATCCGTGTCTGGCCCGCGAAAAAATAAATTCCCAACATCGTTCCTATCATGTCGCACTTCCGCTCCTTTGTTTTCGGGATATTCGTCCTCTCGTCCGCTGCCCTGACCTTTGCGCAAACTCCTGCGCGCGTGTTCGACGTTCGAGCCTATGGGGCGAAAGGCGATGGCGCCGCGCTTGATTCACCGGCGATCAATGCGGCGATCGAGGCCGCTGCGCAGAACGGCGGCGGAACGGTGTTTTTTCCGGCGGGCAATTACCTGAGTTTTTCGCTGCACCTGCGCAGTCACATCACGCTCTATCTCGATTCGGGCGCGACGATTGTCGCGGCGGAGCCATCCGTTGATTTGTCCACCGGTTACGATGCGCCGGAACCGAATCCGGGCACCGACGAGTACGAGGATTTCGGTCATTCCCATTGGCACAACAGCCTGATTTGGGGCGAAGGGCTTACGGATATTTCGATCGTCGGGCCCGGAAAAATTTATGGCAAGGGACTGAGCCGCGGCAGAGATCGGCGCGATCTGTTGCCCAGTGAGCGCAGTCTGCCCGAGGCGCAACGGCCGGATGTGACGTTGCCCGAGGCCGCGCGAGCCGCCATTGCTGCGCAAAAGCCCGGAGCGTTCGAGTATCCCGGTAAGGACACGCTACCTGCTGGCGTCGGCAACAAGAGCATCGCGCTGAAAAATTGCCGCAACGTGATCTTCCGCGATTTCACCATCGAGCATGGCGGGCACTTCGCGATTTTGGCGACCGGCGTCGACAACTGGACGCTGGATAATCTGAAGATCGATACGAACCGCGACGGGGTTGACCTGGATTGTTGCCAGAATGTGCGGATGTCCAATTGCACGGTGAATTCGCCGTATGACGACGGCATTTGCCCGAAGAGCTCGTACGCGCTCGGCTACGCGCGCCCGACGGAAAACGTCACGATCACAAATTGCCAGGTGAGCGGTTACGATGAAGGCACGCTGCTGGACGGCACGCGGCGGCGCGACGTGATACACAAGGACGCCGCGACGGGCCGGATCAAATGCGGGACCGAGTCGAACGGTGGATTTCGTAATATCACGATTTCGAATTGCGTGTTTGAATACTGCCGCGGGCTGGCGCTCGAGTCGGTGGACGGAGCGTTGATGGAAGACATCACGATTTCGAATATCACGATGCGCGACATCGGGAACGCGCCGATCTTCATTCGGCTCGGCGCGCGTCTGCGTGGCCCCGACGGCACGAAAATAGGCACGGCGCGCCGCATCAAAATCGAGAATCTGGTCGCGCACAATGTGAGCGCCGAAAGTGGCATCCTCATCAGCGGTCTGGCCAATGGCCTCATCGAGGACCTTTCGCTATCGAACATCTTTATCGACTACGTCGGCGGCGGAACGAAGGAGCAGGGCGAGCGCGTCGTGCCGGAGTTTGAAAAAGAATATCCCGAGCCGTCGCGGTTTGGCCGGATTCCCGCTTGGGGCCTGTTCGCGCGTCACGTGAAGAATTTCAAAGTCGACCGAGTGGAATTTCGCGCCGCGAAGGAAGACCTGCGTCCCGTCGCGATTCTCGACGATGTCGCAGGTGCATCATTCGATCGCGCCGAATTTCCTGCCGCGAAAGGCGCCGCCCGACTGGTCATGAAAAACGTGGAAGGCCTAGTGATCCGCGCCAGCGCCGACTTGCCAGAAACAAAGAGCACGGAAAAAATCGCTGAGCAGAAGCTCTAGTTCTAGTGCGATTTCGACGATTCGGAATACCTTAGCCGCGAAGAGGCACAGCGCGGCGGAACCGCAACCAAAGATTACGCGCGCGGCGCGCTAAGGAAGAAGTAAGAATGCAGAATGATGAATGTAAGCATGGCCAGCCTCAGTGGGTAGGGCGAGCGGTCCCTCGCGAGCCGCTTTTACGCGTGGCTCAACCTGGAGGTTAGGCAATACGGTTGCGGCTCGCGAGAGACCGCTCGCCCTACCTCGGAGGCCGGCATCCATTCGCACCAAAAAATCCTCGCGGAATCGTGCGATTTTGCAGGAAAGCAGTGCAAAATACGCACAGAGGATTCTAGGTCTTCGACGGTGCTCAGACATCCGAACCCAAAAATCCTCTTTGCGTATCTTGAGCCTTTTTGTGGCTAAAATGGATTGGGAAAAGATTGGAGGGCAAAAAAAGGGCTCAAAAGGGCCAGGCCTTACCTGGCGGCTTTGCTACCGCGCGGCCGCTTTCAGATCGTAGAGAAACAAACCGTGGCCGACTCCGGCGGCTTCGCCGGTTTGGCCCATTTGAAATGCGATATAGTGGCCATCGTCGCTCACCACCGGGTTTGATGCCTTGTAGCCGGGATAGTCGCTGAAATACGTCAGGCGCGTGTAGTGTCCGCTGCCATCGAGCGAAAGCTTCCAGAGATCGATCGATCCTGGGCCCTTCCGATTTTGTTCATCGCATTCGACCAAGGTCGCACTGCCGTCAGGAAAAATGCCTTCAGGCTCGTCGTAGACGTCGGGCGTATCGGTATATTTCGTGATCTTCTTGGTCGCGAGATCGACGCCGCAAACATCGCATTTGCCTCCGGCCTTTCCGTACGCGCTGAACGTGAGTTCCTTTTCGTCAGGCGCGCGAAAGTTTTGCGGTTCTATCGTGCACGGGAACGGGAGATCGGCGGAATCGAGCACGAGCCGTTTCTCACCGAGTTCGGGCACACCGTTTTTATAAATGATGTCCGCTTCGTAGAGCTTTGAGCCGGCGTTACCCTGCGTGGCCGCGGTGGCGTGGCTCCACTCCGCCCAGGCGATGTGCAGCTTTCGTCGCGAGACCGCGGGGCCTTCGTTGATGCGCGGACCGAGGGGCACGGGCGGCTTTTTGCCGCTCTGGTCCATGACGTAGAGAAAACAATCCCAACGCGCCTGGCCCGGATTCTTCGTGTCGAACTCCTGTGGGCCGACGAGGAGGATGTCGCCATTCGAGAGATACAAGGCCCGGGTGAAACCGTGATGGGGAAAAAACGCGGTCAGATTGCGAATCGTGCGCGTGGCAAGATCCATCTCCATCGCGTCGCCGAACGTTTTTGACAGGAAGAGAATCTTTTTCCCGTCTGCCGACCAATCGGCGCGTTCGCCGAAGTGCGTGAGTTGAACAATATTTGCCGGCAAATGATCGGCCGGGCTTTCCCCGGCTTTGGGTGAAGCCGAAGCCAGGCAAGCGCCCATGGCGAACGCAGCGAACCAGCACAAGAAGCGGGGCGTTTTCATGCCGATATTCTTGACGCACCCACGCGCCTCCGCGAGCCCCAGAAGCGGTTTTGCCGTTCGAATCTATCCACACATAAGAGAAGGCGAGGCAGCAGCGGAGCGCTGGCCTCCGGGCCGGCCACCCTTTTTATCACGGCGCCAGCCGCGGACTCGTTTCGTCGCGAGAAGCGGCCATCGAGTCCGTCCGCGCCCTGTGGCGCGGACAATAAAAAGGTTGCCGGCGGGAGGACGCCGGCGCTCCCAGATCGGAATGCCGGCAAGGGATGCCGACATTCCGAGAGGCCGCGCTGCACCGGCATCAAAGGCCTCGCACCGCCCTCGAAAAAAGAACGCTGCACCGGCTTTAAAGGAACGGGGTATTGGCTTCAAAAAGCCGCGCCCTCTGTGGCGCGGTTTTTTTTTGCCGGAGCGCCGGCGTCCTCGCCGGCATGGATCGGTTCGCCGCGAACCGGCAGACTTTCGCAGCAACTCAAGGCATCCGGTCTCGCCCCTTTTTATGGTCAAACGGCCTTCTCGGACGTCCACAGGCATGCACCGCTGCGCGCACGAAATCCAAGTGGCTCTTTTTCTTGTCGGAAATGGTGGGGCAGCGGGTGCTATTAAACACGTGACCTCCGACAGCGAACTTCTTCGGCGATATTCTGAGGCGAAAGATGGCGAGGCTTTCGCCGAACTGGTGACGCGCCATTTTGGCTTGGTCTATGGGACTGCGATGCGGCGGGTCGGCGGAGATGCTCATGCGGCGAAGGATGTCGCACAATCCGTGTTTACTGATCTTGCGAAAAAGGCCTCTGGAATACCGCGAGCGCGACCGCTGCCTGGCTGGCTACATACGAGCACGTGTTATGCGGCAGCAAAGTTGGTGCGCACGGAGCAGCGTCGCAGACGCGTTGAGCAACTCGCTTTTGCCGACGCCGCCGGACTCGGTAGCGGCGAAGAGTCGGCCTCGGACTGGACCGCGATCGAGCCATCGCTGGATTCAGCGCTTCAAACTTTATCCGACGAAGATCGCGGCGCGGTCATCATGCGATTTTTTCAAGAGCGCTCGTACGCCGAAATCGGCACGGAGTTCTCGCTTAAGGAAGACACGGCCCGCGTGCGGGTGCAGCGCTCTCTCGAGAAACTGCGCGCTGCGCTGCGTCGTCATGGGATTCAGTCAACGGCTGAGGCGCTCGCCATTGCGCTTGCGGCGAACAACGCCACGGCAGCGGCGCCCAGCGGACTGGCTGCCGTGATCGCTCAAATCGCGCTACGCAGCGCCGCGATGGCATCTGTGGGAAGCGCGGCTGGCGTCATTACGTTTATGAGCACGTCGAAAGTTCTGGGTTCGGCTCTCGCTGTGAGTCTTGCGATGTCGGCATTTCTGGCAGTCATGCTTTTCCGTGAACGTGCATCGACGGCCGATGCGGAGGTGCGTCGCGCGGCGCTCGAGAAAGAGCGCTCGAGTTGGACGGAAGCGCCTAACGAAATCGCGCGGCTTCGTGGAGAACTCGGCGCGCTGAAAAAGGCCGAACAGCAGCGAATCGCTGCCGTCGAAGCGAAGAAGCGCGAGCAAGAAGCATTGGAAACGGATTTGGACAAATGGCTCGATCGCATCGATCGACTTAAACGCTTCGCATCGGCTCATCCGGAATGGGTCATACCGGAAATGCAACTGCTCACGCCGACGAACTGGCTGGATGCCACCAAGGGAGGAAACCTCGAAACCGAAGCTGACTACCGGCAGGCCCTTTCAACGTTACGCATGAATGCGAAAAACTTGATCGCGCAAAAATTCAACAAAGCCATCGGCCTTTATCTGGCAGCGCATCAGGGCGTCCCGCCGGCCGACGCCCGTGAGCTGGCGCCATTTTTTAGCGAGCCGATGTCGAACGACATTCTGGACCGCTACACCCTGAGCAGCTCCGACGAGATCAAAAATTGGAAGACACTTTCCAAGACGGCGAAAGAACCATTCGCGTTCACGGAAAAAGCGGTTTCCGACCCGCTCTGGGATACGGAAATTCTCTTTGCCGAAAATGGCGTCGCGATGAAATTGGGCGACTCCGCGCTTCGCCGATCCGACGTCGCCTCCGCCATGCGCACTTATACGGAAAAGAACGGAACGCCGCCAACGGAACTCGCGCAAATCGCGCCTTACCTGAAATCGACTTCGAATCCGGAAGTCCTCGCTGAAGTATTCGAAGCGATTCGTTCCCATCCTGTCCTGCCGCCGAAACCGGAGTGAGCGAGCGATGTCGACCCGTTCATCCGATACCTCGCTCGGTGCTGCCTCAAAGAGCTGCGATGTCTTGTTCGGGCGGTTTTGCTGCCACCGAGTTCAAGGCTTGGAGGTATCCGAAAGAGACCACGCGCCGACGGGCTTGCTGCGGAGTTTGCTCACGGTTTCTAGGGTGGCGCGCTGGCAGCGTTGGGGTGGGAGACCAGCCAGGATGTTTTCCAGGTCGTCGACGACCATCTGGCCAATCAGCGGCTGAATCTCCGGAATGCTTCCGGCACGGTGAGCTTGGATCAGCGTGTTCGGCGTGGAGCGGCCAGGCTCGTCGTGCGGCACCGGTTCCTCCGGCCAAACGTCGATGCCGGCGCGGATCTGGCCCGACGCGGCGGCGGCAAGCAACTCGGGGAAATTCACAATGGCGGCGCGGCTGGCGAGGATCACGACGCTGCCTTTTTGCATGCTCGCGAAATGACGCTGTCCGATCTGGCCGGTGTTTTCCGTGGTGTTTGCCGCGAGAAGAAAAACGACACGGGCCCGCGCGAAACATTCGTCGAGCGACGCCGGAATCAGATTCTGCTCGCGCAAGACCGAGGGATGTATCCAGGGATCAGATACAAGGATTTCGCGCGAAAAGGGCTGGAGCAACGGGAGCAGCGCGCGACCCAGATTTCCGAAGCCGACGATCGCGAGGGGTTTTCCCTGCAACAGAAAGGAATCGTGGTTGTCGCCCTTGAACTCCTTTCCGACGCGCAGCGCCGCATCCGCTTCGTGGATACGCCGAGCAAGCGAGATGGCCATGCCGAGCACCATTTCCGCGACCGGTCGCGCATAGACGGGCGCGGTGGAGAGGACCGGAATGCCGCGACGGTGGCATTCGGCGTAATCGATATTCGGCAGGAAATTGCTTTCAACATTGAACACCGCTTTGAGATGTGGCGCGCGATCGAGGCGGGATTTCTCCAGCGCGGATTGCCCGATCAGCGCGATGGTCTCCGGAAGATACCGGTCGAGGTGTTCATCCGAGGCGGCCGATCCATCGTGCCAAACGACGCGGCCGAGACGCTCCAGGCGGTGCTTTGTCGCTTCGTCGAAAATGCGATCGATGCGCCGAGGAAATGGATCGAGCAGGATGATTTTTTCGGATGAGGAAAGCATCGAAAAATCCTTACCGCGATCGATGCGCGGTCTGCAACGGCAACGGCAGCCGTGCTCTTTTCAATCACTTCGGCTGCACGGCGTATTTTCCCGGGCCGCACAGCACCAGAAGCAGAAATCCGAACGCGTAGGCGAACGCCACTTCGCCCGAGTTGTGACCGCTCAGCGCCATCTGGTGGTGAAAAATCCAGGCGATCGTCAGCGTGATGAACATGCCGAGCGCGTTAAAGCGGGCAAAGAGTCCGAGGATGATCATCATGCAGCCAAACGTCTCGAACCAGGTCACGAGCACGTAACTCAATTCGGAGCTGATTCCGATGTAGTTGGGGAAAGTGTGGAATTCTTTTCGCACGCCCTCGAAGGCGAAGAGGTTCGGCAGATGAGCCGACTGGTCTTTCCAGCCGGTCAATTTTCCCCAGCCGTGAAAACGGAGGACGAGTCCCGCGAGAACGACGCGAAAGAGCAGCAGACCGAGATCCGCGTTCAGCGGAAGGAAGGAGAGGCTAAAGAACTTCTTCATTCCACCGGCATCTATCGGGCCACGCAGAGCCGCGAGCGCGAAACGATTCAGACGTGAGAACGCGTGTCGGCGCCGGCGTGATCCTTGATCGAGTCCGTCCGCGCTCGAGGCGCAGACGGACTCGACGACCGTTTCGCGCGACGCAACAAGTCCGCGGCTGCCGCCGCGATAAAAGGATGGCCGCCCGGGAGGCCGGCGCTCCGTTGGCCTCCTTTGCGCTTCGTTGGGCTCGGTTGCGCTTTGCTCTCTAATTCACCCCTCCGGCAGTTCTTGCCCGGGCGGGGGAATCTGGGGTGTGCGAAAACTGCCTAGCGGCGGCGAGGTGGGCGTAAGTCCCTAGTCCATCGTATTCTGCACGCTTGGCATTTGCGGTGCTAAGTGCCTGGTCCGCATGCAGTCCAACGCCGTAGTCACCTGCCCAAAAGCCTCGAAGCTCTGGCAAGAGATCGTAGGGACTACTCGCGAAGCCTGCCTCCTCCGCCAGGAGGGTCGCGAACAGGAAGCCGTTGATCTCCTTCAGCAACAGCTCCCCGTCACGATTCGCCAATGGTCGAACAGCTGCGGCGAGTCTCCCGAACGCTGCCGCGAAATGCTGCGCGAACTCTTCGCCCGCGAGCAGGAAGCCGCCCGCATCGCGGCGCTCCAACGTCGCCTTATCGTCGACGAGGTCTGCTCGCGCCTGCAGGTCCAGCGCAACGCCAACGACTCGGTCGAAGGCCGCGTTGTAGTGAAAGAAGCACTACGTCCGCTCCAACTGCGCCACCGCGTTCCGATCGACGACGTCGTCGGCATGCTCGACGCGCTGCAACAAGCCGAACGAGGCGAACTCGCCGAAGCCATCCTGCCCGCGCGGCAGAACTTCTCCTCCCTTTCTTTCGTCAGCCAACTTCCGTACCCGGACGCGGCGCGCGAATGATAAACACACGATCCATCCATCCAAACTCCCATCGATATGAGCTCTTCAAAAAATAGCAGCAGCGCCTCCGCGCTTGTGTCCTCCGACAGCAACAGCCCGATCCCGCAAACCACCGCGACGAACACCGTTCTCGTGGGTCTCGATTGGGGCACGAACATGTCGTGCGTCATGGCCGCCGCGCCCAACTCCACCGAGTTGATGGTGCACGAGCAGATTCCGACCGTCGTCGGCTACGCCAACGAAAACGTCCTCGAAGGGGTGATTCCCGGCGATGCCAAAGTCCTTTTCGGCCGCGAAGCCCAGCGCTACGCGAATCATCTCAATGTCGTTCGCCCGCTCCGTGGCGGCGTCATCAAGGAACGCGCCGCCGCTCGCGCTTTCGCTCTGCATCTGCGCGATCGCATGAACCTCGGCGAAGGCGAAATCCGCGCTGTGGTCGGCATGCCGGCCAGCTCGGACGCGGTGGCTCGCGAAGACGCGCGCGCTGCGCTCAAAGGCGTTTTCCACAAAGTCATTTTCGTTCCCGAGCCATTCCTGGCCGCTCTCGGCTACCGCGACGAGTCGCGCCTTTCCGATCCCGATTATCAGGATCCGGTGCTCAACTCCCTCTACATCGATATCGGCGCCGGCTCGACCGACGTGTGCCTCGTGCAGGGTCACTATCCGACGGTCAACGACCAGCTCAGCGCCACGTTTGCCGGTGATGCAGTCGACCAAGTCATTCTCGAGGCGGCCTCGGTTGCGTATCCGGATTGTGGATTCACGCCGACTCGCATTCGCGAGTTCAAGGAAAAGCACGCCTCCGTTTTCAACGAAGGTTCCGCCAGTCCCGCGATCGTCACCGTCATGGTCGGCGGCAAGCCGCGCAAAGTGGATCTCACGTCGCAAATCGCGGCAGGTTGTGACGCGCTTCTCCAAAAGGTTTTCGCGATGGTCGTCGAACTGATCGGTCGCGCCAATCCTGACCTGGTTTCCGAACTGCTCCAGAACGTCATCGTGACGGGTGGCGGCAGTCTGATGCGCGGCTTCGGCGTCGCGTTGCAATCGAAGTTGATCGAAGAAGGTTTTGAAAACCCGCGCGTCAACGTCCTCGGCCAGAACTACAAGGACTACGTCGCTCGCGGCGCGCTCAAGACGGCTCGCCTCGCGAAAGACCGTCAGTGGCAGACCTTGATCGACTAACTTTTTTCCGAGTCGGGCGTGAGCGGCTGATCGGGTAAACTGATTCGTTCGCCGCCACTCGACTTGTTTAGCCTTTCCGGTCGACGGGAGTCTTCCGGATCGTGTGGCCCCGGCCGGGATTTATTTCCCGGCCGGCGTGCCGATGGACGTATCCCCACGGCAACTACACAGCGCGAATGTATAAATCGCGCTGCTGAGGCTGCGCTCGGGAAATGGGAATGAGGCTTGCCGCGGGAGCGGTAATGGTGGTTGGAGTCTGCACCCCATGAAATCACGTTTTCTCTCCCGTTTTGTTCGCGCCAGCGCGCCGCGCTTCGCGACTTCTGTTTTCGCCGCGGCAGCCTTGGCCTCGGCAGTGGTCCTTCCGTCGATCGCGTCCGCTGTGACGGAAGTCGCCACGCCGAAATATCAGCCGATGCCGGATGATCCGTATTTCGCGATCTATCATCCGCGCCTCGCGCCTGAGCCCGGTCCGTTGCTGCTCCGCAAGGGCGACAAACTCGTGATCATCGGAGACTCGATCACCGAGCAAAAATTGTACTGCCGCATTCTCGAAACCTATCTCCGCGTCTGCCGGCCCGATCTCGAACTCGACATTCGTCAACTCGGCTGGAGCGGCGAAACGGTCGAAGGCTTTCGCAAGCGGGTCGAACAGGATTGCCTTCGCTTTCATCCCGATGTCGCGACGCTGTGCTATGGCATGAACGACTCGAAATATCGGCCGTACGACGACGCGAACGGCACTTGGTTTCGGGAAAATCTCACCGCGTTGGTCGAGCAGTTCAAGGGGGCGAACATGCGCGTGGTGGTCGGCTCTCCTGGCATCGCGGAGAATCATGCCGTGTGGGTCAAACCGCGCGCCGGCACGCTCGAGGAGCACAACCTAAATCTTTGCACGCTGCGCGACATCGCGCTGGACGTGGCCACCGCGGAGGACACGCGTTTCGCCGACGTATTTTTGCCAATGCTGAAAGCGGGCTTCACCGCGCGCGCCCGCTACGGCGCGAATCCCGACGCGCCTTATGCCCTCGCGGGCAAGGACGGCATTCACCCGGGCTGGGCCGGGCACTTGGTCATGGCGTATGCATTTTTGCGCGGCCTCGGAGTCGGCGGAGATCAGGGCACCTTCACGGTGGACATGAGTGCGAAAAAGGCGGAGGCCACGCCCGGGCACCATGTCGATCGTTTCAACGGCTCCGAATTAGTGATCACCAGCTCGCGTTATCCGTTTTGTGCGGAGGGTCCGGTGGACCGCGACGATTCGATTCGCTCGGGCATGTCGCTCGTGCCGTTCGCGCAGGAGTTCAATCGGCTGCGCCTCGTGATCCACGGTAGCCCGACGGCGCATTATTCGATCACGTGGGGCGACGAGTTTCGGCAGTATAGCGCGGCGGAACTCGAGGCCGGCGTGAATCTAGCGGAAGAATTTCCGAAAAATCCCTTCAGTGCTGCGTTCGCGAAAGTGGACGAAGCCGTCGCGGCGAAACAGGCCTTCGAAACAAAGCAGGTGAAACAGATTTTCCACGGACCCGAGGGCAAAGCGAATATCGAAGAGGCCGTCGCGCGCACCGAAGCGGAGCGGGCCAAACTCGTGCAAGCGATCAAGGACGCGTTCGTGCCGGTGACGCACACGATAAAGATCGCAGTGCATTGATTTGTCGCGGGGGTGGCGCGAAGTGCGGCGAGCCATCTGCCGTGATCGAGTGCGTCCGCGCCCTGGGGCGCGGACATTTGGTAGGTTGGCCGGCGAGGACGCCAGCGCTCCCAGTTCGCACGCGTAGTTTCACGTCGTGAGTGGCTTCCCGTCGCACGCGTAGTTTCGTGTCGCGAGTGTAAGCGCCAGTCCCCACGCGAGATTTCACGTCGCGAACGTCGGCGCCAGTCCACACGCGTGGATCTTCGTGGCAAACGAGGGAAGCGTTCAGCCTTCAGCCTTCAGCTTTCAGCCTTCGGCCTTCAGCTTCCGCCATTCTGCACTCTTCCTTCTACCTTCTTCCTTTGTCTTACCTCAGTCCTCCGCCTACGCGGAGCTGTTCGCCGGTGACCCAGCGGGAGTCGTCGGAGGCGAGGAAAACGGCGACGTCGGCGATGTCGTCGGGGGCGCCGATGCGGCCGAGCGGCGTTTGCGCTTTGGTCGCGCCCTCGAAATCGGAGCCGATGAAGCCGGCGCTGCGCGTGCCCTCGGTGTTGACCATGCCGGGATTGAGCGCGTTGACGCGGATTTTCTTCGGGCCGAGTTCCTTCGCGAGCACGCCGGTGATCGCGTCGACCGCGCCCTTGGTGCCCGTGTACACGGAGCTGTGCGGCGGTGTGAGCGTGCTGACGACCGAACCGACGTTGATGATGCTGCCGCCTTCGCCGAGGTGTTTCACGGCGGCGCGCGTGGTGAGGAGCAGACCGAGGACGTTGATATTGAATTGGCGGTGAAACTGATCCTCGGTGAACGACTCGATCGGGGAGAATTCGTAGACCCCGGAATTGTTGACGAGGACATCGATGCGGCCGAACGACTTGACGGCGCTGCCGATAATCCCTTCCGCCTCGGATGCCTTGGAAACATCACCCCCGACGGCAATGGCCTTGCCCCCCGAAGCGGTGATTTCCGACACGACTTTGTCGGCGCCTTCCTTGCTGGAGGCGTAGTTGACCACGACGGAGGCGCCGGCGGCGGCGAGGGATTTGGCGATGGCGGCGCCGATGCCTTTGGACGCACCGGTTACGACTGCGACTTTGCCTGCGAGTTTGCTCATGATGCTGACCCTATGATTTCGATTTGGAGAACCTGCCGCCCGCCCGCCGGAGATCGGCGGGACAATTGCGAGGCGTTTAGTTCAATAGTTCCGAAACTACGAACTATCGACAAACGGTCAAGCGCGGCTACATTAATTTCATGAAACCCCTCTTCCATCCCTCGATCGAAGATGTGACGGTGGAAGGCATTCTCCACGCGTTATCCGATCCGGTGCGCGCGTCGATTTTCTTGGATATCGCCGGAACGACCAGTTCGCTGACGTGTTCGAATTTCCCCAGCGCGCGCGAGCAAAACGTGCCGAAGTCGACGCTCTCGCAGCATTTCAAGGTCTTGCGCGACGCCGGGCTGATCCGCGGCGAGCGTCACGGTGTGGAAATGAAAAACGTCTCGCGTTGCGCTGAGATCGAAAAACGTTTTCCCGGCCTGATCCCGTCGATCATCCGGGCCAAAACGATTCAAAAACAGGGCAAATCCCACGGCGGTGCCGGAGCAAAGACGAAATCGGCGTCAACGCGCCGCTAAGCTGGAGCCGCTAGAAAAAAAAGCTTAGCCGCAACAAAAGCCAAGCCCACCGATCTTTTTCCCCACGAATCGCACGAAGCACACGAAATCGGAAAATTATTTCCGACGGAAATCACGGAGGGCATTTTTTGGTTTCCGTGCTCTCCGTGTATTCCGTGGGAATATGGTTTGGTCGTTTCGCGATTCGTGTGCTTCGTGTGATTCGTGGGAAAAATCGGTTTGGTTGCGGCTATCCTATTCGCGGTCGAAAACTAGAGTTTGCCAGATCCTTTTCTCTCCGGCGCGCCAGGAATCGGAGACGATCGACATCACCAATCGGTCGCCTTTCTCCGTCAGACTCCAGGTCTCGTGTGATTTCAATTTCGTTCCGGGAGGACCAAACGAAAGCGCGGTCACCGACTCGAGATCGATCACGGAACCATCCGCGGTGACTTTTCCGATCGTCGTGCGCTCGGATTTGAAAAGCTCGTTTTTCGCCTCTGTTCCGTCCAGGCGATAGGTCGCATCGAGGACTTCGTCATCGGCGTATTCGCGCGGCACCGTGGAGCGAACGTCGAGGCTTTCGCCCTTGCGCTTCACCACGAGTTTCACCGGGACGCGCGTCGCGCCGAATTCGCCGAAGGTGCAGAGGCCTTCGTTCAATTTCCAGGCGCCGGAGAAATCGCCGAGTGCGGCCTGCGGTTCGAGCGCGCGCAGTCCGATTTCCTTGCGATAGTCCGCCGAGGCTTTCGCGTAAGCGGGATCGTGCAGCGCGAGCATGCGGTTCGCGGAAAATGCTTCGATGTATCCGCGGCGCGTGGTGCCGCGCACCATGCCGGCCCAAACCGCGTAGTAGGTCCAGAGCGGTTGCGCGTCCATGATGGCCGGCGCGGGTGGGTTGCCGACTTCGGCCAGCGCGAGAGGTTTGCCCTGCGAAAGTTTGACCAGACTGTCGTAGTACGCCTGAGCGAAGTCATTTCCGTACACGTCGAGGCCGAGCATATCCAGATACTGGATACCGGGAAAATATTTCTCGTGCGCCATCTCCGGCTTGTTGGGGCGGTCCACGCTCCAAATCCACAGCAGGTTTTTCAGGTGATGGTGATTGACGAGGCGGTCGAAGATTTGCCGGTACAGCGCCGCGGTGGTGAACTCTCCCTCGGTCCGGCCGCCCCACCAAAACCAGTCGCCATTCATTTCGTGATAGGGGCGCCACAGCACCGGGACGTGGGCGTCCTGTAGTTGTTTTAGAAATACAGCGATCGCGTCGACCTGCGCCTCCCATTTCTCGTGCAGCGCCGTGCCGGGCGTGAGCACATCCTTGAACTGCGCGTCGGTCAACTGGCCCTGCACGCTCTTCAACTGATTCGGATCGGCGCCGGGAAGGGGGCGAAACGTGACCGGCTCATCCGCCGTGGGCGGCACGGCGTGCCAGCAAAGGCTGACGATGGCGCCTTGTTTGTGCTGGCGAATCGCCTCGGCAACGACGATGGAGCGCGCCTGGTACGAATCGAAATCACCGGGCTCGGCAAAACCAAAATCCGAAGTCCACACCGCCGGCATTCGCCCCGTATACTCGGCGGCGAAGTCGGTGTTGCGCGCCGCGACAGAGGGAAAGTTGTGCTGCCCGATCAGGGTGTATTTGCCGGAGATCGATCGAAGAAACTTCAGCAAGGCCACGGCTTCCGGAGAGGCGTCGGGCGTCACCGGTGCGCTCGATGCGAGGGAAGACGACGACTCGGCGAAAACGCTGGCGGCAAAAAGCAGAAGCGAAAGAACCAGTCCGGTGAGCTTGCGATGGGCAGTCATGATGAGGGCTGTCTTGAAGTGAGAGGGGCCTGCGTAAAGGTTGCACGGAAGTTCGCCGGGGCCAGGCCGTCAACTTTCACTCAATTGATTGACGGAGAGACCGCTCCCGCGATTTGCCCCGACGGCCGCCTGCCGTTTCAATGGGCTCAGAATGGTTACCACTCCGCATCACATGTTTTCCGGTTTCTCGAAACCCTCTTCGCGGCTCGCACTCGCGCCGGCGATTTTTCTGTTGGCCGCGACAGCATCGCTGCAACTTCGGGCCGCCGATAGCGAAGGCGAGGGCGACGCCATCAAAGGCAAAGCGTTTTTTCAGCAAAGCTGCGCGCTCTGTCACTCGGTCGAACTCACGCCGAACCGCGAGGTTATCACCGGCCAGGGCCCAAATCTTCTCGGTATATTTGGACGGAAAGCCGCCACCGGTGTGAAGTTCACCTACACCAAAGCCCTTCAGCAATCCGGGCTCACCTGGAACGCTGCGTCGCTCGATCGTTTTCTGACCAATCCACCGGCGGCCGTGCCCGGCACGAACATGCCGATCCCGGTGCCCAACGTCGACGATCGGAAAAACGTGATCGCCTACCTTGCCACGTTGAAGGCTCCGGCGGGAGTGGCGGTCACGGTCGGCGCGGAAGAAACTGAAACGCCGGCGACGCCCGCGCCGACCTCGGAGTCGGGCGATTGGCAGAACGCCAAGCCAGGCGTGCAGTATCACATCCAGGTCAGCGACCTTCCGAAGAATTTCGCGACGCCATCCGCGGGAAATAGTCCGCGAGTCGTCGATCGTCCCGAGGGTGCCGAGCCGTCGGCGCCGTCGGGTTTCGCCGTGAAACTCTTCGCCTCGAATCTCGAAGGTGGCCGCATCATTCGCGTCGCGCCGAATGGAGACATCTTCATCGCCGAAACGCGCGGCAGCCGCCTCCGCGTTATTCGCGCCGCCGATGGCGCCGAGTCGCCCTCCCTAAATCAGATATTCCTGGATCACGGCCTCGATCGGCCCTTCGGCTTGGCCTTCTACCCGCTCGGCGACAACCCGCAGTGGCTCTACATCGCGAACAATAATTCGGTAGTACGCGTGCCGTACCGAAACGGCGATCTGCAGGCTCGCGGGAAGCTCGAAGTGATCGTGCCAAAACTCTCCGACACGACGGGCGGCCACTCCACGCGCGACATCGCCTTCTCTCTCGATGGCAAACGCCTCTTCATTTCCGTCGGCTCGGGTTCGAATGTCGCCGACGGCATCGGCAAAAAAACGCCTGACGAAATCAAGGAATGGGAAGCCGAGCACGGGTTCGGCGCGAGTTGGGGGTCAGAGACGAATCGCGCCGATATTCTCGTGACCGATCCGGAAGGGAAGGCCCCGTTGAAGCGGTTTGCCACGGGTATTCGCAACGGGGTGGGAATCACGGTCAACCCGACCACCGGCGAACTTTGGACCGCTACGAATGAGCGCGACGGGCTCGGCGACAATCTCGTGCCCGACTACATCACGCATGTGCAGGAAGGCGGCTACTACGGCTGGCCGTGGTACTATCTCGGCAATCACGAAGATCCGCGCCGCGCCGGTGAACGTCCCGATCTCGCCGGCAAAGCGATCGTGCCGGACGTGCTGATTCAGGCGCACTCCGCTGCGCTGGAACTGGTTTTCTATCCCACAAAACTGACGGGCCCGGCGGCGTTTCCCGCCGAGTATCGGGGCGATGCGTTTGTCGCACTGCATGGCTCCTGGAACCGCGGCCTGCGCACCGGTTACAAAGTGATTCGGGCGCATTTCGACCACGGAAAGGCGAAGGGCACGTACGAAGATTTTCTCACCGGCTTCGTGGTGAACAATCGCAGCGTTTGGGGCCGCCCGGTGGGAGTCGCGGTCGCTCATGACGGCGCGCTGCTCGTGACGGACGATGGCAACGGCACGCTCTGGCGCGTCGCGCCGACCGGAAAATAATCCGGAATTCTTTCCGAGGGCCCGGTCGAAAACGCCGGGCCTCGTTCGTTTAGAGGGTGCCGGACAGTTCATGCCCGGCTCGAAAATCGAACCTCAAGAATCGAATTATCATGATAACGCAAGAGACTGCCCTGCCGCCCGTGGTGTTCCGCGCCGAATGGCTCAAAGCGCGCAAAGCGCTTCTCGAAAAAGAAAAAAATCTGACGCGGGCGCGCGACGCCTTGAACGCCGAGCGCCGCCGCCTGCCCATGGTCAAAATCGAAAAAAACTACATTTTCGAGGGGCCGGAAGGGAAGGTGCCGTTCATCGATCTCTTTCAGGGGCGCCGTCAGCTCTACGTTCATCATTTCATGTGGAACGAGGAAACGCAGACCCATTGCCCGGGCTGCACCGCGGCTGCGCACGTGGCTTTCACCGATCGCGTGCTTCAGCATTTGCACGACAAGGATGTGACCTTCGTCGCGATCTCGCGCGCGCCGCTCGCGAAAATCACGCCGTACAAAGAACAAAACAAGTGGACGTTTCCGTGGTATTCCGCGGACGGCACCGATTTCAATTACGACTTCCATATCACGCTCGATGAGTCACGCGCGCCGGTGGAATACAATTATCGCAACAAGGCGGAGCTGCTGAGTCATGGCGACACGGAGGAGTCGCTCCACGGCGATCGCACCGGCGCGAGCGTCTTCCTGCGCAACGGGAACGATATTTTCCACACGTACTCTGCGTATGCTCGCGGAATGGATCTCACTTTCACGCCGGTGCATTTCCTCGAAATGACGCCTTATGGTCGGCAGGAAGAGTGGGAGGATTCTCCGGCGGGCTGGCCGCAACGGCCGACTTACGGCGGTTGAGCCGGCGGCCCCGTTGACAGTCGAGTAGCGGACGGGCAGCAGTTGACGCACTCAAATGCGTGCTGCTGCCCCCGGCGCCAAATCGAGCGAAGCTTTGCCAACTCGCGACTTCATTCCGCTTTGGCTGAAGAAAATCTGCCTCGCGATTTTCTTTCCGCTTGCGCTGCTCGGCGCGCTCGAAGGCGGCTTGCGCGTCACCGGATTTGGGCACGCGACGACGTTTTTCGTGCGCGACGAAAACGCCGGGATGCTGCGAACGAACCCCCGGTTCACCGAATTGTTTTTTCCCGCGCAGTTCGGTTTGAAGCCGCTGAATTTTCGTTTGCCGGGGAAAAAGCCGGAGGGCGCGTTTCGCGTTTTTCTCCTCGGTGAGTCGGCCGCGATGGGCGTGCCCGAGCCGGGCTTCGCGCTCGTGCCGCAGATTCGCGCGCAATTGCAGCACGCGCATCCGGATCGACGCATCGAAGTCTACAATCTCGGCGTGACCGCGATCAATTCGCACGCCGTGCGTTTGATAGCGCGAGAGGCGCTTTCGCTTCAGCCCGACCTGCTTGTGATTTACATGGGCAACAACGAAGTCGTGGGGCCGTACGGGCCGGGCTCATCGGTAACGGACAGCGTGCTGCCGGTGTCGGCCATTCGCGCGAGTCTTTGGATCAAACGCACGCGAGTCGGACAACTCTTGCAGCGGCTCGTCGGGCTGGTCGGCTCCGGAGACGGCCGCAGCACCGAGTGGCGGGGCATGGAGATGTTTGCCGGCAAAACGGTGGGCGCGGACGATCCGCGACTGGCCACGGTCTACAGAAATTTCTCGGCCAATTTGAGCGACATGCTCGATGCGGCGCGCCGGGCGAAGGTCAAAGTCGTGCTCTCGACCGTGGCGGTAAACCTGCGTGAGTGTGCGCCCTTCGCCTCCATCCATCGTGCCACGCTCTCGGGCGATGAACGCGCAAAGTTCGACGAGACATACGCCGCGGGAATATTTTCGGCGGAGACGGAAAACTGGGTCGCGGCTCGGGAGAACTTCGAGCGCGCTCTCGCGATCGATTCGAATTTTGCCGATGCGCATTTTTCGCTCGCGCGAGTTTTCGAGAAGCTCGGCGACGACAAAAACGCGCGTATCCAGTTTCTGGAGTCACGGGACAAGGACGCGCTGCGTTTTCGGGCGGACGCGCGGTTGAATGAAATTATCCGCCGCGCCGCGGCAGCTCGCGAAGGTGAAGTCGCCTTGATCGATGCGGCCAAGGAACTCGGCGCGGAGAGTGATTCCGCGTCACCGCTTACGGATCACCGATTTTTCTTCGAGCATGTTCATCTGACCTGGGACGGAAATTACGCGCTCGCGGCGTTGCTCGCCCGCGGCGCGGATGCGCTTGGCTTTCAGCACACGTTGGCGCCACTCGATCAAAATCAGATGGCGGCTCGACTCGGTTACACGACGTTTGGTGCATCGACGCTGCTGCTCCACATGGAGGAGCTCACCGGACGTCCGCCGTTCACCGCGCAGCAAACATTTGCCGAGGACCGCGCGGCGTTGCTTCAGGCCATCGCTCGCGCCAACGCCGAATTGGCTTCGCGGCAAGTGCTCGGCGACTGCGCCACGCGCGTCGATCGTGCGCTCGCTGCGGATCGAGAAAACGCGTTTCTCGCATTTCACGCCGCGGCGCTGGCGATGCGCACGAACGCGTTCGATCGAGCCTTGACGCTCAACGAAGACGTGCGGCGGCTCGAACCGCGTTCGCCGGAAAATCTGGCGCAACGCGCCTTTGCCTCGATGGAGCTGCGGCGCGGCGCCGAGGCGGAAGCGCTGCTGCTCGAATCCGCCAAGGAGAGTCCGTATTATTTTCAGACGTACGGCTTGCTCGCTCAACTTTGGTTGCGCGAAGGAAAGGCCGCGAATGGCGCTGCCTGGTTCAAAGATCTCGCCGCGCGACTGCCCTCGAGCCGCGGTGCGCATGAAATGTACGCGGAACTTCTCGCCGCGAGCGGAGACACGAAGGCGGCCGAGGCCGAGTGGGAAAATGTTCTGCGGCTCAGCCCCGACAGTGAAACCGCGCTTTTGCCACTGTTGAAAAACGCGTTCGCCGCGAACGACGTGGCCAAAGCCAAGCGCCTGATGCTCGAAGCCTATCGCTACAATCCACGGAGCTTCGCGAATGACGCGCGCCTTCAACAAATCGCCGAAGCGGATGGCGACCTCGCCAAAAACATCGAGTACTTGCAGGCGATGGCCGCGAGCGGACCGGTCCGAACCGAATTGCATTTCGACCTGGCGGACCTTCTCGCAAAAGCCGGCCGCTCAAAAGAAGCCCTCGTCGAACTTTACCGCGCCCGCCGCGAAGCTCACCTGGAAAACGACGCCCCCGCCGCATCGCGGGCCGACGAAGCAATTTTGGCCCACGAATCACACGAAAAACACGAATGACCGAACAAACCTGTTTTCCCACGGAATACACGGAAAACACGGAAGAAATTCGACGTATCTGAATATCGATGGAATTCGACCCGTCTGAACGTTGGCGGAAGTGAATATTTTATTCCGTGTTTTCCGTGTATTCCGTGGAAAATCAGGAAATTGATTTCGTGTTCTTCGTGTGATTCGTGGGCAAATCCTCAAATCCCGAGGGACTTGAGATAGGCCACGCTCTCGGGGATGTTTTTCAGCGGCGTGGGCGACTCGTCTTCGATGAAGTACCATTTCACGCCGACTTCCTGAGCTTTCCGCAGCAAGGTTGGCCAATCGACTTGACCAGTGCCGACGGGCACGTCGTCGGTCTCGGGCGCATGGCCCGTGTAGATGCCGGTCGGAGCACCTTTCCGAATATCTTTCACGTGCATCATCTTGAAACGATCGGGATACTTCGTGAGCAGCTTGACCGGATCCTGGCCGCCATGCGTCGCCCAGAAAACATCCATCTCGAAATTGAAAACGTCGGCCTTGGTGCCCTGGGCGATCACGTCGAAGAGTGTCGAGCCATCCGGCCGCGGTTTGAATTCGTATCCGTGCGGATGATACACGAGCTGAATGCCCGCGGCTTTGAAGGCGGCGCCCCATTTATTGAAATCCTTCACCGCCTTCTCCGCCTGCGCTTCGGTGAACGTGTCGCCCTCGTGCGGTATCCAACTTATCATGACAAACTCGACGCCGAGTTCCTTCGCCTGCTCGACGCAACCCGCGAGATCGCTGCTCAGTTTTTCGTAGCCGAATCCTGCGCTGACCATTTTCAGCCCGCGTGAGGCCAGGTCGGCCTTGGCCTGCTCGATGGTCGTGCCTTTTTGCGGCGCTCCGCCCTCGATGTACTTGAAACCAAAATCCTTTGCCTGATCGAGGGCCGCATTCATTTCTTTCTCCTTCGCGGTGACGCGCAGGCTGTACATCTGCAGACCCAGATGATCGATCACTGACGCCGAGGCGGAGAACGCGGTGAGCGAGAGGAGGAGGATTATTTTTTTCATAGGGAAAATGGGGCTGCGAAATTTCAAGGAGCGCGGCTGCCGGTGAGTTGGGGCAGCGTGGTCGGTCCCCAGCGAACATTGTGCTCGGTATCCATCAGCAGTTTATCGCCTTCGATCGTGAAGCGATAGGTCACGATGTACGGTGTCTCATCGAAGCAAAGCTGCACCGTGAAAATGTTCGGCGCGGTCCATGCGCCGGATGTGCCGACGCCCTGTTCCTTGCGATCGAAAAGGCGGCTGATCGATTTCTGGAAACCGGTGCGACCGCGCGTCCACGCGCCGACGCCGCAGGTGATGGCGTGCTGGCCATCTTCGTTTTGAAAAGTGATCACGGGTTTTTCCCCGGAGAAATCGAGCCGGACCGCGGACACGGACTCATCGTTCGCGGGAAATGTGTAGGTTTTCCCCGAGATTTCTTTTTCCCGCGCCGAGTGTGCCTCGCCGGGAGTCGTCGGCAGAGTGAGATGACTCAGGCGGTTTCGCAGTTTTTCCTGCGCGTCGAAATTCGGCGTTAACGGCACGACATGGATCGCGGGCAGGAGCGCTTCCCAAATCGTGTCCATCAAGCCGCCCATGTCCGAAGTGCCGCTCGTCACGGCGACGACGGTGTCGTACTCGGGCAAGACGAAACACAGCTGGCCCATCGCTCCATCGCCGCGAAAGCCCGTAGTTTTGTTTATCCAAAACTGAAAGCCGTAACCGTGCTCCCAGTTGCTGTTAGGATCGCTGCCGTTCGAGGTTTGCAGCGACGTGGCCATCGCGACCCAGGAGACGGGGAGCAGCTGTTCGCCATTCCAGAGTCCACGCTGCAAATACATGAGGCCGAATTTCGCGATATCTTCCGTGCGCAGCGCGAGCCCGCCTTCGCCCAAGGCAATGCCCTCGCTGGTGATGGCCCAGGGATGCTGATCGATGCCGAGTGGAGTGAAGAGGCGCGGTTGAAGATAATCGTTCAACGTCTGGCCCGTGACTTTTTGAACAATCGCGGACAACACGTACGACGCGCCGGAGTTGTAGACGAAGCGCGTGCCCGGTTTGTTTTCCACCTCGAGTGAGAGAAACGCTTTTACCCACGCGCCATCCGCGTGCGCGCGCAAGCGGTCCATCGTGTCGTTTTGGTGTCCGCTGTTCATGCGCAGCAAATCGCGCACGCGCATCGCTCGGAGATTGGCCGATGGATTGGCCGGCGCGAGGTCCGGGAAAAACGAAATCACGCGGTCATCGAGACTGAGTTTTCCTTCCTTCACCGCGAAACCGACTGCGGTCGAGGTGAAGCTCTTGGTCAGCGAATAGAGCACGTGCGTGTCTTCCGCCGCGTAGGGCGACCACCAGCCTTCGGCCACGACTTTGCCGTGGCGCACGATCATCAAGCTGTGCGCCGACTTCACGTCGTGCTCGAGAGCGTCGATCAGCTTGAGAATACCAGTCGAGTCGATGCCTTGCTCTTCCGGAACGCCGCGGGGCAAAGACGAAGCGGCCCGGGCGGTTGGGGTAAGAGCGATGCCGGCGACGACGAGAAACGTCACAAACTTTCGCGAGATCATCGCGCGAACGCTGAGGCCCCGGCGGAGCGGCGTCAGGTCAGGCCCTTTGCGCTCATTTGAATGAGCATATAAAAATAAATCGCGGCCATAAAACAGCGCAGGCGCAGCGGAACCGCAAAGGCGCAGGCGTTTGGCCAGGGTGATCTTTGCGTTTTTTGCGCTGCTGTCCTGTTGAATCGCTCAATTCCGCGAGGATTTTTTTGGTGCGAATGGATGCCGGCTTTCGAGGGTAGGGCGAGACCTCAGGGCGAGCCGCAACGCCGGATCCGCTTTTCGCTCTAATCACGAGTAGACGGTCTCCGAGGTAGGGCGAGCCGTCCCTGGCGAGCCGCGCTCGACGTGACTCAACCCGGAGGTTAGGCCATACGGTTGCGGCTCGCCTGGAGGCTTCGCCCTACCCACTGAGGCTGGCCATGCCTTCATTCACCATTCTGCATTCTTACTTCTTCCTTAGCGCGCCGCGTGCGTAATCTTTGGTTGCGGCTCCGCCGCGCTATGCCTCTTTGCGGCTACAGGTTTTTTGAACCGCTCTACTTGGCGCTGAACGCCGGCTGCGCGGGATCAACCGCGTTCATGCCGGTGAAGTCCACGCTGCGGCCGAGCTTGTAGCGCTTCTGAAATTTGCAGAAAAACAGAAACAGTTTGAATCGCCACCAGAGCGGCCAGGGCATCTCGGCGTGGCCTCCGACGACGGAGTTGACCGCGTCATCGAGTTTGAGCGGCGGACGTTCCGCCATGAAAATCGAAAAGCTGTCGTTGTCGTAGAACGTCGCGATCAGTTTCTGAAAAATGCCGGCGTGCTTCTTGATCGCGGCGCCGTAGCTCTGACATTCCGCGGCGGTGAGAGGCCGATTCTTGCGATCCGCGGCGACGAGCATCTCGACGGCCTTCTTGGCCGAAAACGTCGCCATGTAGACGCCGGAGGAGAAGATCGGGTCGAAAAATCCGCCGGCGTCTCCCGCCATGATGAAGCGGTCTTTCGCGAGATCGCGGCGGAAATAGCTGTAATCGCTCGTGACGCGGAACGCCGAGGCCTCGACGGCGCCTGACATCATTTCGGTGAGCTTCGAGGACTCGTTGACCGCGCGTCGGAAAACCTCGGCCGGCTCGGCCTTCGCGGCGCGCAGGGCTTCGACCGTCGTCACCAGACCGACGGACGTGCGCCGTTCGTCGATCGGAATCATCCAGAACCAACCATCGGCAAGACGCACGCATGAGGTGTGTCCGGCGGCCGGGCCGGTTGGGCGGATGACGTTTTCGAAATGGTTGTAGATGGCGACGCGCTTTGGGAAAGGAGAGGGGTCGAGAGCGCGCTTGGTCTCGTGGGTGAAAACATTTTCGCGGCCACTCGCGTCGATGACCCAGCGCGCAGTGACGGAGCGTTCGCCCTCGGCATTTTTGAGCGTGAGACGATGGCCTTCGGGGTCGGATTGAACCTGTGTGACCGTCGTCGCCATGTGCACTTCGGCGCCGAGCTCGCGAGAGTGATCGAGCAGAATCTGGTCGAATTTTGCGCGCTCCACTTGGAAGGCGTATTCGAGGCCCGGAACGATGCCTTCGGCAAAAATGATTTCCTTCTCGGCGCGTCCGTTCGCGAGGAAGAAGTAGGCGCCATATTTCTTGATGAAACCCGCGCTTTCGAGCTTCGGCCAGACGCCGAGTTCCTTGTAGAGTGCGTTGCCGTTCGGCAGGAGCGATTCGCCAATATGGAAGCGCGGAAATGTTTCCTTCTCTGCGAGGCAGACCTTGAGGCCGGCTTTGCGGGCGAAGCTGGCGGCGCTGCTGCCCGCCGGACCTCCGCCAATGACGAATACATCATAATCGAATGACTTCATGAGGGGTAAAAAAATGAACGACGGTGGCGCGCTTCGGCGCTTTTGGGGGGCGCCAAAGCAAACGTCTCCGTCGCTCACGGTCGATTTATTTTTGCCGCTCGGTCAGGGCTTGCGGCGCTTCCGGCGATAAATGCCCAGCCCCAACAGGCCGATCGCACCCATCAGCCCATAGGTGGACGGCTCAGGCACGGCGTCTGGGTCGAGGCGGAAAGCGTGCTGCGAGCCGTCCGGCGCCCAGCCTGTGCCGACGATCTGGCCGTGATCGTTTATGCCGCTGGCGGCGAAGAGGTTCCAGCCGAGTGCGGGCGAGATCAGCGTGTTGAGATCGGCGAACGTGCCGTTCGAGAAGAGGAAGGCGCCTGTCGTCATACCGCCCGCATCGTAGGTGCCGACGACATCGTTGAGATTGTTCACGTCGCCGACGCTCGAAATGCCCAGGCCGATCTTGCCGTAGTCGGCGGTGTCGAGATGCGTGTTCGTCGTCAGGAACAGATTATGGTTCGCGTAATCGTAGCCCGCGATCGTGCCATTGTCGTTGAAGTCGGACGCGTGAAATACGTTCCAATTCAGCAGATCCGTCCCCGCGTCGGAAATCGCGCCGAGCTGGTGCAGGTAAAAACTCTGGAGCGATGACGACGAGGTGAGAACTTGGTTCGCGTTGTTGAGCGCGCCATAGCCACCGAGATAGAGCGTCTCGCTGTCGAGCCCGGTGTAGACTCCGCCGGTGTAGGTGTATCCGCCGGGTGCATACAGACCGGCGCCGCCGAGGGTGATGCCCGCGTTGTTCACGCTGATGGCGTTACCGTAGCCATCGTGGTCGAACGTGCTCCCGAAGGTGGTCAGCGCGTCGGTGTTGGCGTTGTAAATGAAGCCGCGGGCCGTCGGCGAATCGGCATAGTGAAGCGTGCCCACGAAGAGGCCGTTGTCGTTGAGCGCGGTCGATTCGCTGCTGGTTGGCGAGCCGACCGACGGAATCGCGTGGAGTGCGCCGTCATAGTAGTAGGCAAACGAGTTGCCGCCGACCGAGGCGTCGACCGTGACATCGCCGTGGAGATTGACGGCGGTGGCCGAACTGGCGGACGCGCCATCGGGAACGCCGAGATCGACGAGATGATACGAAGCAGCGTGGGCTGCGGCTGCGAGTGAGAGGGCGACGGCCGCGGCGACGAGGGCACGCGGACGGAAGACCGGCTTTTGAGTAGTTTTCATATTGATGCGTCGTGGTTTCGTCGAAGCCGGACCAAAGCGTGGCGAAATCACCGAGTAATTTTCCCGAGCTGCCGACAAGGCGGCTAACTACTTACTCCGAATTTTGGTCCGCATGTTTCACGCCGAGCGGTTTTTCCAGATTGTTGCAGTTCGCCGGGCAGAGCCGTGAAGCCGAAATGGATTACTGTACCCCCTCAGCTAGACGAGAATCGCTTCGCGTCTTGATCGATCGGTGGCTTCGGCCACGGTCGACGCCATGAAAGCCGCCGAGTTTTTCACGCTGCCCGAATCGCTCGCTGCCTTTGCGCAGGCGTTTTCGGCCGAAGCCCTGCCGTGGGAATGGTTGAAGGCGATCGGGCCGGCGTTGAAGGCGCATGTCTTCCCGACGTCGCCGATCGAACTGCCGCCGGGCATTGATGTGAGCGGGTCGGTGTTCGTTCACGCTACGGTGAAACTTCCGAGTCACGCCACGATCATTGGGCCGGCCTGGATTGGGCCGGAGACGGAGATTCGTCCGGGCGCGTACATTCGCGGCAATGTGATTGTGGGTGCGAATTGCGTGCTGGGGAATTCCTGCGAGTTCAAAAACTGCCTGTTGATGGACGGCGTGCAGGTGCCGCATTTCAGTTACGTCGGTGATTCCATTTTAGGAAATGGCGCGCACCTCGGGGCGGGCGTGATCTTGTCGAATCTGCGCTTGGATCAGCAGCCGATCTCCGTGCGATTGGCGGAGAAAACTTACGACACGGGCCTGCGGAAATTCGGTGCGATTCTCGGAGACAAGGCCGAGGTCGGTTGCAACGCCGTGATCCAGCCCGGCTCGCTCCTCGGCAAACGCTCTCTCGTGATGCCGACGGTGGCCTTCGGCGGCCATCTCCCCGATGCCACCATCGCGCGTATCCGCACGAGCATTACAACCATGCCGCGCCGCGACTGAAAGGCGAAGGCTGAAGGGAGAAAGCTGAAGGCTGAAAAAACAAAGTGAGCCTTGCACGGACTGGGAGTTCTTTCGGCGCACGCTCTAAGATCAGCCTTTCTGCTTCTGTTTCGGTCTTCAGCTTTCAGCCTTCAGCCTTCGCCTTAAAAAAGGGCTTACCACATGGCTGGTTCTCTTTAAGTTCTGCCGTTTACTCCAATTTCATCATGCGAATTCTGACTGGTATCCAGCCCTCGGGCACACTGCACATCGGCAACTATTTTGGCGCCATCAAGCCGGCGGTGGAACTGCAGCAACGGGGCGAGGCGTTCTATTTCATCGCGGATTATCACTCGATGACGTCGCTGAACGACGCCGCCGAGCGGAGGAAGAACACGTTGGACGTCGCGCTCGATTTCCTGGCCTGCGGCCTCGATCCGAAGAAGAGCGTTTTCTGGAGGCAGAGCGATTTGTCCGAAGTGTGCGAACTGATGTGGATCCTCGGGGCCTTGACCCCGATGGGACTTCTCGAACGTGCGCACAGTTACAAGGACAAGACCGCCAAAGGCATCTCGCCGAATTTCGGACTCTTCGCCTATCCAGTGCTGATGGCCGCGGACATTTTGTTGTACAACGCGAACCTCGTGCCCGTCGGCAAGGACCAGAAACAGCATCTGGAAATGACGCGGGATATCGCGATCAAGTTCAACCAGACGTACGGCGAAACGTTCGTCATTCCCGATCCGGAAATTCGCGAAGAAGTCGCCGTGGTGCCGGGTCTGGACGGGCAAAAGATGAGCAAGAGTTACGGCAACACGATCGACATCTTCGGCGACGAAAAAGCCACGAGGAAGAAAATCATGGGCATCGTGATGGACAGCCGCACGCCTGCCGAGCCGAAGCCCGATGCGGATAAAAATATCGCGGTGCAACTGCTGCGCCTCGTCGCTCCGGCCGAGGTCGCAAAAGATTACGAGGACCGCCTGCGCGCCGGAGGTCTCGGCTATGGCGATTTGAAAAAAGCGCTGTTCGAAAACTACTGGAATTATTTCGCCGAAGCCCGCCGCAAGCGCGCCGAGCTCGCCGCGAATCTCGATTACGTGAATCAAGTCCTGGCCGAAGGCGCCCAACGCGCCCGAGCCGAAGCCACGAAAGTGCTGAAGAGCGCCCGCAAAGCCTGCGGACTAGAATAACGAAGGCTGAAGAAAACCGAAGGCTGAAGGAAAAATGACGTAACCGCGTTTCGGCGCGTGATATTGGCATCGTTTTCAGCCTTCAGCCTTCCTCCTTCAGCCTTCGCCTTCCCGACGTCGCGTGGGCCAGGCGGTGGATGGTGCGGCAGAGTTCTTCGACGCTGTCGGGTTTGTAGAAAACTTCGCGCACGCCGATGGCTTGGGCTTCCGCGCGCAGCGTGTCGGAAACATTTCCCGAAGCCAAGATGATGGGCAGGTCCGGGCGGATCGCGATCAGCGACGCGGCGACTTCCAGGCCATTCTTTTTCGGCATGCTCATATCGGTCACCGCCAGATCGAACTCGCTGGGCGCGGCCTGCACCGCTTCGATCGCGCGATCGGCGTCCGTGAAGCCGCTGACTTTGTAGCCGAGGCGCTCGAGAAAACGGGTCGAGAGAAAAATCAGCTGCTCCTCGTCGTCCAGCACGAGAATGCGCTGACCATTTCCGCGCGGCAGCGGAGAATGAAAGGGTAGCGCCGTCCCGCCGGAACTCTTCTTCTCCGCCGCGGCCGGCCCGTTCGCCGCGGGAAAATAAATATAGAAAGTGCTGCCAATGTTCGGCTCGCTCGCCACCGCCAGCGTGCCCACATGGCTTTTCACGATGCCATGCACGACCGACAAGCCGAGGCCGGTGCCCTGGCCCGCCGGCTTCGTTGTGAAGAAGGGTTCGAAGATGCGCTCGAGCAACGCGCGATCGATGCCCTTTCCTGTATCCGTAACGCTGATACCGGCGTATTCGCCGGGCGGCAGGTTTGTCTGCGCGGAGGGCGGGTTGCCGCTGCCGGCCTCGACCCGTTTCACCTGTAAACTGATGTTCCCGGGCCGGCCCTCCATCGCCTGCCAGGCGTTGGTCAAGAGGTTCGTCAGCACCTGATGGATTTGCGTCGGATCGGCGTAGATTTGCGGCGTGTCGGGAGCGACGGAGACCTTGATCTCTAGGCCCGGAGGAAGGGCGGGCCGAACCAGCGCGGCCGATTCTTCGGCGATTGGCTTGAGCGAGATGACCTGTTTCTCCGGTTGTTGCTTGCGACTGAACGCGAGAATTTGGCGGATCAAATTTCGCGCGCGAACGGAGGCTTTGAAGATCTCGCTGAGACTTTGCTGCACCGGGTGGTGAGTGGGAACGTCTTGTCGCGCCAATTCCACATTGCCGATGATCGCGCTGAGGATGTTGTTGAAATCATGGGCGACGCCGCCGGCCAGCGTGCCGACAGCCTCCAGTTTTTGCGAATGGCGCAGATCAGCCTCGAGCGCCGCGCGCTGTTCCTCCGCCTCGCGGCGCTCCGTGATATCGATCATCGAACCCACCAGACCAAGCGCGCGAGAACCCTCGCGCACGAGTTGGCACTGCACGGAAACGAGATGCTCCGTGCCGTCGGCGGAGATCAACCGGTACTCGACCGGGCAATGCAGATCGTGCCCCGAGAGGTGCCGCAGGCAGGTGCGGCGGACGCGTTCCCGATCGTCGGGATGAACATAGTTCAGCCACAATTCCCCGAGCAATGTATCCGCAGAGTCGATACGCAACAAACGCAGCAGCGCCGGATTCACGTAAAGGAAGCCGCCCGCCGCATCCGTCAAAAAGATCCCGATAGGCGAATTCTCCACGATGGCGCGAGAGCGCGCTACCGTTTCGCGCAGCGTTTGCTCCGCTCGCCGCCGCTCTTCGATTTCGGAGCGGAGCTGAGCATGGACGGATTCCAACTCCGCGATCTTTTGCTCGAGTTTGTGAACGAGCACTTCGTTGTAACTGCGGAGGACGGCGACCTCGGTTTCCGGCGCGGGAAGGGGCGATGCCGAGGGGTTGTGCGTGCGCGTGACGCTTTCGAGAATGCCGACCCACGCGGCGGTGTCCTGCGGTTTCACGACGAAGCGATCGGCCCCGAGACCGAGAGCGAATTTGCGGTCTTTCTCCTCGGTGTACGTGCCGCTGTAGAAGATAAACGGCCGGCTGTGCAGCAGCGGATCGGACTTCCATTTCAGACAAAGCGCGAAGCCGTCCATGATCGGCATCAGGATGTCCGAGATGATCAAGTCGGGAGGATCGGCCCGCGCCAGGTTTAGCGCCTCTTCGCCGTTCGATGCACAAGTGACCCGATGACCTGCCGATTGGAGTGTGACCTTCAGGAGGTAGCGATTCTGCGGCTGATCATCGGCCACGAGGATATGCATAGAGGACTGAGCGCTTTCGCTCGTTGCCGGGCTGACCACGCCACACGCGGAAAGGTTCACGGCGAAGGAGATGCAATAACTTCATGCAGATGGACGGCTCCAAGCCGGCGTGCGCGTCGCGGAGGAAAGTGTAGCGCGCACCGAGACGAAACAGTGTCGGAGAAGTTTTTCCGTGCCAAAGGCGCTCGTCGTCTTCAAATGCAGCCCATGGAAGTGATCTTCATGGGCACTGGCACGTCGCAGGGAGTTCCAATGATAGCCTGCGACTGCGCGGTGTGTCGCTCGGCCGATCCTCGCAATCAACGTTCCCGCGCAAGCGTTCATGTGGTGATGGATGGGTTGCACATCCAGGTCGACGCGGCGCCGGAGTTTCGCCTGCAGTGTATCCGAAATAATATTACATGGATCGATCTGTTCCTGCTGACGCACGGTCATGCCGATCACATTGCGGGCATGGACGATCTGCGCCGCTTTTGTGATTTGCTGGGTGGCGCGGCTCTGCCGGTCTGGTCGACGGAGGAAGGGATCTCGCGCGTTCTCGCGATGTATCCGTACGCGATTCTGGAGCGGCCTTTGGTTCGCGGCTACGCGGCATTCAAGCTCACGCCGATGCCAGCGGAGGTTCAGCTCCCGCAAGGGAGGATTCAGTCCACGCTGCTGCCGCACGGTGGAGTGAACACGCTCGGTCTCGTCTTCACCGAGAAAAGCAGCGGGAAAAAGTTCGCCTACTTTACCGACTGCAAGCGCGTGCCGCGCGAGGCGGTTGCGCTGGCCACTGGAGCGGACCTCGTGGTGCTGGACGGATTGCGTCCGGAAACGCACCCCTCGCACATGAGTGTTCCGGAGGCTGTGGCGGTCGCTGCCGAGATTGGCGGAGCCCAGACCTTGCTCACGCACATGACGCACACCATCGATCACGCCACCACGTCCGCGGAACTCCCGCGCACCGTAGGCCTGGCTTACGACGGTTTGCGGGTGGGGTTGTAGAAGCCACGCGAGGGCGGGGTACGAGGAGCGCAGGAGTCCCGCGGCGAGCCATCGAGTGCGCCGCTTCGCGGCAGCCCAATCGATGCCGGCAAGATGCCAGCGCTCCCAGAGCCTCCTGCGCCATGGAAGGCGCACTCGGCGGACGAGCGCCGGATATTAGCCGAGCATCGGCGTCTCGCCGACGTCGGCCACTGGGAGCGCTGGCGTCCTCGCCGGCATTCAGCGGCATTCGACAGCAACCCAAGCGAGAGGCGCGGCGCGCCTTCTCGCATCGGAGATTTTCCGATCCTCAAAAAGTCCTGAGATTTCTCTTGAGTTTAATCCCTACGTACTTTGTCTGCATTCGAAATTCCTATTAGTTCAGTGGGCAACCTATGAAACCGATTACCGAACAAGCTTCCTTGCCAGAGTGGCTGGACATCGTCCGCCAAAAAGTCGAAGGCCTGAGCTATGGAGTTGTGCAAATCGTTGTGCACGACCGTAAAGTAACCCAGATCGAACGTACGGAAAAGACGCGCCTGGACAGCGCCGCCAATGATGGGCTCCGACGACGTGAGAACTACTGATTTCCCGCACAATCGCGGTAAAGCACACTAAGTATCCGGACAATAATCCATGCGTACTCACTCCACCCTCACTAGAACCGTCTTGGTTTCCGGCCTGCTTTTGGCTGGCGCGACGGGCCTCTACGCAGATTCACAGGAGGACGAAATTCGTCTCTTGCGCGATCAGATCCAGGCTCTGGACCAGAAGCTCAAAGTCCTCGAGAGGAAGCAGGAGCTTCGCGACGAAGAAGCGACGGCCGCAGCGAAATCCTCCGTGAAAGTCACCGCCAATGACAAAGGATTCAGCGTGGCCTCGGGCGATTCCGCCAACGTGCTTCGCTTGCGCGGCCTCGTGCAGGGAGATTCGCGGTGGTTTTTCAACGAGAACGTGAGCAACAACGACGCGTTCGTGCTGCGCCGCGCACGCCTCATTTTCGAGGGCACGTTCAACAAGATTTTCGAGTACCAACTGGTGCCCGAATTCGGCGGCACGAGCGGCAACGGCACGCTCACCATCCTCGATGCCAATATCAACATCGCCCCGAAAAAGGCTTATCAACTCCGCGTGGGCCGCTTCCGCGAGCCCGTCGGTCTCGAGCAATTGCAATCCGATTCCTGGGCCTTCTTTGCGGAACGTTCTGTCGTTTCCCAATTCCTGCCGAATCGCGATCTGGGCGTGATGCTCGCCGGCGACATTCTCGACGGAAAACTGAGCTACGCCATCGGCGCGTTCAACGGCACGTCCGACGCCTCGAACAACGCGAACAATAGCGACACGAACGACGACAAGGACGTGGCTGCTCGCCTCTTCGCGACGCCGTGGAAGGGCAGCGAGGGCCCTCTCTCCGGCCTCGGTTTTGGCATCGGCGCCACCGCGGGTCACCAGAACTCGCTCAACGGCGCGTCCGGTTCTCTCACCAGCGGCTATCGCACGGATGGTCAGCAGAGTTGGTTTGCTTATCGCTCCACCGTCGTGCCGCAGGGCAACACGTCGCGCCTCTCTCCACAGGCTTCTTACTACTACGGTCCCCTTGGTCTCATGGCCGAATATGCGGTTTCCAAAATCGAGGCGACGAACGGCACGAATCAGCAATCGATCACCAACAAAGCCTGGCAGATCTCGGGCGGCTACGTGCTGACCGGCGAAAACGCCAGCTACCTGGGCGTGGTTCCGAAGACCAACTTCTCCCTCAGCGATGGCACCTGGGGCGCCTTCGAAGTCGTGGCGCGCTACGAAGCGGCGCGGATCGACGACGACGCGTTTGTCGGCGGCGCGAACTCGCTCGCGAATGCCAGCACCGCCGCACGCGGCCTCAATGGCTACTCGGTCGGCCTTAACTGGTATCTCAGCAAAACGGTCCGCGCCTCGTTCGATGGCTTCCACACCGACTTCAAATACGCGCCGGGCGCCGCTCCCGCTTCGAACGCCGTGATCAAGCAGGACGAGAACGCGTTCATCACCCGCCTCCAACTGATCTTCTAACCTGAAGGGAAAATCATGAAACGTATCCTGATTCTCATTACGGCTCTCGCCGCCGCCGCGTCAGCCTTCGCGAAAGATGTCGAGCTGCTCAATGTCTCGTACGATCCGACGCGCGAACTCTACGTCGATTACAACGCGGCCTTCGTGAAACACTGGAAGGAAAAGACGGGCGAAACCGTGGTGATCAAACAGTCCCACGGCGGCTCCGGCAAACAGGCTCGTTCCGTCATCGACGGTCTCGACGCCGATGTCGTGACGTTGGCCCTCGCGGCCGATGTCGACGCGCTCTCCACCCACGGGAAACTGCTTCCCGCCGATTGGCAAAAACGTCTTCCGCAGAATAGCGCTCCGTACACGTCGACCATCGTGTTCCTGGTGCGCAAAGGAAATCCGAAGGCGGTCAAGGACTGGGATGATCTGGCGAAGCCGGGCATTTCCATCGTCACGCCGAATCCGAAGACTTCCGGCGGCGCGCGTTGGAACTATCTCGCGGCCTGGGGCTACGCGCTGCGCAAGTACGGCAGCGACGAGAAGGCTCAGGAGTTCCTCGCGAAGATTTTCAAGAATGTGCCAGTACTCGACTCGGGCGCGCGCGGAGCGACCACGACTTTCGTGCAGCGTGAAATCGGCGACGTGCTGATCAGTTGGGAAAACGAAGCGTTTCTCGCCTTGAAGGAATTCGGCGCCGACAAATTCGAAATCGTTGTTCCGTCCATCAGCATTCTGGCCGAGCCGACCGTCGCGTGGGTCGACAAGGTCGTGAAGAAGAAACACACCGAAGCGATCGCGAAGGAATATTTGGAGTATCTCTACTCGGACGAAGCTCAGGAAATCGCTGGGCGTAACTTCTATCGCCCGCGCACTCCGGCCATCGCCGAGAAATACGCCCAAACCTTCCCGAAGATCGAACTCTTCACCATCGACGATGTGTTCGGTGGCTGGACGAAAGCGCAGAAGACCCATTTCGCCGACGGCGGAATCTTCGATAAAATCTACGCCAAGTAAGCGCATCTGAAGTTGCATCATAGGGGAGGAGCGCTCGCCAAAACGGGCGCTCCTCGGATGCAAACGAACCAAGCCTTCAACTCGCAGCTCCTTTCCTCATGACCACTGTTTCTTCTCGATTTGAAACCGTAGCTCGCGTGCTGCCGAACAGCGGTCCGGCGCCGGCGGAAGTTTTTGGCGAACGCATCAGCGAACTCTACGCCCTCTCGCAAAAATCGAATTACGTCTTTGGTTCACCGCTCGGGCCATTTTACGCGGAGGGGCGGGCGTTTCATTTGCCGCGTTTCGTTTATTTCGGACCTCAGACCCACGACGCATCGCTCCGGCTGGCATTTCTCACGGGCTTCGATCGCGAAGACCTTAGGCCGGGCTTTGCCCTCGCGGATTTCGTCGAGGAACTGTCCCGCGATCCGTACCTCGGGCAGGGGCTGAATCTTTCGTTTTTTCCTCTGGTCGACGTGCTTGGTTTCAGCCGCGTCACCGGGGAGCGCGCCTTGGCCAACGCGAATTGGACCCGTTCGCGCTCGCCCGAAATCGAGTTGTTGGAAAAAGACGCGCGAGTCCGCGGCTACCACGGCTTCGTGCGTATCGAAACTTCCAATACAGATGACGAGATTTCCTTGCGTCTGCTTTTTGGCCGCCAAGAGGCGCATAAAACGCAAAAAGGAATTAAGAGTGACGGAGTGGTTTCCGAGGGTAGGGCGAGACCTCAGGGCGAGCCGTCCGACCTCCTGACCTCCGAGGATTTCGCGCCGCATGCGGTGCGTTGGGAAACGACTCAGCCCGGCGAACGCATTGGCGACGGGCCATTGACCAGCATGGATAATTTACCCGTCATGCCATTCGAGCTGCGCATTCGTCTGCCAAAGAGCTGGGCAGAGGAAACGCATCGCACTGCGATCAGTTCGATCCTCAAACGCTTCATCCTGCGCCAGCGCGCCGTGCAGGCGTTTGCCCAACATCTTTGAGGGTGAACGGCATCCGCCGTGCTTTTGACCAAGTCTTCGAACAGAAATAAATTTTCCCGCCATGGTGCAGATTATTCCTCAGTCTTCGCGCAATCTGCGCGCTTTGTTCGGCCCGCTCTTCGAGTTGGCGGAGCAATGCCCTGAAGTCATCGGCTCCATGGCGGGAACCTTTTCGTATCAACAAAACCGATACGGCATCTCCCGCTTCGTTTTCGTCGGGCCGGAAACCGAGGTCCGGCCCATCCGGCTTGGGCTTTTCGCCGGGATCCACGGCGACGAGCCGGCAGGCTGCGAAGCGCTGGTGCGATTGCTCGTCGATCTCACCGAAAATCCCGAACGCGCGACCGGCTACGACTTGATCGTGTATCCCGTCTGCAATCCCACCGGCTACGAAGACCGCACGCGCCACAATCGCGCCGGCTCGGACTTGAATCGCGAGTTCTGGAAAAGTTCGACGCATCCGGAAGTCCGCATTTTGGAAAACGAACTGCGCACGCATAAATTCGACGGTCTGATCACGCTGCATTCCGACGATACGTCCGAAGGCATTTACGGCTACGCGCATGGTCGGTTGCTCAACGAAGAGTTGCTGCGGCCGGCGCTCCGCGCCTGCGAGGGAATTTTGCCGCGCGATCCGAGGGCGAACATCGACGGCTTCGTCGCGACCGAAAGCATGCTGTGCGATTGTTTTCCCGGCGTGCTCTCCGCGCCGCCCGAGCAGGAGCCGAAACCTTTTGATCTGATTTTCGAAACACCCGCGCTCGCCCCTTACGATCATCAAGTTGACGCGACGGTTGTCGCGCTGAAGTCAGTGCTTTCTGAATATAGACGCTTCATCGCGTTCGGTCAGAACCTGTAATTTTCAACGGATGTCTATCGCGCGTTCACAGCGGTCGGTCTTGCCGGGCTTTGGCCTCTCGCTCGGCTTCACCCTTTTTTATCTTTGCCTCATCGTGCTCGTGCCGCTCGCGGCCACGTTCGCGAAGACGTTTGGAATGACCTGGCACGATTTCGTCACGGCCGTCGCGTCACCTCGCGTGCTCGCTTCGTATCGCATCAGCTTTCTCGCCTCACTGGCCGCCGCGGCGGTCAACATGATCTTCGGGCTCATCGTCGCCTGGGTGCTCGTCCGTTATCGTTTTCCGGGCAAGCGCATCGTCGACGCGCTCGTCGATTTGCCTTTCGCGCTGCCCACCGCGGTCGCGGGCATCGCGCTCACGCAGATCTACGCGAAGAGCGGATGGGTGGGCCAGTATCTCGAACCGCTCGGAATCAAGGCCGCGTATTCCGAAATCGGCGTTTTCATCGCGCTCACGTTCATCGGCCTGCCATTTGTCGTTCGCACCTTGCAGCCGGTGCTGGAGGAACTCGAACCCGAGATCGAAGAAGCCTCGGCCACGCTCGGCGCTTCGCGCTGGCAAACCATCACGCGCGTCATCCTGCCGGAACTTTTTCCCGCGCTGCTCACCGGCTTTGCCTTGTCCTTCGCCCGCGCCCTGGGCGAATACGGCTCCGTCGTTTTCATTTCCGGAAACATGCCGATGCGCACGGAAATCGTTCCGTTGCTCATCATCACCAAGCTCGAGCAATACGACTATCGCGGCGCCACTGCGATCGCCGTCGTGATGCTGGTGGCCTCCTTCATTTTGCTGCTCTGCATCAATCTGCTGCAGAAGTGGAGTCGCAAGCACGTGTAGCAGATCCCCGCGCCCGACCCGCATCCGCACCTGTCATTCTTCATTCATCACTCATCCTTCTTCCTTTGTCTTAATGTCTGCCGTCGCCTCCTCTCTTCACGCTCGCCGCTCTGTCGTGGAGCATGCCGCTCCTCGGGCGACGCATGATCCGCATTGGGCCCGGTGGTTGCTGCTGGGCCTGGCGTTCGCGTTTCTCGCGTTGTTTCTGTTCCTGCCGCTGATCGCGGTATTCACGGAAGCACTACGCAAGGGACTCGCGGTTTATTTTGCGGCGTTCAAGGACCCGGATGCGATTTCGGCCATCAAGCTCACGCTGACCGCCGCGGGAATTTCCGTGCCGCTCAATTTGGTGTTTGGTGTCGCGGCGTCCTGGGCGATCACGAAATTTTCGTTTCCCGGCAAGAGTCTGCTCATGACGCTGATCGATTTGCCGTTCGCCGTTTCACCGGTGATCTCGGGCTTGATCTACGTGCTCGTGTTCGGCGCGCAGGGCTGGTTCGGACCGTGGCTCAACGATCACGATATAAAAATCATCTTCGCCGTTCCAGGCATCGTCCTGGCCACGACGTTTGTCACGTTTCCATTCGTCGCGCGCGAATTGATCCCGCTCATGCAGGCGCAGGGAACCGACGAGGAATACGCCGCGATCAGCCTCGGCGCGAACGGCTGGCAAACGTTCTGGCGCGTCACCGTGCCGAATATCCGCTGGGGACTTTTCTACGGCGTCATTCTCTGCAACGCCCGCGCGATGGGCGAATTCGGCGCCGTCTCCGTCGTGAGCGGACACATCCGCGGCGAAACAAACACGATGCCGCTGCACATCGAAATTTTATACAACGAATACAACTTCGTGGCGGCCTTCGCCGTCGCGTCCCTCCTCGCGCTGCTCGCCATCGTCACGCTCGTCCTGAAGAGCATCATCGAGTGGAAGCACCAGGAGTCCCGAGCGGCGGAGTAGTCCGCCGCCTCTTCAATGGCTACCCTTACAAAAGGATGTTCAACTCATGAGTGTCTCGGCCCAAAACATCTCCAAGACGTTCGCGCGCTACACCGCGCTCGATCATGTCTCGCTCGACGTGCCGAGTGGAAAACTGATCGCGCTGCTCGGCCCTTCCGGCTCCGGCAAGACCACGCTGCTCCGCATCATCGCTGGACTCGAACACGCCGACAGCGGCAGCGGACAAATCGCGTTCGACGATCAGGACGTGACGAACAAACCGGCCGGCGAGCGCGGCGTCGGCTTTGTGTTTCAGCACTACGCCCTTTTTCGCCACATGACCGTCGCCGAAAACATCGCGTTCGGGCTGCGCGTCCGCCCGAGCAAGACTCGTCCGTCCAACGCAAAAATCCGCGAGCGGGTGGGGGAGCTGCTGAAATTGGTCCAGCTCGATGGCCTGCACAGCCGTTATCCGAATCAGCTTTCTGGCGGACAACGCCAGCGCGTCGCTCTCGCCCGCGCCCTCGCGGTGGAGCCGAGGGTTCTTCTGCTCGACGAACCGTTCGGCGCGCTCGATGCGAAGGTGCGCAAGGAATTGCGCCGCTGGCTGCGCCAGTTTCACGAAGAGGTTCACCTCACCACGCTCTTCGTCACGCACGATCAGGAAGAAGCTCTCGAGATCGCCGACGAGGTCGTGATCATGAATCAGGCGCGTATTGAACAAGTGGGTACACCGCAGGATGTCTACGACCGGCCCGCGAGTCCCTTTGTCTACAAATTTCTGGGCAACGTGAACGTCCTTCGCGACGTCGACACTTGGTCGAACACCGGCCCGATCCACGACAACGGCCGGCTCGCTTCGGATGGCTTGCTCTACGTTCGCCCGCACGAACTCGCCGTGGTTGAAGATCGCCGCGGCGCGACCGGCGTTCCGGCCGTCTTGCGTTTCCTGCATGGCGCGGGCTCGCAGGTTCAGGCCACCTTCGAACTCATCTCGACCCACGAGCACGTGGACGTGGAACTTTCGCGCAGCGAGTTCGCCGCGCTTAACCTGAAAATCAATTCACGCGTGCTGCTCCGCCTGCGCGACACGCAGGTTTTCCAGCAGGACTACGCCATCTGAATCAGCGAGTTGCGCTGAGCCGTTCGCTCGAAAAAAGCGCTTGAGCACAAAACCCCGACTACACTTATCTGGAAACTCAGGAAAGTTCCGATGGTCACTTTCTAAACCTCAAAGCTAAACAACATCCATATGGGCAAGATCTATAACGATATCACCGAAACGATCGGAAACACGCCTCTCGTGCGTTTGAATCGCACGGCCGCGGCGCACGGCGCGCAGGCCGACATTCTGCTGAAGCTCGAATTTTTTAACCCTCTCTCGAGCGTGAAGGATCGCATCGGTAACGCGATGATCGACGACGCGCTGAAGAGCGGAAAGATCAACAAGGACACCGTTCTGATCGAGCCGACGTCGGGCAACACGGGTATCGCGCTCGCCTTCGTGGCCGCGGCCAAAGGTCTCAAGCTCATCCTCACGATGCCGGAGACGATGTCGCTCGAACGCCGCAAGCTGCTCAAGATTCTCGGCGCGCGTCTCGTCCTCACCGAAGGACCGAAGGGCATGAAGGGCGCGATCGCGAAAGCGGAAGAGCTGCAATCGAAAATCCCGAACAGCATTATTCTCCAGCAATTCGCCAATCCCGCGAATCCCGCAGTGCACCGTCGCACAACGGCCGAAGAAATCTGGCGCGATACGGATGGCAAGGTCGACATCGTCGTCTCGGGCATCGGCACCGGCGGCACGATCACCGGTATTGGCGAGGTGTTGAAGCCGCGCAAACCGAGCCTGCACGTCGTGGCGCTCGAGCCCGATTCGTCGCCCGTGCTCTCGGGCGGTCAGCCTGGTCCGCACAAGTTGCAGGGCCTCGGCGCCGGTTTCATCCCGCCCATCCTCAACACGAAGGCCTACGACGAAGTGATTCGCGTCAAGGAAGCCGACTCGGCTCCGATCTCGAAACAGGTCAATCAGCTCGACGGCATTCCGATCGGCATCTCCGCCGGCGCCGCGGTCTGGGCCGCGATCGAGTTGTCCAAGCGTCCGGAAAACAAGGGCAAGACGATTGTCGCGATCATCCCGTCCTCCAGCGAACGCTATCTCTCCACCTGGCTCTTTGCCGACGTCAGCCCGGAAAGCGATTCGATCGACGACCTGCTCGGCGCTGCCGCAGCCGCCAAGTAAACAATTCAAAAAACCGTAGCCGCAAAGAGGCGCAAAAAAACGCAAAGAGGATTTTGGGTTCGTCCACGTCGCTCGCAACATCTGGTCCACAACCCGGTTGGGGTATCGGTTTGTAACTCCAAACCAAAATACCAGACCGCTTTCAGGTGTCGGATGGCTGAGTCGGCCCGAACAAGTAATCATCCTCTTTGCGACTCTTGAGCCTCTTTGCGGCCAATAAAATCACCGTGGCCAAGCCCCGCGCTTTGGCTGCGGCTCCGGCGCGCTGACCACAGCGGCGCTTTTCAGGTCAGGGGTTAGTTTTCGCCCACCCGCACCATCGGGAGGCTTTTATTCTCTGCTCAGTGAACCCAACCGTACGAACGGAGGCTTCATGAAAAATGGTTATTCATGGAATCCGGTCGGTTCACTCACACCGTATTAGAAACTGACGTCCTCGTCATCGGCGGCGGCACCGCAGGCTGCGTCGCCGCGATCAAAGCGAAGGAGGCTCTGCCCAACGGCTCGGTGCTGTTGCTGGAAAAAGCCAACGTCAAACGCAGCGGCGCCATCGCGCTCGGCATGGACGGGGTGAACAACGCCGTGATCCCGGGCCACGCCACGCCCGAGCAGTACGTGAAGGAAATCACGATGGCCAATGACGGCATCGTGAACCAGGAAGCCGTCCTGGCCTACGCGCGGCAGAGCTTCGGCATGATCCAGGAGCTCGAAAGCTGGGGCGTGAAATTTCAGAAAACGCCCGGTGGGGACTACGACATGAAGAAGGTCCACCACAAGGGCAGCTACGTCCTGCCAATGCCGGAGGGTTACGACATCAAGAAAATCCTAACGCGCGTCATACGCCGCGTTGGCGTGCGCACGGAAAACCGCTTCATGGCGACGCGGGTCCTGCTCGACGAGGGCAGGGCGGCGGGGGCGCTGGGCTTCAATGTCCGCACCGGCGAGTTCGTCATCATCCGCGCCAAGGCCGTGATCCTTTCGTGTGGCTCAGCCGGGAGGTTAGGTTTGCCCGCCTCGGGCTATCTGATGGGCACTTACGAGAATCCGGCGAACGCCGGCGACGGTTTCGCCATGGCGTTTCACGCCGGCGCCGAGATGAGCAATCTCGAATGCTTCCAGGTCAATCCGCTGCTCAAGGACTACAACGGGCCGGCCTGCGCTTATGTCAGCGGGCCCTACGGCGGCTACACTGTGAACGCGAAGGGCAATCGTTTCATGCTCTCGGATTACTGGAGCGGCCAGATGATGCTCGAATTCTACCGCGAGCTGAACGGACCGAACGGACCCGTTTACCTGAAGATGAATCACCTCGCGCCCGAAACGGTGACGGAGATCGAACAGATCCTCCACACTACGGAGCGTCCGAGTCGCGGACGCTTCCATGCCGGCCGGGGAATTCATTATGGAGAACAACCGATCGAAATGGCGGTGTCCGAGATCGGCTTGTGCTCCGGCCATAGCGCCTCGGGGGTGCGGGTGAGTCACCGCGCCGAAACGACCGTGCCGGGACTCTACGCCGCGGGCGACATGGCCTCCGTGCCGCACGGCTACATGCTCGGCGCATTCACCTATGGAAAGATCGCCGCGGGCAGCGCGACCGAATATATCCGTTCCGTGGATACGCCGACGATCGATGAGGGGCAGGTCGAGCGGGAACGCCTTCGCGTGCACGGTCCGCTCTCGAGACCCGACGGCATTCCGCCGCATCAATTCGAGTACAAGTTGCGTCGCCAGGTGAACGACTACCTCCAGCCGCCGAAGACGGCTTTCAGGCTGGAGCGTGGCCTCGCCTACTTCGATCGCGCCAGCGAGGAACTCGAACAACTCGGCGCGCGCGAACCGCACGACCTGATGCGAGCCATGGAATGCCACTTCATCCGCGATTGCGCCGAGATGGCCGCGCGCTCCTCGCTCTTCCGCACAGAGAGCCGATGGGGTCTCTATCACTACCGTCTCGATTTCTCCGAGATGAACAACGCCGAGTGGTTCGCTCACTCGATCCTCCGCCGCAATCCCGGCGGCAAAGTCGAAACCTACAAACGTCCCATCGAGCCCTACGTCGTCCCGCTCACCGAAGAGGAGCTGCGCGGCTACCACCAACTGCGAATCGCGAAAAGCGAAGGCTGAAAAGGAGAAGGCTGAAAAGGAGAAGGCTGAAGGAATGAAGGCTGAAGGCTGAAAGCAGCATGAAGAATGACAATTCCCGCATGACCAACTTTCCGAGGGTAGGGCGAGACCTCAGGGCGAGCCGCAACGCCGAGTCCGCATCTGACTCCGTCCACCAACCTATCTCTCCGAATGAGCCGCGCGCTCAAAGCCTCTCAACTCAAAATAAAACAAACTTCGTCTCACTCATTTCCTCACATGTCCGCCACTCTCCCACAAAAAGTCGCCGGCAAATTAAAATTTAGCTCGGAAACCGAGGCCGCCGCAGCCGCGCGCGTCACGCCGAATCGGCAAACCGTAAAAGCCTTCGACGTCCCCGTCGTCGTCGATGAAGCCAAATGCATCACCGGCTGCCACGTCTGCGTGGAGTCCTGCCCGGTCGACTGTCTCGCGATCAATCCCGCGACGACCAAATCCCACATGAAGTTCGACGACTGCTGGTACTGCCTCGCCTGCGAGGTGGACTGCCCGACGAACGCTATAACCGTGAAAATGCCCTTCCTGATCCGCTGAACTATGTCTGTCGAAACCGAACAATTTACCGCCCTGGCCGAGAGCCTGCGCAGCCCGGACGTCAATCAACGCCGCCTGGCTCTGGCCGAACTCGAGGAAAATCTTCGTGTAGTGCCGGCGGAACTACTCATCCCTTCGCTGCGCGATGAAGATGCGGCGGTGCGGCGCCTGGCCGCTCAACTGCTCGAAGAGATCGGCGACGTCGCGGCCATTCCCGCGTTGATCCATGTCACCGCCGATTCCGCGGCCGATGTCGCTTCCGTCGCCGCAAGCGCGCTCCGGGAGTTTCGCACGCCGCACGCGGTGCCGCTGCTGATCAGTGGAATCGATCACCCTAAGCCGGAGGCCCGTGTCGCCGCTCTCATCGCCTTGCGTGAGCACAAAGCCGATGGCGCCATGGCGACCTTGATTCGGGCGGTGAGTGACTCAGTTCCGGAGGTTAGGCGCGAAGCGATCATCACGTTGACCCATCTTCGTCATGCCGGGTCGCTGCCGGTCCTGCGCGAGTCGTTGAACGATGTTTCCGCACCCGTGCGACGAATCGCGATCGGCGCGGTCGCTGTCTTCAACGACGCCGCGTCAATCCCAGACCTCGCGCGCTCCCTCGGAGACGACGATTGGCAGGTGCGTCGGGAGGCGGCGATTGCCCTGGGGAAGTTCTCTTCTAACGAGGCAATTGAGTCACTTATCAGAGCGTTGAACGACGCCTATTGGCAGGTGGCCAAGGAAGCCTTGGCCAGCCTGGGCAAACTTCACGCGCCCGTCGCGGTCAGGCTCGCCCCCTTCGCAAAACACGAAATCGCCGACGTGCGCCTCGCCGCGGCCAGCGCTCTGGGCGAAACCGGAGAACGCAGCGCCCGCGATCCATTGACCGAACTGCTGAACGACCCCGACACCGGCGTCCAGAAAGCCGCGCGCCGAGCGCTCGAGCAACTCGCCGCCAAGACTGCGAGCTAAATGACGACTGTGATTTTCTTAGCCGCGAAGAGACGCAGCGCGGCGGAGTCGCAACCGCGTTTCCAAACGCGGTCGCGAGGTATTTGGAGCGCAGGCGTCTCGCCTGCATTGGGCGACCATGCAGGCGGGACGCCCGCGCTCCACGAACCGGCGCAGCCGCATTCGAAAATGCGGCTGCAGCAACACCGCGCGCTGGAGCTGCTGGCACTTTCAATCTCATGATTCCCTCGACCAAAATTCCAAAAACACTCGCTTGGCTCGGCGTCTTTCAATTCGTGTTTCAGGCTTCGGCTGAAACCATCCGCGTGGCCATTGGCACGCAGGACACGACGATCAACTGCGCGGCGGGCGGACCCGTTGTTCGCGAGTTGAAGCTGCTGGAAAAGTACCTCCCGCACGACGGGAAGTATCGAGATGTTGAATACAATATCATTTGGGAAAACCAACCCACCGGCGCTCAGCTCAACAGCAAGTACCTCGCGAACCAGCTCGATATCGTCCAGATGGCGGACTTCCCGTCGATCGTCGGCGCCACCGCGTTCGAGGCGGCGAACAACGGCGTGCATTCGATCTACATCGCGTCGCTCTCCGGCGGAATCAGCGGGGCGGGCAATGCGATTCTCGTGCCGAACAACTCTCGCGTTCAGTCGCTCTCGGAGTTGAAGGGCAAACGGATTTCCGTGCCGTTCGCGTCGACGGCGCACGCGATGCTGATTCGCGCGATTCAGGATCTCGGTTGGGATCCGAACTCGGACGTGACCATCATCTCGCAGACGCCCGAGGTCGGCGGGAGTGCGTTGAAAGCAGGGCAGATCGACGCTCACGCGAACTTCGTGCCCTTTGGCGAACTTTTCCCTTTTCGAGGAATCGCTCGCAAGATCTATGACGGCAGCTTGACGGGAGTGACCACCACGCACGGCGTGCAAGTGCGTTCGGATTATGTGGCGAAATATCCCGAGATCGTCGTGGCCTACCTGAGGGCGATGCTCGAGGCGAGCAAGCTGCTGGAGGAAAAACCGGAGGAACTTTCCGAGAAGCTGGAAAAATGGACGGGCGTCGAAGCCGAAGTGTACTACGCGTTTCATGGCCCGCAGGGGATTCAGACGCGCGATTACAGTTTGAAGCCCGAGTTCGTCACAGCGATCCGCCGCGCGCAGGAGGCGTTGAAAGTGCTCAAGAAAGTCCCCCGCGAGGTGAGCATCGATCTGTATGTGAAAGACGAATACATCCGCGAGGCCGCGAAGCAGTCCGGCCTGGATTACGAGGCGCAGTTGAAGAACTATGCTCCGCTGCCATTTCGGGGGAACGCGCTCGACACTTCGGCGCCGGTGACGGACGCGAAACGTGCCGGTCAGATCTGGGTGAAGGGCGAGGAGAAGGTCCGGCTTTACAGCACGGCGGAAGCGGCGCTGCGCGAGGTGAAGAAGTTGAAGGCCGACCGCAAGACGCTCCGGGTGATCTTCGTGCACGATCGCGTCAGCGGCCTGAAGCTTTTCGCCGATCGCGCGTGGTACGTCGTGAACCGCGGCGAGGCATCCGCCTTTTTGTTGAAAGCCGATGCAGACAAGTGGGCGAAAGACCATGACGGCGCCGCCGAGAGCTACGAAGATGTTTTGGCGAAAATCTAAAGACGGTCGCGACGCCGACGCTCGGCCGATACCGAACGTTCGGCCAATCCCCAAACGCTCTACCGCCGTAGTGCGCCTTTCCAAGGCGCAGGAGGCTCTGGGAGCGCTGGCATCTTGCCGGCCCCAATTGGGCTGCCGCGAAGCGGCGGACTCGATGGCGACGACGCATTTTCACCGACCGAGTCCGTCCGCGCTTGTGGCGCGGACTGTAGAAAGATGCCGGCGAGGACGCCAGCGCTCCCAGTGGCCGACATCGGCGAGACGCCGACGCTCGGCTAATACCGAACGTTCGGCCAACCCCCAAATGCTTTACCGCCGTAGTGCGCCTTTCCAAGGCGCAGAAGGCTCTGGGAGCGCTGGCATCTTGCCGGCACCTATCGGGCTGCCGCGAAGCGGCGGACTCGATGGCGACGATCGGCCATATTACAACCACCTTCACAGCCATGAGCACCGCAATCACCACCCTTGACGACCAACCCGCTGTATCGAATCCGGCACTACAGACTTCGCGTTGGCGAAAAGTCGCGGCGCGCTGGTTCGTTCGCCTTCTCTCGATCGCGCTCTGCTTCGTTTTGTGGGAGGCGGCATCCCGCGGCAAATGGACCGTCCTCGGCGCTCGTTTCGAAAACGTGCCCGCACCGTCGCAAGTTTTCGACGCCGCGAAAGAGCTGGCTCGTTCCCCGAAATTGACCGGCCATTTGAAGGCAAGCCTGATGCGCATTTTTGCAGGCTTCTCGCTGGCGGCGGTTCTCGCCGTGGCCAGCGGAATGCTGATCGGGAGATTTCGCTGGGCCGAAGATGGATTGATGCCGCCCTTCGAAATCCTGCGGCCAATTCCCGCAGTCGCCTGGATCCCTCTCGCGATTCTCCTCTGGCCGACGCCGGAAAGCAGCATGATCTTCATCACCTTCATCGGAGCGTTTTTCCCGATTTTGCTGAACACCGTGCACGGCGTGGAGGGCATCGACCGTCGTCTCGTTCAAGCGTCGCTTGTTCTCGGCACGGGGCGCGTGGCGTTGTTTCGCGAGGTGATTTTGCCGGGCTCGCTTCCCGCGATCGTGACGGGACTGACGATCGGCATGGGCACCGCCTGGTTCTCGCTCATCACCGCCGAGATGGTCTCGGGACAGTACGGCATCGGCTATTTCACGTGGGAGGCGTACACGCTGCAGAACTATCCCGACATCGTTCTCGGCATGATCTTGATCGGCGTGCTCGGCATGCTGAGCAGCGGACTCATCCGCATCGTCGGGCTGCGGTTCATGCCTTGGTTCAAATTCGGAGGAAATTCCACATGAGTGATTTGTTTAAACCAGATGAAGCCGCGGGAATTCGCCTGAAACAGGCGAGCCTGTCCTTCGGCGAAGGCGCGAATCGGCTGGAGGCGCTGCATCAGCTCGAGCTGACGATCCCTGCCGGAGAATTTGTCAGTGTCCTCGGTCCCTCGGGCTGCGGAAAATCGACCTTGATCGGCGCGATTGCGGGCTTGGCGAAGTTGAGCGCTGGCGAACTTTTGGTGAACGGTTCAGCAGTGCGCGCGCCAGGGGCAGAGCGAGGCGTGGTGTTTCAGCACCACACGCTGTTTCCCTGGAAAACCGTTTTTCAGAACGTCGAATTCGGCCTGAGAAATCGCGGCGTGAAAAAGCCAGAGCGAACCGCGTCCGTTCGCGAGATGCTCGCGCATGTCGGCCTCGAGGAATTCACGCACCATTATCCAGCGCAGCTTTCCGGCGGCATGCAGCAGCGCGTGAATCTCGCGCGCGCCTTGGTGAATCGCCCGAAAGTGCTGCTGATGGATGAGCCCTTCGCGGCGCTCGACGCCCAAACGCGCCTCAACATGCAGGAACTCCTGCTGGCATTGTGGAGCGAGCGACGCATGACCGTTTTGTTTGTCACGCACGATGTCGATGAAGCGCTTTTCCTGGCGGATCGCGTCGTGGTGCTGAGCCGGCGTCCGGCGGAGATCCGCTCGGAAGTCGTGGTCGAGTTGCCTCGTCCGCGCACGACGTCGGTGTTGACGGAACCGCGCTTCAGTTCGCTGAAGCGTCACTGCCTCGAACTCCTGCGCAACGAGAGCCGGCGTTCGATCCGGCCGCCTCCAGGCGATGCCCAAGCCTCCCCCGAAGAACTCGTCGAAGCGGTGACGGAGCAAGCGTAGGGCGCCAAACGGAGCGCCGACCTGGCGGCAACGGAGCCGACGTCGTGCTACGTTAGGCGGAATGCACGGCAGGGGTTTTTGTTTCTGTGTCTGCCGTGTATTCCGTGGGAAATAGTCCTCTGCCTTCGTGTTCTTCGTGTGATTCGTGGGCAAAAACCGCGCCCAAATCTGCGGGCTTGCCAGAGACTTTTTTTCCTGTGTTCCTGACAAACCACTCTCTTTTAGTAGGTTTATCAGTCGATGAAGCTCTCCAAACGCGGCGAATATGGTCTACGTGCCCTGATCGATATCGGTCTGGCCCACGAGCTTGGCCGTGAGCTGTTGCAGCTGAATGAGTTGGCGACAAACGAGAAGATCCCGGTCAAATTTCTAGAGCAGATCCTGATCGACCTGAAGCAGGGTGGTTTTCTCGATAGTGTGCGTGGCAAGTACGGCGGCTACCGGCTCGGAAAGCCCGCCAAAGAGGTCGTGATTGGGCAGATCGTCAGATACCTCGATGGACCGCTGGCTCCGATCTGTTGCGTGAGCCAAACCGCATACGAGCGCTGTACCTGTCCGGACGAAGCTCACTGCGGCTTGCGCATGCTCATGCTCGATGTGCGCAACGCCATCGCGAACATTTTGGACCGCTACAGTCTCGCCGATGTAGTGGAAGTGACACTACGCAAGATGCGCCGCGACAACGTGAACTTGCCATTCAGCGTGAATCCGCGCGAGCGGATCGCCGCCGCGGCGAAAGCGGCGAAGGGGAAAAAAGCGATCGCGTTGACCACGCCCGGCGAAAACGGTCTTGGAGAATTTCTTTATCGCGAGGGAATATGAGAGCCGCGTTCCGTCTTGGTTTCAGCCTCGCTGGGCTCGCTCTCGCCTTCGCGCATCTCGGAGCGGCGAAGACCACGCTGCGCGTCGGCTACTTTCCCAACATCACGCACGCGCAGCCGATCATCGCCAAGGAACTCGCTGCGGAAGGAAAGGACTGGTTCGAGGAGCGGCTCGGCCCGGATGTGGAGCTGCAATGGTTCGTCTACAACGCCGGCCCGAGCGCGACCGAGGCGATTTTTGCGCGGTCGATCGACCTGACCTACATCGGCCCCAGCCCGGCGCTGAACGCCTACATTCGTTCGCGCGGCGACGAGATCCGCATCGTATCTGGCTCGGCGCGCGGCGGCGCTGCGCTGTTGGTGCGACCTGGCTCCGGCATCGAAAAACCCGCGGATTTTCGCGCGAAGAAGCTGGCCACCCCTCAGCTGGGCAACACTCAGGACGTGGCCGCGCGCGCCTGGTTGAAACAACAGGGCTTCAAAATCACGCAGCTGGGCGGCGACGTTTATGTTTTGCCGACAGCGAATCCCGATCAGCTCGCGCTCTTTCAGCGCGGAAGTCTCGACGCGGTCTGGACGGTCGAGCCATGGGTTTCGCGCATCGAGCGGGAGGCCGGCGGGAAAATTTTTCTCGAGCAGCGTGATGTCGTAACGACCATCCTCGTCGCGCGCACGGAGTTTCAGGAAGAGCAGGGACCGCTCGTTCAGCGCTTCGTGAAGGCGCATCGCGAGTTGACCGCGTGGATTCAGGCCCATCCGGACGAAGCGCAGCAGCTCCTGCAAAAAGGCCTAACCGCTGAAGTGAGACGCGAGATCAAACTCGAACTCGTCGCATCGGCCTGGAAACGACTGACCTTTACCTCCGACATCAACCTACAATCCATCGAAGGCCTCGTGGCGGACGCACGCAGCGTCGGCTTCATCCGCGGGCACGTCGATCTCTCCCGACTCCTCAGTCTTCCCCAGTGACCGTACAAACGGAATTGGTTAATGAAACGCCGTCGAAGCTCTCGGTCGGCGCGATCTCTAAACGTTTCCGCACGAAGCACCGCGAAGTGCTCGCGCTGGATCGCGTGTCGCTCGACATCGCGGAAGGCGAGTTCGTCTGCCTCGTCGGACCCAGCGGCTGCGGCAAGAGCACCCTGTTGAATATCATCGCGGGGCTCGATGTGGCCGACGAGGGCACGCTGCTTTGCGATGGGCGCGCCGTGAATGGACCGGGTCGCGACCGGATGGTGATGTTTCAAGAGCACGCCTTGTTTCCTTGGTTGAGCGTGACGGAAAACGTGATGTTCGGCCTGCGTTTGAAACCTGGGCTGAAAAACCACGAGCGGAAGGAAGTGGCGAAGTTTTACCTCAAGCTCGTGGGTCTGGAAAAATTCGCGGAGGCCAATGTGCATGAGCTTTCGGGTGGCATGAAGCAACGCGTCGCCCTGGCGCGCGCGCTCGCGCCGAATCCGCGGGTGCTGTTGATGGATGAGCCGTTCGCCGCGCTTGATGCGCTCACCCGCGAGCAGCTCTACGGCGACATTCAGCGCATCTGGCGGGACAGAAAAAAGACGATCATCTTCGTCACGCACAATGTCCGCGAAGCGGTCTGCCTCGGCGATCGCGTGGTGCTTTTCTCGCCGAACCCGGGGCGCATCTGCGAACAGTTCCGGATCGATCTGCCGCGTCCGCGCGACATCAACAGCGTGACGCTCGCGCAGTATTCGACCCAGATCACCAAAGCGCTCAAAGGCCACATGAACAAGGACGGCGAGGTGGGCGAATGATTCCGAACGCGATGATTTCGGTGTATTCGCTTTTTGGAGACGGGAGGACCTTGCGATGAAACGTTTTCTTTCCGCGGTAGTCTTTTTCGCGGCGATGATCGGGGTCTGGGAAGGGCTGGTCCGCGCGAAGATCTGGTCGCCGGTGCTCGTGCCGCCGCCCGAGATGGTCGGCGAGTATCTTTGGGCCTCGATTGTGGACGGCACGTTGTTGGCGGCCTCGCTCGTCACGCTGAAGCGCCTGTTGCTTGGCTACGTTTTCGGCATCGTGTTGGGTTTACCGCTCGGGCTTTTGACGGCGCGCTTCAAAGTCTGTCAGGACACGCTGGGGCTGCTGGCGCTCGGTCTGCAAACATTGCCGAGCGTGTGCTGGGTGCCGCTGGCGCTGCTGTGGTTTGGCCAGACGGAGCTCGCGATGTTTTTCGTCGTGGTAATGGGAACGCTGTGGTCGGTGATCATCGCGACCGACAACGGCGTGCGGAGCATTCCCCCGATTTACGCGCGAGCTGCGCGGACGATGGGATCGCGCGGTCTCCACACTTGGATTCGCGTGATGTTGCCCGCGGCGCTGCCGTTCGTCGTTTCGGGCATGAAGCAAGGCTGGGCGTTTGCCTGGCGCTCGCTGATGGCCGCTGAGATTTACGTGACGATCCTGTCGGGGTTCGGTCTCGGCCACTTGCTGCATTACGGCCGCGAGCTGAACGCGATGGAGCAGGTGATCGGCGTGATGTTGGTGATCGTCGGGATCGGCCTCGCCGCCGATAAACTGATGTTCTCGCCGTGGGAGCGCTTCCTCCATCGCCGCTGGGGAACGCAGGGAAGGTGAGGAAAGGCGAAGGCTGAAGGGGCGAAGGCTGAAGGCTGAAACGAGCGCCTTCGCCCGAGGGCGTCTAATGGAGCGCCGGCCCTCCGGCCGGCTGACCGATCTAGCGTCCCGCGAAGCGGGACTGATCTATTAGAAAGCCAGCCCGAGGCTGGCGCTCCGTTGCGAGCCGCCGATTGCCGAGCGCGTTTCGAATGCGGCCGGCGAGGCTGTGTTGCTGGACTATGCGACCGGTTATCACGTATCAACCTCTTCGGGTTCAGCCTTCTGCCGTCAGCATTCAGTCCTCAGCCTTCCCCCTCCAGCCCTCGGCCTTCAACCCTCAGCCTTCTGGCCTTCAAGCCTCAGCCTTCAGCCTTCTCCCTTCAGCCTTCTTCTTCTCCCCGTGCGCGCGTCAAATCTACCTCTGGTTGTTTGGGCCCCGTTGATGGTGGCTTCGACGCTCGCGTATCGCGTCAGAAAATTGGGGCGAGAAAACATTCCGGAGTCCGGCGGCGCTCTGCTGTCGGTCAATTATCTGTCGCGGATCGATCCGCATATTCTCCAGCGCGCGTGTCCGCGTCCGATTCGTTTTGTCGCGACGGAATCCCATCTGGATTGGCTGCCGCTGCGACTCGCGGCGCGCTGGGCCAAATCGATTATTCTCCCGGCCACTCAGCCGATTGAAACCGCGCCACAAATCTTCGACGCGTTGCGCAAGGGCGAACTCGTCTGCATTTTTCCCGAGGCTGCCATTTCTCGCACGGGCCAGCTGCTGCCCTTCAAAATTCGCGTCGATCAAATCGCGCGCACCGCGAATGTCCCCGTTATTCCTGTCGCGATCGATGGAATGTGGGGCTCGATTTTTTCGTATTCGGGAAACCGATACATCTTCAAATCGCCGCGCCTGATGCCGCTGGAGGTCTGCGTGTCGTTTGGCCGCGCACTCTCGGCGGACCAAAGCGAGCCGATCAAACTTCGTTCCGCCATGCTCGGCGAGGGCGAGCGCGCGTTTCGCGAAAGGCCGTTCCTCCGCCGCCACCTCGGACGCGAAGCGGTGCGCGAATTGGCCAAACGTCCGCGCCGCCTCGCAATCGTCGACCGCACCGCTGAGCGACGCGAAGTCTCGGCGGGAAAACTGCTCGCCGCCGCAGCGGCGCTTTCTCGACGCATTCGGGCGAACATTCCGGAGCCGCGCGTCGGCATCGTGCTGCCGCCTGGCGCGGGCGGTGTGATCGCGAATCTGGCCGTGGTCTGCGCAGGCAAGATTCCGGTGAATCTGAATTTCACCGCGGGACGGAGCTCGCTGGAGACCAGCCTTCGAGTCGGCGAAATTTCGACGGTGATCTCGGCCGCCGCGATGAAGGAAAAACTTCCGGGCTTCCCGTGGCCGGAGCGCACGCTGGATCTCAAGGAGGAACTCGTGCGTGTAGGGAAAAAGCGGATACTCGGCTGGCTTGTCGCAATTTTCATCCTGCCGAACCAGTGGATTCCCGGTATGCTCGGCCTGCCGAAACACGGCGACAACGAGGAGGCGGCGCTGCTCTTCACCAGCGGCAGTTCCGGCGAACCAAAAGGTGTCGTCTACTCACACCGAAATATCCTGGCGAACTGCTCGCAGATCTCCTCGACCACCGTGTTGCCGGAAGCCGGCCACCTGCTTGGGTGCCTGCCGTTGTTTCACAGCTTCGGTTTCACCATCACGATTTGGTACGCGATCTTCCGGCGCCTGCGGCTGGTCACCGTGCCGAGTCCCCTCGATACAAAGAAGATTGTCGATGCCGTGCGCGAAGAGAAGGCCACGGTGATTATTGGCGCGCCGACATTTCTGCGGCCGATTTTGAAACGTGCCGAACCCGGAGATCTGCGCTCGCTGGAACTGGTCGTGTCCGGCGCCGAGAAGCTCCCGCCAGATCTCCACGAGGCCTTCCGGGAGCGCTTTCAAATCGGCATGATGCAGGGTTACGGACTGACGGAAACCTCGCCGGTCATCAGCGTGAATCAGCAAAACGGGCTGCTCCGGGAGGGCGAAGATGTGCAACTCGGCAATCGACTTGGGTCTGTCGGACGCATGCTGCCCGGCATGGCCGCGCGTATTGTCGACCCGGATACGATGGAGGAACTGCCTCTTTCGAAAACCGGCATTCTGTTGATCAAGGGATCGAATGTTTTTCCCGGCTATTTGCGCGATCCGGAAAAAACCAGCGGCGCATTTCGCGATGGATGGTTCATCACCGGCGACTTGGCGCGAATCGATGAAGACGGCTTTCTCTTCATCGAGGGACGGCTCACGCGCTTTTCGAAACTCGGCGGAGAAATGGTTCCGCACGGCACGATCGAACAAGTGATCGCGGAAAAACTCGGCTGGGATCAAACCGAAGGACCGGCGCTCGTCGTGGTCGGCGTGCCCGATCCCGTGAAAGGCGAAGCCCTCGTGCTGATCGCCGCGCGCGATGTGACGCCGGAACAAGTGCGCGACGCGATGAGTTCCGCCGGCTTGCCGAACTTATGGATCCCGCGCCTCATCCATCGCGTTGAAAAAATTCCCCTCCTCGGCAGTGGCAAACTGGATCTCAAAGCCGCGCGAGAGCTGGGCCAGGAAGCGGCCACAAAAAAGGCGTAGTCGAAAACCCACTACGCCGCTCGAACCAAAAACCGTAGCCGCAAGAAGGCGCAAAAAAACGCAAAAAGGATTTTGGGTCGGCGATATCGCTGGAAATTTCCGGTTTAAAATGCGGTTGGGGTATTGGTTTGTAACTCCAAACCGAAGACCCGACCGCGGCCGAGTGACTAATGTCTGAGCCGCGCCGGAATAAAAAATCCTCTTCGCGAATTTTGTGCCTCTTTGTGGCTAAATCTGTGTTTCTTACCGGATCACGCGGGCGCCGCCGCCACCGATCTGGCGTTCGACTTCCTTGCGCGTCGCCATCGAGGTGTCGCCCGGAGTGGTCGAGGCGAGAGCGCCGTGAGCGGCGCCGTAGTCCACGGCCTTTTGGGCGTCGTTGAAGGTCATGAAGCCGAATTGGAGACCGCTCGCGAAACTGTCGCCGCCACCGACGCGATCGAGAATTTCCAGCTCGGGAAATTTGCGGCTCTCGAAGAATTTGCCGTCGTGATAGCAAATCGCGCTCCAGTCGTTTTTCGTCGCGGTGATGACGCGGCGCAGCGTCGTGGCCGCGACTTTGAAGTTCGGATATTCCTTCACCGCGGTCTCGATCATCGCTTTGAACGCGTCCGTCTCGATCGCGGAGATGTTATGGTCGACACCCTTGACCTCGAAGCCGAGAGAAGCGGTGAAGTCTTCCTCGTTGCCGATCATCACGTCGACGTACTTGGCGATTTCGCGATTCACTTCGCGGGCCTTCTTTTGTCCGCCGATGCTCTTCCAGAGCGAAGGACGATAGTTCAAGTCGTAGCTGACAATCGTGCCGTGCTTCTTCGCGGCCTTGACGGCTTCGATCGTGAGCGCGGCGGTGGTTTCAGATAAAGCGGCGAAAATTCCGCCCGTGTGCAACCAGCGCACGCCGATCTTGCCGAAAATGTTTTCCCAATCGAAATCGCCCGGCTTGAGCTGGCTCGCGGCGGTGTTGCCACGGTCCGGCACGCCGACGGCGCCGCGGATGCCGAAGCCGCGCTCGGTGAAATTCAGACCGTTGCGCACGGTGCGGCCGATGCCGTCGTCTTCGCGCCATTTGATGAAATCTGTCGCGACGCCGCCCTGCATGATGAAGTCCTCGACCAGATGGCCGACTTCATTGTCGACAAAGGCCGTGCACACCGCGGTGCGCAGGCCGAAACACTTGCGGAGACCGCGCGACGTGTTGTATTCGCCGCCGCCTTCCCAGACCTTGAATTCGCGAGCGGTGCGCACGCGGCCTTCACCTGGGTCGAGGCGAAGCATGACCTCTCCAAGAGAGATCTGATCGAATTGGCATTGTTCAGCAGGGCGGAGATTCAGGCTCATGTTTGGGTAGTGAGAGACGCCCATTCCATCGAAGTTTCAGCCCGCCCGTCAAACCTTGCGTCCAACCTGAGTTGCCCACGAATCACGGCTGAGTTGCCCACGAATCACACGAATTACACGAACCCGATCCATCGACCCATTTCCCACGGAAGGCACGGAAAACACGGAAGATTCCAACAATGGATTCGAATTCCTGAATTCTTTCCGTGCTTTCCGTGAATTCCGTGGGAGAAGTTCGAGGTTTGATGTTCGTGTAATTCGTGTGATTCGTGGGCCAAAAAAATCACACCGGCTTGATCAAAACCTTCGGGTTGCGACCACTTTCCTCGTAAAGTTTCAGGCGGGCTTCCGGGAGGATATCTTTCGAGGCTTCTTCGAAGCCCATAACCGAGGTGAAGAACGAATAGCTCTGGGTCGAAAGCGCCACGACTGTCGTGGCGCCGCGCTCTTTCGCGATCATGCACGCATAGTCGACCATCTTCCGCCCGATACCGCGATTGTGGTAGAACGGCAGAACGTAGAGGGAACCGATTTCCGCCATGTGCGGTTTGTCGGGATAAAAATAAAGCGACACGCAGGCGATGAGGTTCTCGTCGATTTCGAAGACGAAAAACTGATCGATGTTTTTCTCGATCGCTTGCTGCGTGCGATAAATCAGTTCTTCGCGCCGAACCGCGCCGCGCGTGAGATTGTAGATCGGGCGCAGATCACGCCGCGTCGCTTTGCGGATCTGCTGATAGTCGTTGCCATACACCAGCGAGCCGACGCCTTCGTTGGAAAAGATTTCGTTGAGCAGTCCGTCGAAGATGCGGCCGTCGACGATGTGCACGCGCGGCGTGCCGGTCTCGATCGCTTTGACCGCGTGAATGGCTTTGCTGCGCGAAACGTCCGCGACTTCCTCGGGACGCTCCTTCAAGAGCGAGCGCAGCGCCTCGACGGAGATTTCGCGTTTGATCTCGCCGTTGATTTCGAGGCCGGCGTGCGGCGTGAGATAAATAATTTTCGTCGCGTGCAACGCCTCGGCGAGTTCCGCCGCGAGCAAATCGGAGTTGATGCGCAACGACCGGCCATCCGGCCCGAAGCCGATCGGCGAAAGAATCGGCACGATGCTTTTGTTGATCAGCGTGAAAATGAATTCCGTGTCCACGCGATCGACCTTGCCCGTGAATTGGTGATCGACCCCGCGCAGAATTCCCAGCGGCAGCGCGCGGATGGAATTCGTGATGGCGCACTTCAAGGCGTTCTGCGTGAGCCCTTCGAGGATGACCTGCGAGACGCGCGAGGAAGCACGCACGGCGAGATCGAGCGTGGCGGCGTCGGTCACTCCCGTGCCGATGGTGTCCGTGATCGGAATATTCCGCGCGACGGAGAGCTCGACGATTTGCTGCCCGATGCCGTGGACCAAAACGAGTTTGATGCCGAGGCTGCGGAGCACCGCGATGTCGACGAGCAAGTTGCCAAAATTTTCGTCGGCCACGATGGAGCCATCGAGCGCGAGAACGAAAATCTGATCCTGGAAGCGCGGAACGTACTTCAGAATGCCGCGCAAATCCGTCGGCTTGATCGTGGTCGTCGTCGCCGTCGGTGCGGCGGTAGGAGGCTGATTGGCGGAGCCGTTGCTCATCGAGATGGTGGTGGGTTTCTCGGCCAATGCTTCTGCGCCGTCAATGCACTTGGAGATTCCATTGCTTCGATTTGGTTTGCCCGACCAAGGTGACGACGTAGTCGCCTTTGGCCAGCGCGCCGGCGCGAAGCGTGACCTCGATCATCGACTGCGGCGTGCGCGAGAGCAGGTCGCCCTCGATTTGGTCGAAGTCGTTCACGATCGCGATGGTCTTGTCCTTCACGTACACGTACGTGTTTGCGTGAAGCCGGTGGTTGTCCGGCAGCGTGCAGGTGAACTGAAGCGTGTAAGGGAAAAGGGAATTCGCCTCCGTCGTAGCGCGGACATTGGTGTACGACTGCGGGAGGCGAGGGGCGTCGATCAGCAGTTCGGCCAGGTCAGGCGAGATTCCGCCGGGGACGTTTTTCGGAGAGGCGAGGGCGCCATTGGGATTGAACGCGGTCGCCTGTGTCTCGGCCAGGCGTTCGACCTCGGCGGGGATGCGCGCGTACCCGGCTTCCTTCAGGCGATGGACGACGACGCGGTTTTTGTTGTCCTCGTAGGGCTGGTAAACGTGTCCGGTTTTCCGGAAATGCAGCGTGAGAAACGTGTACAGTCCGAGGCAAACAAGGATCGCAAGTGCGACATACTTCATCGGCCACGGCTTGGGCGAGGGACGGCGGGACATCGTGTAAACCTAAAGCTGTTACCACGGATGCCGCGGAAGACACGGCAGAATTTTTTCGGCGCTGCGAACGAGAGCGCTCCAACAACTTCGCGTTTGCCCCAGCCGAGGGGCGCTGCTTCGGTGGCCGCTTCCCTCCATGAAGTATTGGTCGCAGTTTTTCATTCCCACGTTGAAAGAAAGTCCCTCGGACGCGGAGATCGCTTCGCACAAGCTGCTCGTCCGAGCGGGCTTGGTCCGCAAGCTGACGGGCGGCCTTTACACCTTCATGCCGCTGGGGCTGCGCGTCCTGCGCAAGATCAGCCAGATCTGCCGCGAGGAAATGGACACCGCGGGCGCCATCGAACTCCACATGCCGCACCTGCACCCGGCCGAACTCTGGCAGGAGGGTCCCCGCTGGTCCGCCGCGCGCGAGATCATGTACCGCGCCGACCACGCCGGTGACGGCAAACGTCCTTCCCGCGAACCCGAGTTCGTGCTCGGGCCGACGCACGAGGAAGTCATCACGCCGTTGGTGAAAACGGAGATCACGAGCTACCGCGATCTGCCGAAAAATTTTTATCAGATCGCGACGAAGTTTCGTAACGAAATCCGCCCGCGCTACGGGCTGATGCGCGCCAGGGAATTCGTCATGAAGGATGCGTATTCCTTCGACGCGACCGACGAAGCCGCGACGCAGAGTTATCTGCGCATGAAGGATGCGTACTCGAAATTCTTCGCCCGCGTCGGCCTCAAGGCCATCGCCGTTGAAGCCGACACCGGCGTGATGGGTGGAAGCTTTTCGCACGAGTTCATGGTGCCAGCCGAAGTGGGTGACGATGACGTGATCTACAACGAAACCAGCGGCTACTCCGCCAACCGTGAGAAAGCCACGAGCGGAATCATCCCGAAGGATCTTGCCGACGCCGCGCCCGCCGGAGCGGTCGAGGAGTTTGCCACTCCGGGCGTCGTGACCATCGCCGCACTGGAAGCCACTCCGTATTCAGTTCCTGGAGACAAGCAGTTCAAGACGCTGGTTTTCATCGGCGACGGGAAACCGTTTCTCGTGATTCTCCGCGGCTCGGATGAACTCGAGGAAGCGAAACTCGGCTCGCTCGGCTTCACGCTTTTCCGCGCCGCGACCGCGGAGGAAATTGAACCCGTCATGGGCGCCAAGCCCGGCAGCCTCGGCGCGGTCAAAGGCACGATCAAGAATCCGGGCGCGCTCGCCGGCGTGTTCGCCGACCACGCGATTCGCCTCATCGGCAACGGCACGACCGGGGCGAACAAGGACGGCTTCCACTTACGCAACGTCAACGTGACGCGCGATCTGGCGGTCACGAAGTTCGGCGATTTTCGCCGCGTGCGCCCGGGCGAGCCCGATCCCATTTCGGGTCAACCGCTGAAGGTCGCCCGGGCGATCGAAGTCGGCCACGTTTTCAAACTCGGCACGAAATACTCGGATCGTTTCGGCGCGGTTTACACGGATGATCAAAAGCAGAGTCACCCGATGGTGATGGGCTGCTACGGCATCGGCATCAGCCGCACGCTGCAGGCCATCATCGAGCAGAGTCACGATAACGACGGCATCCTTTGGCCGTGGAACGTCGCCCCTTTTCAAGTGCTCGTCTGTCTCCTCGATCCGCAAGTCGCCGAAGCGGCGGAACTCGCGAAGAAAGTCGCTGCTGCCGCGGAGAAAGCGGGAGCGGACGTGCTGGTCGATGACCGCATCGAGCGGCCCGGTGTGAAATTCAAGGATGCCGATTTGATCGGCATTCCGCTGCGAATTACGATTGGCGGAAAAGGTATGAAGGAAGGCATCATCGAACTGAAAGCCCGCGCCCAAAAAGACGTGACCAAGATTCCGATCGCCGAAGCCGAGCAGAAAATCGCAGACGCTGTCGCGGCCGCGGCGAAGGTTGGTTGATTCATGGCTACGCCGTCTCCTTTCCCGACCACCACGCCCGAAACGAAGACGGTGCTGACGCCGCGCTGGCGCGTCGTTTTTTTGAACGACGCGATCAGCCGCATGACCTACGTCGTGCTGGTGCTGCGAAAAGTTTTTGGTTTCAACGAAACTCAGGCCACGGCGCACATGCGGGAGGCCCACGAGCGCGGCCGCACGATTTTATGGGTTGGGCCGCGGGAAAGAGCCGAAGCTTACGTATTCACTTTGCGCCAGTGGCATCTCAATTCCATCTTGGAGCCGGATGAAACGGGTTGAAGTCAAACTCGACCTCACGAACGTCGCGCCGCTGCTGGACGTGCTGAAGAGCGCGTCGGACGCGCTTTCGACGCGTCTCGCTCTGCCGCTCGAGGTGTCGGCGCTCGATGCCGATTCGCTCGAGCAATGGAACGCCGACTTGATCGAGTCGCAGAACGAGGACATCGCGGCGCTGCTGAAGCTCTTCAATCGCGATTTCTTCAGCGAAGAAGTCGTGGCTTTCGACGAGGACAATGCCGACGCGGTGATCCGCGCCTGCTCGGCGCTGAAGTTGTATTTGTTTCGCGAATACCTGAGCGATTTGTCCGAGGAGGATTTCGAGACCAACGAAGTGATCTTCGATGTCCTGACCGAAAATCAGCAGAAGCCGTATCTGACATTCATGTTCCTCGATACCCTGCAAAAGGTCATCATGCGGCACCTGAATGACCTGGTGGTGGATGACTAGATTGCCGGCCTCCTCGTGTCAGCGCTGCGGCGTTCGCATTTCGACAGCCGCGGCCGGATCGGTTTCGCAGCCCTCGTTTTGCTCCTGTGGTTGCGCGGCTCTGGCTCGGATTCCGGTGGATGCGAATGGGAATTTTCCGATCAATGCCCATTTGCTTCGGTTGATCTTGGTCGGCGCGCTTTATTTCAACCAGCTCCTCGTCTGGGCTGTATCGAGTGTGTTGATACATCAGGAGCGTCTGGTGACCGCGAAGCGGTTGTCCAAGGTCGATTTGATACTGGCGGTGGCCGTGTGGGTCTCGATTTTGGTCGTCCAAAAATGCGAGCACGTTTTTCGCCGGAAGGATCTCGCGCTCGCTCTGCTCAGCGCAGTGATCATGGCCACGGTGGTTTTGCGTGACCTTTCGCCGCTGCCCACGCTGGCGGCGGTGAACGCCGCGCTGCTGATCTGGAATTTTCGCAGCGTGTTTCGTCGAGCGGCGGAAAATGGCTCGGTCGAAAAAGTGTAAGTTTTTCGAATCCTTCCAGAGGTCTCGAAATAAACTCGCCTTCGCGTTTGACGGTACCCCTTCAGCTCCTACCGTTGCCGGCTGATCCTCTGTAGTGTTCGAGGTGCTTTAAATAACCGCTCTTTGCCTTTGATATATTCCGGGAGCTGAAACCCGCCGTGGAAGCTGCTAGGCCGTAAATCGGAAAGCAAACGCTGCGGAGGAGGCGCCCACCTTAACTCAAAAAGGACTAGAGCCTTTTGGCATACGGCACAGGCGGAGGATCAAATTTTTTTCCCATCCCCATTCCCCATGACACCGATGTTTTATCACGTGGTTCACGTCTTCGCGCTCGTCGCGTTGGTCGGCTATTCGTTTTACGCGTTCGCCGCCCCCGTGCCCGAGACGAAGCGGCGCATCATGACGGTCACGGGGATTGCCTCCCTGCTGCAGCTCGTCGCCGGCTTTGGCCTGATCCACACCATGGGGTACTCGATGTCGCAGGGTTGGATTTGGGTGAAGATCGTGTGCTGGCTGGGCCTGGGCTGCTTACCCGCGCTCGCCTATCGCAAACGCGAGAAGGCCGGCACGTTCATCGTGATCGGTCTGATCCTCGTGCTGATCGCGCTGGTGATGGTTTACTACAAGCCGTTTTGACGGCTGGCGCACCGGCGCTCGCTGAGTAGTTTGGCGGAATGATTTTTTCGCCGACGGACACCGCGCCCGCGACTCTGAAGACCGAGCCGTTTTGCGGCGTGTGGGTGGCGCCGACCGGGGGAGTGCACGTCGCCGTGGCGACGGCGGATGGCCGGCGGGAGGAACGCATCGAACATTTCAGGCCCTTTGCCTGGATCGAAAAATCAGTCGCGCCCGAGGTGCTCGCGGGCTTCGAGGTGCAGGAACTGCCGGGGGACGCGCCTTTCTCGCGTTTGGCTCATGCGGAGAGGTTAGAGGATTTTCAACGACTGCTCTCGGTCGCGCGCGAGACGAGCGGCATCGATTTGATTCGCCCCTTCGAAAACCAGTTTCTTCTGCAACGGCGCGCACGGCTTTTCGGGGAACTGCCGTTCAATGCCCTTCGTCGCTGTCAACTCGACATCGAGACCGCGGCGGAGCCGGGCCATTTCAGCGATCCGCGGAAGAAGGACGATCGTGTATTGGCGATCGGACTACAATTCGGCGATCGGCAGAGACTTCTCGTCCTCGCGGAGCAGACGGATGTGGCGGAGCGGGCGTTGTTGAAAGAATTTGCCGGCGTGTTGCGCGAGGAAGACCCGGATATCATCGAGGGTCACAATCTATTCAAATTCGATTTGGAGTATCTCCGGATGCGTTGCCGTCGTTTCAAGCTGGCCTGCGATTGGGGGCGCTTCGGGCAAGTCGCTTCGTTTCGCAACAGTCGTCTGAAGGTCGCCGAGCGTTGGGTGGATTTCCCGCGCTGCGACATTCCCGGCAGGGCTGTCGTGGATACCTATTTGCTTGTCCAACTCTACGACATCACGACGCGCGAGCTGACCTCGTTCGGGCTGAAGGATGTCGCGGTTTATTTCGGGATTACCGAGGAGGACGCGGCGGAGAGTGGAGGGCGGACCTATCTTGACGCATCGCGCATCTCCGAAATTTTCGCGACGGACAGGGCGAAATTTCTGGCTTATCTCGCGGGCGATTTGCGCGAGACGAAAGGCCTGGCCGAAGTGTTGTTGCCGACCTACGTCGAGCAGGCGCGTACGTTTCCCATTTTGCTGCAGGATGCGACGCTGCGTGGCACGACCAGCAAGATAGACCTGCTTTTTCTCGAGGAATATTATCATCAGCGCCAGGCCTGTCCGGTGCCGCCCGAGGTGAAACCCTTCGAGGGCGGTTACACGCGGAGCTTTCAGGAGGGCGTGTATCGGCACGTCCTGCATTTCGACGTCGCCTCGCTGTATCCGAGCCTCCTGCTGCAGATCGCGCGCAATCCGAAGAACGATCCGCTCGGTGTATTCATCCCGTTGTTACGCCAGCTGCGGGAATATCGTCTGCGTTACAAGCTGCTCGCGCGGACTGCGGAAACGGAAGAGCTGCGTTCGGAATATCAGGCGCGGCAGTCGAACTTCAAAATCCTGATCAATTCCTTCTACGGATATCTCGGTTTCTCCGGCGCGCGTTTTGGTGATGGCGAACTCGCGGCTGAGGTGACGCGGCGCGGCCGCGAACTGTTGCAGGTGTTGATCGATGAGTTTGCGAAGCACGATTGCACGATTCTCGAGGCGGACACAGACGGAATTTATCTCTCGTCGCACGAGTTTTTCGATCGGCCCGAGGAGCTGTTGGCCAAGACGGCATCGGTGATTCCGAACGGCATCGAGCTGGAATTCGACGGACGGTACCAGGCGATGTTTTGCTACAAGGCGAAGAACTACGTGCTCTACGACGGGCACAAGATGATCATCCGCGGTTCGGCGCTTCGCTCGCGGGGCATCGAACCCTATTTGAAGAAACTGAGCGATCACCTGATGCATTTTCTCGTGGGTGCGAGCGCCGATTCGCCGGTCAAGGAGATCGAGAAGTTGCGCGAGGAGATCCGCTTTGGGCGGCTGCCGGTGCAGCAATTGGCGAAGACCGAGGTGATCAGTCAGAATCCGGACGCGTACGAGAAATGGGTCGCGGAGGGTGGAAAGCCACGGCGCGCCTCGGCTGAAGCAGCTTTGCAGCAAGTGCCGCGGCCGCGGATGGGCGACCGGGTGACGTATTATGTGTCCGCGGCGATGAACAAGACGGCCGACTGGCAGCGTGCGAAGCCGATCGGTGCATTCGACGCGGTGAAAGCGCCATACGATCGCGAATATTATCTAAACAAATTGGACGAGTGGGTTGAGCGCTACGGCCCTTTCCTCGGCATCAAACCCAAGGTGGAACAGACGGAGTTTTTGTTAGAGTAGGGGCCTGCGCTTCGCTAATGATGAATGAAGAAGTAAGAATGCTGAATGAGGCCGAAATCCAAATTGGTGGAACGGCCTCCGGGGGTAGGGCGAAGCCTCCAGGCGAGCCGCAATCGTTGGATTCGCGTCTGGCTCTAACCATAAATGGACGGCCTCTGAGGTAGGGCGAGCCGTCCCTGGCGAGCCGCGTTTGGCGTGGCTCATCCTGGAGGTTAGGCCTTGCGTTTGCGGCTCGCCTGGAGGCTTCGCCCTACCTCAGAGACTGGCCATGCAAATATTCACTTCAGCGCTTGGGCGTCTTTCAATGCGGCGTCGTACGCGCGGGGGGCACCGGCGGCGCTTGCGGCCATGAGGCGCAGGCGCACGGCCAGTTCCGATTTTTTCCACGCCTCGGGCAGCTTTTCTAACGCTAGAAATGAGTCACCAACCCGCGCGGGTTTTTGGGTCAAGGCGTCGATCGCCTCCGCCAGGAGGGCGACGGGGTCGGCGGGCAATTCCGCGTCGGTGGCATCGGGCTTCACGAGAAAGCGACTGATCGCCCTCGCGTTGGGATCGTTCGTCGCGCGCACGATTGCCGCCATCAGACGATCGGCGACGAGTTCAGGCGGAAGCGTCGATTCGAGTTTCGAAAACGCGACGGGCGACTGCACGCTCCGTGCGACGCGGGCTGGCGCGTTGAAATCCACTGGATCACCGATCGCGACATCGTAGGTGAGATCCTTCGGCCCTTCCCAGGTGAGTGGCGGTTTCAAGAAACGCGTGGCCCCGACCGGTGACGTGATCACCGTCGATGTCGTCTGCGGCGGGGCAGGTTGACCGAGGAGCTCGCGCAGTGACCGCGTCAGAGTGGGGAAGTCCGTCGTCGTCGCGACGGGCACCGTGATTCGTTTCGGCCCAACCACGTTTTCCGTGCGCCCATCTGGAAACACGAGGCGCAAGGTCTTCCCTGTCGGCAGGGCAAACGTCTTTCCCGGAGCGATTGCCTCCGTCGTCGTAACCCGGCGCGTTCGTAAGCCGACGCGGACAAACGTCTCTCCGTGGTCGGCGATGAGATACACACCGCGTGGCGTCGCGGCATCCGGTACGCGTCGCCACCAGAAAAGCATCACGACCCCGACAATCACTCCGACGAAAAACACGAATGCCAAACGCCGGGCCGGCCGCGTTTTCCAGGGAGGAATCATCATGCGAAAAGGGAACGAACGAGAGAAATCGCGGGCGGCAAGTCCTTCGCTATCGCTTTTTGAAACGCGTTTTTCAGCATGCGGCCAATGGAAGAAACCGAAGGCCTTTTGAGCGCGGTTGCACGCGTCACATCCGAGCTGACCGAGCGTCCGTCATGGGACGAATATTTCATGGCGACCGCTCTGCTCATTTCCACGCGTTCGCCTTGCGAGCGACTTCACGTCGGCGCGGTGGTGGTGAGCAGCGGCGACCGCAAAAACCGCATCGTCGCCGCCGGCTACAACGGCTTTCTCCCGGGCACACCGCACGTTTCGCGGGTGCGCGACGGCCACGAGCAGGCCACGGTTCACGCCGAGCAAAACGCCATCGCCGATGCCGCGCGCCGCGGCAGTTCGGTCGAGGGCTGCGTCATGTATGTGACCCATTACCCATGCATCAACTGCGCGAAAATCCTGGCCAGTGCCGGAATCTCGGAAGTGCGCTACCATGCTGATTACAACAACGACCTCATGGTGGCTCCGCTGCTGGCCGATGCCGGCGTAAAAATCGTCCAACTTTAATCCGACTTTACGGTCTCTCTTTTCATGCACGAACGCGGCTCAACCGACACTACTGCGCTCGCGGGTTCACTGCTGCTGGCCCATCCGTCGTTGAAGGACGATAACTTCCGCCACTCTGTGATCTTGATGTCGGCGCACGACGCAAACGGCGCGATGGGCGTGGTGCTGAATCGGCCGCTGGGAAAAACGCTCGGCCAGCTTTCGCCGGATTTCGCGCTCGGACCCCTCTCGGGAGTGCCCATTTACAAGGGCGGACCGGTCCAAACAGAACAGCTCCTCCTCTGCGGCTGGAAACTGCATGAAGACGGCTCCGGTTTTCAGCTCATGTTTGGCATCGATCCGGAGAAGGCGACCGAGCTGTTGAGCGAACCGCACGTCCAACTCCGCGCGTTTCTCGGCTACTCGGGTTGGACCGGCGGCCAGCTCGAAGGCGAACTCCAACAGAACGCCTGGGTGGTCAGTCCGCTGGTGTCTGGCGTTCTGGAAGCCGAACAGGACGAAACACTTTGGAAGTCCATCCTCGGCGGCATGAGCGACGAATGGCGCCTGCTCGTTAACGAACCGGAAGATCCGAGCCTGAACTAGCGAAAGCTGAAGAAAGCCGAAAGCTGAAGGCTGAAATCGTGAAGAATTTGTCCCCGGCTTCTTGCGAGCAGGAGATTAATATTCCCCACGGGAGCACGGAAAATATGGAAGGATTGGGATTCGAATCTTCCGTGTATTCCGTGCCTTCCGTGGGAAATCTCCGAAAGTATTTTCGTGTGCTTCGTGTGATTCGTGGGCCAAAAAACATCTCTCTACAAATTTCCGAACACAGGGTTGACACACCTCAGCGCAGTCGGTGTTTTGGTCCCTTTTATGAAAGTCGTCTCGTCCATCAAATCTGCGAAGAAGCGTCACCCGGACTGCCAAGTTGTCCGCCGTCGGGGCAAGATTTACGTGATCAACAAGACCGACCCGCGCTACAAGGCGCGTCAGGGTTAATCTCAACTCCTCGTTCCGCCGTGAAAGCCGAAGGCCATCCCACTCTCAATAACGTTTGCTTCCTCGACGTCGCCACGGGCAAGCGTTTCCTCACCAAGTCCACCATGAAGTCTGCTCGTAAAGAGAAGATCGATGGTCAGGACTACTTCATCGTCCTCCGCGACGTGACCATGGATTCTCACCCGGCCTACACCGGCGAGAAGCGCCTGGTCGACACCGCCGGCCGCGTCGAGAAGTTCACTTCGAAGTTCAAACGCGGTTCCAAATCCGCGAAGTAAGTTTTCGAAAGACGATTGTCCGAAGCCCGCCCTCACCGGCGGGCTTTTTTTTTGTCCCGCTGGCGCTGCTTGACGGCACCGGCATGGCTCGGCTCCATAAACCTTTATGCGTATCCGCGCCTTCCAAGGTCTCGTTCCGACCCCATCCCTCGCATCCGAAGTTGCCTGCGTGCCCTACGATGTCGTCAACACGACCGAGGCCGCGGTGCTGGCTCGAGGCAAACCGCGCAGCTTGCTTCATGTCGATCGCGCGGAAATCGACCTCACGTCCAACACCGATCCGTACAGCGACGTCGTCTACCAGACGGCGAAACATAATTTCGAAAAGCTTCGTCACGACCGCGTCCTTGTCCGCGAAACCGAGCCGTGCCTCTACATCTACCAGCAGAGAATGGGCGAACATCGCCAGCGGGGTTTGGTCGCCGTGTGCAATGTCGAGGACTACGATGCCGAGCTGATCAAGAAGCACGAAAAGACCCGCAAAGATAAAGAGGACGATCGCACGCGCCTGATCGACACGATCAGCGCCAATACCGGTCCGGTCTTTCTGACCTACCGCGACGAATTTGAAGTCACCGCTCTTGTCGAAGAGAAGACCAAGGAAACGCCGCTGCACGATTTCACCGCGCCGGATGGCATTCGCCATACGGTCTGGCGCATTTCTGGCGGGGAAAAATGGATCAAAGCCTTCGGCAAGGTCCCGCTGACCTACATCGCCGATGGCCACCACCGCGCCGCCAGCGCCGCCCGCGTGGCGCGTTTGCGCCGTGAACGAAATCCGAAGCACACGGGGAACGAAGACTACAATTGGTTTCTCACCGTGCTGTTTCCCGCGAGCGAACTGAAGATCCTGCCGTACAACCGCATTGTCTTCGACCTCAACGGAAATTCCGCGTCGGAGTTTCTCGCGAAGGTGAAGGCGAAGTTCGGACTCGATGAAAACGCCGGCGCCGCGCCTGACGGCGTTGGAAAAGTCAGCATGTATCTCGGCGGAAAATGGTATGGCCTGCGCTGCCCGGTTGATCCCAAAGCCGATCCGGTGTCGCGTCTCGACGTCAGCGTGCTGCAGGACCAACTCCTCGCGCCGGTTCTCGGCATCGACGATCCCCGCACCAGCAAACGCATCGATTTTGTCGGCGGAATTCGCGGCACAGGCGAATTGGTGAAACGCGTCGACGCTGATGGCGGCGTGGCGTTCTCGATGTATCCCGTGACGATCTCGCAGCTCATGGATATCGCGGACGCAGGCCAGATCATGCCGCCCAAGAGCACCTGGTTCGAACCGAAATTGCGCTCGGGTCTCTTCATCCACACCTTCTAGTTCCGATGCTACTCGCGCTCGTCCTAGAACATTCGTTTCCACGAGCGCTGTCGTCGTATTCAGTTTCTGGTGACGGGCTTCTCGCCGTACTGCGCGAGCGGATTCGCGAGGAGCCCTTCAATCTCGTTGCGACGATCATCTTCCTTCTGGCGATCGTTCACACGTTTCTCGCGCCGAGATTTCGCCACTGGTCGCATCTGATCGAGGAGAAACACGCTCGCGAAATGGAGGAGCGCCGCCGCGCCGCGTCATCGGGCGCGGTGTCCCCTGAAGATTCCGACGCTCCGGAGGAGGCGAGTTTCTGGGGCAACATTTTCCATTTCCTCGGCGAGATCGAGGCGGTCTTCGGCATTTGGGCGGTGATTTTGATGGCGGCGATCGCGATTTCGAAAGGTTCATCGACGGCGATCGACTACATCGGCGAGAAGGTAAATTTCACTGAGGCGATTTTTGTCGTCGTCATCATGACACTGGCCTCGACGCGGCCCGTTTTGTTTTTCGCCGAGGGTGTGTTGGGCAAATTGGCCCGCCTCGGCCGAGGTTCGGTCGGTGCGTGGTGGCTCGCGGTGCTGATCGTCGCGCCGTTGTTCGGATCGTTCATCACCGAACCTGCGGCGATGACCATCGCGGCCATCGTGCTGGGCCGGCAGTTCTACGCGTTCAAGCCGTCTCCGCGACTGGCCTACGCGACGATTGGTCTGCTTTTCGTCAACGTGTCCGTCGGCGGAACGATGACGCATTTCGCCGCGCCTCCCGTGCTGATGGTGGCGCATGCGTGGAACTGGGACACGGCTTTCATGCTCGATGAATTCGGCTGGCGCGCGGCCGTCGGTATCCTGATTTCCACTACGCTTTACTTTGCGATTTTTCGGAAGGAATTCGCGCGACTTGACCTCGCGCGCCGCGAGGCGGAGGCAGGCTTCGCCACAGCGCCGAGCCAGCGTCGGCCCGTCCCGCTGTGGATCACGCTCGTTCATGTCGCTTTCGTCGCCTGGACCGTCTTCGTGGCTCATTATCCGGCGTTATTTGTCGGAGCCTTTCTCTTCTTCCTGGCTTTCTCCCAGGCGACGGCGCACCACCAGAGCGAGCTGCAACTGCGCGGGCCGCTCCTCGTCGGTTTCTTCCTCGCCGGTCTGGTGGTCCACGGTGGACTGCAAGGGTGGTGGATCGAACCGCTGTTGAGCCGGCTGGATCGCTGGCCGCTGTTTTTTGGCGCGACCATTCTCACCGCGTTCAACGACAACGCCGCGATCACGTACCTCGCGACGCTCGTTCCGGGCTTCACCGAATCGTTCAAGCACGCCGTGGTGGCCGGCGCTGTCGTCGGCGGCGGACTTACGGTGATTGCGAACGCGCCGAATCCCGCCGGCCAAACGCTGCTGCAAAAATATTTTCCCGACGGAGTGTCTCCCCTCGGGCTTCTCCTCGGCGCGCTGACGCCCACGATTCTGGTCGGGACTTGCTTGATGCTGCTCTGACTTAGCCCACGCGCGTTGCGCTGGAATGCTTCACGGCTGCAGGTGAGAGACCTGCGCTGCCAATGGGGACCCCGCGTCGAGATGCAGGCGCGACTCGAGCCGCTGCGCTGTGCGCAAGGCTTCGAGCATCGGTCCACAGAGTTTTCGACCAAGGTGCGCCTGTTGATGCATGACGTCCCACAAGCCCATCAAGGTCCATTCGTGCCGCGCGTGCCACTCGGGCATGCCGAGGATGGGATACAAACACACACCGCGCAGCGGTATCCCCTCTTCCAATACATGCGCGCATTCCTCAGCCACGTGCTGCAACCACACGGGCCGCATGTCGTCGACGTGCGAGGTCTCAGTGATGAGCAAATCGCCGCCGTAGCGCTCCCAGACACGGCGAATCAAACGCGAAAGCGGCAAGCGGCGCGGATCATCGTCCGCCAGCGGCTGCGCGTCCTGGCCGTATTCCCACTGGTTCGTCCAATAGTAATTGATGCCGACGATATCGAGATGCTCACGGCTGCCCCCGAGTTCCGGGTGCAGTTTCCCGCACAACATGTCCCATGACTCGAACACGGCGGTGCGATTGAAATGAGAAACTTCGCCGAGCAGATCCATGCGATCGCGCGGCGGAACCACGCGGCAAATCGGGTCGACGTTGACGATACGCGCCGTGGGCGCGGCGGCTTTGATCGCGTTGATGCCTTGAATCCCAGCGCGGGCGAGAGCGAGCTTCAGCTCGGGCCCGCGACCGATGCAGTGCGGCGCGAACTTTCCAACTTCTCCCCCGGCCCAGGCGAAGAACGAGGGTTCGTTCACCGGCGTGAAGTAGCAGGTGCGATCTTGGTGCCGTGAAATATATTTGGCCGCGGCATAACAATACTCCGCGAAGCGCCGCGGAAATTCCTCGCCGAACAAATCGACGTCCCGCGGATATCCGTAGTGAAACAGATCCCAGATAACGTCGACGTCGTGAGCGCGACTGGCCAGCACGAAAGGCCGCACGGAACTGAAATCATAACTTCCGCCATGATCCACGAGCGGCCAGCGGATCGCTTCGCGGGCGGCATGGATCCCAACCTCGCTCAGGCGCTGATAATCACCGAAAGCATGTTTGTCGTGATGCGTAGCGGCGACCTGGTCGACCCATTCGCCATGCATGTTGTATCCGGTGGTGCCCTCGAAGCCGGCGAAGAAGAAGCCGCGAAACAGAGATGGCCCGGCGCGCTGTATCCACGGTTCAGTTACATTTTGCATCGCTTTGTCGGTTAAGGTGCACGAAGCGGCAGACCGGCCCTGATTCCAATCGAGCCATTTCCCTGCGAAATATAGTCCTGAAATACTTTCACCAGCTCGGTGGCTTTTCTGTCCAGGTTGGAATCCAGGTCCCAGATGCCCATCTGTTTCAGATAATATGGCGGGGGATGGCTGCCCTGACGATAGGCCCAAGTCACCAGTGCGAACAGGGGCCACCAGGTATAACCGACCAAGGGAATGCCGCTCTCGCGCGTGCGCTTCGTGGCAGCGACGGAATCTTCGAGCCAGGCGCGACGCCGCGCGACGGAGTTTACCGAAGCGGTTTCGGAAATGAAGAGCGGGGCATGATAGCGTTCCCAATATTGTTTGCTGATGCCCTCGATCAGCTCGGCGTCAGCGTAGGGCATCTTGATCCGAAATTTTCCCGCGGTGCTTCGCGAAAGCGTTTTGTCGGTAAACATTGGATACAGATTTATTCCAATGAGCGGCAGCTCGAGGGCATGTGCGCCAAACCAGGCGAGATCGGCTTCGGATAAATTATTCCGCAAGACCCAGTCGTAAAGCGCGTGACCCGGTTTCACGCGGCCACTCACGAGATCGAGCGCGAGAAAAACAATCTCCTGCCGAAACTCGGCTTCCGCGACCAGGTGGGGATCGTCGGCGCGATACCGGTCTGTCGCGTCCACATGCACAGGCAGAATATTTGGATCCACCTCGCGTAACGTTTCCACCGTTCGAACAATTCCGCGGCACACGCCGCGCATGACTGCCAGGAAACCGCGCCAGCTCCGTTTGAATGGCGGCCACCAGCCAATGCGTCCGCAATACCACGCCGTGATGCGCGGCTCGTTCAACGGCGTGTAAGCATGCACGCGACCTTTGTAGCGCTGCGCCACGTTGCCCGCGTATTCGGCCATGTATTCGGCAAAATCCGGATTGAGATACGCTCCCTCGATCCACGCAGGCAGACCGTAATGGACGAGATCGACGATCGGCTGAATCCCCAGGGAAAGCATGCGCTCGATCGCGGGATCGGCGGCGTCGAAATTCCAAACACCTTTCGCTGGATTGATCCGATGCCACGGAATGCCGTACCGCGCCGCCTTTACGCCGAGTTCGGCGATCAGGTCGATATCCTCCGACCAGCGCTCATAGTGCTGTGTCAGGGCGTATTCATCGAGAGTGCGTCCGCTCGCCGGCCAGGGGGCGGTGATGAATGTATCCTCAATTCCAGTACACCAAAAGAACGTCTCCGGCTGGAGAAGTTCACCGCGACCTGCCTGGCTCAACGTGATCATCGTGGCGCATCTCAGACGTTAGCCCTGCTCCCACTCGACGATGATGGTCGGCCCGACGGGGAAACGCCCGCAGTCGAAGTCGTAAACCGTAAGCCCGCCGTCGGGCGCCTGGTGCGGAACGCTGCAACGGAAACGGAGCCCGCCTTCTTTCGCGGCGCTCTCCGCGATCTTTGCGAGCAGATCGTCTTCGATCGTCGTGCGAATGAGGTAGCCGTAAGCCCCTCGGCCGCCGCGAAGGTAGCTCAAGGCGCCGCGACTGTCGTGCGGATGATCCGGCAGGATCCCGCGATAGACCGGGAAGCCGTTGAGCAGCAGTTCGAAATTCGTGGGGAAGCGGTGGCTGTCGGTCTGCGGCGTGTCGGTGCGGCGCGCGGAAACTTCGCAGAGCAGACGGACGCGGCGAGCCTGGCTGAGATTGGCCAGCGCGGCATCGTCGAACAGCCACTCGAAGAAGCCGGTGCCTTGCGCATGACAGGCGCCGGCGCGTTGCGCCTCCTCGCGCATCGAGGCCAGGCTGGTCCAGACGGCGTTGCTCCATGCGTGCACCGGCCGGCGCAGCACCAGCGTTTTGCCGCGCTCCTCGCGCTCTGGTAGTGAGCCGGTGGATACGAAGTGCTGAATGAAATTCGATGCCACGGTCTGCCCCTCGGGCGTCACCGCGGCGACAGCCAGCGTGCAAAGCATTGGTTGATCCGGCGCCTCGATCTCGATTTTGCGCGCGAGCTCCACGCGATGATGTTGAAAGGCGATCGGTGCTTTGCCTCGCGCGAGTTCAGGGTGCAGCGTGCCGAGCGTGTCGATTCCGGAGTAGAGCCAATGCAGCGTCACGTTTTCGCGCCGGCGGCGCGAGAAGTGGGACGAAAGAACCTCGACCGCGATCGCGCTGCCGGGCGCGTACTGGACGATCGGCGCGGCGTTGATCGGCAGCACGTCGCCTTGATTGATCACGCTGGGCGCGTAACCAAATTCCTTGGGAGTGCGGTCGTAGTTCAGGAAGCCGTTGTACTCCCATTCCACATCGTGAAGTTCGGTGTAGATGTAGGCGGAGAGCTGGCCGTGGCGGCGCAGTTCGTTGGTTAGAAATTTGAAGCTCCAACTGACATCGCGATCTCCATCGAGCGCGCCGACTCCGCCGTATTCGCTGTTGATCAGCGGAGCGTCGCCCTGCTGATAGCCTTCGATGTAGTTGAAATTCGAGCCGCGGTAGGTCTTTGCGACGACGCTCTCGATGTGCTGCTTCGCCTTCGCATAGTCGTCCAAATAGAAGTGCCAGGAATTGATGTCGGTATCGACGTGCCCGTACGACTGCAGATGTTCCCAGACAACGACGCTCATGTCTTCGATCAGTCGCGTCGGATCGAGCGACTTCGCGAGCTGCCACATGGCGTGGACCCATTGAAACGAAGTCTGATTCGAGATTTTCACCGGCGCCTCGACTGGCGCATCCGGCGCCACGCGACCTTTGGCGCGCTGCGCGGCCGCACCGGGCCCGATGAGCTTCATCAACTCAGTCTGCCCGCCGAAGCCCCAGGTCTCGTTGAAAATGCACCACGAGATAATCGAGGGATGATTGAAATCCCGGCGAATGCCCTCCCGGAGCATTGCCTCGAAACGCGTGCGTCCCAGCGGAGTGTCGCCGCCCTCGCCGAAATTCGGCAGGTCCTGCATGATAAGGATGCCGAGTTGGTCCGCGTAATAGAGCACGAGCGGATCATCCAGCTTGATGTGAATCCGCAGAAAATCGAAACCGACCTCGCGGGCATACGCGATGTCGTCGTGCAGCGTCTTCGCGTCGGGCGCCGTGTAAACGCCCGCCGGATGAAAGGATTGATAGAGCGCGCCGCGCAGGTAGATCGGCTTGTTGTTTAAGCACAGCATGGCCGGCTCTTTTCCCGAACTGGCGGAGAGCGTGCTGATTTTCCGCATGCCGAAATAGCTGCGCACGGCGTCCAGTTCGCGGTCCTCGTCGAGGAGGCGAAACACCACGCGGTAGAGCCGCGGATCACTGGTATCCCAAAGGGACACCGGATAAATCTCCGAGTCGCCCGCGGCCGATCCGTCCGTGCGGGTGAGAAGGAAGCGATGGGGTGGCGCTTCGGGCGGAATGATATCTGCCGCGATGGTCGCGTTCTCCGGCGCGTTCTTCAGCTCGACGTCGAACCGCACGCGGCCGTTGTCGATATCGGGAATGATCCGAAACGATTCGATATACGATTCCGAGCGCGGCTCCAAATAGACGGTTTGCCAGATGCCGCTTGTCGTTGTGTACCAGCCCCATTGTTTGCCCACGGGCTGCTGGCGGTTGTCCATGGGATCCTCGACGCGGATCACGATCTGAGCGGTGGAATTCGAGCCGTTTGCCTGGCTCAACGCGTCGGTTAGGTCGTATTCAAACGGCAAATACCCGCCTTCATGGCGGCCGAGGAAAACGCCGTTGCACCAGCAATCGGTGAAAAAGTCCGCCGCCCCGATCGTGAGTATCACGCGACGCTTTTTCCACGCTGCCGTCTGCGGAATCGAAATGGTTCGGCGGTACCAGCCGACTTCGTGGCGCGGCGCCTCACGGTGATTCTCGCGCGTCACCTCCAACGGATCGATGAAGACGCGAGTCGAATAGTAGTTGTCATTGCCCGCGGCGTCGGCCGCACCCCAGGCCGCGAGTGATTCCCAGCAAAACGGCACGATGATTTGCTCGCGCCAGTCGGGACCCTCGCCGGAAAACCAGCGTTCCTGTTCGCCGCGCCGTTGAGGATCGAAGCGAAATTGCCACGGGCCGTTCAGGTTGAGCCAGTCGACCCCCTCGACCCGGCCGCGCTGCTTGTCTGGACGAGGGTACTCGGGCCGCGGAATCGAAGTGCAAGGAAACATGGTGACGAAACAGCGGCCTCCCTCCGGGAATCCGCAAAGTGAAGAACTCGACGTTCAGCTGACCGAACGTCGCTCGAAATGTTCAGACAGTCGCGAGCGCTTCCTTGCGCTTGGCGCCGGAGAGCCGGGAGAAAACCGTCAATGCCTGGCCGACGACCTGATCCATGTTGTAATACTTGTAGGTCGCGAGACGGCCGACGAAATGGATGTTCGGATTTTGATCCGCCAGCGCGTGATATTTTTTGTAGAGCGCCGCGTTGTCCGGCCGCGGAATCGGATAGTAAGGGTCACCCTCCGACTTGGGAAATTCGTAGACCACGCTGGTCTGCGGGTGCTCCTGGCCGGTGAGGTATTTGAATTCCGTGACGCGCGTGTAGGCGTAGTCGTTTGGATAATTCACCACGGGCGCCGCCTGAAAGACGGGCTTGTTGTGGGTCTCGTGTTTGAATTCGAGACAACGATACGGAAGCGGACCAAATTGGTAATCGAAGAATTCATCGATCTGGCCCGTGTAGATTAGATTCTCGTAGGAAACTTCCTCCATCACCTCTCGATAATCCGCGTTGAGCAGAATCTTGATGTTCGGATGGTCGAGAATGTTCTCGAACATGTGCGTGAAACCACGCGCGGGCATCGCTTGATACGCGTCCGTGAAATAGCGGTCGTCGCGATTGAAGCGCACCGGGACGCGCGCCGTGACCTGTGCGTCCAATTCCGATGGGTCGAGCGCCCATTGCTTGCGCGTGTAGCCGCGAAAAAATTTCTCGTACAGTTCGCGACCCACCGTGCCCACCACGACATCTTCGGACGTGACGATCTTCTCGCGCTTCTCGGCGACAGACGCGAGATAGTCGCGCATGCCTTGCGGCGTGAGATTCAATCCGTAGAGCCGATTGATCGTATCGAGATTGATCGGAATCGGCACGAGTTGTCCGTCGACACTCGCGAGCACACGGTGCTGATACTGCCGCCACTCGGTGAATCTCGAGAGATAGTTGAAGATATCTGCCGAGTTCGTGTGGAAAATATGCGGCCCATAGCGATGGATCAAAATGCCGCTGCTGTCGTAGCAATCATAGGCGTTCCCCGCGATGTGGGAGCGCCGATCGATGATCAGAACTTTTTTGTTCAATCCGCGAGCGAGCCGCTCGGCCAGCACGCTCCCGGCGAAACCCGCGCCAACGATCAGATAATCAAACATAGGCCAAGCCGGAGGATTGCACGGGAAGAATGGTGGAAGGCGTGTTCGTGGCCGCGGCCTTTGCCGAGAGGACGCGAGCTTCCGCGGCTTCGCTGATGTGTTTCTGCATTTTCGCGGCGATCGCTTCCCAGGTGTTTTCCGCGGCGAGCTTCAGGCCCGCGTTGACCCGGGCGACGGTGGGAGACTCCGCCTCGCGAATGCACCACGTGATGAACTCGCTGTGGGAGTTGGCCACGCGTGACACAGAACTGAAGTTAGATTTCACCTCACTGATCGCGGTGGAGACGATCGGTCGGCCCGCTGCCATGTATTCCAGCGCCTTCGTCGGATTGATATATTCCGTGGCGGCATTGAGCGCGAAAGGCATGAGACAAACGTCGAAGCCCTTGGTGATTGCCGGAAGCTGCTCGTAGGAACGGCCGCCGAGCCAATGCAGATTCGGTCGTTGTGGAAAATCGTTCGGATCCACTTTTGCCGTGGGACCGACCATCACGACGTGCCAATCGGCGCGAGCGTCGGCCAGCCTGGCGAGCAGATCGTAGTCGATGCGTTCATCGATGACGCCGAAATAGCCGAGAACCTTTCCTTTCAAGGCGGCGATTTCCGGCGCGACCGCCAGACCGCGCGAGCGTGCTTTTCCGAAATGCGAAATGTCGACGCCGGTGCCGTAAAAATGCGTGTTCGCATTCAGCGGAAGACGCTTCTCGCGCATCTTCCGACCGCCGCAGAAAACGACGTCGGCCTTGCGCAACAACATCTGCTCGCGCTCGATCAGAGCAGGCGGCGCTCCCTTGAATTGCGAAAGCTCGTCCATGCAATCGTAGACGATGAGCCGCTCATCGAGCAGTCCCGCGTAGGCGTTCACCGCCATTGGATCGTAGAACCAGAGAATAGGATGATCGAAATGGCCGCGTAGCTCGTCTTCCAAGACCGACTGGAGCGCGAATCGCCGCTCGCGATCGATCAATGCATCGTTCGCCCATTTGGCGGTGGGCAAATGCATTTCGGCAATGGTGACGTTCGGATGATCTTTCGCGACGCGCAGTTTCACCGCCGTGCTTTCGACTTCCGAACAGTAGGTTTCGACGAAGAGGACCCGATGTTTCTTGGCGAACCGGGAAAGGAATTGCTGCGGGCGTTGCCACACCCAGTCCCAACCGAGATGACAAATGCACACGATGGGTGCGGTCTCGATGCTCGGTAGTGGCGTTCTGGATACACGCTCGCTTCGCGAACGCTCCTCGGTCGGCGATTCCGCCGCGCTGTAGAGAAGGAACGGCGCGCTGAGCGAAACTTTCGGAGACGAGTAGGTTGACATAATTGGAGCGATTGAGGGTTGAACGCGGCGCTATTTGCAGCGCTCGTTTGGGAGCGTGCGCGCCGTCGCAAAGAGTGAAGATGACGCCGCGTAATTAGCCGCGCTCGTGCCAATTCGTCCCGCTCAACCTAAGTCGCTATCGTTCAGCGGAAGCACGCCCGCGCCGCTCGAGTTTGTCTCAGGCAAGCGAGTGCAAAACGCAGGATCGGCTCCGCGAATCTGGGCAAATTGAATGCCGGGCGGCAGAAAAGCCGGCTGTCCGCTGACTCTTTTGCCGAACGCGGCGAGCTGACGTTTGTAGTGGATGCGTGAATACAAAGACTTCGATAACCGCTGCCCGCCTGGGCGGCGCGTCACGGAAACAGGCCGCGGCTCTGTTTCGCTTCGGCGACGCGACCGATGCCGAGGGTCAGCGCGGCGAGCCGGCGGCTGAACTTGAACTTACGTTTTTGTGCTTCGACGCTTTCCTTCGCCCGGTCGAGAATGTGATGCAGTTTTTCGAGCACCTCGTCGCGCGTCCAATAGTAGTTCTGCAGATTCTGGAGCCACTCGAAATAAGAGACGATCACGCCGCCGGAATTGCAGAGGACATCGGGGATGATTTCGATTTCGGGGCGCTGCTCCAGAATCTTGTCCGCCGCGTTCGTCGTCGGGCCGTTTGCCGCTTCGGCGAGCACGCGGCATCTCAGCTTCGCCGCGTTTTTCTCGTTGATTACTTGTTCCAACGCGGCGGGTACGAGGACGGTGACTTCCAATTCCAGGAGTTGCTCGTTCGTGATCGGCTCTCCTCCGTCGAAATCCTTCAGCACCTTCGCGTACTTCAGGTACTCGAGCGCTTTTTTCACGTTGATCCCATCGGCATTGTAGATGCCGCCGGTGTAATCCGAGATCGCGACGATCTTCGCGCCGTAGCCGGCGAGCGCGAGTGCGGTTTCGCTCCCGACGTTGCCGAAACCCTGGATCGCGACCGTCGTATCCGCGATTGGGATACGCAGGTCTTCGAGGTAAGCTTTGACCAGATAAGCTACGCCCGCGCCCGTGGCTTCGCGCCGGCCCTGTGATCCGCCGAGTGAGAGCGGTTTTCCCGTGACCACGCCAGGTTCGATGTGGCCGACATGGTTCGAGTACGTGTCCATCATCCAGCCCATGATCTGTTCGTTCGTGCCCACATCCGGCGCGGGAATGTCGAGCTGAGGGCCGACGAAGCTGATCATCTCCTGCATGTAGCGTCGCGAGAGATGCTCGAGTTCCTTGAGCGAAAGTTCGCGCGGATTCACGATCACGCCGCCCTTGGCGCCGCCGTAAGGCAGACCGACGAGGGAGCATTTCCAGCTCATCCACATTGAGAGCGCGGCCACTTCGCCGATGGTCACATTTTCGTGGAAGCGAATGCCGCCTTTCGAGGGACCGGTGGAAACGCTGTGCTGCACGCGATATCCTTCGAAGACGGTGACGCTGCCGTCGTCCCGTTTGATCGGCAGCGCGACCGCGAGGCAGCGGCGCGGATATTTCGTCCGATCGCGAATGGCTTCGGGAAGATTGATCGCATCCGCCGCCTGATCGAATTGACGGCATGCCATGATGAAAACGTCGGAGTTGTAGAGCGTGGAAACGATGACCTTGGACATGTTTGGGGTGCGGTTTGCGCAGCCTAGCGCGGCTGGACGTGAGCGGCAAATGCGACGGCGCGTTGATTGCGCGGCTCGGCAGTTGAAATTCTCCGCGGGCTACGCCACGTCTTTCTTGTGCTTTCAGGTTTGTACAGATTTGGCCTTTGGCTCCTCCGGAAAACCACTTTCGCGCTCGTCTCGGTGGTTCTGATTTTGGCGGCGTATTCAGCGCGTGTATACGTGAACGATCCGTTCGACTTCACTTCGTACCGCGAGATGCGTCTGGAGGAGCTCGGCAGGCAGCACGAGGCCTTGCTCGCGAGCCTCGCGGCGAAGGATGCGGAGATCGCGAAACTCCGCGAGGACATCGCCAGCTCGCAGTCGCGGGCTGATCGCGCGTCGAAGGTCGCGAAAAATCTGCATGCGATGGAGAGCCGCTGGGAGCGCTGGTTCGGCGATCGCGAGAGACAGGATCGCCTCGAGCAGCAAATCGCACGGATGAAGAAGATCGAGGCCGATGCGCGCGCGCAGGTGTTGGAGTTGCAGCGAAACGCCACCAAGGCGGACTGGGAACGGCATGACCTCGACACGCGCGCTCAGGAAATCGATGCCCGTGAACAGCTCGTTGCCCGGACGCGTTCACGCTGGATGCATTATCTCATCATCGCGTGGCATGATCTTCATCTCTGGATTTATATTGGCGTGGGCGTGTACTTCATCGGCGGGCCATTGCTGCGCGCCCTGGCTTATTTTTCGATGGGGCCCTTGGTCACGCGGGGCAGGGCGCTTCAGTTCGCCGAGGCGAGCCCCCTCTTTCCGCCGATCATCAAGTCCACCTCGATCCTGGAAGTTCCTCTTTGGCCCGGCGAAGTGTTGCGGGTGCGCCGGCCGCTGCTGAAAGCGGCGGACCAGGACATCGATCAAACAAAGAGACTTTTGCTGAACTGGCGTTTTCCCCTGACCAATTTTTTTGCGGGTCTTCGCGGCATGATCGATCTGCGCAACACTCACGCCCGCGGCGAACGGCGCGCATCGCTTGCATTCAATTCAACGCCCGAGACCGAGTTCAGTCTCGTGCAAGTGCCCGAAGGCGGATCGCTCGTCGTAAAACCTCGCTACGTGGGCGGCGTCGTGCAGCCAGGGGAATCGCCGTTGCGCTGGCGCACGCGCTGGAAGCTTTTCCACCGTCACGCGTGGGCCTCGGGACAATTTCGCTTCATCGAAATTTGCGGTCCGTGCCGCGTGGTGCTTTTTGGCCCGCCGCCCTTGCGAGTGGAAGTTTTGCCGACGCGCGAAGCGGGTTCACGGCCGGCGCGGCGTTTTCATGGGCGGGCGATGGTCGGCTTTTCGCCGGAGATCGAGTACCGCCGCGTGCGCACGGGAAATTTCTGGCGCTACATCATCGGGCGCAACGCCCTGCTCGAAGCGCTCTTTGTCGGGCCAGGAATTCTCGTCTGCCACGAAGGCGCGGTTAATCTGCCCCGCCGCGGCTTCACGCGCCGCATTTCGCGCGCTTGGGGTGGCATGCTGCACGCTTTTGGTCTCTGAGAAAGTTACCGCGAGGAGCGCGCTGACGTTTGCGGAAGAGACGCGACCGCGTACCATGCGGGTCCGCGAATATGCTGTTTAACCTGAAGGCAGATTATCAACCCACCGGCGACCAACCCCAGGCGATCGAAAAACTTGTCTCGTCGATCAACGCCGGAAACCGGCATCAGACTCTGCTCGGTGTCACCGGGTCGGGAAAGACCTTCACGATGGCAAACGTCATCGCGCAATGCGACCGGCCGACGCTGATCATCTCGCACAACAAGACGCTGGCCGCGCAGCTGTATTCGGAGTTCAAAAACTTTTTTCCGGAGAATGCGGTCGAGTACTTCGTCAGCTACTACGATTACTATCAGCCGGAAGCGTACGTCGCTTCGAGCGACACCTACATCGAAAAAGATTCGTCGATCAACGAGGAGATCGAGCGCATGCGCATCGCCACGGCGAGTTCGCTCGTTTCGCGGCGCGATGTCGTCGTGGTAGCGAGCGTCTCGTGTATCTACGGCTTGGGTTCTCCCGAGGATTTCACCGAGCTTCGCATTCAGATGAAACGCGGCGACAACCTCGGTCGCGGCGTGCTGCTCGAGCGGCTGGTGGACAACTTGTATGAACGAAACGACTACGAACTGAAGCGCGGCCGGTTTCGCGTGCGCGGCGATGTGGTGGACATCATGCCGGCGTACCTCGAGCACGGTTTGCGCATCGAGATGTTCGGCGACGAGATCGAGTCGATCAGCGAGTTCGATCCGCTCACCGGAAACATCATGCGGCCGCTCGACAAGTTCGACCTGTATCCGGCGAACCAATACGTGACGTCGCGGGGCAAGCTCGACGCCGCCATCGCCGGCATCAAGCGCGAGCTGGAGGACCGCATCGCCTACTTCGAGGGCAAGGGTCTCTATCTCGAAGCGCAGCGCATCAAGATGCGCACAAACTACGACCTGGAGATGCTCCAGGAAATGGGCTTCTGCAATGGCATCGAGAACTACTCGCTGCATCTCTCCGGACGCCGTCCGGGCGAACGCCCGTTCTGCCTGCTGGATTTCTTTCCGAAGGATTTTCTCCTGATGATCGACGAGAGCCACGCGACCGTTCCGCAGATCGGCGGAATGTACAATGGCGACCGCGCGCGAAAACAGATTCTGGTCGATTACGGTTTTCGCCTGCCCTCGGCGTTGGACAATCGTCCGCAGTCATTCGAAGAGTTTCTCAGAGTGACCGGGCAGACGCTGTATGTTTCGGCCACACCAGCGCCGTATGAAATGCAGCTCTCGACGGTTGTAGCGGAGCAGTTGATACGTCCGACCGGACTGCTCGATCCCGAAATCACCGTTCGCACGACGAAGGGGCAGGTGGAGGATCTGATCGTGGAGATTCGCCGCGCGGTGGAGAAAAAGGAACGCGTGCTCGTGACGACGTTGACGAAACGTCTTTCCGAAGACCTGACGTCCTATCTGCGCGAGGCGAAAGTTCGCGTGGAGTATCTGCACTCCGACATCGATGCGATCGAGCGCGTGGAAATTCTGCGCAATCTTCGTCTCGGGAATTTCGACGTGCTCATCGGCATCAATCTTTTGCGGGAGGGTTTGGATCTTCCGGAGGTCGCGTTGGTCGCGATTCTCGACGCGGACAAAGAAGGCTTTCTTCGCAGCGAGACGAGTTTGGTCCAGACCGCGGGTCGCGCCGCGCGTCACGAGTCGGGGCGGGTGATTTTCTACGCCGACCAGATCACCGAATCGATCAAGCGCACGATGGAGATCACGAATTATCGGCGCGAAAAACAGATCGCGTACAACGTCGAGCACGGCATCACGCCGCGTTCGGTGAAGCGCGCAGCGCAGGCCAGCCTTCACGTGTACGACGGCAGCGGCGAGAAGGAGGATCTCGCGGTTGCGGAAAGTGCGGAGGATGTTGCCGCGGTGATCGCCGAATTGGAGGATGACATGCAGGCCGCGGCGGCGCGGCTGGAGTTCGAACGCGCAGCGCTTCTGCGCGACCAGATCAATTCCCTGAAAAGCGGTGACTTCAAGAAGGCCGCGCTCGCCTCGCGCAGCGCCGAAGGAGGTCCGAAGAAAAAGAAGAAGGCGCCCGTTTCATTTCGACGACCGTTCCGTTGACCGTTGATTGGTGGGCATGCGCATCGCGATTCTCGCTGACATCCACGGCAATCTTGTCGCCCTCGAAGCGGCTTTGGCCGACACCAAACGCATCGGTGTGGATCAGGTGATCGTGGCGGGCGATATCGTGGTGGGCTCTCCCGACTCGCTGGCGTGCTGGGAGCGCGTGAAAACGCTGGGTTGTCCAGTGCTGCGCGGAAATCACGAGCGATATGTTTTCGATCTGCACACGGACCGCGCGCCGCCGATCTGGCATTCGCGCCAGTTCGGGCCGGTGCAATATGCGGCGCAAACGCTCGGGCCGCAGCGCTGGCGTGAGATGGCGGCGCTGCCGATGCAGCACGTTTTTCCCGACGCGCCGGACGTGCTGTTTGTCCATGGCTCATCTCGCAGCGATAACGACTTGATTTTCCCGTACACGCTCGACGCGGAAATCGCGCCGATGTTTTCGCCGAATGCGCCGCGGTGGATCATTCGCGCGCACAACCATTTTTGTTCGGTGCGGCTCTGGGGCGAGCGCCGGATCGTGACCGTCGGTTCGGTCGGCTTGCCGCTCGATGGGTATCCGTCGGCCCAATACACGATTTTAGAAAAGCGCGACGGGGACTGGCGGGTGGAACATCGCGCGGTCAATTACGACATCGCGGCCGCGGCGTTGCGTTTCAAGGAAAGCGGCTGTCTCCAGGCAGCCGGACCGATGGCCCGTTTGTACCAACGCGAAGTCGCGACGGCCGCATTTCAGATCATTCCATTTCTTCGCTTCTTCCGAAAGTTGGGCGTGGTCGAGCCGGGCGTGACGCTTGAGGACGCAGTGCAACGATTCCTTTCGCGAAACTACGATCCGCGGTTAGATTGACCGCGATGAAAGACATCGAGACCGAAGCCGACGTGCGCACTCTGGTGGATGCGTTTTATGGGAAAATTCAGCGCGACGCGCTGCTCAACCCGATCTTCTCGGACGTCGCGAAGGTGGATTGGGCGCACCATTTGCCGAAGATGTATGCCTTCTGGAACGGCATGATTCTCGGCGTGCCGGGCTACGCGGGGCGGCCATTCCCGCCGCACACGGTGTTGCCGGTGAACGCGGACCATTTCCGGCAGTGGCTGGGATTGTTTCACCAAACGGTGGACGAAAATTTCTCCGGTCCCGCCGCCCTTCGCGCCAAGAACGCGGCCTCGAGCATCGCTCACACGTTCGCGATGCGCATGGGCGTCATCGAGCCGACGCACGGCGGCCTGCTGTAGTGGAAACGCGAATACCGCGTCTCAGGCCCACTCCGGTGGATTCTGCAGATGCGGTTTGAGAATGCCGATGCAGGGCAGGTTTCGATACCGCTCGGCGAAATCGAGCCCGTAGCCGACCACGAAACGATCGGGAATTTCGAAGCCGACGAAATCCGCCGTGAAGTCGACCTCGCGCCGTCCTTGTTTATCGAGTAGCACGCATGTCCGGACACTGGCGGGACTCTGTTTCTTGATCAGTTCGACGACGCTCCAGAGCGTTTTGCCTGTATCGAGAATGTCGTCGATCAAGAGCACGTGACGATTGGAAATATCGAGCTGCAGACTGTGGAGCAGCTGAGGCCGGCCGGTGGATTTTGTCTCATTCCGATAGCTGGAGATGCGAATACAATCCAAGCGGATCGGGTTCGGAATCATGCGCAGCAGATCCGCCGTGAAGAGAATCGCGCCGTTGATGATCGCGACGACGGTGATTTCCTCCTCGCCGTAAACCTCCGCGATATCTGCGCCGAGTTTTTTCAAACGGCGTTTGATCGCGGCCTCGCTGACGAGGACCGTTTCGAGGTCAGCGTGGGCGGCAGAGATTTGGGCCTTCGTCATGAGCGTGAAGTATGGGGTTATGGAATGGAGAAAAACGAAGGCAATAGGTTCCTGCGGAGGCCTCCTGAAAATGCTTCGTGACAAAGGCCTTCGACTTCTTGCGCGCCGTCTGGCGCTTGCCTAGTTTCCTCTGCCGCCGCCAATCGACCGACGCATGATTTCCATTCGTGTCCAGCATCTCACGAAACGCTTCGGCCCGACCGTCGCGTTGAAAAACCTGAGTCTCACCATCGAAAAGGGTGAGCTCTTTTTTTTGCTCGGACCGAGCGGGTGCGGGAAAACCACGCTGCTGCGCACGCTCGCCGGTTTCTTTTTTCCGGATGAAGGTCAGGTGTTTTTTGGCGACGAAGATGTTTCTCATCTTGAGCCCCATCGCCGCCAGACCGGCATGATGTTTCAGAGTTATGCGCTGTGGCCGCACATGACGGTCGCGCAAAACGTCGCCTTCGGTCTGGAGGAGCGAAAAGTCCCGAAAGATCAAATCAAGCAACGCGTCGCTGAAGCGCTGGCGGCGGTGCGCATGGAACAATACGCGCAGCGCAGCCCCAATCAGCTTTCCGGCGGACAACAACAGCGCGTAGCCCTGGCGCGAGCGCTCGTCATTCGGCCACGGTGTTTGTTGCTCGACGAGCCACTTTCGAATCTCGACGCGAAGCTCCGTCTGGAAATGCGCACGGAAATCCGGCGCGTCTGCAAGGAGCACAATCTCACGACCGTGTATGTGACGCATGATCAGAAAGAGGCCCTCTCGATCAGCGATCGCATGGCGATTCTCGACGCCGGCCAAGTGCTGCAGGTTGGGACGGCGCGCGAGGTTTATCGCCGACCGCACTGCAGCAAGGTCGCTCACTTCATCGGCGAGGCAGACGCGATTACGGGAAAAGTTCTCCGCGTCGAAGGGGAAAGCGCCGCAGTCGAGACGCCCATCGGTGTATTCGAAGGCATTCTCGGCAATGTGGCGAAACCGCCCGCGATTGGCGCCGATGTGCAGCTCGCGATCCGACCGGAGTGTTGGAAACTTTCCACCGAGAAAAAATCCATCAACAGCGTTGCCGGGCGAATCGGCGCTGCGACGTATCTGGGTGAAGTCGCGCAGTACGAGCTTGTCCCGACCAAACGGGACGACGCGCCGCTGAAAGTCCTCGAACTGAACCCGAAATTTCTCGGGGTTTCGGGAGAAAAGGAAATCTTCGCCACCGCCGCTGCGGAAGACGTCGTCGTTCTCGTCGACTGAGCGGGGAGGAAGCCATGCGCGGCAGCTATCTTTTAATTCTGCTCCTGCTCGCAGTCGTCGGATTGCCGTTTCTGTTGCGACCGGCGCGCGAGAGTCGGGGACCAGCCGATGCGACGCTCGTCATCATCACGCCGCACAACGAAGCACTGCGCTCGGAATACGGCCGAGGCTTCGCCGAGTGGTATCGGCAGAAGACGGGAAAAAACGTCGTGGTCGATTGGCGCGTGATTGGCGGCACCAGCGAAATTTCCCGCTTTCTCGAAGGCGAATACACTTCGGCCTTCGAGCGCTATTGGACGAAGAACCTCGGGCGCGAGTGGAGCGTCGATGTCCAGGCCGGCTTCCAATCCGCCAAGATCGCGCCGGACGCGCCGGCCGCCGCGCGCGAAGCCCGGCAGGCGTTTCTAACCTCCGAAGTGAGCTGCGGGATCGATTTGTTCTTCGGTGGCGGAACCTACGATTTCATTCGGCAAACTCAGGCGGGCCGGCTGGTCGACAGTGGTATCCGCACGATCCATCCGGAGTGGTTTACGGAGGAGACCATTCCGGAGTCCTTCTCCGGCGCGCAGTATCGGGACAAGGACGACCTGTGGATTGGAACGGTGCTCAGCAGCTACGGATTGCTCTACAACAAGGACTCACTGGCGCGTTTGGGGATCGCTGGCCCGCCGCGGCAATGGATCGATCTCGAAGACCCGCGCTATTTCGGAGAGATCGCCCTGGCTGATCCGACGAAGAGCGGCTCGATCGCCGCCGTATTTGAAAACGTGATACAGCAGCAAATGCAGCGGCGCTTGATCGCAGCGCGAGCGCAGTATCCGAACGAAGCGCCGGCGAAACTCGAGAGCGAAGCGGTCAAGCAAGGGTGGATCGACGGCATGCGCCTGCTCCAGCTGATCGGAGCGAATTCACGCTATTTCACGGACACCTCCCAGAAACCACCGATCGACGTGGCGCAGGGGGATTCGGCGGTGGGGTTGTGCATCGACTTCTACGGACGGCAGCAGGAGGAGGCGGTGACGCGGCGAAGCGGCGAGCGCCGGCTGGAATACATTTCCCCAGTCGGAGGGTCGGTCAGTTCGGTTGATCCGATTGCTCTCTTGCGCGGCGCGCCCCATCGCGAGCTGGCTGTGGCGTTCATCGAATACGCGCTGTCGATGGAAGGGCAGAAGCTCTGGGATTTTCGGCCGGGCACGCCGGGAGGCCCGAAGCATTTTGCGCTGCGGCGGATGCCGGTGCGGCGGGATTTCTACGAGCATCCGGAGTTCAAACCCTATCTCAGCGATCCGACGGATGATCCGTTCCGGAGCAGCGATCAGCTCGTCTATCGTCCGAAATGGACCGGTGGTGTGTTTCGCGAGATAGCGTTTATCTTTCGCGTGATGTGCCTGGATACGCATGGCGAGCTGGCGAGGGCTTGGAAGGCCACGATCGATGCCGGACGTCCTGCGGATGCGATGGCGGCGTTGCAGGATTTGTCGGCGGTGGATTACGAGGCGACCAACGGGCGGATCAAACAAATGCTGAACTCGAAGGATAAGGCCGAAGAAATCCGCCTGGCGCGGGAGCTCGGCGATTTTTTCCGCGCGCGTTACGCCAAAGCGGAGTCGCTGGCGAAGGCGACGCAGCGCGCTGGTTTGTAGTGGCTCATCCTGGAGGTTAGGGAAAACGTTTGCGGCTCGCGAGGGACCGCTCGCCCTACCTCTGAGGCATTTGTTTTCAGATAACGCGAAATGCGGGATGTGCGTTCCGGCTCGCCCTGAGGTCTCGCCCTACCCGCGGAGCCGATTCGTTTGGGAAACGTCAGACGCAGTCCGAGACTCCGGTTCGACCATTCTGCATTCTGCCTTCTTCCTTCATCCTTCGCCTTCCCTTACCAGGCGGCGATCACGTCGGCGAAATGCTTTCGATCGCCGGAGGCAAAAAAGGCCGTGCCGGCCACGAATGTATCCGCGCCAGCTTTACGGCATTTCAGGCCGGTTTCCAAATCGATGCCGCCGTCGACTTCGAGCCGGAAATCCAGGCCCCGCTGCGTGCGCAGAGCGGAAAGTTTCTCGAGTTTACCGAGCATGTCGTCCCGAAAAGGCTGGCCGCCAAAACCCGGTTGGACGGTCATGACGAGCACCAGTTCTACCTGGTCGAGCAGGTGCTCGATGGACGAAACAGGCGTGCCGGGATTGATCACGATGCCTCGCCGGCATCCGAGTTCGCGGATTTTCGACAAGTTCGCGCGATGATCGTAGTTCGGCTCGATATGGATGCTGATCGAATTCGCGCCAGCTTTGGCAAACGGCTCCAGGTAGGCCGCCGGTTCGTCGAGCATCAGATGAACATCGAAAAATAAATCCGAAGTCTTGCGCAGCGCCGCGACGGTTTGCGGGCCAAACGTCAGGTTTGGCACGAAGTGCCCGTCCATGATGTCGATGTGCAGCCACTTCAATCCCAGGTCCGCGACGATTTGCGCGCTGGACGCCAGGTTCGCGTGGTTACCGGCCAGAATCGATGGAGCCAGAATGGGCGCGTGCATGCTTCATGACGAAGCTTGCTCGCGGATTTTCCGCAAGACGCGAGTGCGGGAGGACTGCGACGATTACCAGACGTCGAGAACCGCGTGCGAGACCCGATCGGCGAGGCTTTCGGCCAGAAGGGGAAGCGTTTGATATTCGGCCTGGAGCTGGCGGCTCACGAAGATCGGGCTGCCGTCCGGGGCGAACTCGCTTGGCGCATCGCTGGTGAAAATTTCCCGCGTCGCCTCCACGCTGCGGTGCTCGAAAAGCATTTGCCCCGTGCGGTTGTCGCGCAGGTTGCAGACCGCCGAGATGTTGATGTCGAAGCTGCGCGCGAGGCCGGTGTCATCGCGCCGCGACGTGGCGAGGCGACGATCGTAGCTGCGCAAATCCACGCTGAGCGTGACGTCGGCCGACTCCGGTGAATTCGAAAGTTGGATACGCGAGTCGCGGAGCAGAGTCTGGCGCAATTGAGTGCTGAAGAGCGCGGAAGCCTGCGGGATGTTCGCGCTGTCTTTGACCGGCTCGACGTAAATGGTCGAGAACGTCAACTTGCCGGTCGTGCCTAGTTGATAGTGCCCGCAGCCGCTGAGAAACGCAGCGCAGAAGGCCGCGAGCACAAGTGAAACGTTGAGCCGCCTGAGCATCACGGCAGCGCTCAGAGAATCCAGAAACGCTTTTTCTTTTTCGGGCCGGCCTTCGCCGCTTTCGCGGCGGCTTCCTCGACTTGGGCGAGGCGCTGACGGGCTTTCGTGGCGACTTCAGAATCTGGATACACCGTGATCGCTTCGTTGTAGAAGACGCGGGCCGCCTTGTAGTTGTCGCGTTTGAAGAAATAGAAATCGGCGATCCGCATTTTGCTGTCGGCGAGAACCTTCTTCATGTCGGCGAGACCTTTTTCCGCCTTGGCGACGTTGTTGTCGCTGGGAAACAGGATCATGAAATCCTCGAAGTAGGTGATGGCGTCGCGCGTGGATTCCTGATCGTAGTACGCGCCCTCGACGAGCGAGGCGTGCGCTTGCGCGAGGCGGAGATAAGCGTCGGGCGCGAGCAGGCTTTGCGGGTAGTTGTTGATCATGCGATCGAGCGCGTCGATCGCTTCCTCGGGCTCGCGCATGCGCTGGTGGCCCTGCGCGATGTTCATCAACGCGAGAGGCGCATAGTCGCTGTAGGGAGCGTTGAGCAAGATCGTCTCGAACATGCCGATGGAGACTTCGCGGTTGCGGAAGCCGGGCAGCAGGCCGAACAGGATGCGGCCGCGCGCGCCGTTCACGAGAAGACTGGCGATGCGATATTGTTCGCCGATGATGTCGTTGAAGCGCGGCGTGTTTGGATAGCGCGAAAGAATCGTCTGAAATTCCGTGAAGGCTTTGACGTAATCGCGGCGTTTCAGGCGAAGTTTAGCCGAGCGATACAACGCTTCGGGCGAGTACACGGAGTTCGGATACTTTTTCGCGACCTTGCCATAGGCCTTGATGGCGGAGCGTTCGCTGCCGCGCTCTTCGGCGGCGCGCGCCTTGTTCATCATCTCGAGCGCGTTGCGGCCGGATTCGCCGGAGAGGCCGGCGAGAACTCCGCCTTCCACGCGCCAGCCCGTTTCCGGAGACCAAACCAGATCGGCGGCGAGCCTGCTCGGAGCGGCGACGACGAAAGCAAAAAGAACAAGCCGAAGCACAAGCCGGCAAAACGCGGAAGAAGACATCATTGGGGAGAGTTTACCAGCGAACCAGCGAGGCACCGTAGGTCAAGCCCGCCCCAAACGCGACGAGCAAACTGATGTCGCCGGCGCGAATGCGACCGGCGCGGCGCGCTTCATCGAGGGCCAGCGGCACGGATGCGGCGGACGTGTTGCCGTAGCGATCCACATTGATGAAGAAACGTTCGAGCGGAACTTTAAGGCTCTTGGAGAGCGCATCGATAATCCGCAGGTTGGCTTGGTGAGGAATCACGCAGGCGATTTGATCGACCGTGAGTGCGTGTTGTTCCAGGATTTCCTCGATCGCGTCTTCCATCTCGCGCACGGCGACTTTGAAGACCTCGCGACCTTTCATTTTGATGAAGTGCTGTTTGGCCGCGAACGAGTCGAGCGAGACCGGCGCAGCGCTGCCGCCGCCGGGAACGCAGAGCAAGTCCTGCATGCCGCCCTCGGAATAAAGTTTCGTGCCGATAATCCGCGCGCCATTTCCTCGCGAGGGCCCGAGGACGGCGGCACCGGCCGCGTCGCCGAAAAGAACGCACGTCGCACGGTCCTGCCAGTCGACGAAAGGCGACATCTTCTCCGCTCCAACCACCAGCGTGTAACGATAGCGCCCGGATGACATCATGGCCCAGGCCGTGTCCAAAGCGTAAAGGAAGCCGGAGCACGCCGCATTGATGTCGAAACACGGCGCGTGCGAAGGAACGCCGAGCTTCTGTTGAACGATCGTCGCCGTCGCCGGCATCGGCATGTCGGGCGTGAACGTCGCGACAATCAAGAGCCCAATATCGGCCGCGGTGAGTCCGGCATCGGTGAGCGCGGCCTGCGCGGCTTTTGTCGCCAGGTCGGACGTCGCCTCGGTCGCAGCGGCTATGCGGCGCTCTTTGATGCCCGTCCGCGAGGTGATCCATTCGTCGGACGTGTCGACCATCTTCGCGAGGTCATCGTTGGTGAGGATTTTCTCAGGCGCATAGGAACCGGTGCCGAGAATCGCGATAGTGGGTAGTGCCATGACAGCAGACGAAGACGAGAAGAGTAGGGCTGAACGGCGTTAGGTAACGGCGGCGTTGGCCCGAGCCACGTCAGCTTCGATCCGTTGATTCAAATCGGTTTGGATCATTTCGCTAGCATCATGGATCGCATTTTTTAATGCGTGCCGGTTGGCCGAGCCATGTGCTTTGAGCAAATTTCCTTTAACACCCAGGAGCGGCGCGCCGCCGTAGCGCTCGGGGCGGATGCGGTTGCGTAACGCGTCGAAAGCGCCTTTCGCGAGCAAGCCCCCAGCCATGCGCAAGGGGTTCGCCTGCATCTGCGTTTTCAATTCGTTGCGGAAAAATTTTGAGAGCGACTCCCAGCTCTTCAGGCAGATGTTGCCCACAAAACCGTCGCAGATGACGACGTCCACCTCGTCCGCGAAAACGTGGAAACCCTCGACTGGACCAATGTAGTTCACGATCGAGTCGATGCGCTTGAGCAATTCGTGGGTTTCGCCGACCAAGGCGTTTCCTTTGCCCTCCTCCGTGCCGATCGTGAGCAGGCCGACGCGCGGTTTTTCCACGCCCAATTCGAGCCGGCAAAAATGCGTTCCGAGGATGGCGTTGTGGACGAGATGGAGCGGCTTCGCTTCCGGGTTGGCGCCCGCATCGATCAGGATGAAATGTCCGTCGGCGCGCGGGATCACCGGGGCGAGCGCGGCGCGATCGACGCCGTCCAGCGTGCGGAGTTTCAAAATCCCCGCGGCAACCAAGCTGCCGGTATTGCCGCAGCTCACCGCGGCGCCGGCCTCGCCTGATTTGACCAACTCGATCGCGCGAAACATCGAGGCATCGCGCTTCCGCTTGATCGCCATCAGCGGCTTGTCGTCCATCGTGACGACTTCGGAGGCATGCAGATAACCGATCTTCGGGTGATCGCCCAAACCGGCTTTCGCGACCAAGTCGCGCAGCATGCTCTCGTGACCGACGAGAGTGATCGGATTGACTTCGGGAAACTCGCTTAGGACGAGCTTAACCGCTTCGACAATTTCGGGCGGACCTAGGTCGCTGCCCATCGCATCGACGGCAATGCGACCGCCGACGCGGTTGTTGGAATCCCGCACGTGATAGGCGGCAGGAGGCTGAGGTTTAGACCTCGACGTTCAACACTTGGCGGCCGCGATACATCCCGTTCTTCGGGTTGACGCGGTGAGGGCGGAAGGCGCTGCCGTCCGTCGGATCCTTGGCTACTTGCGGAGCTTTGAAAGCGTTGGCTGCGCGGCGGTTGGCGCTGCGGCGTTTGGATTGCTTGCGTTTCGGATTAGCCATGGGAGGTGCTGATTAAGGGAATGACGTCGCGCCAGATCGGCAGGGACTTTGTGCGTGTAGAAAGGCGAGGATTAAAGAGGCGCGTTCCAGGGCGTCAAGCGCGGGTTGAACAACTGGTAAATCAAAGAAAAAACCAGGCCGCGAGCAGGGCGGCCAGAAGCACGCGATAGACGGCGAAGACGCCCAAGCCATGGCGGCTCAGATAAAGCACCAGAAATTTGACCGCCAAGCCGGCCGAAATCGCGGCGACGATCCCGCCGAACAACACATGCGATAGGCCGAAAACCTGGATCATCGCCGGACCGCCCGTGAGGCCCTTGAGCAAGGCGGCGCCGGCGAGAGTGGGAAGACCGACCAGAAAACTAAATTCCGCCGCTTTCGCAGGAGACAGTCCGCAAAAATAGCCGCCGACCATCGTGACCATCGAACGGCTCATGCCTGGCCAAAGCGCGAGACACTGCATGATGCCGATCCCGAGAGATTGTTTAACCGTGAGATCGGACGGCTCAGTCCGGCTGTTCTGCGGCAGTTGATCTTTCCGATAACGTTCGGCGCAGAACATCAACACCGCCCCGCTGATGAGGGCGACGATCACGGCTTGCAGCGAAAAGAGATGGTCGTCGATCCAGTCCTTCAACGCGTAGCCGATAATCGAGACGGGAATGAAGGCCAGGCACAGGTTGCGGAGGAGACGCAGGCCCGCGGCGTTTCGCCCGGCCAGGCCGCCGAGAATTCCGACGAGTTGTCTCCAATAAATGAATACGACGGCGGCGATGGCGCCGACCTGGATCACGACGATGTAAGTGTCGGCCGCGAGTTTGATCGTGAGCGGAATTCCGGCGGGGTGTTTGGCCGATGGTTTTTTGTACCAGAGCGGGTTGTCGGCGGCGTCTTTCAACGGCGTCTCGGATTCCAGTCCGAGCGCGTGATTCGCGATGATCAAGTGGCCCGTGGAAGAGATGGGCAGAAATTCGGTGATGCCCTCAACCAGGCCGAGAACGGCGGAGTCGCGCGTGCTGAGTTCCGCGATCGGTCCACCCGCTGCTGCGGGTTGGGCGGCGGGGGATGGCACTGGCGTTTCTTTTTCCGGCGACGCTGTAGGGACGGATTGAGCGAAAGCGTCGAGGAAAAGGAAACTCGCGAAGAGGATCGAAAGAAGGGAGCGGAAGCGCACGCGCCGTTGCTCCCAGATGCCCGGTGGGCTGTCGAGTTTAGGCTTTGCGCGTGCAGCCGTTTTCCCCTTCGGTCAGGCCTCTCATGTCGTCTCTCGTCGATTTCGTTTCCCGACTCAGCGCGGGCCAGGATTTGTCTCCGCAGGATGTTGGGACCGCGGCGCTGCGGCTGATCGATGTCACCGTGCCGGACGCGGACAAAGCGGATTTTCTTCGCGCGCTGGCGCGAAAGGGCGAGACGGCCAGTGAACTCGCGGCGTTTGCAAAAATTTTCCGCGAGAAGGCGATCGATCCCGGCTTTCAGGAATTCGCGCCGGGGGCGATCGACGTGGTGGGCACGGGTGGCGACAAGGCGGGAGGATTCAATATTTCCACGCTGGTCGTTTTCACGCTGGCGTCGCTTGGCGTGCCGGTGATGAAGCATGGCAATCGCGGCGTGACCTCGAAGTGCGGAAGCGCCGACTTGTTTGCCGCGCTCGGCGTCAATCTCGAAGCGCCGCCGGAACTCGCGCGCAAGGCGATGCGCGAACTCGGCTACGTTTTCTTTTTCGCGCAGGCGTATCATCCGACGTTCAAGGTGATCGGTCCGGTGCGCAAGGCGCTCGCGGCGGAGGGGCAGCGCACGGTCTTCAATGTGCTCGGTCCGCTGGTGAATCCAGGACGGCCCGCGCATGTGTTGCTGGGCGTTTTCGCGAAGTCGTGGGTGCCGCGCATGGCGGAGGCGCTGGACCTTCTCGGCGTGGATGCGGCGCTGGCGGCGCATGGAAATTTGGACGACGATCGCGGTATCGACGAACTCACGACATCGACGCCGAACATCGTGCGCGGGGCGGGGCGCCTGCGCGACGTGAATGCCGTGTGGTCGGGCCGCGACTACGGCTTTGTCGAAACGCCTTTCGAGCATCTGCAGGGTGGAGATCTCGCGACCAATCTCGCGATCGTCGAAGCGGTCCTGGCTGGACATGGCCCGCAGGGCTTGGTCGACACGATCGTTTTCAACGCGGGCGCCGCGCTCTGGATCACGCGTCGGGTTGCCAGCGTGCGAGAAGGCACGGCGTTGGCGCGCGAACATCTGCTCGGTGGCAAGGTGAAGGCGAAGATCGCGGCGACGCGGGAATTTTACGCTGCATGAGTCGAAAATATTTCGGCACCGACGGCGTCCGCGGCGTGTACGGCGGACCCATCATTAATGAGGATTTCGCGGAGAGGCTTGGGGTGGCGGCGGGGCGTTATGCGTCCCGCCTCTCGACGCCGGCGCGTCAGCGGGCGGTGCTGGGACGCGACACGCGGGCGTCGGGTGCGTCCTTGATCGAGGCCGTGGCGTCGGGTCTGGCCTCGGTCGGCATCGAATGTTGTGTCCTCGACGTCGTGCCCACGCCGGCGGTGGCGAGCGCGGTCCTGCGGGAACACGCCGTGCTCGGGGTCGTGATCACGGCCTCGCACAATCCGGCGAGCGATAATGGCATCAAATTTTTCGGCCCGGACGGACAGAAGTTGAGCGACGAACAGGAACTCGAAATCGAGAGCCTTCTTCCGGAAGAGAAGCCGACGATGATCGCGCGCGGTCCGGTTCGGGCCGACGGATTGCAGACCTATTTGGAACTGGTTCGCCCGTTGCTTCCGCCCGGCGCGCTGCGCGGATGGAAAATTGTTTTGGACACGGCGAACGGCTCGACCTGCGCGACGAGCCCGATCGTACTGCGCGAACTCGGCGCCGAAGTTTTCCAGGTCGGCGATGCGCCGAATGGGACGAACATCAACGCTGGCGTGGGCAGCGAGCACCCCGAAAAAATGCGGGCTCGCGTTCGCGAGGTCGGCGCGCGCCTCGGGATCGCACACGACGGAGATGGAGACCGCTGTCTTCTCTGCGATGAGCAGGGCGAACTGTTGGACGGCGACGAATTGCTCACGATTTTGGCGCTCGATGCGCTGCGGCGCGGCGCGTTGCAGAAGGGCGTTTTGGTGTTGACGATGCAGAGCAATCTCGGCGTCGATGCGGCGATTCGCGCGGCAGGCGGAAAAGTTTTTCGCACCGGGATCGGCGATCGTTACGTCTCAGAGAAAATGGTGGCGGAGGGCGCGACGCTCGGCGGCGAGTCGTCGGGCCACGTGATCTGCGCGGACGTGGCGCAGAGCGGCGACGGCCTGGTGGCGGCTCTCCGTGTATTGGGAGTGATGATACGCACGGGGAAGCCGTTGTCGGAGTTGCGGAAGGCGTTGGTCAAATTTCCGCAGCGTTCGCTGAACCTGCGCGTGCGGGAAAAGCGCGAGCTCTCGGCGTTACCGCATTTGCCCATCGCGATTCAGGCCGTCGAAGCGGAACTCGGCGAACGCGGTCGTGTGCTCGTACGCTATTCCGGCACGGAGTCGAAACTGCGAATTCTCGTCGAAGGCCCCACCATCGAGCAGGTCGATTCATGTATCCGCCGATTGGAGACAGTAGCGCGGACGGATCTCGAAGTGATCTGAGGCGCCGCCGCGAAGATTGGAACCATTTCACGGAAATGGATATGGTTCAGATTGATCAGGGGTAACTTTTACTGACAGTTCCACTGACACCCCTCTTACGTATACGGCGATCTCGTCAGGGGACGGCCTGTACTCGCCAGTGAATAAGCAGATCCTTACGCCGATGGGCCCACAGCTGCGCGCCGATTCATTTTTTGTCGAAATCTAATGGCCGGAAGTGCTCCGCAACGCCCTCATGCAGCTTCGCGCTTCACCAAGACAAGCTGATCATCACATCACCGACACCTCTGTCGCCGCGTACCCAAAGCCGACTCGTGAATTTCTTGCCCACATGCTCGGCCAACGTGCCTGTGCGGATGAAACCTTGAACGGGAGTCTCGGAACGTTCATTGAGTTCGATGAGCCTCTCTCCGGAAATCACCAGTTGCTTCATGGTTAAGACGCTGTCTTCTTCGAAGCCCGCCGCGTCTGCGCTTTGCCCAGGAAGTTGATTAAAAGAGTCAAAGGAAGGCCGCCAGAGCAGCGCTTCGTCAAAACGGGAAAGGCGGTCTTCGAAATCGGTTTCGACTTTCGTGAAATGATCCAGCGCCGACACATTATGTTCGACGCAAATCGCCAAAGCCAGATACCCGACTGCACGAAATATTGGTGCTCGGACGCTCACGGTGAGTGCGCACCTTAGGCCAAAGGCGGCGAACTTCCAGCCCATTCCAGTCGCCCGAAGCGGGCCGGATAGGAGCGCTCCTTAGCTCAGTGTACCCCCGCCTTCCGTTTCATCCGTCTGTTCCGTTCGACAATAAAGGTTACTCTGGATTTTCGTGACATTCGCGTAATTCGGCGGACAAAAATTAGCGCAGCGCCGCGGCGACTATTTCTGGAGCGCCTTAGATGATCGACCGAAATTTTCAGAATGCAGTGTGTTTTTAACTCAGGTAGAAAGCTCTATGAGTCTCGTTTTTATCGATGAGTCCGGTGATGTCGGACTAAAAATCGAGTCGGGCTCTTCTCCATATTTCGTCGTGACACTTGTCGTATTCCAGAACGAGGCGTCTGCGCGTTCGGCCGATAATACGATTGCGAATCTTAGAACACGGATGGGTGTTTCAGAAAACTTCGAGTTTCATTTTTCGAAGATCAGCAACAAGCATCGCCTGAGTTTTTTCAAAGAGGTTAACGGCATCGAATTCAGCTACTACTCGATTGTGATAAACAAGCGCGGGCTCACTGGACCGGGCTTTTCCGTTAAGGAATCGTTCTACAAATATGCGTGCAAACTCGTGCTGACAAATGCTGCGGCGGCACTGCGCGAATCAACGGTCGTTTTGGACGGATGCGGTTCTCGCGAATTTAAACGCGAGTTGTGTGGATACCTACGTCGAGCAGTTAACAATCCCGCGGCGGAATTTGTCGCCATTAAGAAACTGAAACTTCAAGAGTCCCACCGGAACAATTTGATCCAACTTGCCGATATGGTTTGCGGCGCCGTGGGCCGGTCATTTTCGGACAGACCCGACAAAGATGAATATCGAAAATGGCTCAGGCCGCGAGAGAAGCGCGTCCAATTCTGGCCAAAATGAAACCTCGGCCTATCCCGTTAGGGAACGCACACCATACGGTGACAGTTCGGCCGAGGCTTAATTCCGGTTGAAAAAGTAAAGAGCTTTTCGCGAATGTCCAGCGCGCCGTATCGATTTACCCTGTTGATTGGCAGCGACTACAATCTTGGAGGCGCGGGTCGGAATTGAACCGACGCATAGGGGTTTTGCAGACCCCGGCCTTACCACTTGGCTACCGCGCCGCTCACAAGACGAAGAGCGCAGGTACTAGGTTCGGGGTTTGGCGGTTGGCAAGTTAAATTCCCGCGCCGGTTTTCTGAGTTTTCCAAGCCGCGCCGCCGCATCGCGCGATGTAGAGGCGGCAGCGAGATCATAGTTGCGAGACGAATCGGTCGACCGACCTGCTATTCGGTGGTAACTCGTTTCTTCCGAGCCGCGGCCCGGCCAAGCAGAAGCACTGTTCCGGCGACGCAAAGCCAGGCGAAGGTGTCGCCAATCTTTGAATACAGCGTGCTCGATCCATGGGTCGGAATTTGCGCGACGATCGTGTGATCGGCTCCGCTGAAATCGTCGCTCTCTGCGATCGCGCGGCCCAGCGCATCCACCGCGAGCGATCGGCCCGAGCCGGTCACTCGAATCAAACTGCAGCCGTTTTCCACCGCGCGGAATGCCGCCATGTGCGTGTGCCACGGATCGATCGCGCGCCAGTCGTTCGATGGCACCAAAAGAAGATCGAGACGAGCGCGGCCGGCTTGGCGGATCAACGTGGGAAAATCCAGATCGAAGCAAATGAACGAACCCACGCGTCCTAAACTCGTGTCCTTCCAGCGCATCGGATTTCCGTTTCGCTCCGACCATCTCGCTTCGAATCCGGGCACTGGCCGGGACTTCCAGTACTCGTAGGCGATGCGACCTTCCGGGGCGACGAGAACGGTCTTGTTCTGCATCGTGCGCGTCTCGGGATTGAGACGAAGGACGCTCAGGCCGAGGTACGCGTTCGCCCGCTTCGCGAGGTCCATGCCTTTCTGCAAGAGAGACGGCTCATCGTCGGCCAACACCATGCCCGCGCCTTCGCTCCAGAAAACGAGCTTGGCGCCGGCTTTTGCCTGAACCTCGCTGCGTTCGAGCAGGCGATCCAGTTGCACATTCAAGTTCGCGCTCAACGCCGCCAAGTCCGCCGGTGACAGCGGCTGATGTCCCCAGAAGCGCCGCATGAGCCCTTGTTGCTCAGGCGTGTCAGCGAGGTCGGCGGTCAATCCGGCCACGCGTTCGGCGCGATGGAATTGTGCGGGGCGGGTCGCTTGCAGGCGGATCGTACCTCCGAGGAGGATAACGCCCAGAACCGCGCCATAGACGAAAAGTCCGCGCCGCACCGACGTTGGCGCGTTTCGATTTTCCCATGCCCAGTTCGCCACGGAAGCGAACCAAACCACGATGAATGTCACGCCGTACAAACCGGTGACGGCGCAGAGTTGAACCAATGGCAGCACGCCATACTGGGAGTACGCCCAAACGCCCCAACTGCCGTAAGGACTCAATGCGGTGCTGAAGTCGACCGCCGCAAACGCCGCCGGAAAAACCAGAGTCGACGTGAAGCTGACGTCGCTCAGTCGGCGACGGGTCCAAGCGTCGAGGACATATGGAACGAGCCCGAAAAGCGAAGAGCCGCCCGCCACCAGCAGCGGTCCAGGCATCGGCATCGGTACCATGCCGCGAAATTGAAACAGCCACGCGCCGAACAGAACGCCCCAGACCAGCAGCCAGTGCCAAAAGCGCGTGATGCCGCGGGTGTAGCGCAGAAGAAGCATCGGGCCGATCCAAGCTGCCGCCGCGACCGTGTTCGCGCCCATGCAGAAGAGGAGAACGATGGCTGCGCCAAGCAGCAGGAGCCACCGCGAAAATCGAGAGGCAGTTTTCATTTGGATGCACGAGTGGAGCGCGACGTGGATCGACGGCTTTTAGCGGATGTTTTTCCGTTCGGCGCGAGCAGCCCCTCGATGAGGCTTTGTGCGAGAGCGTCGACCAGGCTTTCGCGTTTCACCCAGGGAAAGCCGGGACGGGCAATGAACAATGACGTCAGACCATGCACTCCGGCCCAGAGCACCTGCGCGGTGCGATCGACGTCGCTTTTGCGGAATGTGCCATTCGCCATTCCGACCTGAAGGTAAGACCGCAGGACTTCAAACGCCGCGTGCGGCCGATACGGTTTTGTCCGGCTGATGCTGGGCAAAACGAAGGCGCAGCGATATTCGTTAGGGAAACGGAGCCCAAAACGAACATAGGCGAGAAACCATTGCCGAAGGTCTGCGAAGACGTTGCCGGTCTTCGGCTGGGAGCGGATCGCCTCGAGCAGTTTCTCGAAAGCCCGCTCCACCACCGCGTGAAGCAGGTCCTCCTTGTTCTTGAAATAAAGATAAAGCGTGCCGGGAGAACAGCGCAGGCGAAGTGCCAGCTTGCGGAGTGAAAACCCCTCGAGCCCGTGCGCGGCAAAGGCCTCGCCCGCGGCCGCGACGATTTCCTGCTCGAACGCTTCGCGCATGCTGCGCCGGTGGGATGGAAGAGTCATGGTCGATGATGAACGGATATCACCAAAATGAACACCGTTCAGTTTTGTCGACAAGAAACGCGGTTTTTAGCTTGTTGTCATCTAAGTACGGGCGGAGGGAAGCGTGCTGTTGTTCACGTATGGAAACAGGGGGCGCCGATTCGAAAGGTAAATAGTAAAGCATGACCCCTTCAGCGGCCTGGCCTGCGGCAATGGGTGTGAGCCCTGCCACGCGTGTCCAAAACAGCGACATTTGCATGAGGCGTGAGGTTACCGTTTGGCTGGCATAGGCATTGAATGCCGGCGAGGACGCCAGCGCTCCCAGAGCCTCCTGCGCCTTGGAAAGGCGCAGCTCGGCCGGTCGAGCGTTGGGGATTCGCCGAGCGTCGGGTAGTCGCGAGTGTGGGGTAGCCGGCGAGTGCGGGGTTGTCGCCGAGTTGGGGGTAGTCGCCGAGCGCCGGGGTATTGGTATTGGCCGAGCGTCGGCGTCTCGCCGATGTCGGCCACTGGGAGCGCTGGCGTCCTCGCCGGCATTCGATTTAATTTACAGTCCGCGCCTCAAGCGCGGACGGACTCGATCACCGCTTCTCGCGATGAAGCGAGTCCGCGGCGCCTGTTTTGGACAGCAATGGGCCTAGGCTGCGGTGATGCCATGGGGCAAATGCCGAGCACACGATCGGGGTCGCCGCGCCATCCAGCGACTTTCCCGCAGGCAAGTGGACCAACAACGGCGTTGCTACTACGACTGCAGGTATCCGCCGAAGCGGTTGGTGGAGGTTTCGAAGCCGGGGAAAACTCTCGCGAGATCTTTTTCGGAAACGCCCATGTGGCGAACGCAGGCTTCGGCGAAGAAATCCCGGTAATCCGTGGTGATGGCGAGATCCCGCCCTTCGTGCAGTTTGTCGGGGGCGAGACCGGGCCATTTGCCCAAGACGCGGCCGCCGCGAACCGGTCCACCCAAGGCAAAGAAGGCCGTGCCGAAACCGTGATCGGTTCCGCGGTTTCCGTTTTGCCGCGCCGTGCGGCCGAATTCGCTCATCGTGAGGACGGTCACGTCGGACATTTTTTCGCCAAGGTCACGGTGCAGCGCCGCCAACCCTTTGCCGAATTCGCCAAGGCGATTGGCCAAAATGCCCGCGGCGGCGCCTTGATTGGCGTGAGTGTCCCAACCGCCGATTTCCACGAAGGCCACTTCGAGACCCACCTCCGCCTTGATGAGCTGAGCGACTTGGCGGAGAGATCGCCCGAACGTGCCCGCCGGATACTGCGCGCCGTGGGCGGGAACATAACCGCGCGGATCGACTTTCTTGAGAAGCCCCATGGCCGCGAATCCCTCCTCGCCGGCCCCATGCAGTGCGTCACCCACGGCGTTCTCGTAGATCTGTTCAAACCCCTGCGCGGCGCTCGAAGCGTTCATACTGGCTCCTCCACCGCTGACGCCGAAACGAGCGAGGTCAGCGATGGCGATCGCTTCCTCGCTGCCTTGCAGGCTGCGCGGCATCTGCGCGGTCATCGCCACGGCGCGCAACGCCGAGTGCCGGGCCGCGTCCTCCGGGCACACGCCGATCATGCGGTTGAGCCAGCCGGAGAGCAGCGTCTTGTCGACGTCCGTCCCGGCCTCCATGAGGTCCTGCGCCTCGAAATGCGAACGCGTTCCATGCGGGTTGCCGCAGGCGTGCACGACGGCCAGCTCACCGGCTTTGTACAACTCGTGGAGGGGCGCGAGCGCCGGATGCAGGCCGAAATGGCCATCGAGGTCCAGGACAGCGGCAGCGCCCGCCGAACGCGTCGGCGCCGGGAGCGCGATGTCGCTCCGCAGGCGATAGTAGTCGCGGTCGCCATACGGCACGACCATAGACAGCCCATCCGCGGCGCCGCGTTGAAAGAGGCAAACGAGAACGCGTTTGCCGCCCACGGCACGCCGCGGTTCAGCGGCGAGCGTGGACGAGCGCAGAAAATCGGGTCCGAACAAAGCACCGGCGCCAATGGCGGCGAAGGCGAGCGCTCCGCGCTTGATGAAAAATCGACGGGAAATTCCAGGGTTCATGGGAAGTTGAGTTGGGTGCGTTGGGCGGCGCCGGAGGATTTCGGGTGATGTTTCACCGGCGCTGGAATTCAGGTGAGCCGAGCATCAGCGCGAGCACTCGGGGGACGTCGGGGACGGACATCTCGCCCTCGCGCGAGGGTGCGCCTTGGGCCAGGACCACGCGGCGCGTGGAGGCGCTCAGGTCGCGCGCAAACATATTTCGGGCGATCGCGTCGACCAGGGCTGCGGGCTGATCGGGATTCACGCCCTCCACCAGGCGGCGAACTTGGGGCCGCGTTTCGGGCACTTGGCCAGCCGTGAGCGCGAGCGCGAAATTCAAGCGACTGACGAGGGCGCCTGCAGCCACCCAGTGAGAAGAATCCTCGGGAAACCCGGTCGGCGGGCCCCAGCCGTAGTTCGGCTGGCCCATGTCCACCAGGTGCAGGGTGGCGGTTTTCCGCGGCAGTGCATTGGTGCGTTCACCGCCGCGGCCGAGGAGCGCGGCCGCCTCGATCACGCGCAACCGTTCCCGGTTTCGTGTCGCAGGCGCGTCGACAAAGGTTGAGGCGGAAGCGCGCAGGGCCGAAGCGATAAACTCGAAGGGCGACTTCGTCTTCGCCGCGTAGAATTGCGGCGCAAAAAATTCCGGGTCCAGGAACAACGCCTCGTACGTCGCCCGCAGATTTCCTCGCGAGTCGAGGAACGCTTTGGCCACACGGTCCACGAGCGGGGCGGGAGGGTCGTCAGAGACAAAACGCTGGCAGAGTTCGTAAGCGAGATGATGGGCCGTCGCCGGGTGAAGCGATAAAAGGTCGAGCACTCGTTCGCCGTCCTCTTGGCCGCCGCCGATCGCGAAATGCTGCCCCAAAATCGTTTTCTCACCTTCGTCGTGCCAATCGCGGCGGAAAATAAACTGACCGGTCCTGGGCACCAGGGTCCAGCCGGTGAAAGCGCGGGCGACCTCCTGCACGTCTTTCTGGGTGTAACCGGCATCGACGCCCAGCGTGTGGAGTTCCATGAGTTCGCGCCCGTAGTTTTCGTTGAGGCCGCGCTTCGTCGCAGGTCGGGCGACCTTCGTCATGTTATCGTCGGTTCCCCGGGCATATTTCTTACCCGAGAATTTAGCCGCCGAGGCCGGGGCGGCCGCGGAACTGCGCACGTTGTCGAGGTAAACGAGCATCGCGGCGCTCTGGGCCGTCGCACCGAGAAGGTCGCGAAAGTTTCCCCAGATGTGCGGGCGAATCACATCCTGCTCGTAGGTCACGAGGGCCGCGCGCACCGCGTTCTTGCGGCCGTCGACATTGAAATGGTTGAACCAGAAATCGACCAGCACCTGCTCCAGTTGGCGCTCGGAGAGAACGGCGCGCACGAGTTTGGCCTGGTGAAGTTCGCCGACGGCTTGAGCGACGACGCGGCGAGCTTCCTCGCCGGATTTGTTCTCTTTTGCGGGCGCTTTCGCCAGAGTCGTTTCGGGCAACTTGCTCTCTTTCCCGGACATCGTTTCAGGCGCCTTGCCCTCCGCCATGGCGGCGGCGGCCGACGCTTTCGCCACTCGATTCCGGCGCTCGCGAATTTGCGTGTAGTACGCCGCAAAAATTTCGGCGGGGTCCATTTGGAGATGGGACAAGGGAGCGACCGCCTTTTCCGCGGCGAAGTCGGGAATCTCCGAGGGCGCCAGTTGCTGACGTATCCAGTTTTCAACGCCCAAGGCCGCAACGCGTTCGATTTCGCCGGGCCGCGGACCGTAGCCCAGACGATTCAGCGCATGCGCCGCCTTTTCCCGTTCGGTCAAAGGAGCCTGCTCGGTTTGCGCCGCCGGGGCCGCGGTTGGCGCGGATGGGTTGTTCAACGCCGCCCCGCAAAGCCTCGCGTTCGCGCCCAAGCCCGCCGACACCGCGGCCACGCAAAAAACAAGGGTCCGGAAAGCAGTCATCGGGAGGGTGACGATCCGGAGCTCGACGGGTTACCGGCCCTCTGAGCTGCTACGGCATCTTGGTGGAATTAGATACTCCTCTCGTCTTTGACCCGCCTGCTGAAGCAAAGCGCAATATCAGTACGCCCCTTCAGAATACTGCGTTGGTCGCGGATCGAACGTTGAACATCGCGCTTTGATCGCAGTCTGGGTGTTACATCGGGTGATTTGGACCCGGTTACCTCATGAGCCAGCGCTTTCAAATCTGGATCAACGGCGAGCAGCGGTCTGTCCAAGTTGATGGTGATCGCACCTTGCTGAGTGTGCTTCGAGACGACCTGGGGTTGACCGGCACCAAGTACGGCTGCGGCGAGGGTCAATGCGGGGCGTGCATGGTCCTGCTCGATGGGCGCGCCACGAACTCCTGCATCACACCGATCAGCAGTGTCGGCGACAAGAAGGTCACAACCATCGAAGGCCTCGCAAAAGGCGAGACGCTACATCCCGTGCAGGCGGCGTTTCTCGAGGAGGACGCGCTGCAATGCGGCTACTGCACGTCCGGCATGATCATTTCGGCGGTGTCGCTGCTCAACGAAGCACCTCACCCGACATCCGAACAGATCGTGCACGGGATGAATCGAAACGTTTGCCGTTGCTGCACCTATCAACGGATCCGAAACGCGATCGTTCGTGCCTCTCAAGCTCCGGCAAAATCGGTGACGTCATGAAACCTGACACCGTAGCAGCGAGCGTGACTGAGAGTGTGAGCGATCCGGCGATGGGCCGCGAGGCAGGAGCGGTCGCGGCTGCTTCGGCGCACTGGCATCTTGGTCGTCGCGATTTCTTGAAGACGTTTGCGACCGGATTGGTCGTCGTCGCCTGGGGAAATCCACTCTGGGCTCAACGAGAGTCCGGATCATCGCATTCTCGCGAAGGACATCCAGACGTGCCTCGCCAGATCGATTCCTGGCTGCATCTCGGCGCGGATGGAACGATCACGTTCTTCACCGGAAAAGCGGAGTTGGGACAAAACATCCGCACGTCGCTGACTCAGATCGTCCTCGAGGAACTGCCGGCGCCAAACCACTCGGTTCGTATGGTTATGGCGGACACAGATCTGACGCCGTGGGACGGCGGCACGTTTGGCAGCCGCACAACGCCGCAGATGGGCAAGCAGCTTCGCAACGTGGCCGCCACCGCCCGTGAAGTGCTGCTCGATCTCGCCGCGGAGGCGTGGCAGGTCGATCGATCCACGCTCGAGGCGACAAACGGAGAAATTCGTCACGCGGCGACCCATCGAAAATCATCTTACTACGATCTGACGAAAGGTCGGCTGCTTCAGCGCGATGTTATGGATTCTCCTCCGGTCAAGCAGCCTTCGGTTTGGACCATCGCTGGAACTTCGATGCCGAAGGTCAACGGCAGAGCGTTTGTGACTGGCCGGCATCAGTATGCTTCCGATTTCGTGTTGCCGGGGATGCTGCATGGCAAGGTGCTCAGACCGCCGGCCTACGAGGCTACTTTGGTTTCGTTTAACGCGGCAGACGTTGAGAAGCAAAATGGTGTGTCGGTGATCCATGAAGACGATTTTGTCGGCGTGGTTGCGCCGACTGTGCATGACGCGGAAAAAGCGTTGGCTCTGCTGCACGCTGAGTGGAAGACGCGAGCGCAGATTTCCGAAGGCGCGTTGTTTTCTCATCTGCGCGAAACATCGGATTATCGATCCGAAGAGAAAGAGCATCGAACGGACGGGTCGTCCTTACGCCGCACCTATCACGTCGCCTACATTGCTCACGTTCCGCTCGAGCCTCGAGCCGCGGTCGCGCAGTGGAACGAAGGCAGGCTCACCGTCTGGACAGGAACGCAGCGACCCTTCGGCGTTCGCGCAGAACTGGCGAAGGCGTTCGCCATACCCGAGTCGCAGGTGCGGGTGATCGTGCCCGACACGGGCTCGGCCTACGGCGGCAAACACACCGGTGAAGCGGCGCTCGAAGCAGCCCGCCTGGCGCGAGCGGCAGGTAAGCCGGTCAAACTGGTCTGGACGCGAGAGGAGGAATTTACCTGGGCGTATTTTCGTCCGGCGGCCGTGATCGATGTTTCGGCGAGTATCACGCCGGACGGCTCATTGGACGTCTGGGATTTTCACAATCTGAATTCCGGCAACGCCGGCATCCGAGCGCCCTATCGTGCGGCCCGCTCCAACGCGGAATTTCATCCATCGGAATCGCCTCTCCGGCAGGGCTCTTACCGCGCGTTGGCTGCGACGGCCAATCACTTCGCGCGAGAGTCACACATCGATGATTTGGCGCGCCTGGCCAAGATGGACCCGTTGAGCTTCCGTTTGAAAAACCTGAACGATCCGCGGGCGGTTGCGGTGTTGAAGGCTGCGGCCGACGAATTCCGGTGGCAGGAACAGAAGGCGTCACCAGAAGTTGGATACGGGCTGGCCGTTGGCACGGAGAAAGGATCGTTCGTCGCGACGTGCGCCGAAATTGCGCTGCAGCGCTCGACGCGCGAATTTCGGGTCGTGCGTGTCGTGCAAGCCTTCGAGTGCGGCGCGATCGTGAATCCGGCGCATTTGATGAACCAGAATGAGGGCGCGATTTTGCAAGGGCTCGGCGGCGCGCTGTTCGAAACGGTGCATTTCGAAAATGGACGGATTTTGAATCCGCGTTTATCGAGCTACCGCGTGCCGCGTTTTGCCGACGTGCCGGAGATCAAAATCGTGCTGCTGAATCGTCCGGATCTTTCTTCGGTCGGCGCGGGCGAGACGCCGATCGTCACCATCGCGCCCGCCATTGGAAACGCGATTTTCAGCGCGACCGGCGTCCGAATCGCATCCATGCCGCTGGGACAACGGGTGCCCCCGGCCAGCGGATGACGCGTACGCGGCGAGCCGCAATCAAAGGCGCGGGGTTTAGAGACGGTGAGTTTTTTTTAGCCACAAAAAGGCTCAAAATACGCAAAGAGGATTTTTGTTTGGCTGACGCGGCTCAGACATTCGTGGCTCGGGGGCGGTCTGGTGTTTGGGTTTGGAGTTACAAACCAATATGCCAACCACGTTGGGGAGCGGGCCATTGCGAGTGACGTCGCAAACCCGAAATCCTCTTTGCGCTTTTTGCACTGCTGTCCTGCTGAGTCGCACAATTCTGCGAGGATTTTGGCTCGGATGCCGCAGCCGCGTTTTCGAACGCGGATGCGGCGGTTCGTGGAGCGCAGGCGTCTCGCCTGCACGGCCACCGAATGGAGGCGAGATGCCTGCGCTCCAAATACCCCGCGACCGCGTTTGGTAACGCGGCCGCTCATTCCCAACACACTTCGCGACCCCAAAACTCACCTGCCAAAACGCCTGCGCCTTTGGTTGCGGCTCCTTACGGCTATAGTTTTTTTTAACCGCTCTAACGCGGCGCGAATGTTTCGCCGGCGCCGAGGGTGTGCACGTCGACGATCAGTTCGGCTACGTTTGGCACTGAGCCGCGCACGGTCAGCTCGACGGGTGCGTGTGAACGTGGGCGTTCGCGAACGCCGAGGGCGGCGCTTTCGGTGGCCCACGCGGTTTTCTGCCATTCGGCGTAGGGCACGAATGTCGCGGTGCTGCGCTTCGCGGGTTGGCGGCGGGCATTGCCGGTATTGATCGGTGTGAGTGCGATCTCGGCGGTGTACGCCGCGACGAGGCGGGCGACGTCGATTGTGAGCACGACCTGCGGCCGGCTACCGCAGGCTTTGCGCTGGCGATTGAGCCGGTCGGGATCGAGCCAGAAAAAGACGTGGGCGTTTATGAGGGCGTACCAGTCGGCCGGTGCCATGCCGACTAGGCAGCGCACCAAGGCCTCGGGTGGCATGGGAGCTTGATCGCGGAGATAAGCGCCGCTTGGCAGAACGATTCCTTCGCGCCGCTGTTGGCGTTCGGCGGACGTCCTGGTTTTTCCGCGCAGTCCGGCGCGATCGATGAGCCCGCTGGCGCTGTGCAGCCCCTCGCGTTGGATCGCGGGCCAGTTCGTGGACTCCGCCAAGTGGTAGACATATTGCGGCAAACGCATCTGGGGGCAGTCTAGCGATGCCAAGCCTGGGGCGGACAACGCGATTTGTAGTAGCATGCGTGTCCAAAACGGCGACGTTTGTGATGGGTGTGAGGCTGACTTTTGGGTCGGCAAAGATTTCGAATGCCGGCGTGGACGCCGGCGCTCCCAGAGCCTTCTGCGCCTTGGAAAGGCGCACTC
>DASTWZ010000040.1:0-39411 GCA_035765635.1 Opitutaceae bacterium
CACGTCGAGCGCGGCTCGCCAGGGACGGCTCGCCCTACCCTCGGAGGCTGGTCAGGCGATATTTTACATTCCGTCTTCCTCATTGGCCGCCTAACGCCTCTACGTAGCCACGGTTTACTTTTGCGTTCTCCAGCTTGATCGCCTCGAGCAGCCCCTTGAAGGCTTCCTGCGCCACGGGCAGCGGTGGCAGCGTCTCGCGGATTTCTTTGAAATCTTTTTTCGGCTCCGCGGCGTAGGCGTTGATCGCATCCCAATGGGGAGGCACCGCCACCGTAACGAAACAGGAATTCTTATTCAGCTTTTTGTACGGCCAGAAACACCAGCCGATGTTGTGCTTCTCCAACAGGGCGCGGAATTGCGACACCCACTCGTCCGTGTTCTCACCCGATTCGCCGAGCCAAAGCGGCACGTTATATTTTTCGCGAAACTCCAGGTATTTCCCGATCGAGGCATCCGTCGGCGGACTCCAATAGAGATGAAACGTATAAAGAATATTATCATCTCCCTCGATTCGCGCCGCCGGAAGATTCGTGTCCCACTGCGCGCCGCCGAGAATGATCACATGGTTGCGGTCGACTTCGCGCACGGACTTCGTGATCCGCGAATACAGCGGCGCGAGCTTGGGATTGAGCGCCTCGATATCGAAATAGGGTGCGATAGGTTCGTTCAATAAATCATAGCCGAGCACCAGTGGTTCGTCCGCGTAGCGACGCGCGAGCTCGCGCCACAGCGCAATAGTCAGCTTCTGCGCTTCTTCATCTTCGAAAAGCAACGGTCGTCCACGCGAGTCGTCGATATTGTCGCCGGTTTGGCCACCAGGCGCGCAATGCAGGTCGAAAATAACATACAGCCCCTCCGCTTTGCACCAGGACACGGCGTTTTCGAGCAACTCCCAGCCATCGCCTTCCATACGATGGGACGCGTCTTCCGTGATGAACAAACGCCAGTTGAGCGGAATGCGCACGGAATTCATTCCGAGCGATTTTATAAGATGAATATCCTTCTGTGTTATATAATTCGCCCGCCACTCTCGCCAGAATTTCGCCGCGCCCATGTCCCCAAGGCATTCCGAAATCAGTGTGTTGATTTGCTCGGCGGAGGCGACCCGCTTCAAATCGAACATATAACCTTCGGCGACCATCCAGTTGCCAAGGTTGATGCCGCGGAGCAGGAGAGGTTTTCCATCGGCTCCGACAAGCTCCTTGCCCTCGACATGCGCGAATTGGGCGGACGCCGCCAACGCGCTTGCGGTCGAAATCACCACGCCGAGACCCAGTGCCGCGCAAAACGACAATATTGTTTTATACGACATAAAAAAAGAACCCAGCAGCCCGCGTGGACTACTGGGTCGGTGTTGAGAACTTAGAATTTCGCGCCGAAACCGAAGTTGAAGCTCCGGCCCGGAGCGTAGAGCAGACCGTACTGATGACGGTCATCCAGCACGTTATCGACGTTCAACTGGACGTAGGCTTCGTGCTTGCTGACATCGAACTCGTAACGGGCGAACAGATTCACCGTCCAGCGCGATTCCGTCTCGAGAATGATCGGATGCCCGGAGTCGTCCTTGAACGCATCGCCGCCGTGAGTGAATCCGCTTTCGTATTCCTGCGGACCGGTGTGGATCACGCCTCCGCCGATACGCATGTTTTTGAGACCGAGCTTGGAGAGACGATAATTCACAAACGCGCTCCACGACCATTTCGGATAATCCATGCCCTGAGCGCCGGGATAGATAAGTCCCTTGAACGAAAAGGTGGAGGTGTCCGCCTCGTTTGTATATTGTTCGTTCTTGTCGTAATACGATGAGAGTCCCCACTGGCCATTGGGAAACATCCACACGGCCCAGCGATCCTTGTCCTGATACGGGTAGGTCGGGAATTGGCCGAGCGAGAGGATGGTGTGGTTGTTTTTGCTGAAGCTGAACAAGAGTTGGAGGTCGTCATTTGGCGTGAAGATCAACTGACCATCCCAGCCTTCGTTGCGGTCACTCTCCGCGGCCGCGAAGCCCGCGCCCGTGCCGCTGTTCGAGTCCTGTTGCGCGCTGTTGTAACCTGTTCCGGCGGGGGCGGAATTGAAGAACCAGCCCGGCCAATTGTCGCTGCCGGGATGGGCGATGCCAGCGGCGCGACTATATTGATAAATCGCATCCATATAGGCCGCGCCTTCCGGCGTGGAGGCCGTGATCATCGTGTATCCAGAACTCGGATCGCCATTGGAAATCAACGAGGTGAAGGCGGCCTCGCTCACCGCGTTGCCGTTCTTGTCGTAATATTTAACGGCTCCAGCGGCTTTCGCGGCGTTCCACGTATTCACGACAGCGTCACGCTGGCCGTTCAGAGGGTCGCCCGCGTAGCTTTGCAAGCCTTCGGGTGTTGCGGTAAGGCCGGCCGCGCCGGCCGGCACCGTTGTGCGATTGGCCAGGCTGCCCCAATATGCGTAATTGTTGTTATAGTCGATCAACGGCACGACAGCCCCCGTATTGTCCTTGTAACTATATTTTGTGGCGGCGTCGGGATTCAGGCGCGTCACGTTATATACAACGGGTTTTGCCGGATCGAAGTTGTGCACGCCGGTAGTCGGCGCCCACCAGAACTGATGGTTTGGCTGGCCTGAGCGGTTGATTTCGTAGTGCGAGATCGTGCCAGAGATGCGGCCGCCCCAGAGGTCGATTTTCACGCCGAATTCCTTGTCCGTCGCGGTCACGGCATCCATCGGCTTTCCCGTGAGGTCCTTGTCGCCGCTGAAGTTCGGGTTAATGCCCTGCGAGCGCATGGCATAGAACGATATCCATTTCACCGGCGCGAAACTCACGCCGACCTGCGAAGTGTTGTATGATTTTTCCGGAGCGGTCGCGTGAGACGACGATCCCGTATCGATCGATCCATCGGCGTATTTATAATTCACCGTGTTTGTATCGACGCCGTTCTTGTCGCGCCGCGCGCCGCCGAGCAGCGTGATCATTCCATTGAGGAATTTTCCCTGATAGATTGCGTAGTAGCCGCGTTCGCGCGCCGTCGACTGTTTCATATTGCGCAACTTTTCCGGCAAGGACGGCGAACCGTCTCCCTGGAATTCATAGCGAAACGGCAGAGGATCGTTGGCGCTCTTGTAGTTCCAGACCGTATTCTGCCCATCCAGGCCGTAGTATTGACTCGCCTGTTTGTCGCGCTCGGTGCCAAGGCCGACGAGGATATTGTTTTCGAACGAGAGCCAGCGCCTACCTTCGAACAGGGTCTTGCGATAATTCAGTTCGGTGCGGACCTGATCGGCACGCGTGCCATCGAGCGTGTCTTTCCATTCGTAGGCGACGATCGCGTGCGTTTGCGGAGCGGACGTCCAGTTCGCATCGGTATCGCCGCGATCGCCCGCGAGACCGACGGGATAAACGGTGCTCCACAATCCGACTGGACCGATATTTTGCGCGAGATTGGCATTGATGTCGCGGCCATTGAAAGTGACCGACGAGTGATTGTAGCCAACGAGCAGATCGAGGCCTTCGAAGATGTGCTGTGTCAGCTTCACCTCGAGATTGCCCTGGTATGACTTCTGATAAGTTTCGCCGCCGGACCAGCGCATCGTGCGCAAGCTGATTCCGGGGAAAGCGATGAAGCCGGCGTGCTCCTGGCCTCCGGCATTGTTCACGCGGTCGGCGCGGGTGCGAAGACTCTGGAAGCCGGTTCCGTTGGCGCTGTTGCGGCCATATTCAGCATCGATCGTGATCTCGGTCCCCTTGAACGGGCGATAACTGATGATGGGCGCGATCGACCACTTTTTGACTTTATAATAATCAGTATAGTCGCCGTTTTCCTGGAAGGAACCGGTCAGACGCATAGCGAGTTTGTTGCCCAGATCGCCGGAGCCGAGCGGTTGATTCACTTCGAACGTCGCGCGCTTCAGCCCATAGGAGCCGAGATTGAAGTCGACCATCTGTTCGGCCTTCCCATAGGTCGGCGTCTTTACGAGGTAATTCACGACGCCGCCGAAGTTGCCGATTCCGTAAAGGAGAGCGGCGGGGCCGCGCACGACTTCGATGCGGCTTATATTGACCGAGTCGGTCGTTACTTTTCTCCGGAAGCCATCGCGCAGCGCGTTGTCCGTGGTGAATCCGCGAATCACGATCGACGTGTCGGTTTTATTGGCAGTCTGCTGCTCCGGATTATTGACGCCGCCTGGATTTTGATAAGCCGCGAGACCGTTACCCAGATAATCGTTCTGCGACTGCAGTTGGATGCCCGCGCTATATTGAAGCGCGCCGCGCAAGGTCATCGCGCCCGTGTCCTTGATAAATTCGCCGGTGATGACTTCCAAGGGCATTGGAATGTCTTTGATTTTCGAATCGAGGCGCGTGCCCGACACGGCGTTTGTTGCTTTATAACCTTTGTCCGAGGACGTCGTGACTTCGAACGGACTCATGATGACCGTGTCGCTCGAGGTTGGGCCTGGCGGAATGGCTTTATTCGTGTCCGCAGTCTGCGCGTGGACCCAGCTCACGAGGCTGGCCAGAACAAGCGGGTGGAGAAACTGGCGTCGGAAGGACGACGCCCGAGGGGCTTGCGAGGGTTTGGGGCTCATTGTTGAAGTCGCGCAATCCTCTTGGAGCCGATGCGGCAGCGCCGAATGCACAATGCGCGCAACGACAACAATTGGGGGATCAGAGGGGTTGGGGCGACGCTGACAATCTAGCGAATCGAAGCCGGCTTCAGCATCCCTCTTTATAGGGAGAACCTGAAGAGAACGGCTGAACGAAGAAGGCGCCCGCTCACTTGATCATGGCGCTGAATCACGGCCGATTGAGCCGTCTACAAATGCACCAGACCGCGCTGCAGTGCGGCGCGCACAGCCTCGGTGCGGTCGGCCACGCGGAGTTTTGCGAGGATGCGTTTGATGTGATCCTTCGTCGTGTGCTCGCTGATTTTCAGCACGTCTGCGATTTCCTTGTTGGCCAGGCCCAGGCTCAACTGCTGCAGAACCTGCGTTTCGCGCTCGGTTAGCGGTTCATAGGTCTTCCGTGCGGCGAGGCGCTTGGTCACGTCGGGCGGAATCCACGACTTGCCCTCGGCCACTGCGCGAATCGCCGGCAGAAGCGTCTCGCCCTGCGAGTTTTTTAATACGTATCCAAGCGCGCCTGCTTCGAGCACGCGGAAGATGTCTTCGTCGCCGTCCAAGGCCGACAGGACCAGCACGCGCACGCCGGGAAATTCCGCCGCGAGCTGCCGCGTGGCCTCGATGCCGTTCATTCCCGGCATGCTCAGGTCCATCAGCACGACATCGGGACGGTGTAGTCGATAACCGGATACAGCGGAGGCGCCGTCCGCGGCTTCGCCCACGACCTCCATGTCCGGCTCGGTTTTGACCAAGGCGACCAGGCCCATGCGGACCACATAGTGATCGTCAGCGACGAGAATACGAATTTTGCGCGAGGCGGATTCCACGATGTTCAAGCAGGGTTTTCTTTGAGCGGCACTTCCACGCGAACGGTCACGCCTTCGCCGGGTTGGCCAGTGATTTCCAGGCGGCCGGACATGCGCGCGGCGCGTTCGGACATGCCGACAAGGCCGAAATGATTTCTTTCCGCGAGCGCCTCGCCGTTGCGTTTGGCGAGACCCAAGCCGTTGTCCTTGATTTCGAGGCTCACGCTGCCGGGCAGAAACGCGAGGTGCAGGAAAACTTTGGTCGCGCCGGAATGCTTCACCACGTTGGTCAGCGCTTCCTGGCCAATGCGCAGGAGATTTTCCTCGACGATTTCCGGAAGCTGCCGCGCCTCGCCGCTGGTTGTCATGGAAGTTTGGATACCAGCGCCGCCCGCGATCTGTTCGCCATTGCGGGCCAGCGCCTTTGCGAGATCGAACTCCTGCATCGCGCGCGAGCGGAGATCCCAGATCGAGCGGCGTAGCTCCGTCTGGCTTTGGCGGATCCACGCCTGCGCAATTTCGAGATGTTTCTTCACTTCCGACGCGCCCAAGTGCCACATGCGGCTCGCCGCGTCGAGTTGCAGGGAAATGCCGACGAGCGTCTGCTCGAGCGTGTCGTGCAACTCCTGAGCCAGACGCGTGCGCTCAGTGAGAACGGCTTTGAACTGAACTTCGGCGGTCTTGCGCGCCGTCATCTCGAATCGCAATTGCTCGGTGCGCTCCTGCACGCGCCGCTCGAGCAGTTCGTGAGTTTCGCGCAGCGCTTCCTGCGCCTTGTCGCGCGCCTCGATGGCCAGGCGAAGGCCGGCGTTTTTGCGGCTGAGGCCGACCGTCCAGATGGAAACGATCAGGGCCGCAATCACGACCACCGCGAGACTGACCGCGAGGTGCTCGGGCGTGAACCAGCTTGGCGCCTGCAGCATCTGGATCGAGCGCGGTGATGGCAGCAGAAGCCGCACATGGCGCGCGTGACCCTCGTCCGTGCTGTCGGAGTTGAGCACTCCGGAAACCTGAACGACGCTGCCGACGGGAAACATCGCCGCGGTCTCCTCGTCTTCGGGGCCCTCGACTTCGGCCGTGAAAGGCATTTCACCATTGGAGATTTCCCACGTGGTGACCACGCCGGTGTCGTTGCCATTTTCGTGGTGGGCGCGGCGCTGAATCACGCTCTGCACGCGGCCGTTCAACTTGATCAATTCTCCCGGATGAAGGCCGTCGATGAGCTCCCGGCTCGGCACCTGCGCGACGGCGGGAAGAGTCATCGGCATGGTCGAGCGGCGCACGATCACATCGTTCAACAGCGGCAGATAGTCGTGGAATTCCAGAAAGCCCACGGCGTCGACCGTGTCGCCGAGCGAGAACTGCTCCAGGCGCGTGCCGTGAATCTGCAGCGCGCCAGTTTCGTCCTGCACGAAGACTTTTGAACCGCCCTGATTCAGCGTGACCACGGCGCGCACGTGGATGCGGCGTTCCGGGCTGGCATCGCGGCGATACTCCGCGACCTGGCGAATCGGAATCGTCGGCTCGTAGAACGGATCCGGCGGCACATCGCTGTCCAAGACGAAGTCGTTCAGCCGCGGCACGAAAATGTTAACGTTCGTGATGTGCCGCAGCGTGATTTGAAACGAAGCCGCCGCCGTCCCGCGCACGGTGACGCGGCGGCCGATGAGCGATTCGAGGTCGTGGCCGGGCAGCGGAGAAATCACCGGTAGTCGAAATCCGGATACAGCCACGTCGACGATGAAGCGGTTGCCCTGCAGCCGCACGGCGCGGATGACGCCCTTGATCTGCACCCGCAAAGAATCGTGCGATCCCGCCATCAACTCCTCGATCGGCACCTCGGCGGCCACGGGCAACACATCGGTGTGGCCCAACTTCTTCCATTCTCCCCGCTGGACGATTGGAGCGAAGCCGCCGGTGTCCGAAACTCCGGTGACTTCCAGGATATCGCCGACCTCGGGCTCCGGGCCGCTGCGCACGACGAAGATGCCGGCGCTCGCGTCCTGCACGAAAAATTGTCCGGCCCAGTCCTTCTCGGCCACGGTGACGACGCCGCGCAGACGGATGGGATGATGAGCGCGAGCTTCGACACTCGTCAGCGCGAGGGCCTGCGCCGCGGAGGTGATGACGTCGGACACGGGAGCGGGCGGCTCGTCCGCTTCAGCCGCCCGGCTGCTTGGGCCGAATGCGGCGAGAAACGCGGCGAGTATCCACGAGAAAACTACAAGCAGCGGCTGGCGGGAAAGCGGGGACACGGCGGAAAGCGGAGTGGGGTTCCGCAAGCTGGCGAGGGGCTACTCTTGGAGCAATCGAACGTCACTCGCTTGACGAGTGAATTCGCACGCTTCGGCACCCCTCATTCGAGGGGGTCGACCGACAACGGTCCGTCGCTTTGTCTTTGCTCGCGGTTTTAGCCCTGGCGGAGGGTCCAGAGACCGATGATGAAACCCACTGTCGCGCCGAAGGCGATATGCCCGACGAGGTGCATCACGCCGATCGGAAGGTCGGCGTTGCGAAACTCCTCCAGCGGATGTCGATCGGTGGCGACCCAGACCAGCGCGAGTGAAACGAAGAAGCCCTGAAGTCCCCCGAGAAAAGCCCCTCCGAAAAGTGCGGCGGGAAAATGCAGACATCCGGTTTTCGACAACACCAGAAGGTAAAGAAACGCGAAGATGATCGAGCTGACCCAGTGAATGACGGTGCCGACGAAGAAAGCGTTTTCCCGGCGGTTCAGCGCCATGCTGCCGAGGGCCAGGAGCATGTCTCCCTTGGCCCAGCCGCTGATGTTGATCAGCCGCATCGTGAAATACATCGCAATGGCGCCCACGGTGCCCGCGATCAATGAGATCAAAACGAAATCAGAGACTGTCGGAGATTCGGGGTACATGCTTAAACCCATACAGTTTTTTCAGGCTCGCAACCGCGTAAGTGCGAGTTTGGCGAATGCATTGCCACATGTTGAACGCGCGAATTTGGGGCGCGGCTGATGAGGAGGTCGCGTCCAGCGGCCTTCGATTCGCACGGATTTTACGAATTCTTTGCACGGCGTAGGGTAATTGCCGGGTGGATACAGCCGGATGCCTGCGAAAGATTCGCTTTTGCAACCGCGCGAGCGGATGAATCTTATTCATCGAGGCAGCCGGGACGGATCGATGGATGGACGAATGGCGGCCCCCTCTTACCCCTTTTATGAACAGTTCCCCGAGTGAATGGACGATCGCGTTAATCGACGACAAACCGGACTCACAAGAGCTGATCAGTTACGCCATCAAATCGACGTTTCCTTCGATCAAGCTGAACGCGCATGCCTCCGCTCGCGATTTCATCAACGGTTTTACGAAGAATCGCCCGACGGCCGTGGTGACGCGGCAGAGACTTTTTGGCGACATGGATGGTCTCTCGCTCGCGCGCTTGCTTCGCAGCACCGGATTTCCCGGACCGATCGTGATGATCACGAATGCGGAAGAGCTGAAAAACGAAGCCGAGAAAGCCGGGGTAAACGTGTTTCTCTCCTTTGATCGCTGGGCGGAACTGCCGAGCCGCCTGGGCTCGGCGATCAATAGCTACCTGGAGATATCGAAGCCGCTCTCGGCCTGAGCTCTTCCTCCGGCCTTGGTCGGCCGAGACTATTTCTAAACAGCGCCGCGCGCTGCAGCTCTGCGTCGACGGGCGTTGGCGGCGCGGCGGATTGCCATAGCGAAACCGGTGTAGACGAGGAAAACGCCGCCCAGGCTGGCGAGCGCGGCGAGGATTTTTCCTGTCATTCCGAGGGCTTCGCCAGTGTGCAGGAAACGCAACCACATGCGCGCGCGGCGACCCGGCGTGGCGTCGGCCAAACTTTCTTTTTTGAGAACGGCGGAGGTGTAGGGATCGAGCGTCACCGTTGTCGACGCGAAGGAGGGAAATTCATTTTGCGAACGCACCATGGCCGTCACCGGGCTGACGGACCGGCGTTCGCTGCCACGTCGCGGCGTATCCGCGTTTGCACTACGAGGGCCACCGGCCTGAGGCGTATCCGAGTTTGCACTACGCGAACCAGCGCGCGGCGCGTTCGGGCGATTTGCGGCCATCCGGAATGTAATGGTCTGCCAGTTCGGCAGGGTTTGCTCTAACGTCGCGAGATGAGTCGCGTAGCTGGCGGGACGCGCGCCTGCAGCCGGTGCGGGAAATTCGATCGCACCGCCGCCGGCGTTTCCAGCCGGGCCGCCGGGTCCGCCAATCGCGGGCGGAGCTTCGCCAGCGAATCGGTAAACCAGATTGTTGGCCCACCGGTACGACATCACCACGCCGGACGCGGTCAGGACAATCAGGACAGGCAACGTCCAAAATCCGATCGTGTTGTGCCAATTCCACTCGCGCGCCTTGGCTTTTGCGCCGCCGACAAACCAGATCGATGGCCGCAGCGCGCGCCACGTAAACTGACGTGGCCACCAGAGATAAAGACCCGTCACTCCGAGCACGAGAAAAGCGAGATTCGACGCGCCGGTGATCGCGCGCCCCGTTGTTCGTCCGTCGCCTTCGAGCGCAAGCCAGCGATGAGCGTCTTCCGCCTTCCGCAACGCATCGCGCATCGCAGTCGATGCAGGTCGGCGAATCTCCCCGGTGTAGGGATTTATATAATACACCGCATCGCGCCCAACCGTGATCGCAACGGCGGCGTCGAGTTTCGAACTCACTGTCACGGCGCTCGGTCGCGCCTCGGGATTTTCGGAGCGAAACCGTTTCAACAAATCATCGAGAGGAATGCGCGCCGATGCCTCCGAAGGAACCGCGACGACTTGCGCGTCTTTCTCGGCCCAGGCGAGCAGCTCTTTTTCGAACGCGAGAGCCACGCCAGTCGCGCTCATCAGGGCAATGACGAGGCCGGTGATGACGCCGGCGATCAGGTGAATCCAGAAGAGGGTTTTACGAAACATGAAAGGCGCGCTGCGCTGGATCACTTGGTCTCTTTCGGCGCGTTGGTCCCGTTGGCGCCATTCGCTGCGCCGGCTGCACTGGTTGCACTGGCCGCATTCGCCGCGTTCAGTTTTCCGACGACCTCGTTGTAGTCGGAGACCAGCGCGTTGAATTTCTTGATCGATTCATTGAGCCGGTCGGAGAGGCCGACGATCTTTGTATTCGCTTCCTGGATGCGCGCGTCGCGTTCTTCGACCGCGGTTTTCCACACGGCGAGATTGTCGGTGAGCTGGGATTTTTCCTGCTCCAATTGCGCGGCGCGCTGCTCGGTCTTTTCCAGTTTGGCGCGCGTGTCGGAGAGATCGCCCGCTGCTTTGTCGAGGCGGGCACGGAAGTCGTCGAGATCGGCGGTCTTGCCGTTGAGCACTCTGGTCTGCTCTTCGAATTTTGCGTTCAGTTCGCGCTGGGCGAGGTCGAGCGACGCGTTGCGTTGCTGTTCATCGCGCAGGCCGCGCCATTGCCAGAGACAAATCGCGATCAACGCCGCGACGCCCACGGTATTCAGGTATTGCAGCGTGCGATTCATTGCCGTGGGCGGTGACGATGCCGGCGTTGCTCGTCGCGAACTCCGTCCGTGGCGCCCGAACTCTCGCGGGTTTCAAAGGCGACGTTTTGCACGCCGGCGCTGCGAATGATGTCGAGCGCGGAGAGGACATCGCCGTGGCGGGCATCGCGGTCGCCGCTGATGAACACGCGGGTCTCGGGCTTCTCGCTGTGGATCCGCGCCATCTCGCTGGCGAGCTCGTTGCGGCCGATGGGTTTCCCATCGAGAAACATCAAGCCATCGCGATCGATCGTGACGTTGACCAAGTCCTTTTTCGTGTCGGTGGTCGCGGTCGTCGACGTGGGCAAATTCACCTTCACGCTCTTGAGATGAACCATGCTCAGACTCACGAGCATGAAGCTCGCGAGGAGGAAAAACATGATGTCGATCAGCGGAATGATTTCGATCCGCGCTTCCTGCTCGGGAAGTTTCGATCCGAGTTTGAGTGGCATGGCCGGGATCGTCAGTTCGCGCGGCGGCTCGGCTCGGTGGTCGCGGCCAGCGCGCGGTCGCGGGCGTATTCCTCGAGATCGTGACCGTGGTGCTTGGCCGATTGCACGAGGAGCTCGACGTGATTGATCGTCCGCTCCAAGCGCGAGCGCAGGTGGTTCAGGCGGCGGTTGAAATAGTTATATGGCAGCAGGCACAGAATCGCGATCGTGAGACCGCAGGCCGTCGCGATCAGCGCTTCGGCGATGCCGCCGCTGACCTTCGTCGCGGCGAGTTCGTCGGCGCCGACAAAATTGAACGAATGCATGATGCCCGTGACCGTGCCGAGGAGGCCGAGCAGCGGCGCGAGCGTGATGAAGGTGCTCAAGGCCCAGAGGCGCTTCTCGGCGAATTCGAGTTCGTCGGTGGCGCGAAGCTGCATCGCGCCGAGCAGCGAAGAGTGCGCGTGGACGAGCCCCTCGTGAACCGTCGCGAGAAACGGATCGCGTTCCGAGGCGGTGAGGCGCGCGGCTTCGTCAAATTTTCCTTCCGTGATGGCCTCGAACGTGGCGTTCAACGCCTTGGCATCGCTGCGTCGCTGGATGGCGAGCCACCAGAGCGATCGCTCGATCACGACGACGAGCGCCGCGATGAAGCAAAGCAGGATGGGCCACATCACGGGCCCGCCCTTGAGGAAGAAATCGACGACGACGTTGGCGAAGAGCGGCATGGACGGAAATTATTTTTTCAAACGGAAGTGTATCGAAACATCGAATACACGAAGCGCCCCGGGGCGGAAATGCCACTTCTGCTCGACCGTGCGCACGGCGGCTTCGTTGAGCAACGGCCAGACGCAGGGCTGTTCGGCGGCGGCGGAAACGACATTGCCGTTCTCGTCGACCGTGAGGCGGACGAGGACGGTGCCTTCCTGGAAAAGTTTCGCCGCGCGCGGCGGATAAGCTGGCGCTGGTTGCACGCCTTCGCCCTGGCCGAAGACCAGCGTTTGGGGTTTTGCGCTGGTCGCGCCGGACGCGTTCGTCGCGTTCCGATCAGAAGCCGAAACGTGCGCGGCTTGCGCCAGCGGCACGACGCGCACCGGACCCTCCACGGGAACGGCAAAAGCGATCGCAGGAGAAGGCTCGGCGACAGCGACCATCGGTGGCACATCCGGCGAGGGCAGGGCTTCGGCGGAAGGCGGGGGAGGCGCGCTGGATTGCTGCGGGTCTTGAGCGAATGCGCGATCCGTGAGCTTCACCTCGAGCGTGACCGGCTTGACCGCGGCTTTGGTCGGAGTGCTGGCCATCACGCGACGGTGAGCGGGAACGAGAGCGCACAAACTCACGGCGGCGCACAACGACCACGCGACGAGCACACCGATCGACCCGAGCGACACTGACACATCCTGCCCGCGCTTCGGCTGGCGCGCTTTTCCGCGCGGCTGCGGAACTTCGTCGACGAAAGGAGAAGAGAGAAGCGACGTGCTCATGATTTACGCGGCCGAATGGCGACGGACCTTGGTGGAAGTTGAGCTGAACGAATCTTCGCTGCGGACGAGCACGCTCACCCGCGTGTCAGGGCAAAAACAGGCGAGACGACAAGCGAGGCACCACGCCGGATTTTGTGACGCGGCCATCTCGGCGGACATTTCCAGCGTCAGAATTTTCTGCGCCGAACTCTTCAAGTCGGCCTCGGCATGAACCTGCAGTTTCACGCCGACATCTTTTGCACAGGCCCGCGCGATTTTTCCGAGCACTCGGGCGGCGCCGAGAGAGGGAGCGACGATGTCGCAGTGCAAGGTTGCGGAAGACTCGTTCATGTTAACCTCACATTTCAGCCCATTGGCGGAGAAGGTTGTGGTAAACTCCGGCCAACTGAACAGTGGACGGATGGTTCGGATGATCGGCGCCGATGCGTTGAATGCCGAAATCCAGATCGAAGAGCAGCGCGCGCCGGCCGTCGTCGCGGACCATGCTTTGTATCCAGAAAAACGAGCACAGTCGGGCGCCGCGCGTGACCGGGCGCACATGATGCAGACTCGTCGCGGGGTAGAGGATCATGTTTCCGGCGGCGAGCTTCACGCCCTTCGTGCCGTAGGTGTCCTCGATCATCAGTTCGCCGCCCTCGTATTCCTCGGGACCGGCCAAAAAGAGCGTGCAAGACAGGTCCGTGCGGATGCGTTGATTCGTGCCGGGAATCTGGCGGATCGAACCATCGACATGCGTGCCGAATTGTTGTCCGCCGGAGTAGCGGTTGAACATCGGCGGCAGGATGTGCAGCGGCAGGGCGGACGAGATGAAGAGCGGATTCTGCGAAAGCGCCTGGAGGATGGTCTGGCCAACTTGGCGCGCGGCGGGATGCTCGGCCGGGATCTGGAGATTGTCCTTCACCTTTGCGCCCTGGTGGCCGGCGGTGACGCGACCGTCGACCCACTCGGCGGCATCAAGGACGCGACGAGCCTCCTTGATTTGATCGGGCGAGAGAACGTTGGGAATTTCCAGAATCATTTCGCGTGACTCAGAACTGGAAGTTAGCGGTAAGCACGGCGGAGCGGCCCTGACCGGGGATGAAGTGCCCGCCGGAAGGGCGATCGACGTAGTGCTTGTCCGTCAAATTGTAGACGTTCAGGCGGAGGCTGAGGGACTTGTTCACCTCGTACGACGCCATCGCGTTGTAGAGCCAATAGCTCGGTACCGTTGAGACGTTGGTCGCGTTGCGATAAACGGTATCCATGTACTGCGCGCCGCCGCCGATGGAGAAACCGTGGACGATCTCGTACGTCGTCCAGAGGTTCAGCGTGTTTTTCGGCGTGAGTGGAAGCTCTTTGCCGAGTTCGGCGGCCGTGTTGGAGTTGGCGATCTCGCTGTCCATATACGCGTAGCCGGCGAATGCCGTCCAATGACGCGTGATCTTTCCACTGACGCCGAGTTCGACGCCCTGGACGTGCTGCTTGCCCTCGAGAACGGTCGGCGGATCGCCCGGGTCATTGCCCGGCGTGCGCGCGTTGGATTTTTCCGTGCGGAAGAGCGCGGCGCTGAGCGAGAGGTTTTTGTTGAAGATGTCCCACTTCGTTCCGACCTCGTAGGTCCGCGACTTCTCGGGCTCGATCAGCACGGTCGAGGTGGTGAGGGCGAGACCTTCGGCGGAGGGGTTGAAGGAGGTGCCGTAACCGGCGTAGACCGAGCCGTTTTCCTGCGGCTTGTAGACGATGCCCGCACGCCAGCTGAGCATGTCGTCCTCGCGGCTCAAGGGAGCGCCAACGCCGGCGGCGGTGACGGAATTGTAGTCCGTGTCGAAATTTTCCCAGCGCAGCGCGCCGCTAACTTCCCATTGTGAGCCAAACTTCAGCGTGTCGGCGGCGAAGACGGCGGACGATTTCGAAACCGCTTTGGTGAAAGCGCCGTTGCGCGTGATGGCTTCGGTGTAAGCGTCCTCCGGATTTGGCTGATAGAGATCCGTCGATGGCGAATCGGGGCCGGTTTTGACCCGGGTATAATTAATGGATTCCTCGCGGGAGAACTGCGCGCCGGCCGCGAAGTCGTGCGTGATCGTTCCGGTGGAAAGGGTGCCGGTGAGCGCCGTGTTGTTGGCGAGAATCTTGTCGATCTGATCGCGCGACTTCCAATCGCTACGGCGGATCGTCGTGGCATTGTCGCTCAGGAAACGCGGCGGCGTGATGATGGAATCGCGGACCGTCTCGCCGAAGCGGGTGACGTTGCGCAGGGTGAAGTTGTCCCCGAAATTGTGGGAGAGATCGGCGGTGAAGAGATCGTTGTCGACGTGCTCGTAGTCGCGTTTCTTCAGACCGTAGAAATTGCTGAAGTCGACCGGCGGGATACCACCGGCATAGGGCGCGAGAGCGACATTGGTCGCTGGTACCCAGGGGAGACCATAGTCGGGAAGATTGTTCTGATGAAGATGCAGGTAGCTCAGGATGACGGAGGTCGGCGTGTTCAGGCCGAAGGCGAGGGAAGGCGCGACCGCCCAGCTGCTGTTGTGGGCTACATCGCGGCCGGGAACGTCGTTGTCCTGATACATCGCGTTCACCCGCACCGCGGTGCCGGCGATGGGGCTTTGGGGAACGGCTTCGTTCACGTCGATCGTGCTCCGGAAGTATTCATCGGTGCCGAAGCCGGCGGTGCCGGCGCGCAGGGACGTGAGCTGGGGCTTCTTGCTGACGAGATTGATCGACCCGCCCGTGGAGCCGCGACCGGCGTCGCTGGAGGACGGGCCTTTGGTCACTTCGACCTGCTCTAGATTAAAGGAGTCGCGCGCGTAACCGCCGGTGTCGCGAATGCCGTCGATGAAAATGTCGGTGCGCGCGCTGAAGCCGCGGACGGTGAGCTGATCGCCGGCCGGGGTGCCACCCTCGCCGGCCTGGAAGGTGATGCCGGGCGTGTTGCGGAGGACATCGCGCAAAGTCGTCGCGCCCTGTTGTTCGAAGACTTCGCGGTCGATCACCGTGATGGTCTTGGGCGTATCGAGGATCGGCTCGGTGTGGGTCGGATTGGTGCTCGACGGAGCGACGCGGGCTTCGACGACAACATCGGAAAGCTTTTGGGTGCTGGCGGTGTTGTCGTCGGTGTTGGTTGGTGCTGAAGGAGTCGGCGCGGTTTGGCCGTGGACCGTGCCGGCTGCGACCAGCAAAGTCGGCCAGAGCGCGTAAGATCGCAGGCTGGGCCAGATGGACCCCTCGGTGGAACCGGGTGAGGTGGTGAAAGCCGTTTTGCTTACGGCGGTAGCGGACGGATTGATGCTAGTGTTTCGGTCGCTCACGGTTCGAGAGACTGAGATTCAGTCTCGATGCGTCAAGCGATATTGATACCCAATCTCATAAAAAAATTTTGGGCTCGCACCAGGTTCGTGGAAAGAGTCACGTGCTTTCCTATGTCCTGTGCGACGCCGGCATCAGGTGAATCCGAATCGGTTGATTGGCAGGGGATTGTGCGCGAAAGTCGGCGCAGGTTGGACGAATTTGGTCCTCAGGCTGCGCCGGCAATCGAGAGCGAGCTCGAGGTGTTGATCGCCCAACTCGCGGCTGAAACAGGCCCGGCGTCCTCGGTCTCAACTGCGGTGGGCCGGGCCGAAGCCTGGCTCCTGCTCGGCCAACTGCGCGAGATGCAGAGCTCTCCGGAAAAGCTGACTTCGGCAATAGACGCCTACGTGGCGGCGGGTGAGGTCGCGCGAGGGCTGTCGCCAAGGCAGGTCATGCTCGCGGCGATGAACCGGGGAAACGCGTTGGGCAAGCTCGCGCGCTTCGATGCCGCGGTCGTGGCGTATGATGAGGCGTTAGAGGGGCACAGCCGCATCGAAGCGGATGATCCGGCCCTTGCTCTCTCGCTTGGCGCCCTGCACCTGAATCGAGGCGCGGCACTGCAGAGTCTGCCTTCGCCCGATCTCGAACGCGCTATGCAAGGTTTTCAAAACGCGATCGAGGCCCTGGAGCGCGTTGGCCAATCCGCCGCGACCGGTCCGGCGGAGAAACAGCAGGCGCGTTATCTGCTGGCCGGCACGCGGCTCAACTTGGCGGTTAGCTTGTTGGAGCGCGATTTCGCCAATGTGGAACAGGCCAGCGTCCTGACGGCCGCCGTCGGGGAGAGCGTGCGCGCGACCCAAACCGAAGCCTTGAGCGCGGCCGATTTCGCGATGCGCGCGCTGCGCTTGGCCTGCGAAATTGGCGGACGGAAAATCGCGGCATTGAATCCGGCGGCGCGAAGCGAAATCGCGCGGGCGTTGAACGACTGCACCGATGCAGCGGAAGAGGCGTTGGCCCTCGCCGCGCATTGGGAGCGGCGCGACGTCTCGATTTTTCGCCCGGCGGTGAGTTGGTTTATTGCCTTCGCTTCGGCTTTGTACGCTCACCACCAGCCTCATTTCCTTGGAGAATTTCTCGTGGACGTCCTGCGTTCGGCCTCGACTCCACAGGCCTGGGTCGACGCCGTGGAACTCGACGGAGTCGCGCTGCGCGCAATCGATGCAGCCCAGAACGGCCTGCGCGGCTGGCTTTTTCACGAGCCACAATCGGCCGACGCCGAGCGGCATGTCGAAGCGCTCGAAAGCCTGCGTCGCGCGCGGCAGCAATTTGAGAAGCGCTGAGCGTCGGTCAGGCAGCTGCTTGCAATCGCGCGTCGTCTTCTGTCCGCGACCCCATCACGCGATCCATGAAAATCAGCGCGAGCGGCGCGACATAGCTGCCACCGTGTTCGATGAATACCCACATCGAACTTCCCGCCACCGGCGAGAGCAACTCGGTCGCTAATTTCCAGATCACGACAAAAATCAACAGAGAGCGCAGAGGTTTCAGCACCACGGCGATCGCGAGTATAATCTCGAACCAGCCGATCCATCCAACCATGACATCGCCCGGCAGTCCGATCGACGCGTAGTGCATTTGAAGAAGTTTTTTTTGCACGAGAGCGCCCAGCGCACCATGTCCAAGCAACAGCAGCGCCGTCGTCCAGATCAGGATAGATTTGATCAGCGACACCTGCGTTTTCGTGAGCGACTCCAGCGGGCCCGACGCAAGCCATGCCCTGACTCCTCCGGTGGCAAAAAGAAAGCATAACGCCAGAGGTGCGCCATAGTTTCCCGCGCGCTCGACAGCTTCCCAAACAGGTTCGCCGGACAGCGGACGAAGCAGCGCCGTCCAAAGTCCCCAAAGCGCCATGTAGCCGGCGAGTGCCCGACACGGATAGAGCAAAACGGCGATGCCCAGCAGCACGTCCACCGCACCCACAACGGGCATCAGCCCGAATGCGGTGCTCTCGTGAAATCCCACGACGCCAAAATAAGCGGCCCATGCCGGCGGATGACTGAGGCCTACCATGCCGTGTCCGACAAATTCCATCGCCGCGCCGATGCGCAAAATCCAGAAGAGGGTGGAGGTCGATTGAAGCGAGTTGGACGGAGACATTCCGGGCTGGGGTTCCTGGGGAGACATGAAACTTCTCCACAATTTTTCGACCTGGCCAAAGTGTCGTGGGGTGAACCGCCCGAAACCGGGGGCAAAACGCGCTACGAAATCGTGCGCGCTTCCCGTCCCGCGAGTTCCCGAGCCAGCATCCGCTCGGTGTCGGCATTCAATTTATAAAATAGCGAGAGGATCAGCACCCCGAGTCCGACTGCGGCGGGAATCGTGCTCATCATATGTAGGATCGCCTGGCGCGTTCCCGCGGTCTGCGTCGCATTGGCGACGAAACCGATGTTCTCGAGCACATAGCCCGCCACCGATCCGCCGACTGCCCAGCCGATCTTCTGCGAGAGAGTAGCCGCGGAAAACACAAGTCCCGTGGCGCGCCGATTGTATTTCCACTCTCCGTAGTCCGCCGTGTCCGCATACATCGACCAGATCAGCGGAAATAAAGCGGAGTTCGGCAGCGCGAGCGCGATGTTCGAGATATAGAGCAATGTGCGGTTGCTTGGCGGAATGAAATAAAACGCCTCCGTAACCAGCGCGCATATCAGAGTGATCGCGGCGAGCGCCGCCTTCTTGCTGCCGAGGAGTCGCGTGATCCACGGCGTGGAAAGCGCCCCAAAAAACGAAGCGACGCTGCCCCAGATCAGGAAGCCCGTCGCCGCCGCTTCGTCGCCGACAATATATTTGAAATAATATAGCGTGGCGGCGTTCCTCACCGAAATATATATTAGCGTGCCAAGCCCGATCAGGCAAAGCATGACCCACGGGCTATTTCGCAACAGATCCGCCAGATCGCTTTTGATGTGGGTCGGTTCGTTCGGCGGAGCGACTCGTTCACGGGTGAATGCGAACGTGCCGAGAAACAGCACGCCCGCCAAGGCCGCGAAGACGCCGAAAGCGAGAGGGTACCCGACACGATCGTTGCCGCCGCCGAAAACCTTCACGAAATATAATAATCCCGCCTGAACCGCGATATTGCCGAGGTATGCCCCGACGAAACGATACGACGCGAGCTTGGTGCGTTCATGCGAGTCAGGTGAGATCACTCCGAGGAGTGCGCCATAGGGCACGTTCACCATCGTGTAGGCCATCATCACGAGCGTATAAATGATATACGCGTAAACCAATTTGCCGTGATAGCTGAAGTTCGGCGTGACGAACATCAACACGCCGAAAAATGAAAACGGAAGAATGCCCCAAAGAATCCACGGCCGAAATTTTCCGTGCTTCGAGCGCGTACGGTCTGCGATCACGCCCATGATCGGATCGAGCGCCGCGTCCCAGAAACGCGGCAACAGCAGCAGCGTGGCTACGGCAGCGGGCTTCAGTCCAAAGGTGTCTGTATAGAATATCAGCAGAAACGTCGAAAACGTCTGCCAATAGAAACACGACGCCGTGTCCCCCGCCGCGTACGCGATTTTCTCTCTCCAACTCAGGGGGCGGGGCGGTCGTGGGGATGTCATCAGGCGTCGAATCAGCAGAATAGTGCGCGACCTGCGAGGGTGGAAAAGTGTTCGTCGCAAGCGGCTGCTTTCAAGAGAGCTGAACTGAGATTGTTCATAGGAAAAATGAGAAAATGCGCGGAGAAGATTTCCGGGGCTGCCGCGCCTTTCCCATTGTATTGATTCACCGCAATTGCCAAAAAGCTCCTCGTAAGACGCGACCCCGCGCGTTTTTTGCCGCGAGCTTGCCGCCCGTGGTATACCTGGACCTGAATTCCAGCAAGATTGAGATTTATGCCCGTCGAAGTATTGAAAAAAACTCCGCGCCGAAAACCCGCTCGCCACGCTGTGTCTGGCGCAACGAACACGACGGCTGCTCCCGCGCAGACGGAAAAGCGCGCGCAGACTACGCCGAATGTCTTGTTGATTTTCAATCTGCTCTGGGACGACGCGAAGGCCCTGCTCCTGGGCATTTCCCGCTACGTCGACGGGCGCTGGCATGTACGCCTCGATGTCGATGCCGCATCGGTCAACGACCTGTCCTGGATCAATGAAAACAAGTGGGACGGCATTATCACCCGTCATACGAGCCCCGAGTTACTCGATCTCTGTCAGCGTTTGCGCATCCCGATTGTCGATTTGAATGACGAACCCGGGCCGCAGGGCCTGCCGAAGATTCGGCCGGATAATCGCGCCGTGGGCCACATGGGCGCGGAGCATTTTCTGGAGCGCGGTTTCAAACATTTCGCGTTTTGCGGACTTCGCGAAACGTGGTCGAAGGAGCGCGAACTGGGCTTTTCCGAAGCGCTCCGGCTCGCCGGCATGGATTGCCACACCATCGACGCTGCGTACGACCCGATGAACGCGAGTTGGAATGAACGTCAGCAGCGCGAACTGATGCAATGGCTCGCGTCGCTGCCCAGGCCACTCGCCGTTTTCGCCTGCAACGATCTGCGCGCGCTTCAAGTCACGGAAGCCTGCCGCGCCGCGGGCTACCTCGTTCCCACGGAAGTTTCGGTGCTTGGCGTCAATAACGACTACGTGCGCTGCGCCTTCGGCACACCGCCGCTCTCCAGCGTGGCCACAGATCGCCAGCTCGCGGGCTTCCGGGCCGCTGAGTTGCTCGAGCGTTTGATGGCTGAAAGAAAGTTCACTAGCGAGGAAGACATTCGGATCGATCCGATTCGCGTCGTGGTTCGGCGCTCGACCGATGTGCTCGCGATCGACGATCAAGTCGTGCGCGCCGCCTTGCATTATATACAAGAGTTCGCCTGCAAGGGCATTTCGGCCGAAGACGTGGCGGCGCGCGTTGGTCTCTCGCGCCACGCGCTCGAAAGAAAATTTCGCCAACTCTGCGGACGGTCGCCGCACATGGAAATTCGCGCGATTCAGATCGCACGCATCAAGCAACTCCTCATCGAAACGGATCTTCCGCTCAAGAATGTCGCCGATCTCGTGGGTGTTCCGCATACCGAATACGTCAGCGTGATGTTCAATCGCTATGTCGGCATGCCGCCGGGCGCGTATCGCAAAAAACATCAGCCCAAGATCGCGTCGGGCCACGTGCAGTCCTCCATCGACCCCGACGCCAAGGAAGACGCCTGACCGGTGGTGTGGCGTCGATTGCCGCGCGCCAACCCGCGGCGCGGGATTCACAATCCGCCCGCGAAAAATCGCATTTCGGAAGGAGATGCGCGCCGCTACAATGCGGAGGTTCGATAATGTTAAAACGCACTTTTCTCCTGACCGTCACTCTCACTGCGGCGACGATTTCCATGGCCAATCCAATCGACGGAAAGACTGCCGTCCTTCCCGCTGCGACGCGTCCGATCACGGTGGTCGATTATCTGAAAAGCATTTCCGGTCGGAAGGTCATTTCGGGAATACACAATCGCGAGCCGAATAGCCGGCCTTCGCTGCAAACGGATCAGCTATATCGGCTCATCGGAAAATATCCCGCGCTCTGGAGCGGCGATTTCTTATTTAAGGACGATGATATAAATAGCCGCTGGGCCATGATCTACGAGTGCAAGAACCAATGGGACCATGGTTCGATTGTCCAATTGATGATGCACGTCGCGCCGCCGCATCAGGCGGAGGCGACGGTCTGGGACGGCGGCGTGCTGAGTCACTACACCGATGCGGAGTGGGAAGACCTCGTCACTGACGGCGGGCACCTCAACACGCTCTGGAAACGGCGGCTCGACGAATACAGCAAATACTTCCGCTTTCTCCAGCAGAACCGCGTGCAGTTTCTCTTCCGTCCTTTCCACGAGATGAATCAGGGGAAGTTCTGGTGGGGCGGGCGCCCCGGTCCGCGCGGCACTGCGAAATTATATCAGCTGACGCACGATTATTTAACGAAGGAAAAAGGCCTGCATAATATCATTTGGGTTTGGGACATGCAGGACATGAGTCGTGACTTTGCCGACTACGATCCCGGTCGGAAATATTGGGATGTGTTTGGCTTCGATATTTACGCGAACGGCTACCGCAAGGAATGGTATGACTATATTGTGCCGATCACGGGCGACCGTCCGATCATCATTGGCGAATGCTCGGTCTTGCCGAGTGCCTCCTTGCTGCGCGATCAGCCGCGGTGGTGCGGCTTCATGAGCTGGGCGGAGCTGACTTTCACGGAGAACACCGTGGAAGAAATTCGCGCGCTCTATGCGGACGACCGCGTCGTCACCCGCGACGAACTGCCGGTGTTTTCGCGCTCTGCTGTATCGGAATAGTCGATACAAATTCCGAGCGCGCAAAATCGTATTTTCTGCGGCTCTCTTCTCATTTCGGCCCTCCGTGGGTTCTGATATTATGAGGATGCACACGACGGATTACTAAACGTCGCGTCAGGACTGTTACCTAACCCTCCCGCTCCCAAGTGACGGGTATCCCTCGCGGTCGCGCTCCTCCCGTGCGGCGCGTCCGCGAATCAACGAACCAACCTATGAAGTCTACTCAATCGAGTATGCGCGAGCCGCGCTTGGCCATTCTGGCGAGCGTGCTTTGTCTCGCCATTACATCTGCGGCTTCGGCCCAGCAGGCGCCGGCCGCACCAGATGCCGCCAAGCAGAAGAATGATGAAGTTGCGGACGAGACGATCACGCTCTCGCCTTTTGAAGTCTCGAGTTCGAAGGACGAAGGCTATCTCGCCAGTTCTTCGCTCGCAGGAAGCCGCTTGAACACGAGTCTGAAGGATATCGCGTCGCCGATTTCCGTCGTGACCACGCAATTCCTCCAGGATACCGGCGCGACCTCCGTGCAGGACCTCCTTATTTATACAACGAACACGCAGGTCGAAGGCGTGCGGGGTAATTATTTCGGCACTTATGCGCAGGACATCGGCGGCCAGAACAGCCGCCTCTCGCGTCCGCAGGAGCAAACTCGCGTGCGCGGTTTGAACCAAGCCGACCTGACGCGTGACTTCTGGGTCACGTCGATTCCGCTCGATGCCTATAATGTCAACAGCATCGAAATTCAGCGCGGGCCGAATTCGATTCTCTATGGATTGGGCAGCCCGGCCGGCATCATCAACTATTCGTTGAAGACGCCCAACATGTCTCGCGATCGCTACATGGTCGAGGGGCGCGTCTCGAATGAGGGCGGCTTGCGCGGCACGGCCGATCTCAATCAAGTCATCCTTCCCAACACGCTTGCCATTCGCCTGAATGGGCTCGCGGAAAATCAGAAGTTTTCCCAGGAAGGCACCTATTCGCGGGTGAAACGTTTCACGGTCAGCCCGCGCTGGACGCCGAAAGTGGCCGATGGCGTGTACACGGAATTCACTGTGAATTTCGAAAAGGGCCAGACCAAGGCAAACCGGCCGCTGCAGACGCCGCCGGTGGACGACATTACGCCGTGGTACAGTCAGAACGTTAACAAATATACGAAACCTACGACCACCTCCGCGATCCCGGCGGAGATCACGCCTTATCTCGGAAACTACTCAGGTGCGTGGCCAAGCTGGTACGACCAGATTGGCATGATCTTCAGCGATCCGAATTCGTCGAAGACCGGCGGCAATAACATCACTGATGCCGTCCGCCAGCGTGGTGGCGCGGTTTTCTCGAGCTGGCAGTACGTGACCAATGCTTACGACACCTGGTCGGGCTCAAACGCGCTCAATCAGAAAGCGACGTTCGCGAACAACCCGCGAGTCATGGCTATCATCAATGACTATGAGAAACGCAGCGGCAAGGCGTTCACCGGTTTCACCGGCTGGCAAGCGCAGCAGATTCTCGACACGTCGGTGTTCGACTATTGGCACGACAGCCTGACGGGTCCGAATAATTATCAATGGAATGACTTCCATACGATCAACATCAGTGGTCGTCAGACGTACTTCCACGACCGGGCCGGCATTGAAGTGGTGTATGATAAGCAGAACTTCAAAGACGGTTACAAAAATCTGATCAACGACCCGTACACGGTCTCGATCGATATCAACGCACAGCAGCCAAACGGCGCGCCGAATCCGAATTTTCTGCGGCCGTATTATGTGTCAGACACTGCGGCGCAGTGGCGCAACGAGATGGCCGAGAACGCGCGAGCGACGGCGTTCTATAAGTTCCGTCTCGATGATTTCATGCAAAAGGGAATCCTGACCTCGATTATCGGCGAGCAAACGTTCACCGGCGTGTTGTCGACGCAGACGAATACTCACTCCGATTATTCATATAAACTGAGTGATCTCGGACAGGAAATCGGGCAGTATGGTTACGATGGTCTGACCTTTGTTCATTATTTAAATAGTGACAAAGCTCCGGCTACCTTGAGCAGTCCGGTTGGGATGGGCATTCACGGCGTGAACGCCGTGCAGATGCCGACGGGCACGATCACCGCGCAAACGCGCTACGATCCCGGATATCCCACGGCGATTCCGGATTGGTCGAATGTCACGACCAGCGTGATGAACGAGAATGACAATCTCAGCAGCCTCATCACTGGCGCCAGCGGAACGCGTCAGCAGATCGATAGTAAGTCGTTCATTTGGCAGTCGCGTTTTCTGAATGATACGGTGGTTGGTCTGTTCGGCGTTCGCGAAGACAAGTTTTCCAAGCAGGCCAAGGGCACGCCCCCGCTGCTCCCGCAAGATGCGCGCAAGCAACGCGTGCAGAATCCATTTGATCCAAAATGGACCTACGATCCGGCGAATGATCTCTACGCTGATGCGACGACGCATAGCTACGGCATCATTTTGCATTCACCGGAGTTCATTAATAAGCATCTGCCCTGGGGCACCACGATCACGCTGGGTTACAATCATGCGTCGAACTTTCGACCGAACGATGTAGGCTTTGATATTGAGCGTCATCAGCTGGCCGCGCCGTCGGGTGAGTCGAAAGATTATTCGGTGCTGATCAGCACATTGAACGATCGGCTGACGCTGCGTGCGACATGGTATAAGACGGTGCAGCGCAATACGAGTGCGCAGGGCGGTCCCTCCAGTGGATTAATACAGGAAAAGCTGCAGAGGACATTAAACGGCTTGATGCTCGAGTCCTGGAGTGGCAGCAGCCGTCAAAACACGACGCCGGAGTTTATTGTTAACAAATGGTTCTTCGGAGACACCTATGACAAGACCCTCGCGAATCAGCCGTTGCCGGTGGCGTGGGCGTCGGCCGACTCTGCAACGCGTGCCGCGTTGTTGAAACAGCCGCTCCGCATTCGTGCCTCGGCGCTGACCCAGCCGGAAGGGACGATCAATCCCGCGACGGGTCAGGCTTATGAAGAGCCGCAGATCACGGCCGACGAGCGCGCCTATCGTGCGGCGTGGTTCAACGCCCGCACTGACGCTGAGTGGTTCCGCCCGATTGGCACGAATCTGCAGGAGGCGTTTCAGTTTAACCGCATTGTTGAGTCAGACGGCAGTGCGAATCAGTGGACGTCCACGGGTATCGGCTCGTTCAAGAACACCGCTGATATTGCCTCAAAGGGAACGGAGCTGGAGTTGACGGCGAACATTACGAGCAACTGGCGTGTGGCGATCAATGCCTCGCGTTCGATTGCCGAACAGACAAACGTGCTCGATGCGGCGATGGATCGCTATATCGCGGCGTTCAAGACCGTGGCGCTGGATGGATACAGCCCGACGGACCAACTCGGCCCGGTGGACTATTGGCATCGCACCGGCTTTGCGCAGATCGACGAATGGGGTGATGAAGGAACGGGCGGTAACGCGCAGTTCCTCGGCAGCAAATGGGTGACGAACACGTATGTTCCGTACCTCACGGCGAAGGCTTCGAATGGAAAGGCGATCAGCGAACTGCCGAAGTACACGGTGAACTTTATCACGAGCTACGACTTCAAACGTGGCGTGTTGAAGGGCTTTGGCATCGGTGGTGCGGTGCGTTATACTGGGCGCTATGCGATTGGATATTATCCGATCTATGATGCCAAGGCGGACACGATCATCGCCGATCTGGACAGCCCGATTTATGCGAAGGCCGAGACATCGTATGATTTGTGGTTCTCCTACCGCCACAAGATCACCTCGAAGATCAACGGCACGATCCAGTTGAACCTTCGAGACCTCTTCGCCGGTCACCGATTGATTCCGATCAGCTCGAACCCCGACGGCACCTACGGCCAATACCGCATGGGCGCCCCCACCAGTTGGGAGCTGACAACCCGTTTGGAGTTCTGACGCGGAGTGTCTCGCGAACGCGCGCTAGCAATAGCGCGCCAGCTTTTTTCGAATCCGGCTTGCAACGGAGCGCCGGCCTCCGGCCGGCGCTCCGTTGCGAGCCGAAATTTGAAACGAAAAGCCGACGATCCGTTGCTAACTAGATTCGAAACGAAAGGCTGATGCTCCGTCGCTAACTGGACGCGAAACGAAAGGCCGGGGCTCCGCTGCTAACCGGATTTGAGACGAAAGGTTGATGCTCCGCTGCGAACCGAATTAGGAACGAAAGGCCGGTGCTCCCGCTGCAAACCGTCTCCGAAAAAAAGCCGACGCTGTATTGCGGGCGATTTTGAGAACGAAAACCGACGCTTCGTGCCGACGGTCTATTCAACTTCTTCCGATGCTGTAAGTGATTAAAAAATAGCCTAGTCAATATCTCGACATCGGCTACTTCCGGCATATATCTGAATTCAATATGCGGGAATTCGGGGAGTGGTCTTCGCGCGGCTATTTGCCGCATTATAATGACGATGTCGTGCTGCAAGCTGTGACATATCGACTTGTTGATTCGCTGCCGATGGAAGTCGTTTTGAAGATCCGTGAACTGGACAAGCAGAGTGCTCCCGCAGCGATTCGATTCTTCGAGCATCAGCTAAATAAAGGCTGCGGGTCCTGTATTCTTCGCGACGTCGTAAATGCATCGATAGTGGTCGATGCCTGGCGGTTCTTCGATCGCCGGCGCTACGTTTTGCACGCGTGGGTTGTAATGCCGAACCACGTACACGTGGTCGTGGAGCCGCTGGCCGACTGGGCGCTGGGTACAATTGTTCATTCGTGGAAGTCCTTTACGGCTAAACGCATTCTCGCCCGAAGAGATAAACTGGCGCGCGATGGAAATTTCGGAGTCGATTTTACCGCTGATGCCGGGGTCGACCATTCTGCTAATACAGTTAGGGTCGGCTCTTCCGCTAATATCCCGAAAGTGACTGCTCGAAAAGTTTGGCAGCGAGAGTACTTCGATACGTTTGTTCGCAGCGAGGAGCACTATCGCGCGCTGGTACGTTATATACATCAGAACCCCGTTGCAGCGGGTTTAGTGGCGAAGGCCGAAGATTGGCCGTGGAGCAGCGCCGCAGGTCCCATAGCGCCGTTTTAACCTAGCGCCGCTTTGACTTAGCGTTGGCTTTTCGTTTCCGGAATCGGCTCGCAACGGAGCGCCGGCCTCCGGCCGGCTTTCGAAACCTAGCGCGGCGTAGCCGCGGTGAATTAGGTAGCCGGCCGGAGGCCGGCGCTCCGTTGCAAGCCCCCTCATTGCGCGGCCAGTCGCAGAGGACTCAGGGCAGTCGGGTGAGCCCGCTGGTGCCCTCCAGCACGAAGTGCGGTTCGATGTCGGAGGGGACGGTTTCGAGCTTGGCGATGATGCGTTTTACTTCGGGACGGATTACGACCATGCGTTCCAGGAGGGCTTTGGCGCGAGCGTAGTCTCCGGTGGCCTGGATGGTCATGATTTCGTGGGTCAGGCTCGTGACGGCTTCTTTCACGTTGGCGAAGTTTACGGAAAACGTCCCGTCGGAATTCACCACGAAGCCGTGGTGGTCGAGCAGCCAGTTCACTTGCAATGCCATTCCCCGGGCGTGCGATTCTGTCAGACCGAAACGCAACGTACGGAAGCTCGACGCGAGAAACGTTATATATAGCGCGCGTTCGTCAGCCCGGTCCAACCCACCGTGGTCCATTTGATACTGCAGCGCCCATAGGCCAGAGATATCCGCCTTCGCCTCCTCCAGTGCGCCGCCGAGTTCCTTCAACTCCGCCCGCACCGTTGTATTGCGATTCCCAATACGAATCGTCTGCGGCCCTAGTCCGTGCATCAGCTCGTGCATCAGGATGTGCGTGAAGAACGGCTCGAATTTGACCTCGCCCTGATCTTCGCGCCGCAATGCCACGCGCGCGATGGGCAGCAGCACGCGCTCGAACTTGGCTTGCTGGATGTTGCGGAGCAGCACCCGCTTCGAGCCCTTCGCGGCGACGACCGTCTCGTCGTTCGGCAAATTGAACGCCGCAGTCTGCACGCCTTTGCGACCGTCACCGGCGTTGAAAACGAGGTTCACCACGCGGATCGGCGAGTAACCGCCCAGCTTCGGCCGGCGCTGCGAGGGCTCGATCGGCAGATGATCCTCCAACTCCTGCAAACGCCCGCTGAACTGCGTCAGCTTGGCTGACTCATCTTCGTCGGTTAGGGCAATGAACGACTCGAAGGCGGCTTTGTAGTTGAACCACTCGTCCTCGTAGACTTCGTAGGGCCCGATTGTTGGCTCAATCGAGGCGTTAAGATCCATCCAGGCGATGTCGCTCTCGCGGTAGTCATTGCTCAAAAACGCCTCGGCACGCTTTTCCAGAAACGTCTTCAATGTCGGCTGCGTCGTGGCTTCTGCGGCTTCGCGTAGGAGACGCGCGGCGACAGCGAGTTCGCCCTGGTATTCGAGGCTGTAGGGCACGGCGACGAACTTTCCGTCCGGGGCGCGTCGAATCGTCGTGAAATACCCCGTGGCCGCAGCGCGCTCTCCGGCAGGCAACTGCTCGATCCATTTTTCGACTTCTTCCTTGGTCGCGCCGGCGGGATAGAAATTCCCCGACAGCGGCTTCGCTTCCACTCCGGGAAGAAACGGTGCGTTTTCGTCGAGTCGCGACCAGGGGCCGGCATTCAATTGAAAGTAATGAAGCCGTGCGCGACCGAGGGGCGAATCGTCGCGAGCGAGTTCGATCAGGCGCGCTTCGTTCAGCGGCGAGACCTGCCGAAGGAAAAGCGCGTCCATCACTTTCGACGCTTCGATCAGTTTATCCAAAACGCGGCGCTCGCTGGCGGGAAGACGGCTCACGTCCACCTTAATGTCGACCGGCGCATAGCGTGCGGTCATCTGCAAAAGCTCGGCTTCGGACGGCGACGTCGGCGCACTGGTCTCCGCCGACCCACCGCCAAGCTGCGATGACGCGTTTGTGGTACCCGGCTGGACTCCCGCGGAGACCACGTCGGACTTTGCGGGCGCTTTGGTTTCCGCGGCGCTGAGACCGGCTGAACTTGCGATCAGGGCAAAAAGAAAGGGCAGTGCGGTTCGCATCTGCCCTAGGTCGTGCGGCCTTGGTCGTCTGTCAACCGGCGGGATTTGTCAGCCCTTCAGCCTCGTCTGTGCTCAAATATCGATGACGGGGCCTTTGCCCTTGGCTTCGCGCTTCGCCTCTTCGTCGCGCTTGAACTTCGCCAGCACCCACATGAGAGCGCCAATGCAGAGCAGAATCGCGAAAACGGAAATGAAGAGGAGAACTCTCATGACGGACCGAGCCTACGAAGCGCGAAGAAAAACACCAGTGGAGACGCGCGCCTATTTTGCCGAGGTGCTCGACGCGCCGTCGCGGGCTGCTGGATTGGTCGTACTCGCGCCGCGAGCGGCGGCGGTGGCTTCGCTGGCCGCATTGCGCAGCAGCGTTCCGGCGAGCGCATCATTGATGCCGTTCGCGCCGCCGCTGGAGACCATCACGTCGGGCGTGATGCGCACGCGGCCGTCGACCACGAGCTTCAACAACTCGATCTGGGCAACCTGATCACGACCGAGGCTCTCGACGAGTTTGCGGTACGCATTGGCCCGGCCTTCGCCGGTGATCTCGAGCGCTTTCGCTTCGCCGCGCGCTCTTTCGATCGCGGCATTTGCCTGGGCTTTCTGGATGTCGATGCTGAATTCGGCGGCGGCGAGATTCTTTTGCTGATCGGCCTGTTCCTTCGCGCGCACGAGATCGGCGCGGGTTTTTTCGGCGAGTTGCTGCTGCGTGTAGAGTTTCTGCTGGTTCAGCGCCACTTCCTTGTCCGTCTGTGTCTGGATCAAGGTGCGACCGGCATCGGTTACGTCCAAGTGAATGTTGCCCAGGAAAACGCCGTAGACTGTGATCTTCGATTTGGCCAATTCCGCGGTGACGGCCTTGCTCGCGGCGGCCTCGATTTCGCTTCGTCCAGCAACGAATTCCAGCGCGCCTTTTGATTCCGCTTCATTGCGAAAGATGGCGCGAATCGAAGGAAGAATGACCTTCGCCTCGAGCACTTCGAGCTGCTCGCTCTCCTGATCGTCTTTGACGACCGCGTCCGGATTGCCGAGCAAGGCGACCAAGTGCGGAGCGTTTTTCGCCTCGATCGCGCAGACGACGCGAACATCGACCGGGAACGTGAAACCGTCCTTTGTCCTCACGGCCACCGCCCAGTCCTGCGGATCCTCGGCCTTCTGACCAGCGCGAGCACGCGGGGTCGAACTGAGCGCTTGATAGGTGTACACGCGCTGAGTCGTCTTCACGACGATCGGCTCGTACGCCTTTGTATTCAGATAGTAAGTACCGGGGAGCATCGGCTCCGCCCACACGCCGCGAAATCCCTTTTTCACGAGCGGCACGCCGTTGACGCTTTCGATTTCGCCATCGCTGGCACTTGGAACCGCGCCCGTGTTGCTCTTGATCACCGTGACGGTTCCGGCGCTGACGGAAAGCGCAGGCAGGGGCGTGACATCGAACAGCGCGGTGTTGAAACGATAAGTGGCGGGAGTCAGCACGGAGGTTTGGGGCCCGCGGTATCCACCGTTTGGAGACAGAAATTTCACCGCGTCCATCATGTCTTTCGTGCTCGGCCACTCGGGCGCGAAGGTGGAGCCTTCCGGCAGGGATCGACCATCGCGCGCGGAGACGAAACCCACTTCGCCGGGACGAATCGTGATCACCGGCTGATGTTTCACTTCATAGAGAAACGGCCAGTAGCCGAAGTGGTATCCGGGCATGAGCACGCCGGCTTGCGGACCGGCTTCGCCATTGCGGGCGATGATGTCGCCCGTGGGCAAACTGCTGCCGTAGAGCTTCACAACGATGCCCACCTCGGAGTTATCGACCACGACGGACGAGCCGATCATGAGGCCGACGACAAAAAGCAGGATGGCAATGACACGAAGCAGGGCTTTCGCCGCTTTCGGCAAAGCTGCGTTCACGACAGAAAATGCGAGGGCGACAATGGCCAGAGCGGTGAAGGCGATGATGGAGACCATAGAAGTTGGCGGGAAGCGTGCGACTATATCCGCCCACTGCAAATCTAAGCGGCGCGGGCGCCGAGACTCGCTCGATCAGCGTCGAGGCCGCGCTCTCCTCAGTTCACCAGCAAGCTGAAGAAGGTCCCCACGATCAGCGCGATCATGCCGCAGAGCACCGCTGCGCTGTAGTGGTGGAGAGCGACGGAAGGCCGTTGATAGATCACGGGGGACTCGCCGGCGATCGGTTCGAGCGCCGCGTCGGCCATGAGGCGTTGGGCTTGCTTGAGGGTCAGACCGCCGCTGGCAAAAATCTTGGCGAAGCTCGGGGACCTTTGGACACCGGTCGCAACCGCTGCAGAACGTTTGATTTCACGCGGAGCGACGACGCGGCCGAAGCCGGTGGTTTCCGTGTTGGTGGAACGCGAGACGGCGGCGAGGCGCGACTTGACCGAAGCTTTGGCCGAGGTGGCGCGATAGAGTGTAGTGGGAATCATGATACAGATGTTGTTTGGGCCCGCTGCGCTGTGGCGCTTGGGGCGATTTGATGGACAACATCGTACCAGCTTTCCCGCAGCGCGGTATTGGCCGGTCGGCTAGGCGGAGAACGGCGCGCGCGCCGTCCTCCGAAATATCAATTTCCGCGCGTGCGGCGCTTCATCAAATCGTCGCGCGCGGCATCGAGCTTCGCGCGCTCTTTCGCAGTGAGGCTCGACATGCCTGACTGGGCGATCTTCTCGAGCAGCGCGTCGACTTCCGTCATGGAGAGTTCCATCTCTGCCCTCGAACTCCCGGCGCTGCTCTTCGCTTTTACATCGGGAACCACGCGCAACTTGGGTTGCGCACTGCGCACCGGAAATTGAGGCAGGCTGAATCGGTCCTGCTGATAGCGAATGTATGCGAACGAAAAAAACGATGTCGCGAGCAGTGAGATGAGCTGCGTGACGTTTTGATCGCTGATGTACATGAGCGCATAAATTCCGACCAGCACCGCTGCGGCCCATTTGGCCAATACGTTCAGAAAAATCGGTACGTTGGGATACAGCGTGGCGAAGGCGATGAAGAGCGCGAAACCGCCGGTTTCACCGACCAGCGTTGTGGGAATCATCATCCCGAAAACCGTGAAGATGAGCGGCGGCAGCAGATAAATCGCGGCGTACAGGCGAAAGAACTTCGAGCGCCCGAGAAATTTTTCGATCTCCCGCCCGAACCAGACGATCATGAACATATCGACGACGAACCAGATCGAAGGCTTGTTCACCAATCCGTACGTCGCGATGCGCCAGACCTGGCCCTGCAGCACGGCGGCGCTGCTGAATGTCATCTGCTCGAGAGGCAGGAACACGCGCATCGCCATGAGGAGGGCGGTGGCTAGCATCGAGACGACGAACACGAGCACCACGAAATGCGCCGCGAATATCGGGTGTCCGCGTATCCACGTCACTGGTTGGTGTTCTTCCGTCGAGCCGTAGCCATTCATCGTCGTTTCGTGTATGCCAAATTCACCGCCGCAGACCGCAGGCGCAAGCCGTGGAGCCACAATGTGGCGGTGAAATCGACCGGATTCAGCCTCGGTAAAACACCAGCGGTGTGGCGGAGCGGTCGCGAGGCGACGGAGCCACCCAACGGCGCGCCGTCCTTAGCCTCATCCCGCCTTCAGCTTGATCAACAGATCCTTGCTCTCGACGGTGTCGCCGATCGCGACGTGCAGCTCGGTCACCACGCCGTCAGCGGGGGCATAAACCGTGGTCTGCATCTTCATCGCTTCGACCATGAAGAGCTTGTCGCCTTTCGCGACCTTCGCGCCAACAGACGTGGTCAGCGCCGCGATCAAACCAGGAATCGGCGCGGGCACCTGCAGCGGATCCGCCAAGTCCGCCTTCGGGCGGGCTTTCGCTTTCGGCGCGATGCTCTTGTCTTGAATATAAGCTTCGCGCGACATGCCGTTCAGCTCGTAACTCAGGGAGCGGCGGCCGTCCTTGTCGGGGGCACCGATGCTGACCAGGCGAATGATCAGCGTCTTTCCTTCCTCGATCTGCACGGAAACTTCCTCGCCGGGCTTGAGCCCATAGAAAAACGCAGGCGTCGGCAGCGTGCTCACATCGCCGGATTCTTTCTGCTGTTTCGTGAAATCCGCGAAGACCTGCGGATACATCAAATGAGAATACAGTTCGTCGTCCGTCGGCTCGCGGCGAAGTTTCTCCGCGAGTTCTTTCCTGAACTGAGCCAACGAGCCGGCCGAACGCGCCGCATCGCCATTGGCCGAGCCCGCGCCCGTGTTCGCTGCGTCGCGGCCGGATTTTTTCAATGAGGCCTGGTACTTCGCCTTTGCTTCCTTCGCGCGTTTCTCGCCGAGGACGACACGTGAAACCGCCTCCGGCCAACCGCCCTCGGGCCAGCCGAGTCCGCCGGTCAACATGTCGATTAGGCTTTCGGGAAATGGAATCGAGCCAGGCTCGAGATTGACCACATCGGCCGGCTTGATGCCGCGCGAAAACAGAAACAGCGCCAGGTCGCCCACGACTTTCGATGACGGCGTGACCTTCACAATGTCGCCGAGCAGTTGATTCACCTCGGCGTACGTCCGCGCGATCTCTGGCCAGCGATGCGACACGCCCATCGCGGCGGCTTGCTCCTTCAAGTTCGTGTATTGGCCACCCGGCATTTCGTGCAGGTAAACTTCCGCCGATCCGGTTTTCGGGGCGGTGTCGAAAGGGCGATAATATTCACGCACCTGCTCCCAATAATCGGAGAATTCATTCAGCGTTTGCAGCGCGAGCTTCGTGTCGCGCGGCGTGTTTTCCAACGCGGCCACGATGGAATTCAAGTTCGGCTGCGCCGTGCTGCCGCTCATCGAGGCGAGGGCGAGATCGACAATGTCCACGCCTGCGTCCGTCGCGCGCAAGATCGACGCCGCGGCGATGCCGCTCGTGTCGTGCGTGTGGAAATGAATCGGCAGGCCGACCTCGTCCTTCAGCGCCTTGACCAATTTCTGCGCGGCGTAGGGACGGCACAGTCCGGCCATGTCCTTGATCGCGAGAATGTGCGCGCCCATTTTTTCCAGCTCCTTGGCCAGGCGCACGTAGTACTGGAGTGAATACTTGTCGCGGCGCTCATCGAGAATATCGCCCGTATAGCAGAGCGCTGCTTCGCACACGGCGTGCGTTTCCTGCACCGCGTCCATCGCCACGCGCAGGTTCGGCAGATAATTCAGCGAGTCGAAAATGCGGAAAATATCCATGCCGCTTTGCGCGGCGTGTTTCACGAAACCGGCGACGACGCTGTCCGGATAATTCGTATAGCCGACCGCGTTCGCGCCGCGGAAGAGCATTTGAAAACAGATATTCGGCACACGCGCGCGCAGCTGGCGCAGGCGCTCCCACGGATCTTCGCTGAGAAAACGCATAGCCGTGTCGAACGTGGCGCCGCCCCACATCTCGAGCGAGTAAAGGCCGGACGCGCGCCGCGCGACGGCGCCCGCGATCGCCAACATGTCGTAGGTGCGCACCCGCGTGGCCATGAGCGATTGGTGCGCGTCGCGGAACGTTGTATCCGTAATCAGGAGACGCTTCTGCTTCAGGGTCCACTCGGCGAATTTCTTCGCGCCCATTTCGAGCAACAACTGGCGCGTTCCCGCTGGCGGAGGCGCGTGATGATCGAAGGTCGGCGGAATGGCGACGGGCAGAGGCTTTTCCGGACGATAACCCTTGGCGTGCGGATTGCCGTTGACGCTCACGTTGCCGATGAAATTGAGCAGCTTCGTCGCGCGGTCGCGCCGTGGCTTGAAGGTGAAAAGCTCGGGCGTCGTGTCGATCAGCGTGGTCGTGGCCTGACCGGTGCGAAACTGCTCGTGCTGCAGCACGTTTTCCAAAAACGGAATGTTCGTCTTCACCCCGCGGATGCGGAATTCGCTCAGCACGCGCAGCGCGCGGCGCATCGCGATTTCATAAGTCGGTCCGCTGGTGATCGCCTTCACCAGCATCGAATCGTAATACGGCGTGATTACCGCGCCGGCGAAGCCCATGCCGCCGTCGAGGCGCAGGCCAAAACCGCCGGGCGAGCGGTACGCGAGGATGCGGCCGTAGTCGGGAATGAATTTGTTTTCGGGATCCTCCGTGGTGATGCGGCACTGGATCGCGTAGCCGTTGCGCGGCACATCGGCCTGGCGCGGCATGCCGACCTCGGGCGAGTGTAGCGAGTGACCTTGCGCGATGAGAATCTGGGCGCGGACCAAATCGAGATTGGTCAGCACTTCGGTCACTGTATGTTCAACTTGGATACGCGGATTCATCTCGATGAAGAACCACTCGTGCTTGTCCAAATCGTAGAGGAATTCGATCGTGCCGGCGTTGTCGTAGCGAATCGCCTTGGCCATTTTCGCAGCGGCTTCGCAGAGATCGCGCACCACGTTTTCCGGCAGGCGGTAGCTCGGCGCGACCTCGATGACCTTCTGGTGCCGGCGTTGCACGGAGCAGTCGCGTTCGTGGAGATGGATGACGTTGCCGTGTTGGTCGCCGAGGATCTGCACCTCGATGTGTTTCGCGCGCTGAATGTATTTCTCGAGGAAAACGGCCGGGTTGCCGAACGCGCGTTCCGCCTCGCCCTGCGCCTCGTCGAGCAGCGCGGCGAGATCGGCTGCCTTGTGCACGACGCGCATGCCGCGGCCACCGCCGCCGAAAGCCGCTTTGATGATGAGCGGAAAGCCGATCGATTTCGCGATCTTCAACGCCTCTTCGCGATCGGAAACCGGATCTTCTGTGCCGGGCAAAACGGGAACGCCGATTTTTTTCGCGACGGCGCGCGCGGCGGTTTTGTCGCCCATCATGTCGAGCAACTCGGGCCGCGGCCCGACGAACACGATGCCCGCTTTTTCGCAGGCGCGCGCGAAGTCCGCATTCTCCGAAAGGAAACCGTAGCCCGGGTGAATGGCGTCGATGCCTTTATCCTTCGCAACGGCGATGATGCTCTCGATGTCGAGGTAAGCCGCGACCGGCCCCTTCCCGCGTCCGATTTGATAGGCCTCGTCGGCCTTGTACCGGTGGATGCAGAAACGATCCTCCTGCGCGAAAACGGCGACCGTTCTGAGCCCCAATTCCGTCCCTGCCCGGAAGATGCGCACCGCGATCTCGCTGCGGTTGGCTGCCATGAGTTTCTGAACAGGACGAATGGCCGACGGAGCCGGCGACGAAGGAGTGAGGGACATGTGGAAGGCGAAGGAAGAATGTAAAAGGGGAAGGAAGACTGTAGAAGGGAGAATGGCGAAGTGGAAAGTCGGTTTTGGAGACGAGATATTTCCCCACGAGTCACACGAATCACACGAAGTGTCCGATCCATTTTACCCACGGAATACACGGAAACCTCGGAAGATGATTTTTACTTCCGTGCCCTCCGTGTATTCCGTGGGAAATAATTTTTTGATTTCGTGTGCTTCGTGTGATTCGTGGGAAAATATTCGTGGTTACAGCTTCGCCGCGCAGTCGCCCGCCTTCAGCCTTCGCTCGATTTCAGCCTTCTTCCTCATCCCATGACGCTTACCGAACTCGGCTGGAACGAGTCTTTTGCCCGGGCATTCGCGGAATATGCGGCGGCCGGGCTCGAGCCAGCGCGGGTGGTTTGCGAGCTGCGGCGGAATTTTTATGCCGTGCAGTTGGAAAGCGGCGAAGTCTTGGGGGAATGCGGCGGGAAGTTTTTTCACCATGCGAAGACGCCGGACCAGTTTCCGGTCGTGGGCGACTGGGTCGCGGTGCGGTTGAGGCCGGGCGAACAGCGGGCCGATATTCACGCCGTGGTGCCGCGTCAGAATAAATTTTCGCGGCGAGCCGCCGGTTCAGAGGAGATCGAGCAGATCGTCGCCGCCAATATCGACACGGTATTTCTGGTCAGCGGGCTGGACCGAAATTTCAATCCGAAGCGCGTGCAGCGATTTCTCGTGGCCGCGAAAGAAAGCGGAGCGGAGGCGGTGGTGTTGCTCAATAAATCCGATCTGGCGGACGATGCGGAAAAAGCCCGGGCCGACATCGAGGCGTTGGTGCCGGGCGTGCCGGTCTTCATCACGAGCGCGGTGACACGGAAAGGTTTGAAAGCGGTCGCGGCGACGTATGCGCGCCCGGGTCGAACGCTGGCGTTTATCGGCTCATCCGGCGTCGGAAAATCGAGTTTGATCAACGCGCTGGTGCGTGACGAGGCGCTGCCGACCGGCGAAGTGCGCGAGAAAGACAGCAAAGGCCGGCACACGACGACGCGGCGGGAATTGGTGGCGACGCCGAGCGGCGCGCTGGTGATCGACACGCCTGGGATGCGCGAGCTGCAGCTCTGGGGCGTTGAGGAGGGGCTCGACGATGCGTTTGCGGATATAAAAAAGCTGGCGTTGCAGTGCCGCTTCACGAACTGCACGCACACGAATGAACCCGGTTGCGCGGTGCGCGCCGCGATTGAAAAAGGGGAATTGCCGCGGGGGCGTTTCGAGAGCTATAAGAAATTGAAGCAAGAGCAGGCGGCGAGCGTGCCCGCTCCAAAAAAACCGAGCGCCCTCGCGAACAAACCCGGTTGGAGAAAGAAGAGCGACGGGACGAAGTTCCGGTTTGGAGATTATCGCGAGGAGTAGGTGGCAGCGCCGCGCACGGCTCGCAACGGAGCGCCGGCCTCCGGCCGGCTTATTAATAAATCCGTCCCGCTTCGCGGGACACTAGATCGGCTAGCCGGCCGGAGGCCGGCGCTCCGTTGTGAACCGCGCCGTTGCCAGCCGCGCCGCCCGCGCCCGAGGCCGAGGCCGGAGTCGACCTCAAGACAAACTATGCGGCGGGCGGGAGTCGGTGGACTCGCGTTTTAGGCGGCAGCGCTCGATGAGTTCGCGGCTGAGACGGTCGATCGTGTCGGGGGCAAGCGTGGAGGCGGGCGCGCTCTCGATCACGGCAGCGATTTCCATCGGGTTTAGCACGTTGACCTCGGATTGACCGCGGCGCTCCACAGTCCAGCCCGGCAACGTCAGCAGCGCGGTGGCGTTCAGCGACTGCCCGGACATTTGGCTCATCCAGCTCGTTAGGTGGGTCGCGTTCTTCTTCGCCAGCGTGACCCAACGCGCTTCCGTGCCGATCGGAAAATAGAGCGAGGCGCCGTCGTAGATCACTTTCGCGCGAGAGCCGTCGTGGACCTTGGCCGGCCGGCGCCGCGTCTTTGTCGTAACGGCGAAGACGCCGCCCGGTCCCACGAGAATGTGATCGATGTTGCTGCCGTCGAAGGGGACGTCGTGAAAAACGGAATACCCGCGCAATCGCAACCGGCCGAGTTCTTCGCCGACGAGCCGCTCGCCGACGAAGTTCGAGCGATGTTCCTGCAGCACGCGAGCGGCGCCGAAAAGCTTCGGCACATAACGCGCGTATGCGAAAATCAAATACGCAGCGCAGGCCGCTGCCACCCAAAGCTCCTTCGAGCGCGGGCTGAGCAACGTAAGCACCACGGCTCCGCAGCTTGCGGCAAAAAGATGGAAAACATAAACCTCCAGTTTCGCAGCGGTGGCGTCGATCCTCAGCCGCAGCGATTCCCCGGGGGGACGCAGGGCGAATTCATCAAAGGACTCGTTGGCCTGAGCGCGCATGCGAGCCCGTCTCCGATAAAAAATCCACAAGGCGGCCACGAAGGGCGCGAAGCCGAGCAGGACAACCAGCACCGGAGCTTTCACCCCGAGCAAGATCTTATGGAGCAGCGATTGAAGGGCCTTCAGCGACACGCAGGCGCCTACGTGAAGGGGGATGCGCCACGGAGGCAAACCATCAAACGGAGCGGCGCGGGGGGCAGAGTAACGGAGCCGCCTGCAACGGAGCGCCAGCCTCCCGGCTGGCTCTGGAGTTTGGCTCAATTTCGTGCGTAAAAGACAGCGGGTGCGAGGTCGCCAGCCTCCCGGCTGGCTTTCTAAAAGTCCGTCCCGCTTTGCGGGACTCTAGATAGATAAGAATGCCGGCGAGGACGCCAGCGCTCCCAGAGGCCGACATCGGCGAGACGCCGACGCTCGGCCAATACCCAATGCTCGGCTAATCCCGG
>DASTWZ010000041.1:0-35118 GCA_035765635.1 Opitutaceae bacterium
GAGCGCTGGCGTCCTCGCCGGCATTCGACGTCTATGCCGCCCCAAACGTTAACGCTGTATCCGTTACGAACTCGCTGTTTTGGACAGGCATGCAACGCTTGGTTGAATAACCGTCTTTATAACCGTGCGCGGGGCGTGAAAGAATGCAGCATGGCAACATAATATACGATTTCATAAAAAGTGTCCGAGCGCTCTAATCTATAGTTTGCTGATGAGCGCGTTGAGATAGTACGCACGTAGAAAAAGCAGTGCAGTGCGTGCCGGAGAGCAGACGATAATTCGGCAGGATAATTCGCAACGGCGCTTCGCGATCACTCGGGATTTTGCCGGTGAGGCATCTGCACTGGCTTGGATTCCGGGGATGATTTTTCCCGGAGGTAGATGGATAGATATACCATCGCCGTGATCGCCAGGAACTCGCTTTGCCAGTTTTGAAATGATTCATACCAGAATTGCGAGGTCGCTAGATAGGAGAGAAGCGGGATCTCCGGTTGGCCATGCAGCCGCAGTTCGTGATTGTATGCCTTTCCTCCGGCCAGTGCGTGGATCGCAAATGCCACGAGAAAGAACGCGCAAAACGCCAGAGACAGGGAATGGCTGTATATTTTGAGTATCCAGCCACCGCGCCGCGCCGGCCACGGCGAATCTGGGGTGATCGGCGGAGGCAGGTCATCGGGCTTGTCCGGGTCTTTCGATTCCGCTGATCCTTTCTGATACAAGACGGCGGTCAGTGCGACGTACATGAACATCTGAAAGAACTCGCTTTCCCAGTTTTCAGCGGTGGCCTCCCAGAAGCGATCGCTCCTAAGATATTCGCTGTAAGAATCCGGTGCTTCGCCATGCTCCAGTGAATCGTTCCATTCCCGGCGATAGCCCGCTAGGCTCTGCGCCGCCCAGCTCAGAAGAAAGCAGCTCAGCAGAACGACGGTCAGACCATTGTATCTTAGGAATCGGCGCATATCCCCCTGACATTCCGCCAGCGAACTCGTTCACCCGCTGCTCCGGCTCAGGGTTCAAGCCGCTTCATTCGATAAAATCTTCTCGAAGAATTCGGCTTCGATAACGCTGAGGAAATGGGCGGTGAGCCGCGCGGTGCCGCGTATCATTGCGAATCTCTGACTTCGCATGCACAACCGCGCGTCGGTGGGGTGATATCAGAGTCGCTCGCTTAAATATAAACACCGGTGTTTCCGAGGTGCGAATAAAAGCGGAAGCGTTTGATAAACATTATCTGTAATAAGCAGCTTTACGTTTTTGGTCAGACCACCATAATTCGCGTTGAAATTGGGGTCCGGCCACCGGAAACGTTTTCCCGAATTTCTCTCGCGATGGCCTCAATCATTGTCGGTCCGCACGGCTATTATATTCGATTCGCTGGCGGGCTTGACCGATTTGGTTATATCGAGTCCGAAGCCCGTATTTGAGGAGCAAAGATGAGAGTGCGGGTCATGGAAACCCACACGGCTGATACGCGTTCCCGTTCCGCTGGCCAGGGGCATGGCTGCCAAAGTTGGCCGATCAGTCAGAACGACCGCGCCAACTCAGCGGCAGCTGTGGCCCCTGGAACGAAGCAGCGAACAGTTAACTCATCTTGCGCGTGCTGAACTTACGCCGAACGACCAGCAAACCGAGCATCGCCATTCCGACGAGCGCGTAGGCTGACGGCTCCGGAACAGGGGTGGCGAGAAGTTGCCCGCGAATTTCGCCAGCGGGATAGTTTGCAGTGTGAACGTTAACATAAAACAGACCGCCCATAAGCTGGTCCACTTGGAGGTCTGTGAGAAAGCCCAGAAAATCCGCCTCACCGTCGGTGTCGTGAGTCGCCAAAACAAAAGGAATCAAAACCGGCGCATTCATGCCTGCGGGGGCTGGGCCGTGAATGTGCGAGGCGGTTGCCCCGGCGCTGAGTCCGACCCACTCTTCGTGAAACGTAAACCAGTTGTTCGAGGTATCGAGAGTTGCGTTGGCCCATCCTTCGCCCATCGACGCGTTCGGCGGGTTTTCCTGATCGCCAGTCAGGTGGGCGGAAAAAGAAATCAACTGCGCCCACGAGAACGGGGCCAGCGCTAGAAAAATCCGAAAGCGATTAATTTTTTCATGCGAAGCCAGCGTACGCCGTTGGCGACAGGCGTCCATGAGGGTTTGCCTGGGGCTGGTATCCGAAAGTAGGGAAGCCCTCGGGAAGAGGGCCGCGAGCAAGGGGTCGAACTTTGCACTTTGTGTTCTGTAGTGGAACGCCCACTACGTTCGCTAGCATTGCTGTGTGCATGCGAACGCGTTGGATCGTCATATCTGCAGTAGCATGAGGAGCTATCAACGTTTGCTCCGAAGAGGCTGAGCTTGCCGAGGGGAACGCACAAAGGGGCCACGTCGCAGCACGCAGCAATATACTTAGCAAATCTGGGGATCTCGAAACTGCACAACCACACTTGTTGCATGCTGCGACGTGACCCCTTTTGGTACGCGCGAAAAGTTGCAACGAAAACGGTTACCCAGATGAATGACCTTGGATGCCACTAAATAATCAGCGTCTTTCGGAGTGGTGCCTTGGCGGTGCCGCGATTGCCTGCGCCCTTTTGGCCGCAGTCGGATCGTTTTATGCATTTGCGAACCACGACTATATCCAGGCGACTATCGTTGCTGCTACTGGTGTAGCGTCGATGTTGTTTGGTGTGGACGCAGTACGACGCGGGCGGAGGAAATAGAAAGAGCAAGGTCTTCCTATTTGCAGTCTTGTATGACTATATGCAACGGTACACTCCCCGTTAAATCGGGAACGCACAAAGGGGTCACGTCGCAGCACGCAGCAATATACATAGCAAATCTGTGGATCTCGAAACTGCACAACAACACTTGTTGCATGCTGCGACGTGACCCCTTTTTGGCGCGCCGTTTCGATGGAATGTTCTCGAAGAATTCGGCTTCGATGATGCTTAGGGAATGGGTAGTGAGGCGCGCGGTGCCGGTGCTGGCGTTGCGCTGATCTGGTTACAAGTTAGGCCCCATCGCAGGCCCCGATACGTTTGCACCATCAAAGAATGAGCTTGCTCTCGCGAGCGATACTTGGAATTCCAATAGTTGTGATTCAAACCGTTGAGGCGATTGCTTTGCGGACGCTGGCTGTGGAGGTGGTGCGTGCCGGGAGTGTCTTGCAGCGTGAAGCGGGGCGTCTTTTCCGGTCCTTCGGGGTTTCCGCCGCGCAGTTCAACGTGCTCAATCTGCTGGCCGGAAGTCCGAAGGGGCTGCGTGCTTCCGAGATCACCCACTCGCTGGTTGTCGATCCTTCCAGCACGACTTACCTGCTCGACCAACTCGAGAAGCGAGGTTGGGCCGCGCGCCAACCGCATCCTGCCGACAGGAGAGCGCTGCGCATCGTTCTGACTCCCGCCGGCAAGACGCTTCATGCAAAACTGATTCTCGTCTATCACGCGGCCCTGCAACGGATGGCCCAGGCCTTTGCGCCCGCCGATCTCACGGGTGCGCTGCCGTTCATCGAAAAACTCCCGACGGCGGCAATCGAGGCGGTGGACCAAGTGACCCGACGACAAGCCGAACAAGAGCGGCTGCGGCCCCGCCTCAAACGCAAAGTGAAGCGAAAGCCATGAAGGTTCTCGTCACAGGAGGATCGGGTTTCGTGGGGCGCACCCTCTGCGCCGCCACGGTGCAGAGAGACTGGACGACGGTCAGTCTTTCACGAAGTCCGTCGCCTCACGGCACGTGGGAAATGGCCGACATCAGCTTGCCGCTTTCCACGCACTTTCGGCCGGACGTGGTCGTGCACGCGGCGGCGCGTTCGTCCCCGTGGGGTTCACGGCGCGAGTTCGAGAGGCAAAATATTCAAGGCACGCGAAACGTGGTGGATTTCTGCGAAAGAGCGGGGCGCCCCCACTTGGTCTATATCTCGACCTCGGCAGTGCTGTATCGCAACGAGCACCAGTTCGGCATGACCGAAACGATGGCGCCTCCGGAGCGCTTTCTCAACGAGTACGCTCGCACGAAATTTGCCGGGGAACGTTTGGTGCAGGGTTACGCGGGACCGCAGACGATCCTGCGGCCGCGCGCCGTTTTCGGGCCGGGCGACACTGTGGTGTTTCCCAGACTTTTGCGCGCCGCGGCCCGAGGCAAATTTCCTCGGATTGAGTCGGGCCAAACCGTCATGGCCGATCTGATCTTCATCGACACGCTCGTGGACTACATTCTCCGGGTCATCGAACGGAAGAGAACGGGTCTCTATCACGTGACGAACAATCAGCCGGTGCCTCTCGTTGCGTTTCTTTCGGATGTCTTCGCGAGGCTCGGCCTACCGCCTCCGAGCCGCCAGATCAGCGTCGACCGCGCGCTGCGCGCCGCATCGTGCATCGAGGCGTTTTATCGTCTTCTGCCTTTTCTCGGAGAACCTCCCATCACGCGCTTTGGCGTTTCCGTGTTCGCCTATTCGAAAACGATGGACGTCACCAAAGCGCTGCGCGACCTCGACCCACCTTCGGTTTCGCTGGAGGAGGGCGTCGAGCGTTTCGTCGCGTCTTTCCGCAACGCAGTTTCCAGCAAACTCGTGAGCGTCCCGACGAAGGCGAGGCGCAGCGGCTTGGGAGGCGCCACCGGATGAACGTTTCTTCCGCAGCGACGAATTGCGCTCTGGTTCTGGGCACGAGCTATCTGGCTCAATTGAGTCTGAAAGCGGCGCTGGCGGCGCGCTACGGAGGAAAACTGCGGTCACTCGCGGCCGTGGCTCGAGAGGACGAGGTCACGCTCGTGCAACCGATCTTGTCCGGCGACCCCGCGTTGGAGGAAACGCTTTTGGAGAATGTGTTGGTTTTGAAACGGGCTCGCTTTCTTTGGCTGGTGGACACAGACGACGCCGTCGGATTGGAGCTCTGCGGACGTATCTCGCTCGCGCATCGCGAGCGGCTTATTGAAATCATTCCCTGTCCGCCGCCACCGCAGGGGATCAACCCGAAAGCACACAAACTCGCGCTCGCGCTGTGCCGCGTTGCGACCCCTTCGTTCGTCGTGCTCGACGACGACACGCGTTTGAGCGCCGCCGCTCTTTCCGCGCTCCTCAACGGCCTCGACACAGGCGCCTCGCTCGCGACGGGCTTGCCTCGTTATCGCGCGGCCCGGGGAAATTACAGCTCTTGGCTCGCGGAGTTCGTCAATTCGGCGGCGATCCTCACTTATCTCCCGGCGCTCAACTTCACCGCGCCTCTCTCGATCCAGGGCATGTGCTACGCCATGCGCACCGCGGAAGCGCGTCGGCTCGATCTCTTCGCGGAGATTGCGCGGTGTTTGACGGATGATCTGGCGCTCGCCCACGCCCTTCATTGCCGCAACTTGCGTATCTGCCAAACGGTCGAGCCGCATGACATCGCGACGTCCGTCAGCACGTTTCGCGCGCTCCGACAAATCCTTCACCGGTGGTTCGTTTTCACCCGATTGCTGCTCGATGAATTGCCGTTAAGAGGACGGGCCGCGATCGCTTTGGCCTACGCCGTTCCGCCGCTGATGTTGGCAGCGCTTTGTGTCGCGGCCGTCGCATCGCTGAGCGCCTTGGGAGTGTTGATGCTCACGTTGGCGTTTCGCGCGGTCGTCCTCGGCTGGGTTCGCCGGCGTTTCCTCGGCCCGCAAAACGGCGGATTATCATTGGTCTCGATCATCATGGAACTCGCGCAACCGGCCATGCTCGCCGCGTCGTGCCTGCGAACGAAAATCGTCTGGCGCACTCGAGTCATTCGCGTGCGCAGCGTCGACCAGTTCGAGTATTTATGAGCAGGCCACTGACCCTCGCGTTTCTCACCGGTCAGAGCGATCCGCCGCGCTGCGCTTTGAGTCCGGAGCAGGCGGAGTTCCTCGCCCGTCTGGAGCATCCATGCGTCGAGTTGATCGACCGAAACTTTCCTTATCGCGACACGTTGCCGCATCGACCCGTGTCGCTGCTCCGCGCGAGTTGGCGAAACACGACCGCCTATTTTTCCTCGCGATCGGCTGCCTTTGTCTCGGCGCACCGCGCATCCGTTGCGGCCCGGATCGGCCAAAGTGAAAACATTCTTTTTCTCGCGGGGAGTTGTGGCTTGGAGCTGTTCAACAATCTCCATTTGCCGCCGGAGTTGGAGCGCCGCTGCACTTTGCTCTGTTACGGCCCCGTCGCGCGTTCGCTGCCGTGTCATGCGAAAGCCCGAATCGTCCAGGGTTCACGCGATTTTATTTCGAGGGCGTTTTTCGGTTCGCGCGAGCCGCGACTCCGCTGCGGACACATGTCCTATTTGCGCGAGCCGGAATTTTTTCACCTCTGCCAAAATCAAGTGCGCGAACTCGCGCGGGAAACATGCACCAGCATTTCCGGATAATCGGTTCAGCCCGCTATCTGCCGGCCACACGTATCGCGGCGGAAAACTTGGACGAACGCCTCGGCCTCTCGCGTGGCACGACTTTTGCGCGTACGGGCGTGCAGTTTCGCCATCGTGCTCTGCCACCCGAGTCGGCCGCGACGATGGCGCGCGAAGTCATCCGCGCCGCTCTGAAATCTGCCCGAGTTGGCCTCGGCGAAATCGACACCCTCCTGGACGCGAGCCTCTGCCAGCAGCAGCCTGTGCCCTGCAATGCGGCGCTCGTGCAGGAGGCGCTTGGTTTGGAGGCGTCAGGGCTGACTTGCATGGATGTGCACGCGAGCTGCCTCGGATTCGTCGCGGCGTTGAAGGTGGTGAACGGACTGTTTGCGAGCGACGCGGCCCGCCGCGTGGTGGTGGTCTGCGCTGAAACACCGCTCAGCGGCGTCAATTGGCAGGAACCGGAAAGCGCGTGTTTGATGGGCGATGGCGCGGCCGCGTTTGTGTTTGAAAAAACCGTTCCGGAACACTCCTGCGTGTTGAATTTCGAGACGCACGCCGAGGGCGCGCATCTTTGCGAAGTGAGGGGCGGGGGACATCGCCTTCCGGCTTTCGACTACAAACCCGAGCGGCGGTCGGATTATCTGTTCACCATGGAAGGGAAAGCCCTGCACAAGCTGGCCAGTCGTTTGTTGCCGCCGCTAGTGGAGCGCACGCTAACGGAGGCCCGCTCGAATTTCGCCGAACTCGAGGTGGTGCCGCACCAAGCTTCAGGGCCTTCGCTGGAACTCCTCGCCCGGCGTCTACAGATTCCGCGCAGCCGTTTTCACGTCACGATAGCCGAGCACGGAAATCTCGTGGCGGCGTCGATTCCCTTTGTCTTGCACAGCGTGCGTCAGGCGAGACCGTCCGGCACTCGGGTCATGTTGTTGGGCACTGCGGCCGGATATTCACAAGCGGCGGCGGTGTTTTCGTTGTGAGCCTGAAGGTTCATTATTTGAACGGAGGTTCATGCCGCCATCTCCTGGCTGCGGTGGATGGGCGCAGTTTTCGGTTTGTTCGTTTCCATGCCGTGTTCCTCGCAATCGAGCATCCCGACCTCGGCTGGATTCTTTGCGACACCGGCTATGGCGACAGCTTCTTCAAGGCGACGCGCAGGTTTCCCGACCGGCTTTACCGATGGGCCACTCCGGTGACCTTGCGCGGCACGGCGGCTTCAGCCTTGCGGGCGATCGGTGTATGCCCGGAAAACGTGCGTCATATCGTGATCACGCATTTTCATGCGGATCATGTTGGCGGGCTTCACGAGTTTCCCTCTGCGCAGCTCCATTATCATGAAGAAGCGTTGAGCCCGCTGCAGGCCTGCACCGCCTTCGCCCAGACGAAGGCTGCTTTTCTGCCCGATCTTGTCCCCGCGGACTGCGGCGAGCGGAGCCGAGTAGTCCCACATGACGCCTTCAAAACGCGCAGCGGATTTCCGTTTCGTGTCTGCGATCTGTTCGGCGACGGCTCCATCACTCTTGTCGAACTTCCGGGGCACGCGCCAGGCCAGGTGGGACTCGAATTCGAGACAGTCGCGGGCAAAATTCTCTATTGCGCGGATGCGTTTTGGCGCAGCACACAAGTTAGGGAGCGGGTCAACCTGCCTCGTCCGGTTCGCGCGCTGCAGTGGAATCCCACGGCCTATCAGCAAACACTCGAGGCGCTGCGCGATCTCGAGCAGCAGGGCAGCCATCGATTGATCGCGTGTCACGACGATGCCACCCAGCAGTATGTCACGACTTAGAATCGACCTTTTCGCCCCGCCATTTCATGGCCACCTTCATCCCATTCTCGGGCTGGCGGAGGCCTTGCGGGATGTCGCGAGTATCCGGATTCTCACTACACCGGATGCCCTGCCGGCGATCTCTCGGCAAGGTTTCGAGACCTACCCAATTCTGGCCGGCACGAACCGCGCGGTTTGGGAGATCGTGAATACGCCAGGGCCCGTGCGCGGACGCCCCTGGATGTTATGGCTGCAGTTTCGGCGCAACCTTCGGCTCATGCCCGAACTGCAGGCGGAGGTTGCGCGCGCGTGGGAGTGTCGCCGACCGGATCTGGCGATCGTCGACTTCACGCTCCCGTTGATTGGCCATTGGGCTGAGCAGAGAGGCATTCCTTGGTGGACATCGCATCCCTCGCCGCTGGCGATCGAAACGCCGGACGGAACGCCGTCGTATCTCGGAGGGTGGAAACCTCCGAAAAGCATGGCGGGACGAATCCGAGATGCAGCGGGGCGGAGAACCGTTCGACTGTTCAAACGAGCGCTTTTCGCTCTGTACGGGCATTCATTGCGAAGAATGGGCCTGTCGGAAATCTACCGGAAAAACGGCACGGAAGCGGTGTACTCGGACCGAGTCATTCTCGCTCTCGGATCACGCGAACTGGAATTTCCCTGTCGATGGCCGAGCCCCGTCAGGTTTGTCGGTCCGGTTATCGCGACGCCGCGCGGCAGCGAAGATTCCGTTCTGAAACTCGACCCCCATCGTCGCAACGTGCTGGTGACGATCGGCACGCATTTGCCTTACGCTCGCTCCCGTTTGCGGCGCGAGATTCGCGCGTGGGCGAAGCTGAGTCCCGATCTATTTTTCCATTACAGCGCGGGTGGCCAGGTGGACATGGAGGAGACAAGCGAAGGGGAAAACTGGCGCTTCTATCGTTATATAAATTACGCGACAGACCTTCCGTCTTTCGATGCCGTCGTGCACCACGGAGGCGCGGGAATCACCTATCATGCCCTCCGGGCAGGGTCGCGGGCGGTGGTGTGGCCCCAGGATTATGATCAATTCGATTTCGCCGCGCGCCTCGAGTGGCACGGGCTCGCCCCAGTGTGCCGCCGCGCCGCCGAAGTCCCCAGCGCGCTTCGGAAAGTTTTAGCGCCCGAATGGTCGCGCGAACCAGCGATCGCGTTCGCCAAACATCTCAGTGAGCAGAACCTGAGGGTCGAACTCCTCGCGCTTCTCGAACAAGAAGGCTTTTTATATCACCCTGTCGCTTAATATAGCGGTTCACGGCAAGGACGCACCAAAAGAGGTCACGTCGCAGCACGCAGCAATATACTTAACAAATCTGGGGCGCTCGAAACTGCACGACACTTGCTGCATGCTGCGACGTGACCCCTTTTGGTGCGCTCTTTCAAGCTGTGTGCCTGCGAAGGCGCTGGATCGTCATATCTGCAGTAGTATCAGGCGCTATCAAGGTTTGCTCCGAAGAGGCTGAGCTTGCCGAGGGGAATCTGCCTCATAGGGTAGAGGCATGAGCCAGATGCACCGAATCACGTTCAACCCCGGGCAATGTGGCGGCCGTCCTTGCATCCGTGGGATGCGCGTCCGGGTAAAGGATGTGCTCGAGATGCTCGCCAGTGGTGCAACGGAAGCGGAAATCCTCGAGAGCTATCCGTATCTCGAGCGCGAGGACATCCAGGCTGCGCTTGAATATGCCGCGCGCCAAGTCGATCACGCAGTGCTTTCGCTGGCTAAGTGAATTTTTTGGTCGATGCCCAATTGCCGCCTGCGCTTGCGTGCTGGTTGTGCGAAGCGGGTCATGAAGCCAAGCACGTCGAGCACGTCGGCTTGCGCGAGGGGAGCGATGCCGCGATCTGCGCACCAAAAAGGGGGCACGTCGCAGCATGCAACAAGTGTTGTTGTGCAGTTTCGAGATCCCCAGATTTGCTGAGTGTATTGCTGCGTGCTGCGACGTGACCCCTTTGTGCGTTCCTATGCGCTGTATGAGGTTGAGTTGGACGGGCTGACCGGCAACTATGCGAAAGATGCAGCGTTAGCGAACGAAGCAGTTGGCCTCGAATCCACACCGGACGGGTATGTCTGGAATCATGTACAGGACGGCAGAACAATGCAATTAATACCGCAGGAAATTCACAACGCTGTGCGACATACAGGCGGTGCGTCTGTCATCCGGAACGGAGGATTTGATCAGGAATGAAAATAAGATTAACGGATGGAAATCGTGCTCCAGCAGAAGCCATTCGTGCTATCGAATCAGGGCTGGACTATCTGCTCTCCTCTTCTTTCAAAGAATTTTTGGGATCTCAAGACGGCGCAAAACCTGACCCTAACATTTTTAAAATTGGTCTTAAAAACGAGTCAGGCATAAACCGATTTATTCCTATATCTAACTTAATAAACGAGAGGGCTTATATCGAAAACATTCCAAGTAAGGCGTATCCGGTTGCGTGGGCGGAAGGTGGCAACTATGTCTTTATTGATGAAGATCGGAATGGGGCCGTTTTCTTTTGGGACCACGAACAGCCAGAAGTTACCGTAGAACTCGCCGAAACATTTTCAGAATTTCTGAATTTGTTGGAGCCGTTCGACATTCATAGTGTTAAATTGAAGCCGGGGCAGGTTAAGAGAATAAAGGTGAACCCCGATCTCTTGAAGAAATTTAAAAGCGAGCAATAAGCGAAGCGAATGACGATATAGTATCGTTATCCCTTCGCGATAGCCGGGACAACCGGTCGCAGAAGTGAAGGGTGGAGCTCTAGAAGGCGACAACACGGCTCGAAGCTACCTAACGCTCTGCAACCAAAATGTACGCATAGCAAATATCCTTAAGACGAATCTGGCACCGGAAAAAGAATGGCTTTGCGCCTAGAGAATTTCAGGCAGGTCAAGCTTCAAAGCCAAATATATACATATTGCGCGTACGGAAATGTTGGAATCGGGACCCCAATATTCCTGCAACTGTCAAGCTCGGCCGTCGAAGTAGAGATCCGCGCGAACGCGTTGATTCTAAGTAAGCGTCCGGTGGGTGACCTCGTATACGACAGAAGAGAGGTTGTGTAAGATGTCGCAATGGCAACCATTGCGACGGAGCTGATTGATACAAAACGAGACGAACGAGGGCGGCAGATAAGACCAGCCCACGAGCGCGAGGCGCTGGTGCGGGCCTATCGGCGAAGTGGGCTGACGCAGAAGGCGTTCGCAGAGCGCGAAGGGATCAAGTACACGACGTTTGTGTCGTGGATACAGGGATGTGCGCACCAAAAAGGGGTCACGTCGCAGCATGCAACAAGTGTTGTTGTGCAGTTTCGAGATCCCCAGATTTGCTAAGTATATTGCTGCGTGCTGCGACGTGACCCCTTTTTGCGTTCCTTTGTGCGTTCTTCCCCCAGGTCATGAGGCTTCATGAGTTGTGGGTCGGAAGCGAGCGTGGAGGCGGGAGTCGGTGTCACACGACCACTGTCCACAACAATGTCATCGGGATGCGCCCCAGTCGCTTTGAAAACCGTAAACAGGAATATTTGCGGTCAACTCGGAGCCACCATTATCGACGTGAGTTACCCTTACAATTCCACCGGAAGCCTCAAGGGAGGCTGACTTGAAGCCGGGGAATCCCCCCGTGTCGAGACCGCCCACCAGCCGTCGAAAATAGAATGTCTTGCCGGTGCGAATGTGTACCACCTCAAGAGCGATGAAATGGCCCTCACCCCAGCGGGGTCCGTCTGATATAATTCTATAGACGAGCCCTCCGCTTTGCTGTTCCCATGCCACAGACCGCTGGTCCGTTGCAAACCAAATTGCTATGCATAGAGCGCCGATGGTGCACGCGATAATTGCTAGCATCCTCATTGTCACAATCTGTTCATAAGGCGTTGCTTAAGTTCGTCCCCAGAAATCTTGCCAGAGAGTGCGTCTTGCATCCACTCACCGGCTTCACGTCCCGCGAGGTCTCCAGCGATTTCAGCTTTCGTTTCGTCCCGGTGATCTTGTTGGGTGATTTCATTCAATTGCTCCAAATCCCATCCGAGTCGCTGGTCGGAGATAAGTTGCCCAAATAAACCTCCTATAAACATAGCGCCAGCATGGCCAGCCACGTGATGTAATACATCCGACTGTTGCATGTGAACTCCACTGCCACCGACCAATTCCGGGCGGAAGCCAGAAAACCGGAACCTTTGGAGCAGGGGGAATTGGCAGGGGCGCCTACCATGGATTGTTTCCAAGTCTCTTCAAATGAACATAAAACTCAGATTGATGGCACGCCTCTATTGCGGAGTCATCGCGTGCGCGCTGGTTCTTGCGCTGTGTGGATGCTCCAGATCGTTTTTTGTTCGTGCAGTCGGAGATGCGGATGATCTGGTCTTCTTCTTTTACTCTGATCGGGAAATGGCGAAACCCGACCAGCACAAGATTACTCAGCTGGCAGTGAAGAAGTATGGAGCGGATGGTGAAATCGTTTGGAGAATCGAGGAGCGATTTGTTGCGGACAGCCTCAAATATGGAGCAACTAGCTCAGAGTTCCGAACCGTTGTTGAGCCGAAGCCACTTAACGCGGATGCCCAATACCAAGTGATTGTCACAGACGCGTCCGCTTTGAGTCCTGCGGGGGGCGCGGCACAGGTTTTTACGGTTGGACAGCATCCTCAATGAATGAACCAGCGGCACACGTCGCGCCAGCGGCGAGCCGCTGTCACGCCGTCTGCTTCGTCCTCCGCTCCTTCGTCGCTTCGGGCGGTGGAGTGCAACCCCGCCGGGGGCGGCGTGCGCCCGAAGGATCGGGCGCGGAACGCGGCGCTCCGCCAACCCGCGCCGGCACGTCACGGCATCCGTCCGCTGCGCTCCCGTCCGCCGAGTCGTGCCCGACCTATCGTGACCGGCGGGGATCCCGCTGCGCCCGTCGGCTGCCGCGAACGCCTCAGCCGCTGCCGAGCCTTTATCCAGCAAGCTGCTTAGTGTTACCGTCCGATTGGGTTTTGAATTTTCGCCGGCCGACGCATACGGCGCAAAGCAGAGCGCTTGCGGCGAAAGCGTATGTGGATGGTTCTGGAACTGGAGTGGAGCTCGTTACATCCACCGCCGTGACCTTCCAGAACACGTAGCCACTTTCAAGCTGGCCTCCTGATTCGGCGTTCACGAAGTAACCGCCGGTCGTGATGCCGTCGAAAAGATCAATTTTTACGGGAGTCGTCAGAAACTGATTCGTGAGAACACTCGGATTTGAACTCCATAGTTCTGTAGAGCTCTTTGAGCCGTTTGAGGCTCCTGCAATAAATCCATATCCGAAGCTCACGTCTTGGATATCAAACAATGTGGGCGACCAATCGAAGATAAGGCCCAGCCCGTCGATTTCGAGTCTGCGCTGAGCCACATATTCAATCAGATCAAAATTTGGTGCTATTTGGCGAAGCGTGGAGGAGCCCAAACGGTAAGTCTCCGTCACCTCTCCGCCGATCAGGTCGGTGGAAAATAGAAGGCCATCGGTTCCGATCACAGAACTATGGATCGTAACGACCTGAGCGGATACGCTGGTTGTAAGCGCAACTAAGGCTCCCAAAAAAGCAGCAAATTTCATTCGGGCTATTATTGCCGTTTGCTTGCCAAAATTCTATCGGGGTGGACGTATTAAAGATGTAGTGGTCCCCACTATATTCTCCTGCCAGGGACTTCAGCCCACCCATCGCGAAGCCGGTAAATATTAAAAGAAGCTGCCCCGCAGTGGGGGCTTCTCCCCGCATAAAACTACTTGTATTTGTGCTTCTACTAGAACCTTTGCCCCCGTTCTTCTGGCACGATCCGACAACATCTGGTCCTAACTGTATAACCTCTTCGGTGAGTCGCGTGTTTAGGAAGGCGCAAAGGGGTTACGTCGCAGCACGCAGCAGTGGAAGTCGTCTGATGACTTTCTCGGCCTGTTCATCGGTGTCTTAATTCGGGGCTAATTTTGCCGGGGGCGCGCGGATTTTGGGATGCGACGTTAGCCACCAGTCTCGCGTCGTTCCGAGTTCGCCGGCGCCGTCACTAGAGGCCGACTCGTCTGCGAGATGCGGTCTGCGGTGTGATTTCCGGTCCATTCGCTCCAAGTTACTCACAGGCCTTGTGAGTAAGTTTATTGTAAAAACCAGGTTGGCTGGGTGGGTCTTGTATTGACGCGTGGGGGTTAAAATGGGTTGAAATGGGGCACTGTGGAGCAGGTTTTGCTCCTTACCCATGGCCACCTTAGGCAAACCGTTTTATACCGGCCTGTTCAGGCACGGTCTGGACGACAAGAATCGGCTCACGATTCCGTCGGCTTGGCGGTCTGCGCACGCAGAGAACGATACGTTCCTCGCGACTCCGCATCCGGACGGCTACGTCGCCGTCCTTCCTCCTGCCGAGGTGGACAAACTCTACGAGAAGGCCTCGCAAAAGGCCCTCACGGATCGCGATGCCCAGGACGCCTTCGCGCGCTTCTTCGCGGCTTCGCTCGCCTTCACATTCGATAAGCAGGGGCGCATCAGTCTAACCGACGAGTTGCGCCGCCATGCTGCGATCGACAAGGACGCCGTCCTCGTCGGTTCCCTCAATAAATTCAGCATCTACAGCCCAGCCCGGTGGGAAAAAGTGGAGCAGAGAACCTCCGGAGAAAACTTCGGCGACCTCATGCGCCGCATCGGGATCTAATCATGCAAAAATCTTCCGCAAAATCATCCACTCTCCGGCTCAACGGTTTCACCGCAAACACGCTCTGGCACCGCCGCATGTCGCGCCTGCCCTCCGGACCCGTGCCGCGAGTCCACCCGCGCATCTGCGCCGAACTGGTCGTGCGTTCCATCGTCACGCCGCGCTCGAACCTCGCTTCGCTGCCCAACCTTCAATCACGCGAGTCGTTGGATGCCTGCCACGCTGCCTAGCTTTTCTTCCGCCGCGATGGCCGAGGGGCACCAGCCGGTTCTCTTGTCCGAGGTACTCGACTACCTCGGCGTGACCGCGCATGGCCGCTACCTCGACGCCACTTTCGGCGGAGGAGGGCACACCGGAGCGATCCTGGCGGAGGCGGCGGACGTCTCCGTCGTGGCTTTCGATCGCGACCCGGCGGCGCTCGATCGGGCTGCGTCATTGAAATCTGAATACGGCGAACGCTTGCACTTGATCTCGTCCGACTTCGGTCGTCTCGGCGACCTGGCCGAGGGCGAGTTCGACGGCATTCTCTTCGACCTCGGACTTTCTTCGTTTCAGCTCGATCAAGCGGAGCGTGGATTTTCGTTTCGCAACGACGCGCCCGCCGACATGCGCATGGATCCGCGCAGCGGCGTTCCGGCCAACACATGGCTCGAGACCGCCACGGAAGACATGCTCGTGCGCGCGGTGCGCGATTTCGGCGAAGAGCACAACTGGCGCCGCGTGGTGCGAGCGATTCTCGCCGCGCGCGGCACCGGCGCCCTGAGCCGCACGGGTTCGCTCGCCGCTGTAGTGGAAAATTCAATACCGCCGAAGGAACGCTTCACCTCGAAGATTCATCCGGCGACGCGGACCTTCCAGGGCATTCGCATCGCGGTGAACGACGAGCTCGGCGCGATCGAGCGCGCGCTGCCCGCCGCCTTCGCCAAGCTCCGCTCCGGCGGCGTGCTTTGCGTCATCAGTTTTCACTCTCTCGAAGATCGCATTGTTAAACAATTTTTCCGCCGCCAGTGCGGACAACCGGAGAGCGCGGAGGACCACCGCCCGCAACAGTTTCGCGAGAAATTCGCCGAACCGCTGACGCGTCGTCCCGTGACTCCGTCCGACCCCGAACTCGCCGCCAACCCGCGCAGCCGTTCCGCCAAGCTGCGCGCCTTGCGCAAACTTTAACCTTTCTCGCTCCCGTCGCGTCATGAACAAAACCGAAACTCACGGCTTCGTGAACCAGCTGCTGGTCTTCACCCTCGTGATCATCTGCTTCAGCGGCTCGATCGGTCTCGGCACCGTGTATTTGCGCCAACAGAAGGCGCAGGTCGCGAACACCATTCGCCAGATCGAAATCCGCACCGACGCGATCGAGCGCCACCTCGCGGAAACGAATGCCTCCATCTCCGCAGAGAGCTCTGCGAGCGCGCTGGCACGCCGCAATGCCGAGTGGAATCTCGGCCTGGTCGCGCCCAAGGAGCAGCAAATCGTGCGGGTGACCGAGCCGGTCGAGGAGCGGCTCGAGCGCAAGCGCCACGACGAACTTTACGCCCAGGAAGCGGGCGCCATCTCTCCCATTCGATTCGTTCTTGGAGGCGACAGCCAATAGGCCATGTCGAAGGGTTTCGCGTCCAACTACCGGATCGTGATCCTCGCGTTCGGGGTGCTCGCCGCATTTGGCGGGATCGGGACACGTCTATTCTACCTGCACGTCATCGATCGCGAGAAGCTCGTGCGCTATGTGGATAAAGCGCGCCGCTCGATCATCGTCGAAAACGCGCGGCGCGGTGACATCCTCGATTCACGCGGCGACGTGCTGGCGACGAGTCGCTCGCTCGTCGTCGTGGGCGTCGATCCGCAAATGCTCCGACCCGAGGACGAGAAGAAGTGGCCGGAGTTGGCCAAGCTGGTCGGCATGCCGTTCGAGGAAATGCGGAAAATTTTCGTCACCAAACTTCGTCCGGCCTCCGCGGAAGATCGCACGGAGGAAGATCGGGAAATCCGCTGGGCGAAACTCAACGAGTCGGTCGCCGAAAGCACTTACGACAAGATCAACGCCCTCGGCGTCAAAGGCGTGTATGGCACGCGGGTGTATCGGCGCACTTATCCGCACGATCAACTCGCGGCTCATCTCCTCGGTTATTTGAACAAGGAAGACGTGCCGGCGGCGGGTTTGGAGCGGTACGCAGATTTTTATTTGCGCGGCCAAAACGGTTGGCGCGAATCCGAGAAAGACGGCCGTCAACACGAACTCGCGCAGTTCCGCACCCGCGATGTCGATGCCACCCCGGGCTTCAACGTCACGTTGTCGCTCGACTCCGTGATCCAGCATATCGTCGAGCAGGAGCTCGATCAGATCGCCGCGGATTTTCACCCGCAGAAAGCCACGATCATCGTGAGCGACGCGAAGACCGGCTTCCTCCTCGCGCTCGGAAACTATCCGACCTTCAACCTGAACGAATACGGGAAGGCCCCGCTGGAGGTGCAGCGCAATTTCGCCATCACCGACCAGATTGATCCGGGCTCGACCTTCAAGATCGTCGCGGTATCGGGAGCTTTGAATGAAAAAATCGTGACGCTGAATTCGCGTTTCGATTGTTCGGCCGAATACGCTGACTACAACGGCCGTCATCTCCGTCTGATTCGTGACGATCATGTTTACGAGGGACCGATCACGGTCGCGGAGATTGTCGGCAAGTCGAGCAACCGCGGTGCGGCATTGCTGGCGATGGCGCTGGGCGACGACAGATTCTATCGTTATGCGACACAATTTGGTTTTGGCGAGGTGAGCGGTTTTCCGTTTGGCGGCGAAATTTCCGGCGAGCTGCACGAGCCCTCGAAGTGGAGCGGCATCGATATCACGCGCATTCCGGCGGGCTATTCGGTGAGCGCGACGCCGATGCAGATCCATTTTGCGATGTCGGTGATTGCGAGTGGCGGTGAACTTTTCCGTCCGCAATTGATCCGGGAAATTCGCGACGAGTCCGGCGACCTGGTTTATCGTTTCGGCCCGGCGGTTCGGCGCCGCGTCATTTCAACGAAGACGGCGGAGGAAGTGGCGTTCGCACTCGAAGGTGTCGCGGCCAAGGGAGGCACGGCGGACAATGCGGCGATCCCCGGCTACCAAGTGGCGGGCAAGACCGGCACGGCCCAAAAGCTGATCAATGGCCGCTACTCCGAGCACAACCACGTCGGCTCTTTCGTCGGATTTTTTCCCGCCACGCGTCCGCGCGTGGTGATCTCCGTCATCGTCGATGACGGTCATCCCGCCAACGGCTCGGCTGCTTATGGTCGCACCGTCGCCGCGCCGAGTTTCCGGCGCGTGGCTCAACAACTCATTCAATACATGGACATCGAGCCGATCGAGCCGGTTAACGCCGAGCCGAAGAAGCCCTTGTTCGCTGTCGATACCGCGCACCGATGATCGGTTATCTCACACAAAACTATTCTCTCGTTCACGCCTTTCAGGCGCAGCCGGTTGGCCGCGCTCGAAAGCGGGATAATGTTGCCAACCGCGTTTTCAAAATGGCGCCAAAACTTTCTGACTATTTTCGCGACGGAGAAATTCTCGGCAGCAAGGGCACGCTCGATCGGCCGATCTCGGGAATCGTGATCGACAGTCGTCGCACGGTGCCGGGAAATTTGTTTTTCGCCCTGCCGGGACTTCGCACGGATGGCGCGAGCTATATCGACGAGGCGATCAATCGCGGGGCGGTGGCGGTCGTCACGAATAAATTGCCCATCACGGCGCCGGCGCGCGTCACGTTCATTCATGTGGCGGATCCGCGCGCGATGTTGGCCAAGGTTTCGCAGCGCTATTACGGGTTTCCTGATCGCGAAATGAATGTCGTCGGCGTCACCGGCACGAACGGCAAGACGACCGTCACGCATCTGATCAAACATTTCCTCAACGGGGAGCAACGCGTCGGTCTGCTCGGGACGATCAGCTACGATCTCGGAGCGCGGAGCGTGCCGTCGTTCAAGACCACGCCGGAGTCCGTCGACATCTACGGCATGCTGGCGCAGATGCGCGATGCGGGCTGCCGGCATGCGGTCATGGAAGTGAGCTCGCATGGCATCGACCAGCAGCGCGTGCTCGGCCTGCAGTTCGGCGCCGCCGTTTTCACGAATCTCACGCAGGATCATCTGGATTACCACAAAACCTTCGAGTCGTACTTCGACGTGAAGAGCAGGTTGTTCACCGGCCTGACCGGCGCTGAGCCGAAAGTCGCGGTGATCAACTTCGACGACACCTACGGGCAGAAGCTGGCCAGCCTCGTTCCGTCGACGGTTCGCGCGGTCACGTACGGCGAGCATCCGCAGGCGGCGGTGCGAGCTGAGCAGGTCTCGCTGAATTTCAAGAACACGACGTTCAAGCTCATCTGGCCGCAAGGGGAGATGATGATCGATTCGCCGATGATTGGGCGCTACAACGTGAGCAATCTGCTCGCGGCGATTGCGACGGCGTGGGCGCTGGGGCGCGATCCGGTGGTTTTTCTCGCGAAGCTGCGCGCGTTCAAAGGTGTTCCCGGGCGCATGGAGCGCATCGAAGAAGGCCAGGCGTTCAACGTGCTCGTCGACTACGCGCACACAGATGACGCGTTGCGCAACGCGCTCGGTATGCTGCGCGCGATTACGCCGGGAAGATTGATCGTGGTGTTTGGTTGCGGCGGAAATCGCGACCGCACGAAGCGCCCGCTGATGGTGAAGGCCGTGCAATCATTTGCCGACTTTGCGTTCGCCACGGCGGACAATCCGCGCAGCGAGCCGCTCAGGCAGATTTTCGCCGACATGAAGACCGGCGTGATCGCGCCGGAGAAGATCACGTGGATCGATGATCGGCGCCGCGCGATCAGCCTCGCGCTCGATATCGCGAAGCCCGGGGATTGCCTGCTCATCGCGGGCAAAGGTCACGAGCCGTACCAGGAATTTGCCGAAACCGTCATTCCCTTCGACGACCGCCAAGTCGTGCGTGAGTTGATCGGAATCAAACTGCTGAAAACGTGAGAATCGCGGGACAATCTCGCGACTAAAACCCCATTCATGCCCAGCTTCTCCGCGTCGCATCTCGCTAGTTGGACCGGTGGTCAATGGACCGCTTTGCCGGCGGCTGCGCTGACGGGGTTCACGCAGGATACGCGGCAGTTGAAGGACGGGCAGGTTTTCGTGGCGCTCGCGACGGATAAGCGCGACGGGCACGAATTTCTCGCCGCGGCGCAGGCGGCGGGCGCCAGCGCGGCGCTCGTGTCGCGCCCGAATGCCTCGCTCACGCTGCCGCAACTGGTCGCGGCCGATCCGCTCCGCGCATTTCAAGCGATTGCGCGCGAGCACCGCCGCCGCTTTCGGCGTCCGGTCGTGGGCATCACGGGAAGCGCGGGAAAAACCTCGACGAAAAATCTGCTCGCGAAACTTCTCGGCGGCGAGCCGTCGGTCCTCGCGACCGAAGGGAATTTGAACAACCACATCGGCGTGCCGTTGACCTTGACGCGGCTCGATTCGGCGATTCACGAATTCGCCGTGGTGGAAGCCGGCATCAGCGAGCCAGGCGAGATGAGTGTGCTCGGCTCGATGATCGAACCCGACTACGGCATCGTCACGCTCGTCGCCGCGGCTCATACTCAGGAGTTAGGTGGCCTCGCGGGCGTCGCGCGCGAGAAGGCCGTGTTGCTCGAGCACGTGCGTCCCTCGGGGCTCGGGGTATTTCCGAAGCAGTGTTGGGAATTCGGGCCGTTTCAGGATTTGCCGCAGACCAGTATCGTGGTCGTGCCGGAAGGCGAACAGGTCAACGCGCCGCGCGTCGTTCCCTTCTCGATCGCGTGGACGGCGAATGGCACGACCGTGTCGTTGGGCAAACGACGCTTCGAACTTTGCCGCGTGACCCGCGGCATGGCGCAAAATGCCGCCCTCGCTCTCACACTTGCGTCCGAACTCGGCATGACTGACGAAGCGATGCAAAACGCGTTGCTCGACTGGCGGCCGGCAAAATGGCGGGGCGAACTTCGCCGCGAGGCGGGTCGCACGCTCTATCTCGATTTCTACAACGCCAATCCCGCGTCGATGGGAGACGCATTGGAAAATTTCGACACGCTCGTTTCGGCGAACGAACCGCGCGTCTATGTGATCGGTTGCATGGAGGAACTCGGCGCCGAATCCGAGCGTTACCACCGTGAACTCGGGCAACGTTTGAAGCCTCGTGCACAGGATTTCGTTTACGTCATCGGCGCACAGGCTGGCGCGGTACGCAGCGGTGCGATCGCGAGCGGCGCGGCGCCCGCGCGTATTGAAATCGTCGATACACTCGAACCTGTCGCCGCGCGCCTGAAGACCTTCGAGGGCGCGGTCTTCATCAAGGGCAGCCGCCGCTATGCGTTGGAAAACGCGCTTCCTGCGGGAGCTGGGAAAACCGATACCACCGCTTCGGAGCCCTCGAGCAGGGCTTCTGTGTTTTGTGAGATGATCCGCCAAGGACCCACGTGTTAAGTTACCTCGCCGATTACGAAGAATATTTTGGTCCGTTGCGTTTGCTGCGGTTTATCACCCTGCGGACGTTGTTCGCGTCGGGCACCGCGATGATCGTCGGTTTCATAATCGGGCCATGGCTGATCCGAAAACTGCGCGTGCTGAAATTTGGCCAGCACTACGACGACGATCGCACGGGAGACCTGGCGCAGAAGTTCGACAAGAAGAACACGCCCACGATGGGCGGGCTGCTCATTTTCGCGTCGGTGTTTGTGTCAACGGCGCTCTGGGCTCAGCCGAACATTTGGGTCGTCGTTTCGATGTTCGTCTACACCGCGTTGACGGCGGTCGGATTCCGGGACGATTACCTGAAAGTGGTGAAGAAAAACCGCGATGGCATTTCGTCGTGGGAAAAAATGTTTTGGCAGACGTCGATCACGGTCATCGCGCTGGTGGCGCTGCTGTGGCACCCGATGAGCGCGGCGAAGATTCGGGAGCTCTGGGTGCCGTTTTTCAAGGAACCGGTTTTCCTCTTCATGGGCATCGGTGGGAGCTTCGCGCTCTTCATCATGATCTTTCTCTGGATCGTCGGCTTCAGCAACGCCATCAACCTCACCGATGGTCTCGACGGTCTCGCGGTCGGCTGCACGATCACGGTGGCGCTCGTGTACGGCATCATGGCGTATGCGGCCAGCAACATTCGCGTCTCGGATTATCTGTTGATCAGCCACGTGCCGGGAACCGGTGAACTCGCGATCATCTGCGGCGCGCTGGTGGGCGCGGGGATGTCGTTCCTCTGGTTCAACTCTTATCCGGCGGAACTCTTCATGGGTGACACCGGTTCGCTCGCGCTTGGCGGCTTGATTGGCCTGATCGCCTTCATGGTCCAGCAGCCGCTCACATTGGTGATCGTCGGAGCGGTTTTCATCATGGAGATGCTTTCGGTCGTGATCCAGGTGAGCTATTTTAAGTACACGCGACGGAAGTTTGGTGAGGGCCGCCGCGTGTTTCGCATGGCCCCGATCCATCATCATTTTCAAAAACTCGGCTGGCCCGAAACCAAAGTTGTCGCGCGATTCTGGATTATCTCGCTGATCTGCGCTCTCGCCGGCCTCGGCACGCTCAAGCTGCGGTGAAATCATTTTTGTAACGAAGAAATTTTCCCACGGAATTCACGGAAACCACGGAAAGATAACCAGCCCATCAAGCTCTTAAACCTTACCGTTCAGCCTTCAGAATCTCAGCCTTCGCCTCAGTGTCCTTTTTCATTCCAGAACTTCTCAAGCCGCTCCTGGCTTATCCGGTCGCCGTTTTTGGCGGCGGGGTGAGTGGGCAGGCGGTGCTGGCGTTGCTGGCCAGGGTCGGGGCGAAAGGGGAGATCTTCGACCAAAAGCAGGCGGATGCCCGGCGCGAGTTTTCCGCGAGCGAGGTGCGCACGCACCGGCTCGTCGTTTTTAGCCCCGGATTTCCGATCGATCATGTTTGGCTGCGCGCGGCTCGAGCCGCCGGCTGCACCTGCCTGGGCGAAATGGATTTTGCCGGATTGTTTTGGCGCGGCACGGTGGTCGCGATCACCGGGACCAACGGCAAGACGACCCTCACGGAGTTTCTAACGCATGCGTTGAGGCACGTCGGCCGTGACGCGCGCGCGGCGGGGAATGTCGGTTATCCGCTTTCGCAACTCGTGGCGGACACGAATGGCGGCGTCTTCGATCAAGTGGCGGTTTGCGAAATGAGCTCATTTCAGGCGGAGACGCTGATTCATTTTCGCGCCGACTCTGCGATTTGGACGAATCTGGCAGAGGATCATCTCGAGCGGCATCCGAGTCTGCGCAGTTATTTCGAAGCGAAGTGGCGCCTCTTCGATCGCACGGTCGGCGGGATGATGTTTGCCGGCAGTTCCGTGCAGCGAGCGGCTGCGGAATTCGGCCACGTTTTACCGGCGGAGGCGGTGATTGCGACGGAAGATCAGCCGGCCGATGTCCTGCTCTCCGGCACGGTTTTCGATCACTATCCGCAGCGGGAAAATTTCATCATGGCCGCGGCGTGGTGGCAGCGCGCGGGTTTGGAGGAAGCGGATTTGTATGCAGCGGCGCATTCGTTCCGGCTCGGTCGGCACCGACTTTCGCGCGTGTCCACGATCGATGGGGTGACCTTCTGGAACGATTCGAAGGCGACGAATTTTCACGCGGTCGAAGGAGCGCTGAACTCCTTCGCGAATCCCGTGCTGCTGATTCTCGGCGGGAAATCGAAGGGCGGCGACATTGCCGGCTTTGTTGGCCGCATTGCGACGAAGACCAAACGCGCGTATTTGATCGGAGACACGCAGGCGGAATTGCGCGCGGCTTGCGCGCGGCATCGAGTGCCCAGCACCGACTGCAATTCTCTCCGCGAAGCCGTGCAACGCGCTGCGGAATGTGCGGTCAGCGGCGACCAGATTTTGCTCAGTCCGGGCTTCTCGAGTTTCGATCAATTTCGCAACTACGAGGATCGCGGAAATCAATTCGAACAACTCGTCAACTCCTTAGCTCAAGCCCGTGTCGTCGCTTCAAATACTTAGATCGGAACCCGTCATGAAAATCCTGAAAATTTTCGGCCTGGTCGTGGGCATCCACGTCCTGGCTTTCATGTTCGTTTTCGCGATTCCCGGTTGCCGCTCCTCCACGCGACACTCGCCACCGCCGCCGCAAGCCGTCCAAGCCGAAACGCAACCCGTGCGCATGGCTGCGCCGAGCCCCGTCTCCGATCTCTCCGCGCCAGCCGGCACGAACGCGCCGGCGAGTTCGCCGAGTTATGCGGCAAATCCAGTCTCGAGTCCGAGCGGAGGCGCCGCAGCGTCTTCTTCACTTGCGCCCGCGACGGTGAGTTTCGATTCGGGCGGCACGTCATCCTCCGGGCTGCGCGCGAATCCGACGCGTCCAGGCACCCCGGTAGCCTCTGCGCTGAAGGCGCCCGCGCCCGAAGTGACGCCAGCCACGACGCAGGTGGTGGTCAACGGAGACACGCTTTGGAAAATCGCGAGGCAGCATCACATCACGATCAAGGAACTCGCCGCCGCGAATAATCTGAATCCCGAGACGCCCGTGCGTCCGGGTCAGAAGCTGATCATCCCGGGCAAAGCTCAACCGACTTCGACGAGCGCGCCGAATCTCGCGCCGCATCCGACCGACACACTCACGTACGAAGTGAGATCGGGTGACAGCCTCGCGTTGATCGCGAAGCGCGCCGGCACGACGACCGCGACGATCAAGCAACTGAATCACCTGAGGTCCGACATGGTGCGCGTGGGGCAGAAACTCACTTTGCCCTCGGGTAACGCCGCGGCGGCCGCGCTCGCGGCCAGTTCAAATGCACCCGAAGGCGACACCTTCGCCGGACCGGCGGCGGCCAAGAGTGCAAACGGCTCAGGCGTGCACCACGTCGTGAAATCGGGCGAGACGCTCGGTCAGATCGCGCGGCATTACGGCGTTTCGCGGCGGGAACTCGCGGTGGCCAACAACATCGTCGATCCGCTGAAACTGCGGCCCGGCCAGGACCTCGTGATTCCGAACGCGAAAGCGCCCGCGCCCGCAAATCAGCACAACGACATGAACACGCCGGCGGCCGCGCCGACCGAGCAGGCTCCCGCGCCGGAGACGTCGAGCCCGATCGCTCCGGCCACCGATAGCAGCGCGAATCCTGTCGCTTCGCCGATCTCCGGCGAATCCGGACCTCCGGTCATCCAGGTCCAGGAAAACAACAACCCTGTCGCCGCGCCGAAATAACGGCGGAGCCTTTTGTATTAAGAGAGTCGATACACATGGCCAAATCCACGACTGAAAAGAAGCCGCGCCGCGCGGTTTTCACGCCCGCCGCGGTCATCGTGCTCTGCGCGGTTGCGCTGACCTGCCTGGGGTTGACGATTCTCTTCAGCGCGAGCGCGTCGTTCAAACAGGGGCCGTTTTATTATCTGAACAAGCAGATCGTCGGCGTGGTGTTTGCCGCGGGCCTCGCGTTCGTCGCGAGCCGGATCGATCTCGAGAGTTCGCGGCGCTATGTGGGATTCATCGGCGCGGGGGCGATCATCGCGCTGATTTTGGTGCTGGTGCCGCACATCGGGCTCTCGGTCAAAGGCAGCCGCCGCTGGCTTGGCTTTGGACCGTTGCGCTTGCAGGTTTCGGAATTCGCGAAGATCGCGATGGTCTTCTGCCTGGCTCATTATCTGGCGATAAATCAGACGAAGATCAGCGAGCTCAAGAAGGGCTACATATATCCTCTCGCGATCGTCGGCGTGTTTTCCGGACTGATTTTGCTGGAGCCTGATTTTGGCACGGCGGCGCTCGCGCTCTGCATCGGCGTGACCCTGCTGTTTCTCGCTGGCGCGCGCTGGCTCTATGTTTTGCCGACACTCGCGTTTGCCGCGGCTGGGTTCGCGGTAATGGTCATTCACAACCCGAATCGTCTGCGGCGTTTCACCGCCTTTTTGGATGTGGAGGGAAACAAGAGCGGCGGCACGTATCAGTTGTACCAATCGCTGGCCGCGTTCGCCGTGGGCGGCACGGACGGCGCCGGTCTCGGGCAAGGACGGCAGCAGATCAATTTCCTGCCTGAGGCTCACACGGACTTCATTTTCGCCGTGGTCGGCGAGGAACTCGGTCTCTTTTTCACGCTGGGCGTGGTGGTCGTTTTCGTCGCGCTGTTTATCGCGGGCCTGGTTCATCTCCGGCGCGCGCCGAACATGTTTCAATTTCTTCTGGCGACGGGCTGCATCCTGCTGATCAGCCTGCAGGCGATCATCAACCTCGGTGTGGTGACGGGCATTTTCCCGACGAAAGGCATGTCGCTGCCGTTTATCAGCGCCGGACTTTCGAACCTGCTGCTGATGGGCCTGCTCATCGGAATCATCGTCAACACACAACGTTCCTGGCCGCGGCCGGTGCTGTCGAAACGGCAGCGCATCCTGAAAGAGGTGGTGGCGACATGAAGCGTTTTCTCCTTTCCTGCGGTGGCACGGGCGGGCACCTCTCGCCGGGCATTGCTCTCGCCGAAGCGCTGATGGCGCGCGGTCATCAGGCGACGCTGCTCATCAGTCACAAGAAAGTGGATACGCGACTGATCGAAAAATATCCGCATCTCACGTTTCAGCGCATCCCCGGTGCGCCCTTCAAACTGCGACCTGTCGGCTTCGCGCGTTTCGTCGTCAGCCAAACCGCCGGACTGATGCGCAGTTTCAAACTCGTGCGCAGTCCGCGGCCGGATGCGATCGTGGGTTTCGGCGGGTTCACGACGGCGGCGATCATTTTGGCGGGCTCAATGTTCAAGGTGCCGGTGGCACTGCATGAGGCCAATCGCGTGCCTGGCCGGGCGATTCGTCTGCTCGGGCGTCTCGCTAACCGCGTTTATGCGCCACCGGGTGTGCGAGTGCCCGACGTGCGGGCGTCGGTGCTGTGTCCGATGGGATTGCCTGTCCGAAAAGAAATATACCGGATCGCGCGCAACATCGCGCGGAACAACCTTGGTCTCGATCCTCAGCAGGCCGTGGTGCTGGTGTTGGGCGGCAGCCAGGGCGCGTCGAAGCTGAACGAGTGGGCGCGGCAGCGCGCGGAGGCCTTGGCCTTCGAAGGCATCCAAGTCTACTGCGTGACCGGCTTGGACAAAGGAGAGACGGGGGAGCGGGTGATGAAGTCGCGTTCGGGACAGCCGACCAAGGCGATTTTCGTGCCGTTCAGCGACCGCATGGGCGATCTGCTTTCCGCGGCGGACCTGGTTATTTCACGCGCTGGCGCGGGCACGATCGCGGAGCTGATCCGCTGTTCGACGCCGGCGATTCTCGTGCCTTTTCCGCATGCGGCGGATAATCATCAGGCGGCGAACGCGGCATATTTCGAACAGCAGGGCGGAGGCATTGTCGTCCACCAGGATCATATCGGGGATTTGTCGCGCGAGGTGCGCGACGTGATTTTCAACGATTGGTTGCTCCGGAAATTCCGGGCCAACCTCGAGCGCATGGATCGGACGAACTCGCTCGAGCAGATGCTCGATGACCTGGAAGAACTCGCGACGCCGCCCGACGCGGATGCCGGCAGAGGCCTGGAGGTCAGGCCGGCGTAGGCCGATGAAATTCACGATGAGGATGACGATTCACGACTCACAACTTGGTGGAGGGCCTTTGGCGCGTTGAGCCGATGAGGCGCGAAGCATCATTGCCGAAGCTTTTTGAGCGCGAGATTGGCGCGATTCACTGCGTCGGCGTCGGCGGCATGGGATTGGGGCCGCTGGCGATTTATCTCGCGCAGCGCGGCTTTCGCGTGAGCGGAGAGGACGACGCCCTAACCGACGCGATGCGCCACCTGCTCGAGCGCGAAAAAGTGACGATTACGACCGCGGGCGGCGTGCCCGCCGATTGCCAGCTCGTCGCTTATTCGTCGGCCATTGCGAAGACGCATCCGGCGTATCTGGCGGCGACGGGCCGCGGGATTCCGTTGATTCGGCGCGGCGAGCTGTTGGCTGAAGTGACGCGCGATAAGAAGTTGGTGGCGGTCTGCGGCTCGCACGGAAAAACCACGACCACGGCGATGCTGATCACGGCGTTGCGGGCGGCAAATTTTCCTGCGGGCTACGTGCTTGGCGGATTGTTCAACGACGATGCGATTTCGCCGGCGCGACATGGCTCGAATGACTGGGTCGTCGCGGAGATCGACGAGAGCGATGGGACGATCGCGCAGTTTTCGCCGGAGATCACGGTCGCGGTGAATCTCGATTGGGATCATCCGGATCATTACCGCGAACTCGCGGATTTGGAGGCGACCTTTGCCGCGCTGCTGAAACGCACGCATGCGGCGGTGCTCTTGAATGACGCGTGTCCGCTTTCCGCGCGCGTGGCGGCACGGCAGGGCCGCGCGGCGCAGTACACGTTCGGCCGCACCGGAGATTTTCGTTTTCGCGTGGAGAACGAGCGCGGCGGAAAAATGGAGCTCAGGCTCGGCGGAAAATTTCCAGAGATTTCGGCGGTGGTGCGCGCGCAAGGTGATTTCAACGCGAGCAATGCCACCGCAGCGTTGGCCGCGGCCCAGCTGATGGGCGCGGAAATTTCTTCCAGCAAACTAGCTGACTACCCAGGCGTGCGGCGTCGTCAATCGGTGCTGCACGCCACGGCTGGGCTGACCGTGATCGAGGACTACGCGCATCATCCATCGGAAATTCGGGCTTTGCTCGGAAGTCTGCGGCGCGGCGCGAGCGGGCGATTGCTCGCCGTGTTTCAGCCGCATCGTTTCAGTCGCACGGCGCAATTTAAAGGCGAGTTCGCGGCGTCGCTGGCGATGGCCGACGCGGTTTATCTCCTCGATGTCTACAGCGCTGGAGAAGGCCACATCGCTGGAGGCACGACGGCGGACCTTTACGCGGAGTTGAAGGCGAAGGCGCCTTCGCTGCCGGTCCATTATTGTCCTGGAAATCCGGCGGCACTGCTCGAACAACTCCATCGCGACGCCGGCTTGTGGAAGCCGGAGCTTGTGGCATTTGTTGGCGCGGGAGACATCGACCAGCACGCGCGGAGCTGGGTGAAGCAGCTCGCGCAGGCGCAGTCGACCGCGGCGCGTTGGGACCAATTGGCCGAGACTTTCCGCGGCCTCGTTTCACCGGCCACGAAAGTGAAGCGCGAGGAGTCGCTCGCGGAAAAGACGACGATGCGCGTGGGCGGCGCGGCGCGAATTTATGCCGAGCCGGCGACGGCGGCGGATTTGCAGCAGCTCGTGCGCGCGGCGCAGCGTGACCGCGTGACTCTGCACGTGATCGGACGCGGCTCGAATCTCCTCGTGCCCGATGAAGGCGTGGACGGACTGGTGCTTTCGTTCGGGCATGCGAACTGGCAGACTTTCGAGGTTCGCGACGACGGAAAAGTTTGGGTGGGCGCCGGTTTGCGGCTGAAAAATTTGTGCGGCCTCGCGACGAAAGCGGGTTTGGTCGGTTTCGAATTTCTCGAGGGCATTCCTGGGAATGTCGGCGGCGCGCTGCGGATGAATGCCGGAGCGATGGGCGGCTGGATGTTCGATGTCGTGGAGGAGGTCGAATTGATGACGCTCGAGGGCGAAATCCTGCGGCTCAACAAAGCGGTTATGCATGTCGACTATCGCCATTGCGCGGAGTTGCACGATGCGTTCGCGCTCGGCGCGCTGCTTCAGCCGAAGGCGGCGGCGCGAGCCGACGAGATCAGCCGGCAAATCGAGACGTATCGCGACAAACGGCAGAAGAGTCAGCCGCGCGAGCCGAGCGCGGGATGCATTTTCAAAAATCCCGAGGGAAACTCCGCGGGAAAACTGATCGACGAAGCCGGCTTGAAAGGCGAGCGAGTGGGGGACGCCGAGGTGTCGTCGGTGCACGCGAATTTCATCATCAACCGTGGTCACGCCTCGAGCGCCGACGTGATCGAACTCGTCCGCCGTGTGCGCGCCCGGGTCGAGCAGGCGAAAGGCATACGCCTCGAGCCGGAGGTGCTGTTGTACGGCAAGGAGTGGAAGGACGTAATATGAAAACCTTTAGCCGCAAAGAGGCACAGCGCGGTGGAACCTTAAGCGTCTGGGCCACGAAGACTTTTTTTGGCCGCAAAGAGGCACAAAAAAGCGCAAAGAGGATTTTTGTTAGGCCGACGCGGCTCAGACATTCGTCGCTCGGAAGCGGTCTGGTATTTTGGTTTGGAGTTACAAACCAATACCTCCAACCGCGTGTTGGAGCGGAAATTTCCGGCGATATCGCCGACTCAGAATCCTCTTTGCGCTTTTTGTGCCTCTTTGCGGCTAAAAAAATCACCGTGGCCAAACCCTTCCGCCCTCTGAAATGAACAAACCGATCATTGCTGTTTTTTGCGGCGGGACGTCTTCGGAGCGTGAAGTCTCGCTTGGGTCGGGCGCGGCGTGCGCGAAGGCGTTGGCCGAGCATTTCACGGTCGAGACTTTCGACATTCGGGAAAACGCGCTGCCGCCGGGCCTCTCGCGCGAGAAGCACGTCGTTTTTTCCACGCTTCACGGCACCTTTGGCGAGGATGGCGGGATGCAGACGCTGCTCGACGAGGCGCGCGTGCATTACGCCGGCTGCGACGCGGCGAGTTCGGCGCTGACGATGGACAAGACGCGCACGAAACTCGCTGTATCCAAAAACGAAGTACGCGTGGCGCCTGGCCTGCTTTTCAACGCGGCGCACAAGCTTTCGGCGGACGACATCATTGCGGAGATTGGCGCGTCCGTCGTGGTGAAGCCGAACGATCAAGGCAGCAGCGTCGGTCTCTCGCTCGTCTCGAACCGCCTGCAATTGCACGAAGCGATTGAAAAAATCACCACGGGAAACTGGCTCGTCGAGCAGCGCATCGAGGGTCGCGAACTTTCCGTCGGCGTGCTCGAAGGCAAGGCGATGGGCGTGGTGGAGATTCGGCCGAAGTCCGGTGTCTATGATTATTCGAGCAAGTACACGAAAGGGATGACGGAATATCTGGCGCCGGCGCCTTTCGATGAAGGGACGACGCAACACGTGCGCACGGCGGCGGAGCGCGCGTATGCGGCGTGCGGTTGTCGCGACTACGCCAGAGTCGATTTCATTTTCTCACAACGCGGCTTGTTTTTACTGGAAATCAACACGCTCCCCGGCATGAAAGAAACCAGCCTGCTGCCGATGAGCGCCCGTGTCGTCGGGCTGGATTTTTCCGCTCTGGTCAGAGCGATGGTTACGCCCGCACTTCAGCGTTATCGCGCAGATCAGGCCGTGCTACGTCAATGAGCTCCTCCGCCTCAATTTCTCCTCCCGCGCGCAGCTGGCGCGACATCCCCCAAACCATCGCCCCCCGTGCCATGTCCTCCACCGGCCGCAAGCGAATGTTTTTCGCGACGTCGAAGAGCGTCGCTGTGTTGGTCATCGCGTGTGCGTCGTTGTGGGCTGGATACGAAGTCTATCGCACGTGGGAAAATGATCCGGCCAAGATCAAGGCGCCGGTGAAGAACGCGATCGTGAAGAATATTTCACTGCGCGGGCAAAATCTCGTTCTCGATCAACCCTGGGTGGTGAAAACCCTAGCGCTGCCGCCCAACGCCGATCTCGTCGCGATCGATCTCTACTCGCTGCAGGCGCGATTGATGGCGTCGGGCCAGATCAAGTCGGCGGAACTGACCCGCAAGTTTCCGGACACGCTGGTTGTCTCGATCGAGGAGCGCAGTCCGGTGGCGCGCGTGAACGTGCGATTCGGCGAAGGCGAGGCCGAGACCTACCTCGTGGCGCGCGACGGCGTGGTGTATCAAGGATCTGGCTACAAGGACGAGGTGATGAAGAGCCTGCCCTTTCTCGCGGGCATTTCGTTGCGGCGCACGAATGGCAAGCTGCAGCCGATCGAAGGCATGAACGTCGTGGCTGATTTGCTCGGCACGGCGCGGGTGCATGCGCCGAAGCTTTATCGCAACTGGGCCATTCTTTCGCTCGAGAAACTGAAGAGCGACGGCCAGCTCATCGTGCAATCGACCGACGCCGGCTCGGCGATCTTCGGCACGCGCGAAGACTTTTTCAAACAGATCGCCCGGCTCGATTTCATCATCGACGAGTCGCACAAGAATCCGGCCGCCGCACCGCTGAAGACGGTGAACCTGGCCGTCGGCGAACAAGTGCCGGTCTCTTTCGAGCTGCCCGCGGCGGACGCTCCCGCGCAGGGCGAGGCGACCACCGCTGCTCCGGCGACTCGCTCCTCCCGCACGCCGGCGTCACGGACTGTGGCGCCGACGCCCACGACCCGGCATGCGCCTGTTCCCGCGCCGCGACTGCGAACCGCGCCCACTCGACCTCTTCAGGCCAACTCCGCGACCAAACATCACATCCGCCGCCGTGACTTCTAAGACCAAATATATCGGTGCCGTCGACATCGGCACGTCCAAGGTGACCGTCCTGGTCGGCGAACTCGGGCAAAACCGCACGCTGCACATCATCGGATTGGGCGAATGCCAGTCCCGCGGCGTGATCAAAGGGACGGTTTCGGATTTCCGCGCCGCGAGCGACGCGACGCATAGTGCATTGCTCGCCGCCGAAAGTAGCGCGGGCACGCGCATCGACGAAGTTTACCTCGCGCAAACTGGCGGTCATCTCGAAGGCTTTTACAACGAGGCCACGGTCAGCGTTTCCGCTGCGGACAACATGGTCAGCGCGATGGACATCGATACGGTTTGCCGTCTCGCGAAGGCAAAGTCGCTGCCCGAAGGCCGCATGGTCGTGCACCACATTCGCCGGCCTTTTCGCCTCGATGGCCGGAATGTGCCAGACCCGGAGCACCTGGTCGGCCATCGGCTGGATGTCGGCTACTGGACCGTGCATGGTTTGGAAACGAAGATCGCGGACACGATTCACGTGATTCGCGGCTTCAATGTGCCGGTGGCGGAGTTGATCGTCTCGAGTTTGGCCAGCGGCACGATGGTCACTTCGGCCGAGGATCGGCAGAATGGTGTGCTCGTGATTGATATCGGAGCGGGCACGACGGACTATGCGCTTTATCGCGATGGCTGCGCGTATTTGACCGGTGTGATTCCGGTCGGCGGCAGCCACCTAACCAATGACTTGAGTCTCGGTCTGCGTTTGACGGAAGGCCAGGCGGAGAAGCTGAAACTGCGTTTTGGCCGCGCCCTGGTGGCGGCGAGGGACAAGAGCGACAAGGTTTGGCTGAACGGCGATTTCGCGATTGGCGATCGGCAGTTCCCGCGGCACGCGATCGAGCAGATCACGGCGGCGCGCACCTGGGAAATTTTCGAGGTGGTGAAGAAGAAACTCGGCGCCGGTTTCGTTCCGGAGCGCACGGCCGCGGGTGTCGTCGTGACGGGTGGCACGGCCAAGCTCACCGGCATCGCGGAGGCCGCGGCCAAGGTTTTCGGCGTGGTCGCGCGCGTGGGGGAAGCGCCGGCCTTCGTGAACGAAAATCTTCGCGACCCTGCCTACGCCACGGGTCTGGGTCTGCTGTATTTTGGACTCAATTCCAATGCCGAGGCGGCAGTCCCGCAGCGCCGCCGCGGGAATTTCTTCACCAAGCTTTTCGCCACGGCCTGAAACCAAGGCAGATTTGCCCACGAATCACACGAAGCACTCTAAATTTTCGAACCGGTTTCCCACGGAAGGCACGGAAAACACGGAAAGGCTCAAACAACTGAATTTGGATTCTGAAGCAGGCGCGTTCTCCATGCGCCGAGAGAACTGCGCCACGGCAGACCGCGTTTCGGAAACGCAGCTACTTCAAGCCATTTCCGTTTCCGTGCTTTCCGTGCATTCCGTGGGAAAATGGTTCGGTGATTTCGTGTGTTTCGTGTGTTTCGTGTGATTCGTGGGCCAATAAAAAACTTTCTATGAACTTGAATGAACTTCCGCTCACGAACGAGCTGCTGACGGATCGGACCATCGCGATCAAACTCGTCGGTGTCGGTGGCGCGGGCTCGAATGCTGTGGATCGCCTGAAGATGGAAAATCTCGAGCGGCTGCAGATGGCGGTGATTAACACCGATTATCAGGCGCTCTCTTCATCGCCCGTGCAGGACAAGGTTCTGATCGGCACGAGCGTCACGCGCGGGCTCGGCGCGGGTGGTGATCCGGAACTCGGCCGGGAGGCGGCCGAAGCCGATCGCGAAAAAATCGCCGCTGTCGTGAAGGGCTGCGATCTCGTTTTCCTCGTCGCCGGCATGGGTGGAGGAACGGGGAGTGGCGCATCGCCGATCGTGGCGGAGATCGCGTCGGAATCGGGGGCTCTCGTCATCGCGTTTGTGACGATGCCGTTCACCTTCGAAGGCGGACGCCGGTTGAAGCAGGCCGAGGAAGGTCTGATCGCGCTGCGTCGTTGTTGCGACGCGGTGATTCCGTTGCCGAACGATATGCTGCTGCAGGAAGCGGAGGAGGCCGAGACAGCGTTGGATTCTTTTGCACGCGCTGATGAATGGATCGGCCGCGGTGTGCGTTCCATCTGGGCCATGCTGTTCCGCACGGGTCTGATCAATCTGGATTTCTCGACGTTGCGCCAGGCGTTCTATCAACGCGGCGGCAAAACCCTTTTCGGCCTCGGCGCGGGCTCGGGCGAGAACGCCGCGACGGAAGCGATCGAGAGCTTGAAACAGTGTCCGTTGCTTCACACGCCGGAGTTTTCGCGCAAGGCGGATCGGCTGCTGGTGAATATCGTGGGTGGTACCGATATGACGCTGCCGCGCGTAAATGAAATGATGACGGCGGTGACCGAGCAATTTGGCCGCGACTCGCATGTCATCATGGGCGCGGTGATCGACGAGAGCATGCAGCAGCGCGTGGAAATTTGCGTGCTGGGGACGACCGACGTGGTGGGCCGTGGTGTGATGCCGCGCCGCTCGCCGCAATCCGGAAGGCAAAAGGCGGCGGTAGGTGCCGCGGCTGCGGGGGCTGCCGGAGCGGCGGCTGTTCCGGCGAGCGAAGAAGTCAGGACTAACGTCTCTGTTGCGCCACAAGGGCGGAATGGAAAATCGGCCGGGGCTGCTGCGATTGCGGGCGGGGAACTGCCGCTGGTGACACATGCCTCGAGCAAACCTGTCGCGCAGGACGAGTTTCTTTTCAGCGAGCACGAGAGCCGCGGTTTCTTCGACAAGACCGATCGAAATCTTTTCGAAGGCCAGGATCTCGATGTCCCGACCTATTTGCGGAAGGGGATTCGGATCGTGGTGTGAGTGGCGCTCGCGAGCCCGGCGGAAGATGCGCCGAGTTTAAAGTGCCGTCGGCGGGCGGCTCGTAACGGAGCGCCGGCCTCCGGCCGGCTACCCGAAAAATCCGCCCCGCTTCGCGGGGCACTAGATAGGTTTGCCGCCGAGACGCCGGCGCTCCGTTACGGAAACGCTCCGCTATGGATGCCGGTTTCGGGGGTAGGGCGAGCGCTCCCTCGCGAGCCGCAACCGCGATAACTAACCCTCAGGATG
>DASTWZ010000042.1:0-367233 GCA_035765635.1 Opitutaceae bacterium
TTCGCCACCTCCTCTCTCGTCCCTTCTTTCGCTTCGTACGCCGCCACGATTCTTTCCCGCAAATCCAACGAGATCGGCTTCTTCATCCCCACATCCTACCACATTTTCCTACGGCTACAACTTTATTTGAAACGCTCTAGCCTCACAAAAGTATGTCGGGGAGAAGCGGCCGCGTTACCAAACGCGGTCGCGGGGTATTTGGAGCGCAGGCGTCTCGCCTGCAGGGTCGCCGAATGCAGGCGAGACGCCTGCGCTCCACGAACCGGCGCAGCCGCGTTCGGAAACGCGGCTGCGCTATAGCCCTCTTTGCGTATCTTGAGCCTCTTCGCGGCTAAAAAAATCAGCGTGGCCTTTTCGCGTTTAACGCGCGCTCATGAGCCACGAGGTAGAGGAAACCCGCGAGAAGGACGAACGGGATGAGCGACAACAGGTCGGAATAGGGTCCGAGAAAGAAGGGGTTATTTGCCGTAGACCAGCGCGTCAGGAATGCGTCCATCTTGTCGAGAACGCCGGCCAGGAACGCGATGATGATCCCGGCAATCGCGCCACCCGCGATATAGCCTGAAGCCAGCAATACGCCTGGACTCTTGTCGCTTTCGGCCGCGAGTTCGTCGGCGTTGAGATGCGCTCTGTTCGGCTGCCTGCGCCAGTAGCGATCGGCCAACCAGCGAATGAGTCCGCCGACCATCACAGGTGTCGACGAGGAGATCGGCAAATAAAGGCCGACGGCGAACACGAGAGAAGAGACCCCGCAGAGTTCGAGCGTGAGAGAAATCGTGGCGCCCAGAAGAACGAGAGCCCACGGGAGCTGGCGGTCGAGAATGCCTTTGATGATGTACGAGACGAGGGTGGCTTTGGGCGCATCGAATTTTCGAACTTCGCTGCCATCGGGCCGTGTGGTGTAAGCGCCATTGATGCCCGGATCCACGAGCCAGACGGCCTTGCCTGTGTTATCGACGAGATATTTTCCGGCTGGACCTCCCACGAGGTCGGTTTTTTGCCATACCAGATACTCGTTCGCGTCGTTGCGGTGTTGTGGGCCGACGAGAGTTTCATGCCGGGTGAGGCCGGTGACATCGGTTTTCAAACCCGCCGGAGCGACCTGCGCGACCGGCATGTAGACAACCGCGGCCTCATTTAGGCGGAGGAGGATGGGACCCAGCGCGATGGCGGAAGCGAAGGCACCGCAGAGAATCGCGTACTGCATCAGTCTCGGCGTGCCGCCGAGAAGAAAACCCGTTTTCAAATCCTGCGACGTTGTCCCGCCATTCGAGGAGGCGATGCAGACGATGGCGCCGATCGAAAGGGCCGTGACGTAATAAGTGCCGCCCGTCCAGTTCACGAGGAGAAAGACCAGGCAGGTCAGGAGCAGTGTCGCGACGGTCATCCCCGAGATCGGGTTGGAGGTCGAACCCACTTCACCCGTGATGCGCGAGGACACGGTCACGAAGAGAAAGCCGAAGACGACGATGAGCAGCGCGCCGAGCAAGTTCATGTGAAGCGACGGCGCGATCACGATCGCGGCGATCAAAAGAATGCAGCCGATGCCGACAAATTTCATCGGGAGATCGCGCTCGGTGCGTGGCACATCGGCGGCGTTAACCGCCTGGCCCGTGCGTGTGAAACCGATGTCGCTCAGACTTGCCTTGATGCCATGCACGATTGTCGGCAATGCCCGAAACAGGCTGATGATGCCGCCCGTCGCTACGGCTCCGGCGCCGATGTAGAGCACGTATGCACCGCGAATTTGGTGCGGCGACATTTGGGCGATGGGAATCGTTCCTGGTTCGACGACGCCGGTGATATGATCGCCGAAAAATTTAATGAGCGGAATCAGCACGAGGTAGGCGAGCACACCACCACCCGCCATCGTGGCCGCGACACGTGGACCGATGATGTAACCGACGCCAAGCAGCTCGGGCGAAATTTCCATGCTGATCGATCCTGCCTTGAGCGGCGCTCCGAAGACCTTTTCCGGAACGTCTTTCCAGCCCTTGAAGGCGATGTTCAGCGCTTTGTAGAGGAGGCCCAGGCCGAAGCCGGTGAAGATCACTTTTGCGCCCGGTGATTCGCCCAAACCGGCTGCCGCGGCGGCGCGCATTTCCTCCTGTGCACTCGGCGAGGCGTGGACTCGGTCCTCATGATTTGCGCCCGCTTTCAAAACGGCGGCGCAGGCCGTGCCCTCCGGATATTTCAATACGCCATGTTCTTTCACGATGAGCGCGCGCCGCAGCGGGATCATCATCAGGATTCCAAGAAGCCCGCCCAGCACCGCGACGAGCAGCACGCGCGAGAGTTCAAGATCGAAGCCCAAGATCATGATCGCGGGCATCGTCACGCCGACGCCAAACGCGATCGATTCGCCGGCGGAGCCCGCGGTCTGCGTGATGTTGTTTTCCAGGATGCTCGAGTCGCGCACCCAGCCTCGGGTCAGACGCGACATGCCGCGAAATAGGGTCAGCGAAATCACCGCGACCGGAATGGACGCGCTCACCGTCAAGCCGACCTTGAGCACCAGGTAGAGCGACGAGGCGCCGAAGATCGTGCCCAGAATCACCCCGGTGAGCACCGCGCGAAGGGTGAACTCGCGCATCTTGACGCTGGCTGGAATGAAGGGCTCGAACTTGGGCGACGGTGAGGGCGACATGATGGGGAAGTGAGCGAGGACCGCAGAGGGTGCGAATCGCCGCGGCAGAAGGGTTACTGAACGCCCACTGCTAACTGCCAGCCCTAACTTCGGCAAACTCCCAGCTCTGAATCATGAGGCAGGCGTGCCGCCGCAGATTTCCGCGTCGCAGCGTTGTGTGATTGCCGCCGCGTCGCTTATTCCGATGCGAAACGATGCGAATCTATTTCATGGGCATTTGCGGAACGGCGATGGGTAATGCGGCTTTGCTGGCGCGCGCGGCCGGGCATGAAGTCCTCGGCGCCGACAGCGGGGTTTATCCGCCCATGAGCACGGTCTTGGAAAACGCCGGCATCGCGCTGCATGAGGGCTACGATCCGGCGCGTCTGCAAAGCCTCGCCCCGGACTTGGTCGTGATCGGAAACGCGATGAGCCGCGGTAATCCAGAGGTGGAATGGCTGCTGGACACGCGGGCGATCCGTTACGTTTCGCTGCCGGCGATCTTGAACGAACTCATCCTGCAGCATCGGCGAAACATCGTCGTTTGCGGCACGCATGGCAAAACGACGACGACCGCCCTCACGGCGTTTCTGCTCCGCGAAAATGGCCGGGATCCGGGTTTTCTCATCGGCGGCGTGCCGCAGGATCCGCCGGTCGGGAACCACCTTGGCGCAGCGGCCGATCCTTTCGTGATCGAAGGCGACGAGTACGACAGCGCGTTCTTCGACAAGCGCAGCAAGTTCATTCACTACGCGCCGTCGATCGCCGTGCTGAACAATCTCGAGTTCGACCACGCGGATATTTTTCGCGATCTGGCGGACGTGCAGCGCACGTTCATTCATCTCAGCCGCATCGTGCCGCGCACCGGATGGATTGTGTTGAACGGCGACGACGAGAATTTGCGGGCGCTTGGAGCCATGGGGTGGACTCGCGTGCTTCGCGTCGGCACGGGCGAAAACAACGACGTTCGCATCACCGGCTTCACCGAAGATGGCGCCGGTGCGCGGTTCGAATTGCACTGGCTCGGTCGACCCTGGGCGAAGATCGCCTGGGCATTGCCTGGATTGTATAACGCGCGCAACGCCGCGATGGCCGCCACGGCGGCGGCGCTTTCACTCGCGCCCGGGAGTATCCAAGCGGGCACTACGAAGGAAAAATTGTTGCTGTCGGCGGCGGGTTTGGACCTCGGGCCGCTTGCGCGTTTTCGCGGAGTGAAACGCCGGCAGGAGATTTTGATCGATCGGCCCGGTCTGACAGTGATCGAGGACTTCGGCCATCACCCGACGGCGCTTGCCGAAACGCTGCACTCGTTTCGCGCGCGTTTCCCTGGGGCGCTGATCACGGCCGCGTTCGAGCCGCGCAGCAACACGGCGCGCACCAAGACACTGCAGCCGGCGTTCGCGCGGGCTCTTGCGCAAGCCGACGAAGTGTATCTCGGCGCGGTAAATCGCTCGGACAAGATGACCGCCGAAGAGCGTTTCGATACCGAGGCCGTCGCGCAGCACCTGGAAGCGCAGGGCGTCACCGCATTCGCCTATGCGTCGAACGATCTGCTGCTCGAAGGGCTCACGAAAGCCGCCACAGCAAGCGTGAATAAAAAGCCGCGCCTGGTCGTTTTCTTCACGAACGGCTCTTTCGACGGCATCATCGCCAAGTTCGTGGCAGTCTTACGCTCTGCTAAGGATGAATGAAGAACGTGTGCATGATAGAGGCTTCGACGTCGGGCGAGACGGCCTTACGCTTCGCTGATGATGAATTATGAATGCAGAATGAAGAATGTCTGCATGACAGACCTTCCGAGGAGGGTAGGGCGAGACCTCAGGGCGAGCCGAACGTTGAATCCGCGTCTGACTCCGCCCATCAACCTCATCTCTCCGAGGTAGGGCGAGCCGTCCCAGGCGAGCCGCCCTCGACGTGGCTCAACCTGGAGGTTAGGCCCGGCGGTTGCGGCTCGCCTGAGACGGCTCGCCCTACCTCGGAGCATTCTGGATTATTAGCTGATCCAGGAACACATTCGCGCGATCGCGGCTCGCCCTGAGGTCTCGCCCTACCCGCGGAGATCTGTCTCGCTCTATCCACTGAGTTCTCGCCGAAGCCCCGGAGGTCTCGCTCTACCCACTGAGGTTTCGCCCTACCTATTGAGGCCGCTCCGGCAGACATTCTTCATTTTGCATTCTCACTTCATCCTTAGCGCAGCGTAGGTCTACTGCGCTTGGCGGGCGACTTTGCGCGTCGTCGGTTTTTCACCGAAGGGCAGCGCGAGCAGATCGTAATCTTGGAAATCCGTGATCTTCACGTCGACGAATTCGCCAACGGGCAATTCGCGCGGCACGTAAACGCGGCCATCGATATCGGGCGCATCCGCCTCACCCCGCGCCACGCCGGGCTCTTCAACCAGCACGCGAATGGTGCGGCCGACGAAACTCTTGCTGACGTCCGCCGCGATCTCACGTTGCAGCGCCATCGTGCGATGCCAGCGGGCTTCCTTCAATTTCTGCGGCAGCTGGTTTTCCATTTTGCCTGCGCGCGTGCCTTCTTCTTGCGAGTAGCGAAATACGCCGAGGCGCTCGAATTTCGTTTCCTTGATGAATTCGCAAAGTTCGTCGACGTCGGCCTCGGTTTCGCCAGGAAAACCAACGATGAAGGTCGTGCGTAGCGCGATGCCGCGAATGCCCGCGCGAATCCGTTTCACCAAATCGCGAATGTAGGCCGAGGAGGTTTCACGCTGCATCGTGCCGAGCATGTGATCGCTGATGTGCTGCAGGGGCATGTCGACGTAGCGCGCGACTTTCGGACATTCGGCGATCGTCTTGATCAACTCGTCGCTCCAGTGCGCCGGATGCGTGTAGAGCAGGCGTATCCAAAAATCCCCTTCAATCGCGTTGAGCTCGCGCAACAATGTCGTCAGCGCCGTGCCGCGCGAAGAATCGACTGGCGTGCGCGGATTCGGCCGCTGCTCCCAGGTATCCATGCCGAAAAACGTCGTGTCCTGGGAAATCAAATTGATCTCCTTCACGCCTTCCGCAACGAGGCGACGGGCCTCATTCACGACGCTGTCGACCGTGCGGCTGCGGTGGCGTCCCCGAATCTGCGGAATGATGCAGAACGTGCACGGATGATTGCAGCCTTCGGCGATCTTGATGTACGCGAAATGGCGAGGCGTGAGGCGGAAACGCGGGGTATCGTAGTCCGGGATATAAACCGAGCGAGGCGTGACGAAGCTTTCGGGCGCGTCCGTCTTGGTGCGTTCCTTGGCGTAAATGCCCTGAATGATCGGCGCGACGCTGGTGACTTGATCCAATCCGATGAACGCGTCGACTTCCGGAATGGCGTTCGGAAGATCTTTGGAAAAGCGCTGCGACATGCAGCCGGCCACGATGAGCTTCTGCTCCTTGCGGCGTTTGCGCATGCCGCGGTGCTGATGCGCTTCCAGGATGGTGTTGATCGACTCTTCTTTCGAGGAATCGATAAACGAGCAGGTGTTGACGATGACGACGTCAGCCGCGCCTGCATCAGGCACAACTTGCATGCCGGCCTGATGGAGATGGCCGACCATGATTTCGCTATCGACGAGATTCTTCGCGCAACCGAGCGAGATGAGACTGACTTTGATCATGACGAACTAAAAACGGCTCGGATGGGGTGGTGGCGTAGCCGAAACTTTGGACGGGAACGTGAGGAGCCTGGTAGCGGCATTTCCCAAACGCGGGAAAACTTTCTATGGCATGACCACGTTTTTGGGAAACGCGGCTGTTTCAGAGAACGGCTCCTGCTGAGGTGGCTGATGTGTTTTGTTATTAACTAAAAAACCGCGGCGAGTGGCCGCGGTGTGTGTGAACAAACAGGCCTGAAGTTTACTTCTTGGCGGCTTTGGCCGCGGGCTTCTTGGCTGCAGCTGCGGCTGCCTTGCGGCGCTTGAGGTAGGCGATACGACGCTTCCGTTTGAGAACCTTATTGTATTGTTTGCTCATTGATTTGTGGGTGCGAGAAACGGAAGACATTGCCGGACGAGCCCGAGCGGAGTCAAGAGCACGAATCGGGGGAACATCAGGCGCAACGGAGCGCAACGAAGCGCAAGGGCTCGCAATGGAGCCTAACGGCTCGAAACGGAGCTTTAAGGCTCGTAGTGAATCTCAAGGGCTCGCAACGGAGCTTTAAGGCTCGCAACGGAGCGCCGGCCCCCCGGGCGGCAAGCCGAAAAATCCGCCCCGCTTCGCGGGGCACTAGATAGGTCTGCCAGCCGGAGGCTGGCGCTCCGTTGCGAGCCGTTGCGAGCCCTTGCGAGCCGCGGCGCTACGGGCGCGCCCTCTCCGGCTCGCTGAGGTGCACGTGCCAGCGGCGGAGCGTGTTGCCCAGCTGCCGATCGTATTCAGCGAGGGCGCGATTTGCGTCGGTTTTTGCGCGGTAATCGGCGATTTCCGCCTGCGCGAGTTGCTCTTGAATTTCGAGCACAACGAACGTGCTGCTCGTGCCTGCGCGAAGTTTTTTAATCTCGGAATCGAGGGTCTGCTGCATCAACTCCCGCGCTCGCGCCGCCGCGACCATCCGTTTGCGCGTGGTCTCGATCTGTCCGGCGGCGTTCACGACATCGACCAGGACGGTTTGCTCGAGTTGCTGCTCGCGCAAGGCAGCCTGTTGCTCGAGCAGTTTCGCCTCACGATATCTTCCGCGCTGTTGCGTGAAAGTGAGCGGCACCCGCAGCACCACGCCCGCGGTGTACGAGCGGCGTTCGCGATCCTCCAAATCACTTCGGCTCTGCGGCCAACTGGTGCCGAACCCGTTGTATCCAAAACTCCCTACAATATTCAGCTCCGGCAGCCGTTGATTTCCGACGTACGCGCGATTGAGGCGGCCACGCTCCACCAGCAGCCGTGCTTCCTGGTAGTCGGGACGATCGATCAGCGCGCGCCGAAAATCGGCCGCAGCATCGACTGGAGTCATCGCCGGCTCGCCAGGATCCGCAATATCCAGCGGCAGCGCGATCAGAGACATGTCAGTCTGGTTCGAAAGCAGTTGGCGAAGCTCATTGGTCTGGTTTGCCACCGCACGTTCGCCGATGAGGATCGCTTCTTCGCGTTGGGCAACGCGAGCGCGGGCCGAGATCACGTCGTACTCCGACCGGTCGCCGACTTTGAAATGCTTCTGATTTTCCTCGACGAGGCCGGCCGCCAACGCGCGCGAGCGCAGCGCGACGCGCAGTCGCTGCTTCGCAAAATGCAGTTCGTTGAACGCGAAAACGACTTCGGTGATCGTATCGGTGATCGCTTGTTTATACTGCCACTCGGAGCGGCGCTTGTCGTTTTTCGCGATCCGGATGTCCGCCAGATTCGCGCCGAAACCGAAATCACGGAGCAGCGGTTGTTCGAAAGTCACTCCGGCAAAGGAGTAATATTGATGCGTGTAGTTGTTGTAGGTCCCGCGGGTGACCGTGCCATTGCCGCCGATATTATAGCGAAGACCCCACGGCATGAGCCCGTTCACGCCAACATCGTACACGTCGGCCACGGCAAGCGAGTTGGGCGGCCGGGTCGTGCCGTACGGATCGGTGGATTGAGGACTCGCGTCCTCCGAATAGGTGTAGCTGACCTGAAGCGTCGGATCGAATTTCCCCCACGCAGCCGTGACCCGAGCCTGACTGATCGGCGTATTCATTTCCTCGATACGTAACGTGAAACTCTTCGCCAGCGCGCGGCGAATTGCGTCGTCGAGCGTGACCAACGATTCGTCCGCGCGCACGAATTGCGCCGACGAGAGTGCAGACAGGAACAGGAGAGAAATTCGAACGAAGCAGGGGCGCGTCATTTAAGGCTGACCCATTTTGCAAAGCGCGTGCCAGGCCGTGGCGAATTCATTAGTTACGTTATATCAGCAAGAAGAAGAACCGCCTCCGCGAAGCACTACTCCTCCGAGCCGCAGAAACGGCACGCAGCAGTCCCATTTTTGGGAAGCAAAGACTGCAATCCTAGTGTCGCCACCGCGTAACGAACGAACGAAGCGGCTCGTAACGGAACGCCGGCCCTCCGGCCGGCAAACCAAATCTAGTGCCCCCACGAAGGGCTCGTAACGGAGCGCCGGTCTCCGGCCGGCAAACCGAATCTAGTGCCCCACGAAGTGGGGCAGACTCTTAAGCTGGCCGCCCGGAGGGCGGCGCTCCGTCGTCTTGAAGCCTTCGATCTTTCTCAATTCCAACGATTCTGCCGCCTTCGCGGGTCCACCGATAAATCGGCACGTCGGATGTGCGTTTCAACTCCTTGAAAAACGCCGGATCCACTCGCTTCTGCAGCTGCAATGGCTGCACGCCTTCGGCGTCGCAGTTCAAAATATCCGCGTAGCCCTTGAAATGTTCAGGCCGTCCCAGAATCCGGCTCGCGCCGAACGCGTCATCAGAAAATGGATACGCGGGATTCTGCGTGACGAGAAAACTGTAGGGCAGACTGCGTAGATCGATTCCGGCGCGCTGCCCGAAACGAACCCAATCCGAATCAGCGTAAATCGAGGGCGGAGGATCAGCGAAATAATGGCACCAGTGCTCCGCGTTTTCCGGCGCGAACAAACCACACGGTGCGGCATGCGTGCAGGGCGCGACGATGCGGAGCGTTTGCCGCAGCTCATCGCGAATGCTCGCGAGATCGCGACTGACGGGGCGCGTCCCGGGTTCGACCCAAATCGTCGCCCGCGCACGGCGGACCAACGCGAGCAGCACCGCTCGATTGGCCGCGGAAAGTTCATTGATCACATGGCTAACCACCAGCAGGTCGATGTCCGATTCAGCACGCGCGTCGAACTCGCCGACTTCGAGTCCGGGAAACGCCTTTCGCGCGGCGTTCGCGGCAAACTCGCGCGCGAGCGGCGAATGATCCCAAACCTCGAGGCGCCTGAAATGTTCAACCCCGAACGCCTCGATTACCCGTCGTCCCGCGATTCCGCTTCCGCAACCCCAATCGACGAGCGTGAGCGGTTCGGCGTTCCCTAACAGCGCGGGCGACCAACGGCGCCATTTCAACTCGCGCAACACGGCGTCCCATTTCCAGCCAATGCGTTCGGCGTAGGTGAGGTCGTATTGCGCCAAATCCTCGAGCGATTTCCAATAAGGTCCATTCGCTGCGGCGCCGCTCAGGAAACCTTCGCGCAGTCTGTCGAGAATCGGCCAGTTGAGCTTATCCCACTGCATCTGCATTCAATTTCACGCCGAGTTCGCCTGCCAGACGCTGCTGGCGAATGCCATAAAACGCCGCCAGCTGCTGTATTCGCTTCTCCACTACAGCATCACCTCGCTGGCGTTCGCGCACGGCGGCAATCATCAGATTCTTCGCCGTGTGTTCGGTGGAAATAAACTCGAAGACTTTCGTGCGGTAGCCAGCCCACTCGAGCAACTCCGCGCGCAGCGCATCCGTGACGAACTCGGCCTGACGCTCCTGAAATATGCCGTGCTTCAGCGCGCTCGAAAGCACCGCGGGCGCTGTGAGCTGCGGTCGCAACTCCTTTTGGCAGCAGGGCGAAACGATGAGCAGCGCCGCGTTGGCCGACACGCCTTGGAAGAGCGCGTCATCCGTCGCGGTGTCGCATGCGTGGAGCGCCACAAGCACGTCGATTTCGGTCTGAGGCATTTCCGCGATCGAACCTTGAACGAAGCGGAGATTCTCGAATTTCTCTTTCGCGGCGACGTCGTTGCACAAAGCGACCAACTCGCGGCGAGCTTCGACGCCGACGACTTCCGCGCGCGTCCCGAAAAAGGCCGCCATCGCGAAGGTGAGATAGCCTTTGCCGCAGCCCATATCGACGATTCGAAATGGGCGATCGGCGGGCAGCGACGCTTCATCGGTGAGATGACTGACGAGTTCGACGAAGCGGTTTATCTGGCGATATTTCGCCGCCATGGCTTCGCGTGGTTGTCCGCGCTCGTTGGTCACGCCCAGAGCGCGAAGCCAGGATGAATCGGGCGGCACGAGGTAGTTTCGAATTTTGTCGTGCGTGCCCAAAACCGGAGTGGGCGCCGCCGACGCTGTTTTCAGGTGCAACTTCGCCGTTCCGTCTTCCGCCGTCGTCAATTGCGCCGTCTGCGCGGGCGTGAAGAGATGCGCGTCGAGAAACTCGCCGTCGAGCAATCGCTCCACCGTGGTCAACGCCTCCGCTGGTATTTGGTTTTTGGTTACATCGCGCCTGGCATAACGGAAGACGAACGACAAATGAGGGCCGGCCTTCAGCGTCACGGGCCGCACGAACACGTTGCGCAGCCCCTCTTCCTTCCCGCGGTATTTCCCGAGGGTGAGTTTGACCAGCGAGCCTTGCTCGATGCTGGTTCTGAGAAGCGCGACGAAACGGTCGCGCGCGGAAGGTTGCGCCATGCCGAAAGGAAAAAACGCTTTCGCGGCTACGGCAAATACTCGGTCGTCATCACGCGATCGACCGTGAGCTTGCCTGGCGGCTGAATGATGCCCAAGTCCTCGAGCTGCTTGATTTGCGCAGCGAAGCGCTCCTTCGACAGACGCCCGGTTTGCGAGGCACCGGAGCGGCCCGTCACCAGGCGTTCGTCGATGATCATTTTCCTGGAGAAAGCCATGAAGTCGTCGGTGTTGTTGACGTTCGCCTTCTTCAGCGCCTCGTGCGCCGGGGCGGGATCGCCCTCGAGATAGTCATTCCAGCCCTTGATGTAGGCGCGGAGGAAAGCGCGAAGTTGATTCGGGTGTTTCGCCGCCCAATCCCGATTTGCAATCAGCACGGCATAGGCGTCGAAGCCGGCATCATGCGCGAACAGAAATTTCGGCATCGGGCCGCCTGCCTTCATGATGTGATAAGGCTCCGCGATAGGATAGCCTTGTTGAATCGTGTCTTTGTTCGCCACGAAGGTCGCGGAGGAGAAACTTTGCGGCGTGAGCTGAAAATTGATGCCGTATTTCTTTTTCAAATACGGAAGAAACGCCCATTGCGGACGGGCCATAAGGGTCTTGCCGTTCAGGTCTTCGAACCGGTTGACGGGATTGTCCGGATGAAGCATCAGCGCCGACGGATCCTCCTGAAAAACCGCGGCAACTTGGATGATCGGCAGATCCTGATTGTTGATCACGACGATCGTATTCGTGCTGTCCGCCTGCGCGATATTGGCCCGGCCGGTGGCACAATTCTGGGTCGGATTCACGTTGGTCCCGCCGGGCAGCAGCACCACGTCGAGACCTTCGGCAGCGAAGAAACCTTTGGCTTGCGCTTGATAGAGGCCGCCGTGCTCGGGCTCCGGAATCCAATCGAGTTGAACGACGATCTTGTTGTCCGCCTGCGCTTTTCCGGCCGCGTCGGCCGAAGTTTCCGCGGACTTTTTCGAGCAACCGGCCTGTAGTGAAAAAAGCACTACGACGAGAAAAAGACTGAGTCGCTGGATCATAAATTAGCCGCGTGTGTTCGGGTTCGCGACGTATCCGCCGCTCCACTTCAGCTTGCTGCGCACGACCGAGAAGTGGGAATAGCCGGGACTTTGCGCGAGTGGCAAACGCGTCTGCGAAAGTGAAATCTCGATCGGGGAATCTTCGCAGGTGACTTGTTTGCGCTGGCCGTCGATCGCCACGAGCGAGCGCGAACCCTCGCCGCGGTTATAGACGCGCAGCTTCACGTCGTGCCGAAAAATGATCGAACGATTGCTTAAGGTGTGCGGACAAATCGGCGTCATCGCGATCACGTCGGCTCCAGGATGAATCAATGGCCCGCCCGCCGAAAGATTGTAGGCCGTCGAGCCCGTGGGCGTGGAAAAGATTAGGCCGTCACAGTAATATTCCGTGACGAGTTCCTCGTCGGCGAACACCTCGAGCCGAACCAGCCGCGAACTCGAGTCGTCTTTGATCAGCACATCGTTGAGGGCGAGGTCGTGGACGCCCGGCGAGGTCGAGCAGTCGAGCAGCGAACGATGAGCGACGCTGTAGTCGCCGCCGAGAATGGCCTTGAACTGAGCTCGCGCTTCGTCCGCGGAAAACGTGGTAAGAAAGCCGAGGCTGCCGCGATTCACGCCGATGATCGGAGTCTGTTCCTTCGCCGCTTCGGTCACCACGCCCAAGAGCGTGCCGTCACCGCCGATCACGCAGCAGGCATCGCAGCCTTTCAGGAAACCGGTCTCCGTGGGATAATTGGCGGAGAGACGTGTCGTCACTCCGCAATCTCGGGCTAAGGCGACGAGGTCGTGAGCGAGTTCTGGCGCGCCGGCTTTCGTGTCGTTCACGATGAAGGCGAGGGAGCGAATTGGCGGCATGGCCAACAACTGCATACGAGTCCTGCGTTTTGGCAAAAACAGATTCGAGCAGATCCTTTAGTTGCCCACGAATCACACGAAGGACACGAAATCGATCCACGATCTCATTTTTCCCACGGAAGACACCGAAAACACGGAAACTAATACAAAGGAAGAATTGAGAAGGATGAATGAAGAATGCGTGGTTTCGGATTCTGAATTCTATTCCGTGTTTTCGGTGTGTTCCGTGGGATAATTGGATCTTGGATCGAGTTCGTGTGCTTCGTGTGATTCGTGGGCATTCTAATTCGGTGGTCTTTAGGCGGGACGGGCGCGTTGGAGGCCGAGGAGGAACTCGCGATTGCCGTCCGTGCCTTCGATAGGGGAGTCCATTGAGCCGATGAGTTTTGCACCAGCGAGCTGCCCGAGGGCAAACTGCATGATGTCCGCGAGCACGGCGTCTTGCACCGCGCGATCGCGAATGACACCGCGGCCCTTGTCGACTTCGTCCTTGCCCGCCTCGAATTGCGGTTTGACCAGTGCGATGAGTTTCCCTCCTTCGCGCAAGAAGGGCCAGACGGCGGGGAGAACGGCCTTCAGGGAAATGAACGAGAGATCCATCACGATGAGATCGAAATCCGACCGCGGGAGGTCGCCGGGCTGGAGATGCCGAGCGTTGATCTTCTCGAAATTTTGCACCCGCGGATCGCTCCGAAGCTTCGCGTGAAGCTGAGCCCGGCCGACATCGACGCACACGACCGACGCAGCGCCGGCCTGTAGCACGCAATCGGTGAAGCCGCCAGTCGACGCGCCGACATCGAGAACGGCGAGTCCGGCGCAATCGACGGAAAATTTTTCTAGAAAACCGGCGAGCTTCTCGCCGCCGCGGCTGACATAACGCGGTAGTTGTTCCACCACTACAGGCAGGTCGACGGGGTATTCCTTGCCCGGTTTGTCCAGTCGTTCGGTGCCATGGAGGACGCGCCCCGACATAATCAACGCCTTCGCCTGCGAGCGCGTTTCCGCGATTCCGCGGCTCACGAGCAGTTCGTCCAAACGTAATTTCTGCGAAGGCATATCTCGGGCCCACGAATCACACGAAGCCTGCGAAAGCTCGATGAAATTTATCAGCCTTCGAACTACGCTTTCGCCTTTCGCATTTTTTGTCTCCCCGGTGACCAGCACGTCGTCCTGCCGCCAATTTCCTCGCGCTTGAGGGGGACCTTGGTTTTTGGGCAGAGACCGCCTTTTTCCCAGCGATGGTGAAAGAGCCAGGACTGCGGCAGATCGGAAAAATCTTTTCCAATGATGCGAAGCGCCTCCTTCGCGACCCATTTCGTTTCGCGATGCAGCGCCTTGATTTCCTCGTCGTCGAGCGATCCGGCCAAACGTCTCGGATGAATTTCAGCGCGCCAGAGGATTTCGTCGGCCATCCAATTGCCCACGCCGGGGAAGCGTTCCTGCATCAGCATTACCGCCTTGATCGGGGCGCCTTTTCGCCGCCGCAAAAACTCCGCGACCGCTTTCACGCTGAATTCGGCCGAGGTGATGGCCGGCGCGATCGAACTCCACCATTTGGGAGCTTCTTTCGAAACGGAAAACTGCACGCGGCCGAATTGTCGTGGATCGTTGAATACAAGCGCGTGTTTCGCGGTGTAGAGCACGAGATGATCGTGTTTCGCGGGCTCGTGATCGGCTGACGCGGTTTTCAATTCGCCTGTCATGCCCAAATGGATACCGAGCCAAAGCTCTCCGTTGAATTTGAAGAGCATCTGTTTAGCCGCGGCTTCGGAGCTTTGAAATGTTGCGCCGCGCAGGGCGGAACTCATCTCGGCGGCGTCGACGCCGCGCATGACGCGTGTCTTGGGATGCGCCGCGATGCGTTCGATTTTTTCGTGCAACCCCGGATTCCAGCGTTTGCGAAAATATTCGACCTCAGCGAGCTCAGGCATCGCCCGACGTAAGCCGGAGAAGTTACGTTCGCAAGCTGTGCGCCCGTCCCAGAGGGGCAAAGCTGGCACTTTTTTTAGCCACAAAAAGGCTCAAAATACGCAAAGAGGATCGTCCAATTCCGTGAGGCTTTTGAACAGCGGATTTTCCCCACGAATCACACGAATCACACGAATTCAAAAAATTCCTCCACGGAATACACGGAAGGTATTTTTGTTTCCGTGCCCTCCGTGTATTCCGTGGGAAAATGGTTTGGTCATTTGGTGTGCTTCGTGTGATTCGTGGGAAAATTGGTTTGGTTGCGGCTAGGTACGAACTTCCGTTGAAGGGTGAAAATGCACCTTCACTCGTCCTTGGCATTCCGAATCCAAGAGGCCAGATCCTCCGGCAGGGCGCAGCGCTCGCGCGTTTGGGAATCGATGCAGACGTGCCAAGTGCGGACTTGTCCGGCGATCTTGTCGGGACGGCCGAGACGAATGATCTCGTATGTGATGGAAAACGTTTCAGGCGTCAGCAGCTCGGGCTGCACGGTCACGCTGACTTTGTCTCCGCAAAAGAGCGGACGCAGATAGTCGGCGGAACTCTTCGAGACAGGGACAACGACGCCGCTACTCGAAAAAAAGGTTCTCACCGGAACCCCCGCCGCGGCGACCGCCTCCTCATAGGCCTCATGACAAATCGCGAGATAGTTCGGAAAAAAAACGACGCCGGCCGCGTCGGTATCCGGAAAATGGATCGTGCGATGATAGATGAAGGACATGGGGAGAGACGAAGGAAGAATGAAGAAGGGAGAATGTAGAATGACAGGCGGGTTTCGAGCCTTCTTGATCCACGATTTGCAGACGCTTCATTGCATCACAGAATTCATCCTGAGCAGCCGCCATCATTCGGCTTTCAACTTTCTTATTTTCTCCCGCAGCATCTGTTTCTCGTTCCGGCATTCTGCATTCTTCCTTCTTCATTCTTCATTCTTCATTTGTCTTTCCACTGTGACCAAAAACGAAATTGCCGATATCCTCACGGAGATTGCCGTTCTCCTCGAACTGAAGGGTGAGAATCCTTTCAAGACGCGCGCTTATCTCAGCGGCGCGAAGGCGCTGGAATCGTTGGAGGAAGATCTCACGAACGTCATCGCTGAGGCGCGTCTGCAGGAGATCAAGGGCATCGGCGAGGCGCTTTCGAAAAAGATCATCGAACTCAATACCACGGGACGCCTGAGATTTTATGACGAATTGAAAGCGTCGATTCCGCCCGGCCTCGTGGAGATGCTCGATATCCCTGGACTGGGCGCGAAGAAGATCATCGCGCTGAATCAAAAGCTTGGGATCACCTCGATCGCCGAACTCGCCAAGGCGTGTGCCGATGGTCTCGTCGCCGGGCTGCCCGGCTTTGGCGAAAAGACGCAGGAAAAAATCGTCGCTGGCATCAAGAATCGCGAAGCCTACGGCAAACGCCACATCTGGTGGGATGCCTTCGCCGTAGCGGAGCCAATTTTGGCGGGCTTGCGGACATTGCCCGATGTACAGCGCGCGGAGCATGCGGGAAGTTTGCGCCGCGGCATGGAGACGGTCGGCGATTTGGATTTCATCGTCGCCGCTTCGAAAGTCGCGCCTGTCGTCGAGTGGTTCACGACTCGCGAAGGCGTCAAAGAAGTCACGGCCAAAGGTGAAACGAAAGCCAGTGTCCGCTACGAGAGCGGCCTTCAGGCCGATCTTCGCATCGTGCCGCTGGAGCAATTCGCGTTCGCCCTGCACCACTTCACCGGCTCGAAGGATCACAATGTGCAAATGCGCCAACGGGCTCTCGCGCGGGGCTTGAGCTTGAGCGAGTGGGGCTTGGTGCCGGCGGAAGGCGAGGGGACGGTGAAAGAAAAAGTCAGCCGCGGCGGCAAATCTGGAGAAAATACGGCGCCGACGCCGCCCGACTCTCCCGCGGCGGCAGGCGCATCGGCCTCGCCGAGCACGAACGCCGGCGCGGTCGCGGGTTCGCTTGCCGCGAAGTCTGCGGCTGGTTCGAACGGCGGCGAAAGTGTGAAGCCAGCCGCGCCTGCTCCGCGAAATCCCGGAAAAGCCACAGGCATATCCATCTCGACCGAGGAAGAGTTGTTTCGCGCCCTCGACTTGCCGTTTATTCCGCCCGAACTGCGCGAAGGTTTGGGGGAAATCGAGGCGGCGGAAGGAAATTTTCTGCCGAAACTGGTCGAATACGCCGACCTGCGCGGCGCTTTTCACAATCACACGACGGCGTCCGACGGCCGGAACACGTTGTCGGAAATGGTTGGCGCAGCAGAGGCGTTAGGTTGGGAGTACTTCGGCATCGCGGATCATTCGAAGGCAAGCTTCCAGGCCAACGGTCTGACCGAGGAGCGGCTGCTCAAACAGGTCGAGGATATCCGGAATCTGAATACATCGAAGCGTTTCAAGACCTGGGTTTTCACCGGCACCGAATGCGATATTCTCGCCGATGGTCGGTTGGATTTCGATGACGCGACGCTGGCGAAGTTGGATTACGTCGTTGCTTCCGTACACAACGCCTTCGCTCAGTCGGAAGATGAAATGACGAAACGGATCATTCGCGCGCTGGAGGGCGGTCGCGTCACGATGCTCGGACATTTGACCGGACGATTGCTGCAACGGCGCGAAGGCTATCCGGTGAACACGGGAAAAATCGTCGACGCGGCGATAGCCAACAAGGTCGTGATCGAATTGAACGCGAGTCCGTGGCGCCTAGACATGGATTGGCGGCACTGGCGTCGCGCCGCCGAGCGCGGTGTGCTCTGTTCCATCAATCCAGACGCACACGAAACGGGCTCGTTGACCTTCGTGAAAACCGGAGTGAACGCCGCGCGCAAAGGCTGGCTGACGAAGGAGCAAGTGGTGAACACGAAGCCCCTCGCAGAGATGAAAGCCTGGCTGGCCGCACGAAAATAATCGAGCGAGTGCTCGCAACGGGACGAGTGCTTGCAACGGAGCGCCGGCCTCCGGCCGGCAATTCGATTAAAGTGCCCCGCCTCGCGGGGCGCATTTAGGGTAGCCGGCCGGAGGCCGGCGCTCCGTTAAGAACGAGATGTTGCGGGGGTGACTACGCCTTCAGCACATCCTGAAGCTTCGCGACGTCTTTTCCGCCGCCCATCGCGAAATCGGGTTTGCCGCCGCCCTTGCCGCCGAGTTTGGCGGTGAGGTCGCTGATGATCTTTCCGGCTTGGTGGCCCGCTTTGATCGCGTTCGGCGAGCAGTAGGCGGCCAGGCTGGCTTTATCGCCGAGAGCCGCGCCGAGCACCACGACGCCCTCGCCGATTTTCGCGAGGACGTGGCTGCCGAGAGAGCGCAGCGTCTCGGTCGAATCTGCCGTCACGACCGCGCTGACGAATTTCAAGCCATCGCGGGTGACCGCATGTCTCGCGAGGTCGTCCGCGATGCCCGCCGCGGCTTTTTGTTCGAACGCTTTCACCTTGCGCTCGAGTTCCGCTTTCTGCGCGAGCAACGCGTCGAGTTTCTTTTCCAAATCGGCGGCCGGCGTGTTCAGCTTTGCGCCGAGAGAACGCAGACGGCTTTCGTGCTCGTCGACAAAACGAAACGCCGCTTCGCCCGCGACCGCCTCCAAGCGGCGTGTGCCCGCGGCGATCGCGCCTTCGCTGACAATCTTCACCAGACCGATTTCGCCGGTGGTGCCTACGTGCGTGCCGCCGCAAAGTTCGCGGCTGTAGCCGCCCACATCGACCACCCGCACGACCTTCCCATACTTCTCGCCGAAGAACGCGAGCGTGCCTTCCGGCTTCTTGTCGAAATCGGTCTCGTACGCGTCCACCTCCGCGTTGTCGATGATGCGTTGATTGACGATCGTCTCGATTTCCCGGAGTTGCTCGGGCTTCACGGCTTCAAAATGCGCGAAGTCAAAACGCAGCCGATCCGGCGCGTTCAGTGAACCCGCCTGGCGCACGTGCGTGCCGAGAACCTTGCGGAGCGCGAAATGAAGCAAATGTGTCGCCGTGTGATGGCGCTGGATCGCGCGACGCCGCGTCATGTCAACCGACAACTCGGCAATCGTGCCGACGCCGATCTTCAATGAGGCAAATTCAGGCGAGTTAGCCGTATCCACTTTATGGAGATGCCGGCCGGACTTGTCCTTGACCGTGTCGCTGATCGCGACGGCCACCCCCGCGATTAACGCCCGACCTGAGTCACCGACTTGACCGCCCATTTCGGCGTAGAACGGTGTGCGATCGAAAACCAGGAACGTGCCTTGCTCGCCGCTAATCACCTCGGTGACGTTTGCAGTGTAAGGTTCGTTTTCCTTGAGTTTGTAGCCGATGAAAAGGGTGGGCTGCAAAGGAGCGGATCCTTCGCCCTCAGTGGCGGCGATGATCACTTCCTTTTTTTGCGCGGCGCGAGCGCGCTCGCGTTGCTTTTCCATTTCCGTTTCGAAGCCGGCTGTATCCACGGACAGACTACGCTCCGTGGCCAGCAGCTGCGTCATGTCCAACGGGAAACCGTACGTGTCGTAGAGTTCGAAGGCGGCACGGCCCGTAATTTTTCCTGAGGCGGCGGCTTTGTTGAAGATCTGCAGTCCACGGTCGATCGTGCGACCGAAGCTCTCTTCTTCACTGCGAATCACGCGGCGGATGATGTCCTCGCGCTCCTTCAGTTCGTGGAAAACCGAGCCGAGCGATTCCACCACAGGCGCGACAAGTTGTTCAAAGAAGCCGGTCGCGAGTCCGAGTTTCTTTCCGTACAAAATGCCGCGGCGCAGGATGCGGCGGATGACGTAATTGCGGCCTTCATTGCCCGGCAAAATGCCGTCGGCGATCGCGCAGGAAATCGTGCGCGCATGGTCTGCCAGCACACGAAATGCGACATCGGTGTTCTCCTGTTCACTCAAACCCTCGCGCTTGGTCGGCACGGTGCCGCGATAGGTTTTGCCGGAGAGTTCGGTGACTTTCTTGAAGAGCGGCGCGAAGACATCGGCATTGTAGTTCGACGGTTCCGCGCTGAAATCCTTGAAACCTTTCGTCGTGGCGTAAATGCCCGCGACGCGCTCGAAGCCCATGCCTGTGTCGACGTGTTTCGCCGCGAGAGGCGAGAAGGTGCCGTCGGCGTTCGCGTTGAACTGAATGAACACGTGATTCCAGATTTCGATGCAGCGCGGTGACCCCTGATTCACGAGCGCGCGGCCCGGTTGCTCATCGTCGGATGCGAGCAGGTTGAAATGAATTTCCGAACAAGGTCCGCAGGGCCCCGTGTCGCCCATCATCCAGAAGTTATCCTTCTTGTTCCCGTGGACGATGTGGACCTTCGGATCGAGTCCTTCCTTTTCGAAGATACGCGCCCAGATGTCATACGCTTCCTGATCGAAGGCTGACGGCTCGCCCGCCTGAGGTTTATAGACGGTCGCGAAGAGGCGCTTCGCCGGGATGCCCCAAATATTCGTGATCAATTCCCAGCCCCATTCGAGAGATTCCTTTTTGAAGTAATCGCCGAAGGACCAGTTCCCCAGCATCTCGAACATCGTGTGATGGTAGGTATCGAAGCCGACGTCCTCGAGGTCGTTGTGCTTGCCGCCTGCGCGGATGCATTTCTGCGTGTCCGCTGCGCGCGTGTCCTTCGCCGGCTTTACCCCGGCCCACTTCGAAACGTCGGCCTTTCGATCACCGAGGAAAATCGGCACGAACTGATTCATGCCCGCGTTCGTGAACAGCAGCCCTGGCGAGTCCGGCATCAGCGACGACGACGGCACGATCGTGTGGCCGTGCTGGGCGAAGAAATCGAGGAACGACTGGCGGATTTCGGCAGAGGTCATGGAAGCGAAGGAAGAATGAAGAAGGCAGAATGCAGAATGGAGAACGAAAACCGAAGACTCGCGTTACAGTCTCCGGGGTAGGGCGAGCCGTCCCAGGCGAGCCGTGCTGACCGTGGCTCAACCAACAAGTTAGAATTCAAAGCTTGGCACATTCTACGTTCGCGGCCGTCAGCTCAGCGCGGCGATAATCGCGTCGGCCATGGCCTTGGTGCCGACGGCGGGACGGCCGAAAGCAATGTCGCCCGTGCGCGTGCCCGACGTGACCGCCTTCTTGACGGCGTTCTCGATCCGCGTGGCAATCTTATCCAAGCCGAAACTGAAGCGGAGCATGAGTGCCACAGAGAGAACTTGCGCACAAGGATTCGCGATGCCTTTGCCTGCGATGTCGGGCGCAGTGCCACCTGCCGGCTCGTACAGGCCGAAGGGCAGGCCGAGAGAGTTTTTGCCGGCACCGAGTGAGGCGGAGGACAACATGCCGAGCGAGCCGCAGACACAGGCCATCTCGTCCGAGAGGATGTCGCCGAACATGTTTTCCGTGACGAACACGTCGAACTGGTTCGGGTCGCGCACGAGCTGCATCGCGGCGTTGTCCACGTACATGTGGCTGAGCGTGATGTCGGGCGCGTTTTTGGCCACGTACTCAGTCGCGGTTTTGCGCCAGAGCACGGAGGTTTCGAGGACATTGGCCTTGTCGACGGAGCAGAGCTTCTTTTTGCGCGCGCGGGCCGCCGTGATGGCTGTGTCGAGGATGCGCTCGATCTCACTCTTGCGGTAAACCATCGTATCCACGGATTGGATATCGCCGTTTTCGAGCGTCGTGGTCGCCTTCGGCAAACCGAAGTAGAGGCCGCCGGTGAGTTCGCGGATGCAGACGACGTCGATGCCATCCGGAATGCGTTCGCTCTTGATCGGCGAAGCGTCGCTCAATTCGCGATAGAGCAGGCCGGGGCGGATGTTGGCGAAGAGCGTGAAATGTTTGCGCAGGGGCAGGAGAGCCGCGCGCTCCGGTTGTTCTTTGGGCGGAAGCTTTTCCCATTTCGGGCCGCCGACGGAACCGAAGAGAATGGCGTCGGATTGCTCGCAGAGCTTGAGTGTCGAGTCGGGCAACGCCTTGCCATGATTGTCGATGCCGGCGCCGCCGACGTCCGCCACTTGATACGAGAGCGTGAGGTTTTCCTGAGCTGCAACGTGATCGAGCACGCGCAGAGCCTCGGTCATGACCTCGGGCCCGATGTAATCTCCGGGGAGAACGGCGAACTTAAGTGTCGGCATAAAGGTAAACGAAGTAGCGGGCCGATGCCCTCGTGGGAAGGGCAATTTTCTCCATTGCGCGCCGGCCGAAACCGCATGCATTGGCGGCGATGAACGTGCACGTGATTCCAGCCGGGCCGCTCCAGACAAACGCCTACCTGTTGACCGCGCCCGAGCGAAAGGAAGCGGTGTTGATCGATGCACCGATGGACGTTTGGTCGGAGGTGGAACCGATTCTGCGAAAGGACGGCTGCGCGCTCCGTGAGCTCTGGTTGACCCACGGGCATTTCGATCATCTCGACGGAGCTGCCGAAGTTGTTGGCGCAACTCGGGCGAAAGTTCGCGGCCATGCGGGCGATCGCATCTTGTTCGAGAATCCCGAGAGCATGCGTTGGTTTTTGGACATGTTCATGGAAGGCCATCCGACGATCGCGCCGGTGCCGCCGGATATTTGGGTGGAGCACAAGGAAACATTCGAATCACTCGGCGCAAAAATTGAAGTGCGCCATGTGCCGGGTCACGCGCCGGGAAACGTGGCATTTTATGTGCCGTCGCTTGGCGCTGCTTTTGTCGGGGACTCACTTTTTGCCGGTAGCATCGGACGCACCGATCTTCCGAATGGGAGTTTCAAGGAGTTGGAGAAATCGATTCGCGAGCAGCTTTATTCGCTGCCTGACGAAACCGTGATTTTTCCTGGACATGGTCCTCGCACCACGGTCGCCGCAGAAAAACGTGGCAATCCCCACGTTCGCCCATGAGTGCCGGCCATCCCAGTCCAAATTCCGCGCCCAGCGCCGACGTCAGCACAAACGCAAGCGCAAGCTCGAGCCCGGGCGCGACGGCGACAGCGGCCGACGAGCATTTCATGCGAAGGGCGCTCGAACTCGCTCGCCGCGGGTGGGGCACCACGCATCCGAATCCGATGGTCGGCGCTGTCATTGTGGAGGATGGCGTGATCGTGGCGGAAGGTTTTCACAAGAAGGATGGCGGCCCGCACGCGGAACGCGCCGCCCTGGCGGCCCTCGGACGGGCGCCGAAACCCGGCGCGACGATGTACGTGACGCTAGAGCCTTGCTCGACGCATGGCCGGACGGGCGCGTGCACCGACGCGATTTGTGCGGCGAAGATTTCCCGCGTCGTCATCGCGGCGACCGACCCGAATCCGCAGCACGCAGGGAACGGAATTGATATCTTGCGCGCTGCCGGCGTCGAGGTCGTCACCGGCCTGCTCGAGCGCGAGAGCAACGATCTCAATCTTCTCTATAACCACTGGGTCACGAAGCAGACGCCCCTCTGCGCGGCGAAATCCGCCGTGACCCTCGACGGAAAAATCGCCACGCGTACGGGCGAATCGAAATGGATAACCGGCCCTGCCGCACGGGCCGACGTGATGAATTGGCGGCGGCTTTTCCCGAGCATCGCCGTCGGCGCCGGCACGGTGATCCGCGACAATCCGAAGCTCACGTCGCGGCTAGGCGAGGATGATGAATGGTGCCCAGTGCGTTTCGTTTTCGACGGCCTGCTGCGCACGGTCAGCGATCGAGCGCTGCCCCAGGTTTACACGGACCGATATCGGGAAAACACGATCGTGGTCACGACGAGCCATGGCGGACTCGGCTATGTGCGAAAGTTGAAAGACCTCGGCGTGCGCGTCTGGTGTTTGCAATCGCCAACCCAGCGCGTGCAACTGGCGGAGTTTCGCGAGCGGTGCGCGGCCGAAAAAATCACCGGAGTCTACATCGAAGGCGGTTCGCAGATCGTGAGCGAATTTCTGCAGGAAAAGCAGATCGATTATTTCTTCATTTATCGCGCGCCGATCCTGCTCTCCGATGAGAAAGCCAAGTCCGCCTACGCGGGTTTGCGCACCGAAAAACTCGATCAGGCGATTCGATTGACGGACGTTCACCACGCCGCTTTCGGCGATGATCAATTGATCCGCGGACGCGTCGTCTATCCTGAAAAAGTAAACATCGATGAAGCTCTATTTGGCCTCCGGTAACGCGCACAAAGTTCAGGAGCTGCAAGCCCTGGCCGACGCGTCGGGATTGGCCATCGAGGTGCTCTCGGCGAAAGCCGCAGGCGGTATGCCGCGCGTGGAGGAAGATACCGGCACGTTCATCGGCAATGCCCGCAAGAAGGCCCAGGCGTTGAAAACGAAGCTGCCGCCGGAAGCGTGGGTGTTGGCGGACGACAGCGGATTGTGCGTGGACGAACTCGGAGGAAATCCCGGCGTTGATTCCGCGTACTACGCCGGGCCGCAAGGCGACAGCGCGGCCAATTTACGGAAGCTCGTGGAGGTGATGCGCGCCGTGCCGGGCGATCGCCGCGCGGCTCATTTTTACTGCGTGCTCGTGCTGCTCGGAGGTGGTGAACACGACCGCGTGGAAACGATTTTCGAAGGTCGCGTCGATGGCACTTTGGCCTTCGAACCGCGCGGCGGCCAGGGTTTCGGGTACGATCCGCTTTTCGTCCCGCACGGCGGTGAAAAGACGTTGGCCGAATTGACCGAGGCCGAGAAAAACGAAATCAGCCACCGAGCCCGCGCCGCGCAGAAACTTTTCGCGTGGTGTAGGGAGCAAATGGATACAGCCTAGGGCGGAGCGACGGTTTGGTTTTTTTGCCGCAAGGAGGCGCAACGAAACGGGAAAAGGAGGTGGGGTGATTTTGGGATTTTGGGATGAAGAGATTGCGATTTCTAACGTCCGAGGTGAGCCGCGGGGACAAAGTTGCGCTGACTTCTTGTGTTTACTTAACCCATCTCCTTCTTGCGTTTCTTTGCGCCTCCTTGCGGCCAAAAACACCACCGTCGCCACCCCCGCGGCCTCGCTGACCCGAAAGTCAGGATATAACATTTGGACTTTTGGCCGACGCTCGCTTTCTTTGACCGGTTCTCGGCATGAAAAATTTCTACATCACGACCGCCATCGACTACGTTAACGGATCGCCACACCTGGGCCATGCTTATGAAAAGGTGCTGACGGACGTTATCGCTCGTTTCCGGCGGCTGATGGGAGACAACGTGTTTTTCCTCACGGGGGTCGATGAACACGGCCAAAAAATCCAGCAGAGCGCCCGCAAACAAGGGCTTACGCCACAAGCCTTCGTCGACAAGGTGACGCCGGAGTTCATCGAGATGTGCAAACGCCTCAACATCTCGAACGACGCTTTCATTCGCACGACCGACCCTAAACACAAACAGGTCGTTCGCGACATCCTGCAAAAGCTCTACGACAAAGGCGAAATCTACAAGGCCGAATACAAGGGTTTCTACAGCACGCGACAGGAGCAGTTTCTTCAGGACAAGGATCGCAATCCGGACGGCACCTGGCCCGAACTTTTCGGCGAAGTCACCGAGATCACCGAGACCAACTACTTTTTCAAACTCCGCGCTTACCAGGACTGGTTGATCGCGTATCTGAAAACCAACGACAGCTTCGTCTTTCCGCGTTATCGGCAAAAACAAGTCCTCGAGTTCCTCGCCGAACCGCTGAACGACCTCTGCATTTCGCGTCCGAAAGAGCGCCTCGAATGGGGCATCCCACTGCCGTTCGACGAGAACTTTGTCACGTACGTGTGGTTCGACGCGTTGCTGAATTATTACTCCGGCGTCGCGGACAAACCGGAGTTTTGGCCGGCGGATTTTCACGTTATCGGCAAGGACATCCTCGTGCCGCCCCACGCCGTCTACTGGCCGATCATGCTCAAGGCCGCGGATCTGCCTGCGCCCAAAGCTCTGCTCACGCATGGTTGGTGGTCGATCAACGGCGCGAAGATGTCGAAGAGCACGGGAAACTTCGTCGATCCAAACGAGTTCGCCCAAACCTACGGCGTCGATGCGCTGCGCTATTTTCTCATTCGCGAAATGAGCGTGGGGCAGGACAGCGATTTCTCTCAGGCGCAATTCCTCGCGCGCTACAATTCCGAGTTGGCCAACAATCTCGGCAACCTGGTCAACCGCACGCTCAACATGACGAACCGCTTCGGCGGCGCGCAGATTCCGGCGGCGCCGGAAGATCAGGACGCGGAGAAAGAGTTGAAATCACTCTGGGAAAAAACGCGCGACGAGGTCCTCGCGTTGAACGAAGGCTTTCAGTTTCACCAAGCGCTCGAACGCACATTCGTGTTCATCACGGCGACTAACGCGTACATCGAAAAGCGCGCTCCGTGGAAACTCGGAAAGTCGACCGACGCGAACGATCAGAATTTGCTCAAACTCTCGCTCGCCACGATGGCCGAAGCGCTGCGCTGCGGCGTGACGTTGCTGCAGCCCGTCATGCCTCAGACCACGGAGAAGATCTACGGCGTTCTGGGGTATTCGGCGACGTCTGCCTGGACGGAAGAACTCAAATGGGGTTCGTCACTCTCCGGCCGCAAAGTCGCAGAAACGGCGATTCTGTTTCCGCGTCCGCAGGTCGCCACGGCCGGCGGTGCCGCGGCCGCAAAGGCGTAAGCGTCGCCGACGCGCCCACGTCGCGAGAGCATGAAAATCCTGCCGCTGGACCCGCGGGAAAACGCTTCACCCGAGGCCTTGCATGCGTTCCTGCAGCAATGCCAGGCGGTGGCTGCGCAGAACGCTCACCCCCAACTCGTGAGCATCACGCTCGAGGTCGATGCGCTCGATCCGCTCGCTGTGCTCGAATCCATTTTCGAGCCGACGGAGCGCCATTTCTACGTGGAGCGCCCGCAGGAAGGGCTGGCCGTCGCGGGCGCGGAGGCAGTGCTTGTCTTCACGACGTCGGGACACGATCGCTTCGAACATTGCCAGCGCTTCATCGACGAGGCGTTGGACAACACGCTCGCGGTCGGGGATCTTTCCGCGCCATTTTCCGGGCCGCACTTTTTTCACGCGTATTCATTTTTTGATGACACGGAGCCGGGCGAGCCGTTCGAAGCGGCGAGCGTTTTCGTCCCGCGCTGGCAGGTGGCGGTATGGAAGAACCGCACGGTTGCAGTCGCTAACGTTCTCGTCGACGAGCGAACGCCACTCGACGCGGTCGCGGCGCGTATCTGGCGCGCTCGGCAAAAGTTCATCGCCTTCGATTACGAGGAGCCCGACTTCTCCGAGGTAAAATCTGTCGGCGCATCGAGTGTGCGTGAAGTCGGTGAAGTCGGCGCCTATCAGAAGGCCGTCGAACGCGCGGTGAAGATGATCGGCCAGGGCGAATTTCAGAAAATCGTCTTGGCCCGCGCGAAAGATCTGCAGGCGGCATCGGTGTTTCATCCGCTACGCGTGCTGAACGATCTCCGCCAGAAATTCAGTGATTGCTACGCCTTCTCCGTGGCGAACGGAAGAGGGCAGAGTTTGATCGGCGCGAGCCCGGAGCGGTTGCTCCAAGTTCGCGACGATTTGCTCGTGACGGAAGCGCTGGCCGGATCGGCGCGGCGCGGAAAATCCGCCAGCGAAGATGCCGCGCTTGGCGGCGCGTTGCTGCGGAGCGAAAAAGATTTGGCGGAGCACGAGTACGTCGTGCAGGCGATCGAACGCCGCCTCGCGCCGCTCGGATTGAAATTGGAATTTTCCAACAAACCGGGATTGAAGCGCCTGCCGAACGTGCAGCACCTGCACACGCCGATTCGCGCGGCCCTCGCGCCAAACGTGAAGTTGCTCGACGCTCTCGCGCGACTGCATCCGACACCGGCCGTCGGTGGGACGCCGCGTGAAAAAGCGGTGTCGCGCATACGCGAACTCGAAGGCTTTCCACGCGGTCTTTACGCCGGCGCCGTGGGCTGGAGCGATTGCCGGGGCGAGGGAGAATTTTTCGTGGGACTTCGGTCCGCGCTCATCGACGGCGATCGCGCTCGCGCGTATGCCGGTGCGGGAATTGTCGCCGGGTCCGAGCCGGGCAAGGAGTTTGCCGAGACGGAATTGAAGTTCCGCGCATTGATCGAGGCGCTGGTTGGTTGAAAACGCATTGAGGCGTGGGTGAATTAGCCCACGAATCACACGAACGGCACGAAATCAGACGGGCGCCTAATTAAAATCGTTTGAGACGGCTGCGTTCTCGCCTCGCGGCTGCGAGCGCTTAACGTCGCGTCCATCCATGTCGGCTCCGGTCCTCGATTTTCGAAATACCAACACGCTCTGGTGTAGTGTCATTGTGGAGACGCTGACGCGCGGCGGACTCACGCATGCCGTCATTTCGCCTGGCTCGCGTTCGACGCCGCTTACCGTGGCCTTGGCGAGTCATCCCAAGATCGAGGCCATCCCAGTGCTCGACGAACGTTCCGCCGGATTTTTCGCGCTCGGTTTGGCGAAACAGCAACGCCGACCGGTGCTGCTGCTTTGCACGTCCGGCTCTGCCGGAGCGCACTATCTGCCCGCCATCATCGAGGCGCGGGAGAGTCACGTGCCGTTGATCGTCATCACGGCAGATCGCCCTCCGGAAATGCGCGAATGCGCGTCGGGCCAGACCATCGATCAGCTCAAGTTGTTCGGCTCGCAGGTGTATTGGTTTCACGAATACGCCGTGCCGGAAGCGACAGTCGCATTGTTGCGCTACGCGCGCCAGACGACGGCTCACGCGATCGAGCGGGCGCTGCTCCCATCGCCCGGCCCGATTCACTTGAATGCACCATTTCGTGATCCCCTCGCGCCGATCGAAAACGAAACGGCGAAGGCACTTCGCGCATTGATCGATGAAGCGTTTTTTCAACACCTGGCACCGCCCGCGCCGCCGCGCTTCGACGGCGTGCTTTGGCAAAAAGCCACCACCGCGCGGGGCATTATCGTGGCCGGCCCCGATGATCCAGCGGATCGCGCCAGCTATGCCGCAAAAATCCTCGCGCTGTCGGAGGGGCTCGGCTGGCCGATCCTGGCCGACGCCTTGTCTCCACTTCGGCACTACGCGGCAAAGCCTGGCGCAGTCGTCGTCGCGGCATATGATGCGATTTTGAGATCGGAGAAATTGGCGCGAGCGCTTTCGCCCAAATCGGTCATCTGCTTGGGCGGATGGCCCACGAGCAAAGTGTTGCGGGCCTGGCTCGAAAGTTCCGGCGCGGAGATTGCGCTCGTCAGCCCACATGTGGCGAATCGTGACGCCTTGCATGGACGCACGCGGCAGATCATGGCTCATCCTGAGCAGCTTCAGGCGCAGGGAGAGCGCGTGGCCGATGACTCATTTCGCACGTTATGGGTCAGGGCGGAGCAGGTCGCGCAAAATGCATTTTCGGAGCGCGCGGCGAAGGCGGAACAATTTGTCGAGCCGCGGATCACGCGCGTGCTCGCGAAGACGTTGCCGGCTGAAACCGCGATCTACGTCGCGAGCAGCATGCCTATCCGCGATGTGGAGTATTTTTGGCCGGCGAATGACCGACGACATAAGCTCTTTTTCAACCGGGGCGCCAATGGCATCGACGGCACGTTGTCGACCGCGCTAGGCGTCGCGCACGGCGGCAGACACGCGGTGCTGCTCACAGGCGATCTCGCTTTTTTGCATGATACGAACGGGTTGCTCGTAGCGCGGAAGTTCCGCGGCAAACTCACCGTGGTTTTAATCAACAACAACGGCGGCGGTATTTTTCAGCATCTGCCGATCGCGCAATTCGAGCCGCCTTTCGAGACGTTTTTTGCCACGCCGCAACAGGTCGATTTTGCAAAACTCTGTGAGGCCCACGGCGTGGCTTACTCGACAGTGCAAAGCTGGGATCAGTTCGAGGAATTCCTCGGCGACGAAAGATTCGATGGTGTGCGCGTGCTCGAATTTCGCACGGATCGAGTTCGCGACGCCGCCCTGCGGAAGACCTGGTTCGCGGATGTCGCGCGGGCTGTCGAGTCGTTAGCGTGAGCTTTCCGACGGCAGCGCGTACAGGCGCTGCAAGAACTTCTCCCAGCGGCGCGCTTCCGTTTCTTCGCGCAGGACATGACGATACTCGAGTTCGCCGGCGAAGAGAATGAAGAGAAACAAAATGCCGCCCATCATGTGATGGAAGACGCACGTCATTACGATGATGCCGCAGACCGCGAGGACCTTGCCAATATTCACCGCCCACCGGGTTGCGGTGAGGTAGGGGAGTTTAGCCGCGAGGGCTGCGCGCAGGACGCGCCCGCCGTCCATGGGAAACACCGGCAGCAGATTGAATGTGCCCATGATGATGTTCATCACGAGAAGCAGTTGCCACGCGCTGAGGTCCGCTGTCGCAAGCGTGCGCCACGAAGGAAGTTCGACGAAACCGGCCAGGATGGCGACGATGGCGGCGTTCACGGCGGGACCCGCCAGCGCGATCAAAATTTCATGGGCCGGGCGCCGCGGCACGGAATCGAATTGAGCCATGCCGCCGATGGGGAGGAGCAGGATTCGCGGCACTTTGACGCCAAATGCGCGAGCCGTGAAGGAGTGGCCCAATTCGTGCAGGACGACGCACGTGAAAAACGCCGCCATGGTCAAAATGTTCACCAACGCACCCAGCCAAGCCTGTTCGCGCCAGCCGTCGTAAGCCACGTACGCGAGCATCGCGAGGAACGTGACATGCACGTCCAGACGGATGCCGCGCACGCGGAAAAGCCTAATTGACCACCCTAGCATTTGCTTTAATCAAAACCCGTTTTGACGAGAACGCCACGCCACTAGGCGACTGGTTGCGACGTCCAATGTTCCCATGCCGGAAACTCCCTCGAAAACGCCCACGATCCTGATCATCGATGACGACTCCGAAATTCGGTATTCGTTGTCCCGAGTGCTCTCATCCAAAGCCTATCAGGTGATCGAAGCGCCGAGCGGAGAAGCGGGCATCGCGATCGTCAAGAAGAGCCCACCCGACCTCGTGTTTCTCGATGTCCGCATGGGCGGCATGAGCGGGATCGAAGCTTTGCAACACATCCGCTCGAGCAATCCCAAGCAGATGGTGATTTTGATGACCGCTTTTGGGACCGCGCAGACCGCGATCGAGGCGATGAAATACGGGGCCTTCGATTACATCATGAAGCCCTTCGACCCGCAGAAGGTGCTCACGCTCGCCGCGAACGCGCTCAAGGCCCACGCCGACATGAGCGCGGTGCACGACTACAAGCCCACGATCAACAGCGAGGACTACAAGGAGGGCATCGTCGGCAGTTCCCAAGTCATGCAGGAGGTCTTCAAGATCATCGGCCAAGTCACCGCCAGCGATGTGACCGTAATGATCACGGGCGAAAGCGGCACCGGGAAAGAACTCGTCGCGCGTTCGATCTGGAAACACTCGCATCGAGCCTCGAAGCCTTTCATCGCGGTCAATTGCGCGGCGATCCCGGACAACCTGATCGAGAGCGAGCTCTTCGGTCACGAAAAAGGCTCTTTCACCGGCGCGACCGGGCAGCGCCTGGGTAAATTCGAGCTCTGTGACGGCGGCACGATCTTCCTGGACGAAATCGGCGACATGGCCCTGGCCACACAGACGAAGATTTTGCGCGTGCTGCAACAGGGCGAGATTCAACGCGTCGGCGGCACCGAAACGATCAAGGTCGACGTCCGCATCATCGCCGCGACGAACAAGGATTTGGAGTCGATGGTGAAGGCGAAGACCTTTCGCGAAGACCTTTATTATCGATTGAATGTCGTGCGCATTCGCATGCCGGCGCTGCGCGATCGCGAGGACGACATTCCGCAGATCATCGATTTTTGCGTGCAGAACTTGGCCAAGACGAAGAAGTCGCGCGTGACGAAGGTATCCCCGGAAGCACTACAAATCCTCACGCAATACCGCTGGCCGGGAAATGTGCGCGAACTGGAAAACGTGGTGTACCGCAGCGCCGTTATCGCGCAGGGCGACACGATACTGTTGAAGGATCTTCCCGTCGAAGTTCGCAACGCCGTGGGCCCGGTCGCCGTCCCGAACGAGACGAGCGACGCGCCATTCGAGGTGGTGAAAACGTCGGTCGATGAATCGACGGCTGTTGCGACCGCGCGGGCCCACGCGGCCCAAATTATCGCCCCAAATGAGTCACCGCTGACCGTCGCGAGCGCGTTGGATTTTCTGCACCGGGAGTTGTCCGGCGGCCCCGAACCGATCCTGAGTCGTTTGGAGCGCGAAATGATTCAACGCGTCGTCAAAGCCGAAGACGGCAATCTGCTGAAAGCTTCCGAGAAGCTCGGCATCACGCGCGCGACGCTGCGCAAGCGCGTGGACGAACTCGGGCTTCGCTCGTAAGCACAAAAAAAGGCGCGACCAAAATCGCGCCTTTTTTTTCAAGGAGAGAAGAAATCAGTCTTCCGATTCGTCGCCCTCGGCGGGCTTCTCGAGTTCCTGACGGCATTCGTTCATGACGCGCAGCCAGATTTCGCGGAGATCGAACAAGCGGTGGCTCGCATCGTTCTTGAAATTCGCCAGCGCCCGAGAGTAGGCGACAGCTTTGTCGTCGAGCAGCGCGAACGATTGATTCAGATCGCGCAGGGCTCGTTTGAACAAACTGATCGCCATCGCGTAATCGCCAAAGTCGAGAGCATGAATGCCGAGCACGGCTTGCTCCTCGCCGCGATACAGCGAAGTTTGGAAAGCGAGAGCGAGCGGTTGCGGCACGCGCACGGGATCGGCAGCGATGCGTTCCCAGCCGCGGCGGAGGCTCAAATAAATCGCCTTGGTCGCGACGAAAACGGGATTCTTCTGCAGCGTGTACGGCTCAGCGTCGTAGTCGTTGATGTCCGGCCGCTCGTCGAGTGCGGGATCGTTTTCCTCTTCGTCGTCCTCCGTGTCGCCCGCGTCCGAACTCCACGCGTCGCGATCCCAGCCCATGAGATGAGCGGATTCATCCAAGCGGTCAGGGTTATCTCGAAGCTGTTCGTAGAACGCCAGGTAACGATGCAAGACATCGTCTTGGTCGCGGAGATAATTTTCCCAATCGAACTCGTTCCAAGCTAGGTCACCGCGATCTTCCCACTCGTTGTCCGAGGGGCCGTCAGGATCAAAATTGCTCATTCGATGAAGTCGAAAACTGTTTTTGGAAGGTGCGTCGGAGGGTCTCGAAATGCAAATGGAAAAGCCCAAGAACTGCAGGAGCCCACGCTAAATCGCGGCGGCAAAAGAACGGAGATGGCGTGCGTCCAGACACGGCCTGACGCACTCGGTTGCGGGTGTTTCTTCTTTGTTGAGATAAGCCGTAGAGCAAGCACTGTGCCGCCGATGGGCGCCGAGATTCATCACGAAGTCATCCATTACACGGGCCACGTGCAGGGCGTGGGTTTTCGCTACACAACCACGCAGGTGGCCAAGGAGTTCGAGGTGTGTGGGTATGTTTCGAATTTGGCGGATGGACGCGTTCTCCTTGAGGTCGAGGGTCAACGAAACGAGGTTAAGGCATTTACCGCCGCGGTCGCCGAACGCCTCCACGGCTATATCCGGAAGACGGAGCAAAAGGAGGGTACACGATCTCCCTCCTTTACCGGGTTCACGATCAAGTAATTGGCGGACCAGAGGTTACGGGTCTGATCCCGTTTTTCACTTGATCGGGCGGTCTTTGTTTTGGCAAGTTCACTAACTTACTCAACAATGAGCGCTGCAGAAAATCTGTTTCCCATCTTCGACCGGGTTCTCAGTCGGGGGGAGAAAGAAGCCAAATTCGGGCAGCGAGCGCGGGTAATCTGGCTTTACGGGCTGTCCGGGTCCGGGAAAAGCACGTTGGCGACGGCCTTGGAGAGGCGGTTATTCGCCGAGGGCCGGGCGACCCAGCTTTTGGACGGCGACAATGTGCGAACCGGGCTGAACAAGAATCTGGGTTTCAGCGATGCGGACCGCGACGAAAACATCCGCCGAGTGGCCGAGGTCGCGAAGCTTTTTGCGCACGCCGGCATCGTGACGGTTTGCTCCTTCATCACTCCGACGCGCCAGCAACGCGCCAACGCGAAGTCGATCATTGGCGCGGAGGATTTCATCGAGGTTTTCGTCAAGGCCAGCTTTGAAACCTGCGCGGCGCGTGATCCAAAGGGGCTGTACGCCAAGGCCAAGGCCGGTGGCGTGAAGCAGTTCACGGGCAAGGATTCGGGGTTTGAAGAGCCCAGCCCGGAAGACGGTAGTTTCATTTTGGATACGGAAGCGGAGTCGGCCGAGCAGTCGCTCGAGCGGCTCTATCGGCTTGTCGTGTCCCGCATTCAATTTCCATGAGCTCGTACAATCTCACTCACCTCGCTCAACTCGAGCACGAGGCGATCTTTGTCATGCGTGAAGTCGCAGCGCAGTTCGAACGGCCCGCGCTCCTCTTTTCCGGAGGCAAGGATTCCATCGTGATGGTGCGTCTGGCGCAGAAGGCTTTTGCGCCGGCGAAATTTCCGTTCCCGCTCGTTCACATCGACACCGGTCACAATTTTCCGGAGACGATCGAATTTCGCGACAAGCTGGTGAAGGAAGTGGGCGCTCGTCTGGTCGTGCGCTACGTCGAGGACTCGATCAAGGCCGGTCGCGCTGTCGAAGAAAAGGGCCCGAACCCGTCGCGCAATGGCCTGCAGACCGTCACGTTATTGGACGCCATCGCGGAACTTCGCTACGACGCCTGCCTCGGTGGCGCACGCCGCGACGAGGAGAAAGCGCGCGCGAAGGAACGCTTCTTTTCTCACCGCGATGAATTCGGCCAATGGGATCCGAAAAATCAGCGCCCCGAGCTCTGGAACCTATTCAACGGCCGCAAGCATCAGGGCGAACACTTCCGCGTGTTCCCACTCTCGAACTGGACCGAGATGGACGTCTGGCAGTACATCGCTCGCGAGAAACTGGAGATTCCGTCGATCTATTTTTCCCACGTGCGCGACGTCGTGAACCGCAAGGGCGTACTCCTGGCGAACACGGATTTTATCACCGTGATGCCGGGCGAAACGGTCGAAAAGAAGCGCGTGCGCTTCCGCACCGTGGGCGACGCGACTTGCACGGGCTCGGTTGAATCCGACGCAGCGACCCTCGCTGAAATCATTCAGGAAGTGGCCTCGGCTCGCGTGACCGAGCGCGGTGCCCGCGCGGACGACAAACGTTCTGAAACTGCCATGGAAGATCGGAAAAAAGCCGGCTATTTCTAAGCCGGCGTATCCACCGCGAGCATACAAATGCAGCCAACACCCAACTCAGTTTCCGATTCTACAAAAATGTCCGACACTCATTACCTGTCCATGGACCTTCTGCGGTTCACCACCGCCGGAAGCGTCGACGATGGAAAATCGACCCTCATCGGCAGATTGCTTTACGACTCAAAGGCAATTTTCGAAGACCAACTCGAGGCCATCGAGCGCGCCACGGAGCAGCGGGGTGAAGATCATCTCAACCTGTCGTTGTTGACGGACGGTTTGCGCGCCGAGCGCGAGCAAGGCATCACGATCGATGTCGCTTACCGCTATTTCGCGACGCCTAAACGCAAGTTCATCATCGCCGACACGCCCGGGCACATTCAGTACACGCGCAACATGGTGACGGGGGCTTCCACGGCCAATCTGGCCATCGTGCTCGTCGATGCGCGCAAGGGCGTGGTAGAACAGACTTGCCGGCACTCCTTCATCGCATCGCTGCTGCGCATTCCGCACTTGGTGATCTGCGTCAACAAAATGGACCTCGTCGATTACAAGCAGGAGGTCTTCGACGAGATCGTGGCGAAATATTCAGAGTTCGCGTCGCGCCTCGAGGTGCCGGACATCAAATTTATTCCGATCAGTGCGCTCCATGGCGACAACGTCGTCGACAAGTCGGAAAAGATGCCGTGGTACAAAGGAGGCGCGCTTCTTTACACGCTCGAGACCGTTTACATCGGCAGCGACACGAACCACGTCGATGCGCGTTTTCCGGTGCAGACCGTGATTCGTCCAAACTCCGACGACTATCATGATTTCCGCGGTTTCGCGGGTCGCATTGCTGGCGGGGTTTTCAAGACCGGCGACGACGTGGTCGCGCTGCCTTCCGGATTTTCTTCGAAGATCAAATCGATTCACGGGCCGGACGGCGAAATCGCCGAGGCCTTCACGCCCATGTCCGCGGTGATAACGTTGGAGGACGAAATCGATATCTCGCGTGGCGACATGATCGTTAAGCCGAACAATCAGCCGCAGGCCGGCCAGGATCTGGAGGCGATGATCTGTTGGTTCTCCGAGAAAAAGATTCAGCCGAATGGCAAATATGTCCTTCGCCACACGACCAAGGATGTGAAATGCGTGGTCAAGGCGATCCGCTACAAGGTGAACATCAACACGCTTCACAAGCTCGAGAATGATCTGGAGATCGGCATGAACGACATCGGTCGTATCCAGATTCGCACTACGAGCCCGTTGTTCTTCGATCCGTACAAGCGAAATCGCAACACGGGCAGCCTGATCCTGGTGGACGAGTTTACCAACGCCACGGTCGGGGCTGGCATGATCCTGTAGCCGTTCGACGGCCATCGCGTGACGGAAACTTCCCAGTTCGAAACGCCGTCCGCGCTGGCCGTTTGGGTTTCGGCCTCGCGCCCTCGCACGCTGCCGGCGGCGATTGCGCCGGTGCTCGCGGCGTCGGCGCTGGCCTGGCATGATGGCGTTTTTCAGCTTTTGCCGGCGGTCGCCTGCGCTGTATTCGCGTTGCTGATACAGATCGGCACGAACTTCGCGAACGATTACTACGATTACATCAAGGGGGCGGACACAGCCGAGCGCGTCGGTCCGAAGCGCGCCGTGGCTGCGGGGTGGGTGAAGCCGAGAGTGATGATGGCCGCGATGGTGATTGTTTTCGCGCTGGCGTTTGCTTGCGGGCTCACGCTCTTGCGCTTCGGCGGCTGGCCTCTGCTGGTGATTGGCGTGACGAGCATTATCAGCGGCATAGCTTACACCGGCGGTCCGTACCCGCTTGGTTACAACGGCCTCGGCGATCTTTTTGTTTTTGGGTTTTTTGGATTGGTCGCAGTCTGCGCCACATACTTCGTGCAGGCCGGGCAGATGCATCCCGCCGTGGTCGTGATCGCATGCGGCATTGGATTTCTGACGACGAATATTCTCGTCGTGAACAATTACCGAGATGTCGAAACCGACGCGAAGGCGGGCAAGCGCACGCTTGTCGTAAGGTTCGGCCGCGGCTTTGCCCGCGCCCAATATGTTTTGTCCATCGTGGCGGCCTTGCTCGTGCCGGTGGTGCTCATCGCGCTTGGGTTCAAACCTTGGGTGCTGCTGACGTGGGGCATCGCGCCGCTTGCCGCGCGTCATGTGCGCCGGCTCAAAACCTCCACCACGCCGCGCGAGCAGATCGCCCTCTTGGGCGACACGGGGAAACTTCTCGCGTTGTACGCGATATCGTTGAGCGCCGGTCTCGTGCTTGGCCGGGCTTAACGCAATCCCGCCAAGCGACGCGCGGTGCCCGCGAGTTTGAGCATCGATCGCACTTGTCTGATCTGCGCGACGGTGAAACCTGCGGTTTTTTTCTCGCTCCAACCCGCCATCAGAACGCCGAAAGCTTGGCGATTTTCCTGAATGGGCAACAGGACGAAGGAGGCCAGCCCGGTGGCTTTGATCCACGCGGGAAGATGACTCACGATCTTGGGATCGGCTGCGTCGTAGATGAGGACGTCTTCGAGACGCTGTAGGCAAAGTCCGAATACATCGCGGTCGTCGTCGCGCGGCGAAGCGCCTTTCATTTTGGCGAGAGCAGTTCCTTTGACATGCGTCGGGGAAAAACACCGCAGTCGCGCATCGCGGACGAAAATAGCGCCATCTTTGCTGCCAAATCCTTTCAGCGCCGACTTCAGAACGACTTCGAAGACCTTCTTCATGTCCACCGGATTCGCTTCGAGCAGACTCGCGACTTCCTCGATGCCGCTTTGAATCGCTTGTTCGAAACTGACGGGCAGGGAAGGAGTCGATTCGACTGTGGGTGCCGCAGCGTTCGCCGTCTCTTTGTTGTCGGGTAACGACGTCGCGGAAATTGTCGAAGGACTCGCCTCAATATTTTGCGAAGGCGATGGATGCTGGCCGTTTTCCTGAGTTGAACTCACCTGCATGGCGGGGAGCTGCGATTCTGCGGCCGCAGGCATCGGTGCGGTCGATCCCGGAACTTCGCGGCCGGTGACGCGCGCCTCGATGCGGGACGCGACTTGTTCCGCGAGGGCGTTCAGGCCAAAGGTGCTCGCAAATTCATTCAGTTGCCGTCCGGTTTCGTGGAGCACGCTCATCAGACCGCCGGCATCGAGATCGAACATTTGGCCATTGCGTGTGGCCAGGGCGGCGCAGCGGACATTAAAATCTGCCGCGCTGATGTCTGTGCGCAGCGCGAGTTCGCACATCTTGACCGACAAATCGGCGAGCGCGAGCATCTCCAACTCGGGGTTCTCCACCGCAGTCTTCACGATGTGGGCGGGAAGGGCTCGCAGTGATTTCAGAATCGGATCAGGCAAATGCGCGCTGGCAAGAAGGTGATGACCAAGTTCGAGCGGCGTCAGACCGAAGACGCGATTGAACGCTTCATCCTCGGTAATTCCGCTGGTGGACATGATCCGCGCGCGGCGGTAGTCATCGATCATGAACGTCGTCATGAGCATTCTGCCATAGTTGCGCAGCGAAGCGCAGATGAACGCATGCTCCGACGTGGTTTTTCCACGCTGAACCATGACCGACTCGGCCATCAATCCCGAGCACAGCGCCAACGCGGCGATCTCGCGCTTTTCCGAAGGGTTGAGCGTGCGGTTCGCGTTTTCGATCAGGAGCAGCGAAACGGCGAGCTGCCGAATTTTATTAAAGCCGATGACGTGGATGGCCTGCGTGATCGTACCGACCTCGAGACCATTCGGATTATAACCGATGGTATGAGCCGCGGCGATGACTTTGGCGGTGACCACGACGTCCTTGCCGATGAGGTTTGCGAGTTCCTGAACGGAAGTCTCGAAGGCGTTCGTCGAAAGCTTTTGGATCAACTCAACGATTTCCGACAAGCCCGCCGATTCTCCGGCCTCGAGCTTGTTCGTAACGTGCTTGATCGTCTGCTGACCCAGGGGTGATACCACCAGCCAATATCGGCGCAGATGCCCCTTCGCTTTACGAAAAATGTCGGACCAAGCGCGTTTTCGCTTGTGATTCAACTATCAGGAAAACCGTGACTTATGCGATGTTTAATCGGCGCGCGAAGGCCGGCATGTAGAGACGCTTCAGCTGAGAATGGCTCACTGCGACTTGAAAGCCGCGAGCTCCTGTTGGGCACGGTCGGCGAGCGTGCCATGTAGATGGGTGGCGACCCAGGCAGAGGCAGAGGCGGCGGGATAATCGTGCGAGGCCCAGGTGCGGATGAGAGCGACCGTCGCTTCCACGTGCGGCGCGCTGGTCGTTGTCTGCGTGGAGATGATCTCGGCGGCGCGGTAAGGATCGGTCTGGCTGACAACAAACGCCACGTTTGCCAGCGCGTAGTCTCTCGCCTCCGTCGTGGAACGGCTGTTGGCCCACGCCAGCGCACCGGAAACATCGCGCCCGGCCCATTCCTTAACGAGATTTCCAAACATCGCATGGTCCGGCGCGGGCTGGAAAGACGTCCACGCGTCGAGAGCATCGCTCGGCTGAGTCTCCGCCGCCTTGAAACAAACAAACTCAAATCCTCGCCGACGCTCTGCCGGATCACTCAGCGTCGCAGCCCACTGAATGGCGCCCGGAAAGTCCGTCGCGGTCCACGCGCGTGCGAGAAGCCGGAGCAGCTCGTCACGGTCGGGACCAGCAGGTTGAATTGCGACGATGTGCGCCGCGGCGGCAGGATCGACGGCGAGCAGGTTCGCGAGAAGCCGGCTCAGAGCAGCTTCGCGGTCGGGGCCATCAAGCGTATGGACGAGCAACTCGGCGATCTGCTGGCGGAGAAACTCGGTCTCGGTAGTCGTGGGCGGAGCTGGCAAAGGAATGTTTGCCGCGGTTGTGGCGACGGCGGCCGACTTCGTGCGCTCGGGATATTTCTGCAAGGCGGATGATGGCGTCGAGTCCGTGGAGTTTATTCGCTTTGTGAGTGGTGGCTCAGAGCGAGGGAGGTTCGAGCAAAAGAAAAATACGCCCACTCCAACGCCGACGACTGCGACAGAGGCGAAAAATGGAACGGCGGATCGAAATCGAAATACCATCGAAGAGGGCTGCAGAACCTTCACGGGTCGGGCTGTGCGGTTGATTCGTGTTGGTGGAATTTCGCGGACCATTGTCGCGCTGCGGCGGGGTCAATCTCAGACCAGTGATCGACAAGCTCGCGCGCGGATTGCGCGCGGCGCGCTTCGTCGTGCACGAGTGGAATCACTTCTGCCGCGAGTTGCGGATTCCACTCGTCCACCGCCGTGACGTAGGCCGCCGCGGCGTCGTCGCGCAACGATCCAGGCGGGAGCTTCTGGATCCACTTCTCCGCAACGTCCGGAGCGGCACCTGTCCACACGTCGAGGAGCGCAGCGAGTGCGACGGGGCGCAGCGCGGGATCGAGACTTGTCGTCCACGCGGCGGCTTCGGCGGGTTTCTGCGTGGCCCAACGCGCAGTGACGCCGCCGACGGCGGGGCTGCGTGGCTCGGGCGGAAGCGAGATCGCAAAAGTCGCCGCGAGCGCTGGCGCACTGTCGGCCCATGATTCGGCGATGTTGACCAAAGCGGCGGTCTGTTCGGGGCCGGGATCTAGCGTTTGAGCCCAGGCGATTGCGGCGGACGGATCGCGTTCGGCCCAAGAGCCGCCGATATTCATCAGCAAAGCGTTTTTAACGTCGCTCGACGGCAAAGCGGTGACATGCGCGGCGGCAGCCGCCGGGTCGGTGTGAACCCAAACAAAACGAATCGCGTGGAGCGCGGTTTCCCGCGCGGGCGCTGGTTCGAGAGTTTCGGCCCAACGCAGGGCAGCCGGGGCGTTGGCCGCTGCCCAAATTTCGGCAGTCGTCGCGATGGCTTCCTGGCGCGCGCGGCCCGACGGCAACGCGGCGGCAGCTTGCGCGGCGGCAGAAGAGTTTTTGCGCGCAAGCGCGTCGGCGGCGGCGCGGAGCACTTCGATTTTTTGACGGCTGTCGGGCAGCGTCGCGGTAAAGGCGAAGGCGTCGGCCGGCGCGAGCTTCGCCCAGCGCTTCAAAACGGTCTCCTCGAATACAGCGCGTTCGCGCAGAACGTCCAACGTATTGGCGAGTTCGAGCGCGCGCGGAATTTCCGCGCTGGTCAGGCCGGGGCCGATCGCAGAAAGCGCATTGAGTCGATCGATCACCTTGGGCTGTGCCCTCGCTTTTTCGATTTGCGCGCTGAGCGATTCGGCGCAGAGCGGCAGCGCGGACAACGCGAGGCCGAGAATCACCAACACGCGAGCGATCCGGAGAGGTAACATTAGGGTCGTGTGGAAGGTTGATGCGCCCCGAATGAAATGCGAATTGAACGACGTGGGGCCGCGAGGCGCGCGGTCGTTTCGGGTCGGGGCGCGAGGCCCACGTTTTCAGAAAAAAACGGGCGCACCCGTGAGAGTGCACCCGTCGTCGGAGAGATTTGCTCGAGAAATCTTAGGGCGCGCTCAACGACCATTGCTGGCTGTTGCTGCCAAGATAACTCCAGAGTTGAGCCACGGCTCCGTCCGCGGTGGAGTTGCCACTGATTTCGAGGCAGGACCCAGTCGCGTGAACGGGCGTGACGCGATAATAACCGCTGGAAGTCGCGGCAAACGTCCACTTCTGATTGTTGCCACCACTGTAAGTCCAGATCTGAATCTTGGTCCCGTTGGCGCTCGAATAATTGTTAACATCGAGGGCCTTGCCGGAAGCGACACCCATGATCGAGAACTGGCTGCTGCCCCGGTCTTGCAGCGTCCATTTCTGGTTGTTTCCACCGCCGTAAGTCCATTGCAGGACCTGCGTGCCGTTGGCCGTTCCGTTGCCGGAAACGTCGAGCACCTTGCCGCTGTTCCGGTTTGTGAGTTTGAAGGTGCCGTTAGCCGGCGTTGTTCCACCGCCGCCACCGCCACTGCCGCCGGGTTGGTTGTCGTTTCGCTTCGCGTAGAGCGTGTCTTTGACGAAGCCGCCCATTTCGTTGGGACCCACGCGAAGGCTCCAGTTGGAGTAGAACATTGGCGGCGCCCATTCCGTATTCGCGACCCAGCACGTCCAGCTGATGCCATACTGGTCGAGCGTGTTCATGAGGGGTTGGCCATAGGTCGAGATGCTGCCGTTCAGAAGCGAGTCTGAAGTTTGAGTGAAGCCCCACTCGGTCATGAAAAGCGGAATCGAATTTGCGACCGACGTGATCTGATTCCGGTTATATTGCGAAGCCCAGTGAGCGGGATAGGTGTGCACGACGTAGGCGACGCGATTACCGGAGATCGGATTGTTGAGGATCGGCGTGAGGACCTGCGACCAAACGGGCGTGCCGACAAGGATCAGATTGTTTGGGGCGTAAGTGCGGACTGTGTTGTACCAAGTCTGCATGTAGCTGCGGACGGTGGCCCATTTCTGATCGTCCGTCCCGGAGTTGTTGATCGGCTCGTTGAACAACTCGAAAATGACGTTCGTGTCGTTCGCGAAATGCTGGGCCATGTAGGTCCAGAATTGGTTCACGTACGTCGGATTGATCGAAATGTTTTCGATGTAGTGCAGATCGATGATGCAATAGACATCCTTCGACTTACAGTAGTCGACGGTCGGACGAAGGATGTTGTTGTAGTACGTGTCGCTGCCGGGCTGCCAACTGCTGGGCATGCCGTAGCCAGGAGGCACGCATGGAAGTCGCAGGACTTTCGGGTACCAGCCTGGAGAACTTCCCTGTGTGTCGTTCTTGTTCGTGATGCGGTCGATCAGGGAATTGATTCCGCCGTAATTCACTTGTTGGGCGGATAGGTCGATGAGCGAAATGCCGCGCAGGATCACGCGGTTGCCGTTGGGATCGCGGATCTGATTACCAGAGGTTGTGAGCCACGGAACTGCGGCGGAGGCGATGGTGGCGCCGAGCGCGAGCGACAAGGTGGCTGCGCGGAACAGACTCGGGAGTATTTTCATGGGTAGTGGTTCGGATTCGTGCGCATTGAGCGCGAGGGATATGCTTCTCACGGAAAACGCGTCGTTGGGTGCCGACGCGCTCGACATAAGCGGGTGGAAAGGCCCCAGGGTGGGGTTTTCATTCACGATCCTACGTTACCCTTCCGCGCGCCGTTGCGCATGTCGTCCAAAGAGACGACAACAGAATCATCCAGAGAGGGAACCGACCGGTCTCTTGGCTACGCCAACCTGTTCGTCACGAGCGCCGCAGCGGAAGATTCGCGTAAAGCGCAACCGCTTGCGCGCGAGAATGCACGTGGAGTTTTTCGCAGATGCGCCGGATGTAGGTCTTCACGGTGGGCATGCTGATCCCAATTGTGTCTGCGATTTCTTTGTAGAGGAAGCCGCGGGCGAGCAGCTCGAGAACCTCGTTTTCGCGAGGCGAGAGCCCCTCGGCCGTGCTGCCCTTCGGCGGGCCGGACTGGAGGGACTGCACGACTTTGCGGGCGATATTGCTGCTCATCGGAGAGCCGCCGGCGTGCACTTCCCGGAGTGCTGTGAGGAGAGCATTGCGCGACGTGCGTTTCAGCAGATAGCCGGTGGCACCCGCGGCGATCGCGTCGAAGATGTAGTTGGCGTCTTCGTAAACCGTGAGAATCACGAACTGGGTGCTGGGCAGCGCGGGCTTCAATCGGCGGAGACATTCAATCCCGTTGAGTCCAGGCAGATGAATGTCCAGCAACGCGACGTCGGGTGGCTGCTGCGGGAGCTGACGAATGGCCGCCTCTGCCGAAGCGAATTGGCTGACGAAACGGAAATCGGGTTCGGCGCGAAGCCAGTCGCGAAGGATGGTGCGCACGCCGTCATCGTCCTCGATAATGGTCACTCGAATGGGCTGCGCCGGGGCGGGACTGCAGGGCGTATCGCTGCAGAGGGAAAGCGTATTCATGGGGTAATCACGCTGAACTTTGAGGCGGAGGATTGGGCAAATGAACCGTGAAGAGAATTCGAGTTCCACGACCGGGCAGAGCAGAGATTTCGCATTCGCCGCCGACTGCCGTTAAGCGGCGACGAAGATTCGCCAGACCGTTTCCGGAAGGGATGTCGCAGCCAGCGTCACCGGCAGGTTCGGAGTTGAAGCCACAACCGTTGTCTTCAATTGCGACGGCAAAATGGCGGTCGCCCAAGTTGAGCGAAATTTTTACCTCGGATGCACGCGCGTGCTTGAGGATGTTGTTGAGCGCCTCCTTGAAGGCGAGGACGAGGTTATGACGGACTTGGCTGTTCAAAGGCCAGGCCGGCAGATTGACCGGAAGATCGAGCCGGCAAATAATATTGGCTTCCCCGAGCCGATCTTGGGCGAAGCGCGCCACGTAGCAGACCAGGCTGTCGAGCGTGTCGTGCTGAGGGTCGACGGCCCAGACGATTTCATCGAGCGCGTGGGTGACTTCGACGGCGGTGTCGTGGACGCGCTCCAACACGGCGGGAGCCTGGTACGCGGCGTCCGCATCCTGCCGCACCGACTGGCTCAGCATGCTAATCCGCGTGAGGCTGGAGCCAATGTCATCGTGTATGTCCTGTGCGATGCGTGCTCGTTCTCGCTCGAGACCACGTTCATATTCGAGTTCGGCCACACGACGTTGGAGACGCCGACGAGCATGTGCGCGTGTAGCCCAGCCGAATGCCGACAGGACTGCTACGACGACCGCGATCCGAAACCACCACGTTTGCCAAAAATAAGGACGCACCGTGAAAGCCAGCCAGGCGCCTTGGGTATTCCACACGCGGTCGTTGTTGCAGGCGATGACATGGAATCGGTAATCGCCCGGAGGCAGGTGGCTGTACGAGGCGTTTCGCTTCGTGCCTGCATCGATCCAGTCCTGATCGAGCCCCACCAGTTGGTATTTGAACAAGGTCTTTCCGGAGGCGGCCAAGCTCAATGCGGTGTACTGAAACTCGACGCGCTGATGGCCGGGTTGAATCTCGCGCGATGCCGCCCCCTTCGTCGCAGCAAAAGGCATCCTGTCGACCTCCATCGACTCGATGACGACTGGCGGAGCCAGCGGATTTACGCGAATAGCAGCGGGGTTTACGCTGACGACACCTTTGCCGCTGGAGAACCAAAGGTGGCCGTCGGCCGTGCGGCAGCCAGCAGCTTGGAGACCTCCAGAGAACTCCAGCGTGGGCAACCCGTCCTCGCGTCCGTAAATCTGAACAAGAACGCTGGACGACGTGCCGTCAGCGCAGCGATTGAGTTCCGCTTTGTTAGCACGAACCAGGCCGTGGTGTGTGCTGATCCACAAGTAACCGAGCCCGTCGTCTGCGATGTGGCAGATGACTTTGCTGGGAAAACCTTGGGCCGGACCAATGGTGGCGAACCGTCCGTTCTTATAGCGAGCGAGACCGGCTTCGAGCGTGCCGATCCAGAGCGCATCGCCATCGGGCAGGAGACATTGCACGCCGCTTGGGGACAATCCCTGCTCAGGGCCAAACTGTGTCACACCTTCCGCAGTGACTTTCGCGAGCCCGGCGCCGCCCAGCGCGAACCAGAGGGCTCCGTGCGAATCCCGCGTGATGTCTGGCACAAAAACGGGGCCGACCGGCAAGTCGCGCAACAGCCACTCCGTTACGCCGCCTCGTGCGCGAAACACTCCGTCGTTGGTCCCCGCCAGGAAAATGTCGTCCTCGAAGTACATCGAGAGCGTGGCGTTTCGTGTGAGATCGAATTTGGAAACGCGTTCGAAGCTGTCGCCGACAAGGCGGAAAACGCCGCCTCCCCAAGTCCCGACCCAGACCTCCCCGCGGCGATTCTTGGTGATGGACCAAACATACGGATTGGTCAGGCCTTCGGTCTCGCCGTAGTGCCGCCACGCTCCGTTCAAATACCGGTACAAACCAGCGCCTTCTGTTCCCATCCAAAGTGAACCGTCGGGACCTGCCGCGATCGGCATGACGGTGCGGCCTTGCCAGTTGTCGGGTGGATTGAGCACTCCGAATTCCGAGCGTCTTACGGCGACCAGGCCGCCCGAGCCGTCGCCAAACCACATGGTTCCTTCCCGGTCCTCGTAAACGACTCGAACCCAATTCTGAATTTGTGCCGATTGGTTGTTGAAAACCAACCTGGAGCCATCCGGGCGAACCACGTGAACGCCGTCATCAAGCGTGGCAAACGCGAGAGAGCCGTCGTGCAACTCGATCAGACCGTTGATTTCACTGTCACCCCAGGAGCCGCGGTCTTCGGTCCATCTGCCCGCGGACCATTTCCGAACATGGTTATCGCGCACGACCCACCAGCCTCCATCTGCAGCCGCGCCAAGTGCGCGCACATAGTCGGTGACGCGCACCGGACCGAGGTCGATCCGATGAACTCGATCGTCTCTCAGCTCGCGCGCGTCACCGTCGACGGAAAACCAGATTTGACCGGACGGGTGTCGCGCAAAGCGCACTCTTTTTAAAGCCGGGCCTGCGGTCGGCTCCGTTTGCGGCGGTGGGTTCTCGGCTGGCTCGAAGCTTCCGTCTGAACGCAAGGCCCAGACGATTCCGTTTTCATCCGCGCCGAGAGCCGCGACGTGGCCGTGATTGCCGGTGCTCTGCTGAACGATTTCGAAGACGCCGTTGCGGAAGCGGGTGATCGATCCGGATTCATGACCGATCCAAAGCACGCCGTCGCGATTCTCGAATAGCGTGGAGATCCGGCTCTCGGGCAGACGCGGATTCGTGCTCGAGTCGAATGTGAAAAAGCGTTCGCCGTCGAAACGAGCGAGACCGGCGAGCGTGCCGACCCAAAGGTAACCATCGCGCGTCTGCGTGATTGCGGTGACGGTGTTCTGCGGCAGTCCGTCCTCTGCCTGCCAAATGCGGACGGCGAAATCCATGTACGACACGGTCGTCACGGCGCGTGCGGACTGCGCAGCAATGGCTAGAACAATGACGAGCGCGAGGGGGGCGAGCGCGCGGAATAGCATGCCGAAACGGGTGTGGGATACCGAGAGGGGCTTAACGAGGAAAATTTTATATATTATACGGATTCCGCGGAATTTCCCAAGACCAGGGCGCTACAATCATCTCGCGGCGGATGGGCTCGGCACTATCGTGGCGCTGATTCGAGCCGCGATGAGCATGCCTTTCTTAGATAATGCGCGTAGAGCGATTCTTGCGGTCTTGTTTTTTGCGTGCGCCGCCCGAGCCGACGTTACTGGAGTGTCAAGGCCGCTCTCCGGTATCGATGAGATTCGAGCGCTCACGGTCGCTGCGGCGAACACGCGAATGGCCGCGCGAGTCAGCGGAGCGGTTACGCGCAGCACGCCGTACGAACTTTATATTCAAAATGACGGCAGTGCGCTATTTATCGGGGCTAATACGAAACGAAAAGTATATAGGCGAGGGGACTATATAGAAGTCTCTGGCACGACGGCGCCAGGACACTTCTTGCCCATTCTCATCGAGGAGAGTTCTACTCTGATCGGACATAGGTCTCTTCCGAATCCGGTCTCCGCTGACTTTGCTTCGCTCGCTTCGGGGAAGCTGGATTGTCTATATGTTGAAGTCGTTGGGATGGTGCGAGCGGTAGACTCGAGCGCGACGGGAGAATTGAAGTGCCGTTTGGCAATGATCGGAGGCGATCTTCGCGTCGATATCGGGCCTTCAGAGGAACTCCAGTCAACCCGGTTGGTCGGGGCGCGTGTGCGCGTGCGGGGCGTCGCGGCGGGAGTGAAAAACCATCATCGACAAATCGTACAGCCGGTCCTGCTCGTGCAGGATACAGCCGAATGCCTGCAGATACTGACTGAGCCGATCGGCGATGTTTTTGCGGCACAAAGTCAGCCGATATCGTCGGTGATGTCGGCGACAGAACTCTTTAAAACCACTTCGATCGCGAAAATCAGTGGACAAGTCGTCGCTGTGACCTCGCCCCGGCATGCCTACGTTCGTGACTCCTCGGATACGATTGAGATCAACTTGCAGGCGCCGGTGGATTGGAGAGTTGGCGATTTAGTCGAGGCGGCAGGTTTCCCAGAAAATGGATTAATAAAACCGCATCTCGTGGATGCCTTTGCTCGCGTGCTGAATCATGGCAGTGCGCCGCTGCCGTCTGTCACGACCGCCGAGCAGCTGCTATCCGGAAATTATGATGCCACTTTGGTGGAGATCGGCGCCACGCTTCGCCAGGCTTACGATTCTGGAAATGTTATAACCTTCAGCCTGCACGACGGCGACGTCTTCTTCACTGCTGTGTGTCCGAAAGTGGCGGGCAGCACACCGACGACGCTTCCGGTCGCGGGTACGCGCTTGGCTGTCGTTGGCATTTGTAGTGTCGATCGAATGGAGTCCACTGACACTCTGCTCACTACGCCGAAGTCATTCTACTTGAAGATGCGCGGCCTCGAAGATGTGCGTGTGATTCAAGCGCCGGGATTTTGGACCACGCGTCGACTGGTGGGTGCGCTGGCGGGGCTGAGCGGGATTCTCGTGGCAGCGGGAAGTTGGATTTGGAGTCTTCGCAACACGGTGAGGCGACAAACTCGGTTGATCCTTTCGCAAACGCGCATCCAGGCTACCAATGAGGAGCGTGGTCGAATTGCGCGGGAACTCCATGACTCACTCGAGCAACAGCTGGCCGGCACGACCATTCTGCTGGATGCGACAGCGGCTGCGTTCCAGGAAAAATCGGAAAGCGCGAAAACCCACCTCGACACGGCGCGCGCAATGTTGAGGTACAGTCTAGACGAGGCGCAGCGAGTGGTGCTGAACCTCAGAAGCCGCGACCTCGCTCATGCGCGCTTCAGTGACGCGATGGAAAGCTCCCTGCGGCAGATCGTCGGACGCAGCCAGATCCAGCTGACGACAGAAATCGTGGGATCCGAGTGTGCTCTTGATATGGTGACCGAAAATCACGTCCTGAGGATCGCTCAAGAAGCAGTGACCAACGCGGTCAAACATTCGGGTGCGAGCCGCATACATGTTGTCCTGGAAATGAATGAGCAGAATCTCGGGCTTGTTGTGCGCGATGACGGTCGCGGCTTCGTTGCGCGGCCAAACCAGATGAATGGACGCGTTGGAAAATTTGGTCTGATCGGAATGCAGGAACGCTCGGAAAAATTGCGCGGTTCACTCAGTGTCGAGTCACACGTGGGACAAGGCACGTGTATCACACTCAGCATACCAATCGAGCGCTCACGCGGAGAATGATACAGGCGTCGCGCGATTGATTTACGGTTTGCGGTCGCACGCTCGCACGCTTCGGCAGGTTTTTATAATACCCGCGTCAGCATAATAGGGAGGCGGCACGGCGCGGCGTTAGGTGTGTTTAGGTGCAAGAGCCTCCAACGAAGCCTACTCCTAACGTATAGTTCGGTGTATGCCTCTTGACACCCCACTGTGGCTATTTCGAGGTCGGGGCCTTCTATGGCGAAAAATATAAGAAAGATGCTATACAAAGGCGGAATGGTTGGCTTGGCGGCGCTGCTGGCTGGGTCGGTTACTCTTCGCGGAGCAGCGGACGCAGTCATGCCTAAGCTGATCGAAAAGAACGGCCGTCACGCTCTGCTCGTTGATGGCGAACCGTTCTTTATTCTCGGAGGTCAGGCTCACAATTCGAGCGCCTGGCCGGATATGCTGGGGCAGGTTTGGACCGCGATCGAAGGCATGCATGCCAATACTCTGGAGATCCCGATTTATTGGCAGCAGATCGAGCCACAGGAAGGTACGTTTGATTTTTCGGTCGTGGATACGATTATCAAACAAGCTCGTGAGCATAAGGTGCGTTTGGTGCTCCTTTGGTTCGCCACATGGAAGAATGGCAACACGGATTACACGCCGGATTGGCTCAAGCTGCAGCCGAAGAAATATCCCCACATGGTCGATCGAAACGGCAAGCTTGTGCTTTCCGCTTCGCCGCACGCACAGACCACTCTCGCAGCCGACGCGAAGGCCTTCACGGAGGTCATGCGGCATTTGAAGAACCTCGACCCGCAGCACACGGTCATCATGGTGCAGGTTGAAAACGAACCGGGAACTTACGGAACTCCACGCGATTTTTCGCCCGCCGCGGAAAAACTTTTCCAAGCTCCCGTGCCTTCGGCGCTATTGGCGCCCGAGATTCTGCGATCTCTCAACAAGCCAGCCGATGCCAAGGGCACGTGGTCCGAGGTTTTTGGAGAAGACGCAGATGAATTCTTCCACGCTTGGTCCATTGCGAGTTATATCAATCACGTCGCTCAGGCCGGTCAGGCGGTGAATCCGCTGCCCATGTACGTGAACGTCGCGCTCGAAGGCGAGCCGGGTGGCGCCATGCACAATGTCATTCCAATCTATAAAGTGGCCGCGCCGGCGATCGGATTACTCGGGCCGGACATTTATCAGCCGCTGGAGAAGGGGATGCAGACGATCGAACAATACGATCGGCCGGACAACCCGCTGTTCGTTCCGGAAACTTTCGGTAGCCCAGATTATTTGTTCGAGGTTGTCCGGCGTGGCGGAATTGGCTTTTCGCCCTTCGGGGTCGATCGAGGATTGCCAAACGCCGAATTGGGCCCGAACCCGTGGGTTGCGCCGATTGCGACGCCTTATGCCTTGCTCCGCTTGGCAGATCGACAACTCGCGCAATGGATATTCGACGAGCGCGTCCACGTCGCAACCGTTTCGGAAAAAGACGCCAAACAAGAAGTGGAGCTCCGCGGCTGGAAAACCACGGTTTCTTTCGGTACGCGTCGCAGAGGCGGGCCTCCTCCGCCTCCAGCGCCGGCGCCTGCGGCCATCACTGCCACGTCTCAACCTGCCATCGGCAGTTTTCGCGCGCCTCCAAAGCCCATGGGGCACGCCGTGTTCGCACAGCTCGGTGAAAACGAGATCATCGTGATGGCTTCGCAATGTCAGGTCGCCTTCGAAGCCGCCGGCGCCAACAAAGATAAATCCTGGCAATTTCTAAAAGTGGAAGAGGGGTATTTTGAGAACGGAAAGTTCAAGCTCGTGCGACTTCGCAATGGTGACGAAGTCGGCTGGGCGACAATGAGCTTCGAAGCGCAGCCAGTGCTCCTGCGGATCACAATGACGTCTTGGTGAAACAGACTCCGCAGGGATTTGCGGGAAGGAGAGGGGCGAAATGCGAACGACGAAATTCCCGAGCCTGCATAGTATACTTTAGTATATTTCAGGACTAGACGAATGACCCTTTGCCCCTGGGGGGCGCGCCTTTACCTCAAGGCATGCTCAAAGGCATCTCAGCCCGATCTCGGGAGATGCCCGAGCGTTGCCCCGCGATCCTCCCCACTCCTCGTCCGAAGTGACTTCGACGCAATCATCATGCGGCTGTCGAGCAGCCCGCTCGTGCCTCTGCGAACGCTCAATGCCGCAGCTTGATGATACGCAACGAGAGCATGACGTGCGCGCAGCGGAAGAGGCTCCGAGGGCAGGCAACATGACCCAAGTCCGTGCCCCTAAATAATCCCCAAAAATGAACGATACATACTCGCGGCGCAGAGCCGCTTGGTCCTCGGTCGAAATATCACTGCGCGACGCGCTCCGCAGTTGCGCCGCATCCCCCACTGAATCGCACGCCTGCCCAGAAGCACAAGGCACTCGCTCCGCATGGTGCAAGAGAGCGCTTTGTCTCATGTCTGCTCTGTCGATACTGTCCGCCAGTCGCGTTGAAGCGCAGAAGGCGCCGGCCGCAACAGACGAAACCGAGGAGGAACAAACAATCGTCCTTTCGCCATTCTTGGTGGAATCAACGGGAGACAGCGGCTACTCCGCGCGAGAGACCCTCGCCGGCACCCGCATCCGCACAGATCTCAAGGACGTGGCTTCGTCGATTTCGGTCGTCACGAAAAAATTTCTGAGCGACACGAATTCGCACAACGCCGCCGATCTACTGGTGTATACACCGAACACGGAAGTAGCCGGCATTACCGGTAATTTCTCCGGAATGGCGGGCCAAACGAGCTACAACGAGCGAACCGTAAATCCAAGTTCGTCCACCCGCGTCCGCGGTCTCGACGCGGCGGACAACACGCGCAACTTCTTCATCACCGACATCCCATTCGATACCTACAACACGGATCGTATCGACCTCCAGCGCGGGCCAAATTCCATTCTTTTCGGCATCGGGAGTCCGGCGGGTATTATCAACGCCAGCTTGAACGACGCTTCGTTCAAGACGCGCTATCACGTGGAGAACGTCGTTTCTCAATTCGGCTCACTCCGCGACTCGATGGACCTGAATCAAGTGCTCGTGCCGCAAGTGCTGGCCGTTCGTTTTTCCGCTTTGCAGGACAATCAAAAATTCCGGCAGGAAGAGGCGTATAATAATTCGACTCGCTACTACGGCGCTCTTCGCTTCGACCCGAAAATCTTCTCCGACGAGATACACAGTTCTTTTCGTGTGAATGCCGAAATCGGCAAGGTCACTTCCAACAATCCGCGTTCAATTCCTCCGCTCGACGCCATCACGCCGTGGTTTTCCACCACGAGCCAATTTGGCGTTCCCGCAATTAATAAAGCCACGATCAACCCGTATACTCCGGGACAAGGCGCGGGCTCGAATTATGCGCGTGATTTGGGTTACCAAGCGATGGGCCGTTCCAGTTGGTCGAATCCGCTCGTGGTCTTCGATAATAAAAGCACGCTGCCCACAAGCGTGATGATTGCCCAATTCGCTCCCGCTTTTGCGATCGATGCGAATGGCAATATGAAAACCACGCCGTACCAGACGGGTGGATCGAATGGGACGATTGCCGGTTTGCCGAATTATAATCCGCTCGGCCTCGCGCCGTATTCGAGCTATGCGAGTCGAAACCTTTCCGGCGGCAGCTACTATTCCGACAAAGTGCTGACGGACCCAAGTGTCTTTGATTTCTTCAACCATCTGCTGGATGGCGACAACAAACGGGAATGGCAAAAATGGCATACCTTGGATTTGGCGTGGGAGCAGTCGTTTTTCAAAGACCGCGTTGGTTATCAAATCGCCTACGATCAGCAGATGTATGAGAGCGGTTCGAACCAGATGTTCAGCGGCAATCTTTACGCCATCAACGTCGACGTGACCGAGACGCGCATCGATGGGTCGCCGAACCCAAATCTGGGCCGTCCTTATATTGCTTCGGGCGGAGGGGCCGACGGTTCGACAAAAACCAAGATCAATCGTGATACTACTCGGGCAACCGCGTTCGGTGAATTTCGCGCCGCCGATCTTTGGGGCAATTCATTAATTGCTAAAATCATCGGCGTTCAACGGGCGACGGGTCTTTATAGCTTGGAGCACCGCAAGAGCACATCCGTCCAGTGGACGCCTTACGCGACCGGGGCTGATTATCCCACCCAAGCCGGGTTGAGTCAGAACGAGATATTCAATACATTCAGAAACTTCAATTTTGTTAATTATCTCGGGCCCTCCATGTTGGGCCGATCGAACGCGACCGGGGCCAATCTCGATCCCGTCAAGTTCCCTATTGTTGCTCCGAAAAGCACGCAGGTGTGGTGGTTTGATTCTCATTGGAAGCCATCGCGGAATCCGTCGGATCCCACCTACGTGGATCCAGCGGCTGCTTATACTTATCTTGATTCCAATTCGGGTACCTCGACCAATAGCACCCAGTCGAACAACCCCGCCAATTACGTGGGGTGGAAACAAATTCCAATCACGTATCTCGACGCGAATAATCCGCAGGACTTTGCGTCACTCGTGACCGGCGGTGAAAAAACTCGCTTCCGCGATGTTTCGAAGGCGCTGGTTTATCAGGGCTTTTGGTTCGATGGCGCTTTGGCGGCAACGTATGGCTGGCGTAAAGATGATATTACAAGTTACGACACCGCAGCGCTGCCGGGAGCAAACGGAGTGGCGCCGGTGGATTACGCTGATAATCCGAACTCGCGCCTGACGACCTCTGGACAGACTCGCACCTGGGGCGCGGTTTACCACTTCCCCAAGATGATCACGAAGTATCTGCCTTGGGATAGCACGGTGAGCGTCTTCTATAATCGGGCGCAGAACTTCTTTGCGGGCGCTCCACGCTTCAATCTCGCCGGCAGCCAAATTGCCAATCCGACGGGTTTGACCAAGGAATACGGCGTCGCGATCACCACGCTCTCGGACAAGATCACCTTCAAGGCGACGCATTATGAAACGACGGTTCACAATGCTAAATTGACCGGTGACGCGCTTGCCAGCCTGGGCGGCGCGAGTTGGAAACTGCCGCTGTTCCTGGCTTGGGGCTATGGCTATGCGTCCCAAGTTCAGCTCGGGCTCGATGGTCATTTGGGCAATGCCACGCGGGATAATAATAATTGGAACTACGCGGTCACCGACGCAATCAGCGTGGCGAACAAGCTTGGTCAGCCGACGCCAGATTTGTCGGTTATCGGAACGCCAGAAGGTGCGGCAAATGTGCCGATCGGTACTTACGCATACGGTGGCACCGGCACGGTAACGATGAAGGATATCGTCAACGCCTGGCTCAATCTGCCGGTGTCGGACAACTTCTTCAATTTTTGGGGCATTAGCGGCAATCGGCCAGACCCTGCGAAGGCAAGAGCCTCCGGAAAATTGTATGAAGGATGGACGACACCAGCAGGAGCGACGGGCGACATGCCCGGCCTTGGCGGTCAACAGTTCGCGGCGCAGAATAGCCCAATATCAACCGCCGATAATATCTCGAGTGGCTGGGAGTTCGAGTTGTCGGGCCAGCCGCTCAAGAACTGGAACATCACGCTAAACTACTCTCGCACCGAAGCGACGAAGACGAACATCGACCCCGTCACCACCGCCTTCATGGAAGAGAGTTATAAATTCTACACGGGTCCTGGCGGGCAACTGCGCCTTTGGGGCGCGGGTCAAACCGCCGGAAATGCCGCCCCCACAAATCTCAACGCAACGCCGAATCTCCCGCCGGTTTACGCCTGGTCAAAAGGCCAGGAGAACGGCAGCACGTTGGTAACACAGTGGGTCGACGGTGTGTATAATCCGTACCTTGTTCTTAAGCTGGCGCAGGGACAATCCACTCCTGAAGTGTCCCCCTGGCGTTTGAATCTTATATCAACCTATACGTTCGACCGCGGCGCGATCAAAGGCTTGTTTGTCGGTGGCGCAAGTCGCCTCGAAGCGGGCCGGATTCTGGCGTACGGACTGGATGATACGACGGGAATCGTTGATCCCAGAAACAAGTTCATGGGGCCGAACGACGAGCATTTTGACCTCTGGGTCGGTTACCGTCGAAAGCTCGCGGTCCGTGGCCGCTCTCTGGATTGGCGCATTCAACTCAACTTGCGCAACGTCGGAGAAAAGACGCGATTGATCGCGTCGCAGTATGAACCTGCGCCCGACGCCGACGGTAAATACGTGTTGGCCCTGGCCCGTATTCAGGAAGGCATGACTTGGTCGCTGACCAATTCATTCGACTTCTAAAAGGAAACGAGCGTCGACCTGTTTATATTCAGCCCGGTGGCGCCGCCGCCATCGGGCTTTGTTTGAAGATACAGCGCAGAATCGAATTATGAATATTCGCATCTTGCTTCTGAGCGTACTCGCCTTGGCGTACTCGTATGCCGTGTGGGGCGGGGAACCGCCTGAGGCAAAGGCTGGGCGGCCGAAGGCGAATGATAAGCCGACGTTGCAGAAGGGCATGCTTGCGGATGACATTATAAAGCAAATCGGCCGGCCCGCGGAAGTGAAGCCGATGGACGCGCCGGAAGGCAAAGCCGAGATGTGGACGTACCGGCGTGTGGTGCGGCAGCGCGTGGAGCAGAAAGCGACGAAGGTGAAAATGGTCCCGGCTTTCAAGGGCATCAACGGCGACGGCAGTGCAAACATCGGCGACACCCCTGACCTGGATTATCAATTGGAGCATATTACTGATTACCAGATGACGGCTTTGCTAATCGTCGACGGGAAGCTCGTCATGGCCCGCCAATGGATGGAGCAGACCCGACAAATCGACCCTTAACGTGTCGCTCGAGGTCTGCGGAAGTTCCTGCACCAACGCGGGTCAAATCTACGTTCTGTTTCGACCGCACTTTGCTGAAGTGCATCGCGACGCGAATTTTTTTTCGCGCTTCCTGCCGCGATCTGTCGTCACTTCGCGAACTGGCGTCTGATGCTGATGAGTTCAACTTTCCGCTTTTTCTCACGCGCCTGGATATTGGCGCCTATATTCGCCTGCGGACTGCTGGGCTGGAGCTATGTGGCGTGGATAAAGCATGTGGATTATCTCACTCGCGTCGGAAGCGCCGAGGTGAAATCTGATTCTGCTTCGCCCACCGGGTATGCCGGCGGTGTGCGACGGATGATCATACCCGGTCATAATCAGGAGAGCTTGCGGTGGATTATCGAAACGCAAGAGAGCCTGGCTCGCGGCAAGGGACGGATCCGGCGCATCGATTATGAGAATGCGCCATTTGGCCACGAGACGAATTCTCCTTCGGTTTACCGGTGGTGGCTGAGGCTCGTCGGGTGGTTCACGCGGATCTTTTCCAGTCTATCCTTCGGTCGGTCGATAGAAGCCGCGACGCTGTTTGCAGATCCAATTCTATATTTAATCCTATTCGTCTCGACGGTAGCCTCGGCGGCGCGCTGTTTCGGAAAACAAGCCGCCGCCGTCCTCGCGGTCGCCTTTGCAACGCTCGTTCCACTCACGCACTCGTTCGTTCCTGCCCTCGTCGACAGTCGCGGGCTCGCGATCATCGCAATAGTGTGGAGCGTGTTTCCGCTCGTGCTCGGCCTTCGAGCACTTGCCGGCGAGACGGGTGCCTCGCTCGAAAAATCAAGCCGTTGCTACCGGCTTGCGCGCCGCTGGTTTATTGTTGGCGGCGTCGCTGCGGGAGTCGGCCTCTGGATTAGCGTAAGCACATTGGTACCCGTCCTCGTCGGAATTTTTCTGGGCGCTCTGGTTGCTGCGTGGGTCGCTCGACAGGAACCGTCGAAATCTCACGCGATTCCCGATAAGGCTTTGTGGCAGATTTGGAGTTTGTCCGGTGGGATCACGTGTTTAGCGGCTTATATAATAGAATATTATCCGGCGCATTTGGGCGGTTGGCAGTTGCGAGCGGTACATCCGCTCTATGCCATCGCGCTGTCGGGCGGCGGCGCGGGGCTCGGGCGTGCCATGGCTCTTATTTGCAGGCAAAAGACAAAATGGGATTGGACGGATGTCGTCATCGGGCTGCTTGCGGCTGCGAGCTTACTCGCGCTGCCCGTGACGATGAGAAAACTGCAGGACGTCGGGTTTCTAGCGACTGACTTGAGTGCGTTCCGGGTTACCAATTTTCCCGGCGGTGCGAGCGGCACGAACTTATGGAGTTGGCTCGTTCACGATGGCCTGAGTTCCCTGCTTTGGACGATTGCTTTGCCGACACTCGTGTTATTGCCCGCCGTCGGATTGCTTGTCCGCCGAAGCACGCCATTGACCTCTCGCGCCTCCCTGGCGATTGCGCTGGGGCCCGCCGCCGTCGCTTTGGGTTTTGCATGCTGGCAGCTCAGCTGGTGGACGATGCTAGACGGCTTACTCTTGGTCGTGCTCGTGGTGCTTACGCATGCCATTCGCGCGACGTATGCTTCACGTCGCAGTTTCATCTTTTTTCTCGGTCTATTGATCCTCGTTTTGTTGCCTGGTGGCGTCCGCCAGGTGGAGAACGCGAGACTTGCTGGACAGACGGGACTCACACGGCCGGAGCTGATGGAACTGGTGGAGCGGGATCTCGCGCACTCGTTGGCGCGACGCGTCGGGAAGGAAGGCGCGGTGATTCTGGTGCCGCCGGACGAGACCATGGCGTTGTGTTACTACGGCGGACTCCGTGGGCTCGCCACATTCAACTCGGAAAACAAGGCCGGCTTCGGCGCCGCCGTACGAATAGCCAGCGCGACAACCGCGGAAGAGGCGTTCGAATTGATTCAGCAGCGCGGGGTCACGCACATCATCATGCCCTCCTGGGATCCTTATTTGGATGAATATGCGCGCTGGGGACTTGGCCGCGTGGAAGGTTCGTTCATCGAGAGCCTCAAACATTGGAATTTGCCACCCTGGCTGCGTCCGGTGCCGTATCAGCTTCCCGCCGTCAGCGGACTCGAAGGCCAGTCGGTCGCGATTTTCGAAGTGGTGGATGAGCAAAGCGCCGCCACATCCGCCAGCCGCCTGGCTGTATATTTTATACAAATGGGGCAACTTGACGCCGCCGCCTCGACGGCGCAGTCGCTGCGGCGATTTCCGGCAGACGTCGGAGCCTGGGTGGCACGCGCGGAAATCGAACTCGCAAGAGGTAGCGACGCCGACTTGGCGGCGACATTGAAAGTGTTGCTCCCGATGCTGACGAGTGGCGCCGACCGCTCGCTACCGTTGGACCGAAGGTTGGGTTTGGCCGTCGTGCTCGCGCGTACTCAACACAAAGACTTGGCGCGCGAACAGGTGCGACGATGTCTATCCACCATCGATGAAGCGAAGGTGCGCAAACTCTCCAGTTCAGCGCTCTATCATCTGCTCGTCCTCAGCAAGGGCTTGGAGGTGCCGTTCTCCGACGCCAAACTACATACCTTGGCGCTGGAGTTTCTTCCAGCCGACTGGCGCACCCGTCTCTAAATCAGCGACGCGCCCTCCGATGTGTGCAGTTCTCCTCATGGTTTCGATTGCGAACACGGGCCGCTTTAAACATTCGCGTGCACTTCAGAATGTCCTGCGCGTCGCATCGCTAACCGCAATTCTGCTGACGTGCTCTGTCGCCGCAGCGGCAGATTCAACTGACGGGCTGGCGAGCCATCCGCTGAGCGCTCGCTCCGGCCCGCGCGGACAAACGCTTTTTGCACTTCTCGCTCCGGACCAGACCGGCGTTCGCACGGTAAATCGATACGCGGATCCGCGGATGTGGGGTGATCGTTATTTGGAGGCCAATGTCGGATCGATTGGTTCAGGCGTGGCTATCGGCGACTACGACGGAGACGGCCGTCCCGATATATTCGTGGCCGGCAAATCCGATGGCTGCCGATTGTTTCGCAATCTTGGCGATTGGAAGTTCGAGGACGTAACCGAAAAGTCCGGCGTGGCCGAGAAAGCCGAAGAGGCCGTCGTATGGAAAGGCGGGGTAGTCTTCGCGGATGTTAATAATGATGGTTGGCTGGATTTGTATATCTGCCGCTTCGATGCGCCGAATCTTCTCTATATCAACCAAGGCGATGGCACGTTCAAGGAGATGGCCAATGCCTATGGTCTCGATGTGAAAGATGCGTGCGTGATGGCCACGTTTTTCGATTATGACCGCGACGGCTGGCTCGATGTTTTTATTCAAACCAATCTCCTGGACATCGCCCGCCACCCGACGGGGCAGCGGAATTTTCTTTTCCACAACACCGGTCACGGCAGGTTCACGAATGTGACGGAGCGGGCCGGGATCATCGGGGAAGCTCAAGGGCATTCGGCGACGTGTTGGGATTATGACGACGACGGCTGGCCGGATCTTTATATAGCCAACGATTTTGGCGTGCCCGATAAATTATATCATAACAATCGCGACGGCACGTTCAGTGACACAATCGCCGGCGTGGTTCCGCATACCACGTTTGCTTCGATGGGCTCTGACTTCGGCGATGTGAACAATGATGGTTTGATGGACTTTTTTGTGGCGGACATGGCGGCGACCACGCACGAAAAAGACCAGCGCACCGCGTCCAACATCCGAGCCGGAGGCTTGGGTCATTCCGATGCCCTGCTCAAGGTGCCGAAATACCTTCACAATGCGCTTTATCTGAACACCGGCACGGGCCGCTGCCGGGAAGCTGCCTTTCTCGCGGGAATCGCGGCGACCGACTGGACGTGGGCCGTACGATGGGAGGATTTGGACGACGATGGCTGGCTCGATCTCTTCGTGACCAACGGCATGAACCGCGAGCAGAGCAATGTTGACCTGATCGCACGCGAGATGAAGGCCGAATCCGCCGCGGGCCGGACTCAAATCATGTATCGGAGCCCCGTGATGAACGAACGCAATCTCGCGTTTCGCAACCTCGGTGACCTCGAATTCAAAAACGTCAGTGCCGAGTGGGGACTCGATCTCAACGGCGTGAGCTTCGGCGCCGCGTTCGGTGATTTGGATGGCGACGGCGACCTCGACCTCGTCGTTGTGAACTACCAGGCGAACTCGACGGTTTATCGAAACGACAGCGATTCCGGCCATCGCGTCATTTTCGATTTGCGGGGCACGGTATCCAATCGCTTCGGAGTAAGCGCGAAGGTGCGCATCGAGACAGACTCGGGCATTCAGATTCGTCAGCTCGAGTCGGCGCGCGGGTATATGTCGAGCAGCGAGCCGATGGTCCATTTCGGCCTCGGAAAGGATACAATCATCAAACAAGTGACGGTGACCTGGCCGAGCGGTCTCTTGCAGACGTTTCGAAATGTGGACGCGGATCGGCGCTACACCTTGACGGAATCTTCGTCGCGTTCGCCGCAATCAGCCGAGGTCGGCCAGGCGACCTTCACGATGTTCGACGAGGCAAGTGAAGCCGTGGGTCTGGCCTTCCGCTCTCGTGAGGAAACGGTGGACGAAACCTCCGTGCAGCGGTTGCTTTCGCGCCGGCTCAATCCGCGCGGTCCAGCTCTTGCCGTCGGCGACGTGGATGGGGACGGCTTGGACGATGTAGCGCTCGGCGGAACCACACTCGACCGGCTGCAGATCCTGCACGGTTCGCACGATGGGCACTTCACGCGGGATGAATTTCAGTCGTTCATTGCCAGTCCAGGGGTGGACGACGGGCCCCTGCTTTTGTTCGACGCAGCGGGGCGCGGGTATAACGACCTGCTCGTGACGAAGGGAGGCAACAGTCTGCCTGCGGGCTCGGCGGAATATCAGCCACAATTGTATTTTAATGACGGTCGCGGCCATTTTCGGCCGGCTCCGGAAAACTCGCTGCCTTCACTTTCGATAAGCGTTGGGGCGGCGGCGGCTTCGGATTTCGATCGCGATGGACGCCTCGATCTCTTTCTCGGTGCGCGGCTGATTCCGGGACAGTACCCGCTCTCTCCTCACAGCGTCTTGCTCCAGAACCGTGGAGGAAGATTCGTAGACATAACCAATCAGTTCGCGCCGCAACTGGCCGAAGTGGGAATGGTCACGTCCGCATTGTGGAGCGACGCCGACGCTGACGGCTGGCCTGATTTGCTTCTCACCTCGGAGTGGGGCCAGGTAAAATGTTTCCACAATCAGCAGGGTAAAAGTTTCGAGGACTGGACGGAAAAGCTGGGCTTCGCAGCCGCTGGAACCGGATGGTGGACCTCGCTCGCGGCCGCCGATTTCAATGGCGACGGCCGGATCGATTATGCCGTCGGAAACGTCGGCTTGAACACGCAGTATCGAGCGACTCACGCTCATCCTGCCCTGCTTTACTCCGGGGATTTCAAGGGAGATGAGACCACGCAATTGATCGAGGCCTATTATGAGGGCGATCAGCTTTACGCGTGGCGCACTCGTCGGGATCTCGGCGCGGCCATACCTGGGATTCTTCGCCGCTACACCAAGAACGACTTATTTGCGCGGGCGACGCTTCCCGAAATCGTCGGAGCGGACCGCCTGGCCGCGGCCCAGCGTTTCGCCGCGACGGAACTGCGCAGTGGCGTGTTTCTCAGTCAACCGGATGGAACATATCGCTTCGAGCCGTTGCCACGTATTGCGCAGATAGCGCCGCTGCAGGGAATCGTGGCGGGAGACTATAATGGAGACGGATTCCCGGATATTTATACGGTGCAAAACTCTTATGCCCCGATTCAACCCGTCGGTCGATTCGATGGCGGCCTGAGCCAACTGATGCTCGGCGACGGGCAGGGCCATTTCACTCCAGTTTCGCCGGCGCAAAGTAATCTGCTCGTGCCAGGCGATGCCAAAGCGCTCGTCGCGCTTGATCTGAATGATGATGGCTGGCCGGACTTTTTTGTAAGCCGCAACAACGATTCAACGCTGGCTTTTCTGAACAAGGGAGGGCGGAGCGGCAGCGCCGCTGCGCCTGAAGGTGGGCGACATTTTCTGCGAGTTGAACTTCATGAGGCCGCTGGCAATGCCGCAGCAGTAGGCTCCCGGGTAACGGTCAAATTGACCGACGGGAAAATGCAAACCAGCGAGGTCTACGCCGGATCGGGATACTATAGCCAATCAACCGCGGCTTGTTATTTCGGTTGGACAGACCTCAACCGACCGAAGCGAATTAATATACATTGGCCCTCTGGAATTCGAACAACAGCTGAGCTCCCGTCGGACTCCACGCATCTAGTATATTCCGCTCCGTCGGGGGGAATACCGTGATTTTGACGACACGCATTTTCCCTGCGGCGTCGCGTTGGTTCAGTCCGATCGCACTGGCAGTGGCTCTCTTCGCGGCGTCACCTGGGCTCGCAACCGAAGCAGCCTCAGAGAGTGTCACAGCGCATTCGTTGACGCCTTCCCCCAGCACGCGCGGGAAAACCATGTTCACGTTGGTGACACCGGAGGAAAGCGGCGTGCGAACCGAAAACTTTTATGCGGATCCCAAAATGTGGGGCGAGCTGTACCAGGAATTTCTGTTTGGCGCCATCGGCACAGGCGTCGCGATTGGAGACTATGACGGCGATGGCCGGCCGGACATCTTCGTCGTAAGCAAGACAGAGAGCTGTCGTTTGTTCCGCAATCTAGGCAACTGGAAGTTCGAAGACGCGACTGAGCACGCCGATGTCGGCGACAAAGGTCCGGCCGCCGCGGTTTGGAAGAATGGCGTCACGTTTGCTGATGTGAACAATGACGGGCGGCTCGACATTTATGTGTGTCGTTTCAACGCGCCGAATCTCCTCTATATCAATCAAGGCGACGGCACATTTAAGGAGATGGCGCGCGCCTATGGTCTGGATATCAAGGACTGCAGCGGCATGGCGTCCTTTTGCGACTACGACCGTGACGGCTGGCTTGATGTTTATATAGCGACGAACCTGCTGGATTCGACGAGGCATCCGGCTGGTCAGCATGGATATCTGCGCCACAACAATCGCGACGGCACTTTCACCGACGCGACCGAACAGGCCGGCATCGCGGGGGAAGCGTGCAGCCACTCGGCGACATGGTGGGATTACAACAACGACGGCTGGCCCGACCTGTATGTCGCGAATGATTACGGCGCCCCCGACAAACTTTATCGCAACAACGGCGACGGCACGTTCACCGATGTGATCGCCCGAGTCGTGCCGCACACGGCCTATTCGTCGATGGGCTCGGACTTGGGCGATGTGAACAATGATGGGCTGATCGATTTCTTCGTCGCCGACATGGCCGCGACGACGCACGAGAAAGATCAGCGCAGCGAAGCGGACCTGCGCGGTCGCGAAGAAGAGCCACCGGACAGTGCTCTTTTCGCGCACAAATACCGGCGGAATGCGCTCCTGCTAAACACCGGCACCGATCGCTGTTTGGAAGGCGCTTTTCTCGCCGGAATCGCCGCGACGGACTGGACTTGGTCGGCGCGTTGGGAGGACCTCGATAACGACGGCGCGCTCGATCTCTTTGTCTTAAACGGCATGAACCGGGAGCAAAACATCGACGTCAACGCGCGCATGATGCGCGCGGAGTCGACGGCGGAACGCATTCGAATCATGCGCGAAAGCCCGCCGTTGATCGAAACCCATCTCGCCTTCCGAAATTTGGGCGACCTGAAATTCAAAAACATCAGCGCCGCCTGGGGATTGGACCAGAAAGGCATCGGTTTCGGCGCGGCGTTCGGCGATCTGGACGGCGACGGCGATCTCGACCTCGTCTACTCGAATTACCAGGGAGGCGTCACACTTCTGCGCAATGATTCCGATACCGGTCACAGCCTGCTCTTGGATCTGCGCGGCACGACCTCCAATCGCTTCGGTATCGGCGCAACGGTCAGAATCGAAACCACTGCCGGCTCTCAAGTGCGCCAGCTCTGGCTGGCTCGCGGCTACATGTCTAGCAGCGAGCCGGCAGTCCACTTTGGTCTTGGTCGAGAGACGAAGGTCCTGCGTGCGGTCGTGACTTGGCCGAATGGTCGTGAACAAGATTTAGGCGCTTTAACCGGAGACAAGCGATACACCGTCACAGAAGCTCCTGGGCCCATCAATCTGCCGCGGAAAGTTTCCTCGCCTCGCGCCACCCAGTTTTCGGACGTCAGTCAGTCCACCAATCTTTCCTGGATGTCTCTCGATGATCGTGTCGAAGAAACAGCACAGCAGCGACTGTTGCCGTTTCGCCTGAATCGTCGCGGGCCTGCGCTCGCCGTTGGTGATCTCAAAGACGAAGAAGAGGACGCGATTGTTATCGGCGGCACCACGCTCGATGCCGTGCGGCTTCTCGTGCCCAATGCGGAACACCGCTTTGAACAGAGCGGGGCGGCCGCCTTTGCCACGGACAAAATAGTCGATGACGGACCCGTGTTGCTCTTCGACGCGAATGGCGACGGAAAGAACGATCTGCTCGTGACGAAAGGGGGCAACACCTTGCCGGCTGGCGCGAGGGAATATCAACCGAGGCTGTTCTTGAACGACGGGCATGGCGCCTTCGCTCCTGCTGGAGAGGAGAAGTTGCCCACACTCTCCATCAGCGCTGGCGCCGCTGCCGCTGCAGATTTCGATCGCGATGGACGCCTCGATGTATTCATCGGCGCACGTGTGCTACCTGGGCAACATCCGAGCACACCCCGAAGCGCGCTGCTGGCAAATCGCGGCGAAAAATTCGAGGACGTGACCGACACCTTTGCGCCTGGCCTGCGGGAAGTCGGAATGGTGACGTCCGCGCTTTGGAGCGATGTGGATGGAGACGGGTGGCCCGACTTGTTGGTCGCGGTGGAGTGGGGAAACGTGAAGTGCTTCCACAATCGTCAAGGTCGAGGCTTGGAGGACTGGACGGCGAAGCTGGGTTTCGCCGGTGCTGGCACGGGTTGGTGGACGTCGCTCGCGAGTGCAGATTTCAACGGCGATGGACGTCCGGACTTCGTCGCGGGAAACGTCGGGCTCAACACGCAATATCATGCAGACGCGATTCATCCAGCCGTGCTCTTTTACGGCGAGTTTGGCGGCGACGATGATGGGCCTGAGATCGTAGAAGCCTACTACGAAGGAGACCGACTTTATCCCTGGCGCAGCCGGCGCGATCTCGGCGCGGCAATCAAATCGGTGTTGAAACGATTTCCGCGAAACGACGCCTACGCCCGCGCCTCGCTTGGCGAGATTCTGGGCGAAGACAGGCTCGCGGCGGCGCAGCGTTTTCAGGCGTCGGAGTTACGGAGCGGCGTTTTTCTCAGTCAGCGTGACGGGACGTTTGTCTTTTCACCTTTGCCCCACATCGCGCAAATCGCGCCGTTGCAAGGCATCGCTGCGGGTGATTTCGACGGTGATGGCCGCGCAGACATCTACGCAGTTCAAAATTCCTACGCGCCCGTGCCTGCGGTGGGACGCTTTGATGGTGGCCTGAGCCAATTTCTGCGAGGCGACGGCCGCGGGCATTTTCAGCCGGTGTCGCCAGCCAAGAGCGGCTTGGTTTTGCCGGGCGACGCCAAGGCGCTTGTCGCAATCGACCTGGATCGGAACGGTTGGCCGGATTTCGTGGCGACGCGAAACAACGGCCCGACCGTCGCGTTCCGGAACGAAGGCGTGGCAGGCAGGCATTCGCTCGGTGTGCGTCTGCGGGGCCTTCGCGGAAACCCAACAGCGATTGGTGCGCGAGTGATCTTGGGACTGACAGACGGCTCGAGTCAGACGCAGGAAATTGCCGCCGGCGCGGGATACTACAGTCAATCGACACCAGAATGTTTCTTCGGTTGGGTGGACAGCGCGCCTCCGCAGATTCTCCGAGTCCGTTGGCCGGATGGCGCGGTGAGCGAGCACAACATTCCACCATCAACCACACAACTGATGCTTGCGCACCCCTGAGCCGGGCAATTGCGGTCGGCGAATTCGTGTGCTTCGTGTGATTCGTGGGGAAAATGGATTTGGTTGCGGCTTCGCCTGCCGACTGCGCTGCAACGATCCGCGTTCTTCCGCTAACGGCGCCTAATCCAGCCAGACCAGTCCGCTCTCGATGGCCATCCTGGCGGCTTCGGTGCGGTCTCTTGCTCCGAGCTTTTCCAGAATCTTGCCGACGTGGAGCTTGATCGTGACTTCCGCGAGCGACAAAGCCGTTGCAATTTCCTTGTTGGATTCTCCGCGCGAGAGCAACCGGAGCACCTCCATCTCGCGGCTGGTCAAATTCGCACGTTTCAGGCGCTCTGCTAGGCTGGCGGCAACACACGCGGGAAGGTATCCTTCTCCGGCCGCGACGGCACGGATCGCGGAGATCATCTCGTCCCGCTGAATCGATTTCGGAAGGTAAGCTTTCGCCCCGGCCTGCAGCGCCCGGTAAATATCTTCGCCGCCTTGAAAAGTCGAAATGACAATTATTTTTGCTTCGCGAAATTTTGTTCGGATCTGATGGATCGTGTCGATGGCGTTCAAGCCAGGCATTCTGAGGTCCACAAGGCTGACATCCGGGTGATGCGTGTCGTACATTTCCAGCGCCTGTTGTCCGGAACTGGCCTCCGCGACGACCGTGAATCCCGGCTCCATCTGGAGCGACGTCTTGAGCCCGATGCGCAACAGCGCGTGGTCGTCGACGATCATGAGCTTGAGCGGGGCGGGGTCCATCACTCTAGAGAGTTTGAGGTCGAAAGAAGTCCTGCCGGTTGTCAACGGTGCTGGGACCGTGAGTGGGATCACGGCTCACGACTCGCGGATGCAGGCCGTTTCTCTGCAGCTCTCGCAGAACCTCTGTCCAAAATCGGGGCATGCGCGGAAGTAATAGAGATGGAGAATCTCAAGCCCGCTATCATGAAGAAAAATTCAACATTGAAACGCACGATTTTTGGCCTGCTCTTCCTCGCGTCCGCCTACTTTTGCCAGGCGCAAGACGCGACGGGGAAGGACGACTGGAAGCCTTCCACGACTAATCTGCCCGGCCAAAGTTTTCCCCGAATCAATTCCGAGCGTCGAATCCAGTTCCGGATTAAAGCGCCCGATGCCAAGCAGGTGTCGGTGAGCATCGGCAAACCCCTGGAGGTGGCGAAAAGCGATGACGGCATGTGGACGATCACCACGTCGCCAGTCGATGTAGGATTTCATTTCTATCGTGTCTTGATCGATGGAGCCGACGTCGCAGATCCCGCGACCGAGATTTTCTGCGGAGGCGGCGGAGGCGGGCTGTCGAGCGCCGTCGAGGTGCCGACGGGCGAGAGTTTCTACGAGTTGAAGGACGTGCCGCATGGTCAGGTTTGCGAACGCTGGTATTACTCAAAGACGACGCAGGCGTGGCGCCGCATCTTCGTTTATACGCCGCCGGGTTACGACCAGAATCCATCGGCGCGTTATCCCGTGCTCTATCTTCAGCACGGCGGGGGCGAGGACGAGCGCGGCTGGGCGGTGCAGGGCCACGTGAGCCAGATCCTGGACAACTTGATCGCGGAGAAGAAAGCCGTGCCGATGTTGGTCGTCATGGACCGAGGTTATGCGCTCAGGCCTGGTGAGGAGCCGTTTCGCTTTCAACCGCCGCGCTCGGGGGAAAAAATGCCCGCCCTCGATTTCAAACGCATCTTCAACACGCTCGAGGAGGTTTTCATTCACGAGCTGATTCCGATGATCGACGAAACGTATCGAACTCAGGCTGATCGTTCGCACCGCGCGATGGCGGGCCTCTCTTGGGGTGGCATGCAGACGCGAACGATTGGGCTCAATCACCTGGAAACGTATTCGCAGTTTGGGCTGTTCAGCGGTGGGAGCATCGATCCGGCGAGCCTCCCAAATCTCGCGGAGTTCAAGGAGAAGGTTAAAGTTGCGTTCATCGGCTACGGCAGTCGCGAGCTGCCGAACGGGCTCAATCGGAGCGGCGACGATCCGAAGGCGAATGTGGCGGCTCTCCGCGATGCTGGCGTGAACGCGGTTTTCTACGTTTCGCCCGACACCGCTCACGAGTGGCATACGTGGCGCCGGTGCTTGCATGAGTTTGCGCCGCTGCTTTTCCAAAAGTAAACACTGTGGCCCGCGCGGTGCTCGCCAATCGTTCACCGGAGTGACCGAATGGACATTTCGATCTGGCCGACGGCCGTGGCGTCGTCGGCGAGTTTGGCGAGATTGAGAGCTATTTGGTACGTTTTCTCCGCGTCGCTTTTTTTGCCCAGAGCGATCTGCGTTTCGCCCAAGAGCTGGTACGCGCGTAAATCGGTGGGAGCGAGTTCAGCGAAACGTTGGAGTTCGGGCAAAGCTTGCTCGAGGCGTTGCGTGGAAACGTAGACCATGCCGAGGCCCGCGTGCAAAAGAGGGAGGCTCGGGTCTATTTCGATAGCCTGGCGGTAGGCGCGTTCTGCGTCGTCCATGTTGCCCTTGCTGGCGAGAGCGTTCGCTTTCAGGTGCAGCGCGTCGGCGCAGACCCGGCGCACGTCGGGCCGATCGGGGGCGAGTTCCATCAAGCGGCTAACATAACGCTGAGCGTTGGCCAAGTTGCCGACGGCGATTGAAAGGCCCGTCGCGGCGATCATCGCTTCCACGTAGGTCGGGCGAATCTCGAGAGCCTGCTCGAAACATTTTTGCGCCTCGTCCGGCTGATTGAGTTGTTCGTAGGCGCGGCCTAGATTCAGCTGCGCTTCGACCAATCCGCTGTTGCGCTGAAGAGCCTCTTTGAATGCGTCGACCGCCTCGCTTGGTTTCCCTGCGATGAGGAGGGCGTGTCCATGGGCGGCTTGGACCTCAGCCTGTTCCGGCCATCGCTGTAGTGCGTTTTCAACTACACGCAGCGCCTCGGTCGCCCGATTTTGACGGCAAAGGACGGTCGCAAGACGCACGCGCAGCACATAGGAGTCAGGGATTGCGAGTACGCCTTTTTCCAAGGCATCGCGCGCGGCGTCCAGTTTACCGGCGAGCAGGCAGGCTTCGGCGAGGGTATCACGAAAATCGGGTTCGTCGGGCGAGAGGTTGACGGAGCGCTGCAGGTAAGGAATCGCGTCGGTGAAGCGTTCGGCGCGAACCAGACTCGCCGCTACCATTTGCAGGCGATAGGGGTCGAAGCAGTAGTCGTAGAGTTCGTCGAGCCAGGGGTCCGCGATGGCCAGAGGAGGGCTGGCGCGTTCCTGTTTTCGCTCTTCGGCTGCGCTCGCGGTTTGGCCGAGTTTTTCCAGCACATCGGCTTTTAGACGATGACCAGCCGCGAAGCGCGGGTGCTGTTTCAACACCGCATCGAGACGCTCGAGCGCGCTCCTCGTTTTGCTGTCGACGAGATCCAAGTAGGCGAGGTTTGCGCCAGGGCGGGGATCACTAGGCGCGAAGATGGCGGCGCTCTGAAAGACCGATTGTGCTTCGGCAAAGCGCTTCTGCCGGATGAGCGCGTCTCCGAGTTCGATCAGCGCAGGCGCATAGTCCGGCGCCAGTTCGACCGTGGTGCGCAGCAACGCGATGGCCTCGACGGGCACCTTTGCTTTGAGTTGCAAATCCGCCAAATAATAGGGCCAGCGAGGATTCTCCGGCTCCGCCCGCCGCAGTGCGCGCAGAGCGAGCTCCGCTTCCTTGAACTGGCCATTCACCTGGTAAGTTCGAGCGAGTTGGCCAAGCGCTTTTGCGGGATGGTCCGACGTTTGCGCCTCAAATGAATATTGTTTCACCACCGAAACCAGGGCCGGCGACCAACGCGACGTGTCGGGCAGCGGTGCAACTCCGGCGCGCACGATCGATCGCACGTGACGAGCTTGGGCAAGACGCCAACCAGCATAACCGGCCAGGGCGAGCGCCAGCACCCCGCCCGACACCATGAATAAAGTCCCTTTTCGCATGCGCGGAGTCACGGTGCGGAACGCCGGCGCCAGAGGGTCACTCGGCTCATCGACTGAAACGGAGGGAAGAGGTGAAAGCCTCCCGTCACCAACACGGGAACACCGTTGCCGTCGAGGTCGCCCGCCGCTACGGTGATCAAGTGCGTCGGATCGTGCGCCAGAGGGACGGTTCGGAAATGTTCGTGCCCATCGTTGATCCAGGCCTGGAGCCAAACCGCGTTCGCATTGTTTGCGTCGTTGAAGCCCGACACGGTCACGACATCGAGGTGACCATCGCCGTTTAGATCGACGGGGCAGGGGGAATAGCAACCCGTCATGTCCCCAATTCGTCGGTACAAGAATCTGCCATGGCCGTCGTTTTCGAACCATTGCAGTCCGTGCCATGGCGCCGCGCACATGAACGCCTCGTTGAATCCATCGCCATTTGTGCAGAGCAAGTCAGGATGGCCGTCGCCGTTGAGGTCGCACACCTCCAGTCCGCTGCTGTTCCAGCTCGGGTCGGCGGCTTTCCATACGATCTCATCCTGAAAGTGCCCGTCGCCTAAATTGGTGAAAACGTGAACCTCTTCGTCGTCTTGCGAAACAAGCGCAGCAAAGTCAGGGCGGCCGTCGCCATTGAAATCCGCCACCGGCGTGTGAATCGTTCCGGGCTTCGAGAGGACGATGTGACTCTCAAAATTCCAACTCCCCTTGTTTTCCATCCAACGAACTTCCCCTTCGGTGTATCCAAATTGTCCCACGACCAGGTCGATCTTCCCGTCGGCGTTCAAGTCCGCGCCGCGCACATCGGTGACTCGTGCAATACGATCGGCGAGCACGTGCTTTTTGAAATGATGGCTCCCTAGATTTTCGAGGACGACGACGCTGCCGATTCGGTCGTTGTTCGGTAGAATCACCGACATGCACGCGACCAGCATATCGAGTTTTCCGTCCTGATTCAGATCGCAGGTCGAGACGTGCGCGGGGCCAGGAACTTCGGCCAAGGTCACTTCCGTGAAAACGCCGCGTGGCGACTGGCGAATGCACGAGACGGTGTTCGCGAGGGCGTCGCACACCAATATATCAAGCAGCCCGTCTCCATCGAGGTCGCACATGGCGACGTGCGTGATCACGGGTCGTCCTTTCATCGGGCGACCGACCGGTTGAGTGTCGTATTGATATTCTGGACTTGTTGCCGCCGCCGATCGCGAAGTTAAGGAGCTCAATAAAGGTTCGCTCAGCGACGTCCGATTCCGCGGCAAACTGATCCAAACGGCAAAGCCGAGGCCCGCGCCGATTACAATCGCGAATATATAATAATGGGCGGAGCGGTTGAGTCTCATTGACGGGAGCTCGGTATCTTAAACGAGCTGAGCGCGGCCCCTGCCGCGCTCAGCTGTTTACACCCTAACTACTAACTACTGGAGTTCGTCCCCACGAACATCTCAGAAATCGACTCCGACACTGAACTTCATCGAACGACCCGTGCCGTAGACATAGCCATAGCGGTGCTGGTCATCGAGAAGGTTGCTTATATTGAATGCGTACCGGACGTGGTACCGATCCATATATACCGCTTTATAATCGATCATTGCATTCACGGTCAGCTGTCTCTTGGTCCAAAGTTGGACGAGAACCGGTTCCGGGTCGCCTGGCAGGGTCACGCGTTGAATATTACCGCCGCCGCCCGCGAAACCGGTGAACCACATGCGCCTGTCTTTCCATTCGCCGCCCACGCCGACGGAAAGCCCTTTCAAGGCTGGAATGGTGTGGTCGAAGGAGTAGCGAATCCATGTGGTGGCCGTGTTGGCCGGCGTATCGTCCGCCGCTTGTTGGTACTCTGGAATCGCCGCGTGATACGTGGTCGTGTCTTTCACGTCCGTGTATACTTGGCTCGCGGATTTATTATAACTGAGCGTGCCGAAGTTCCCGTCGCGCACGTACCAATTACCGAAGGCAAAGAACGGAGCGTCCACGAATTTGTAGGTGGGCGACGTGATCTCACGCTGCACATGGGCGAAGTTGAAGGTCGCGGTCAGATCGCGGGTGATGTTCGCGATAATCGATACGTCCCAGCCCTTCGCTTGATCGTCCAGAGGCACGGATGCGCCCGATCCCGTCGCGGCATTGCCAGTGTCGGCGGTGCCGTCGCCATAATAATACGTCTGTCCGGGCGTGTATGAGAAATTGCCACCCCAACCGGTATAATCGATCTTCGCGGCCGTGAGGAACGCGAGGACTTGAGGGTCATCCAGGTTGACCAGGGGATGATATATTCCGTTATTCCCCGTTTGCCGTGCGGTGAACGTATTATAATCTGCTTCACGCTGCAATCCACGGAGGCCGGTGGTGGAGTCGATGCTCGAATCCCACCAGCGGGCAACACCAGGGATGCTGCTGAATCCAGCGCCTGGGGTATATTGATTCGCCCCCGCGGGGATCGCGGCCATCGCGTCGAGGGTGGACCAGAAGCCGGAAGGGAAGATCTTCTTTGCGGCATCGAGACCGACCTTTTGTATGCCGTACCAAACCGCTTCCGCATTCGGATTAGCCCATAACGTCCGCTGGGTCGCGTTCGCGGTCCAACCGTTCTTGAGCGAAGTGTATGGACTGGGCGCCCACCAGAGATACTTCGGCGTATTTGTTCGCTCAATTTTATAAGCGGAAACAGTGCCGGAAATCCGGCCGTCGAAGAGGTCGAATTTCAGGCCGATTTCCTTGTTTTTCGCTTTCGTGGGGGCAAACGGCGCGCCGTTGCCATCGGTGGCGTAGTAGTTGGGAACCACGCCGGTCGAATAGAGCGCAAATACGGACAGGCTCTTGTTGATCGCGAAACTCACGCCGACTTGCGGGCTGGTTGCGGTCGGCGCTTTATTGCCGACGCGCGCAGCGATGTCGGGAGCGCGACCTGCTTCATAATCATAGTAGGTGATGCCCCATTGATCGTTGCGGTCGCGGCGCGCTCCACCGATCAACGTCAGCCGGTCATTGAAGAACTTGCCCTGATAGACCGCGTAATAGCCCAAGTCCCAGGTCAGCGTTTGATAATGATTCAATTTCAGGCGAGGGCTGTCTGGCCGACCGTCGCCCTGAATACCGTATTTGAAGTAGCTGAAATCACCGGGATTGCGGTAACTGTATCTATCAATATCGGCGACGCCGTGGTTGGTATATGAATACTGAGGTCCGTAATAGTATTCTTTGAGATCCTGCTTTTGATATTGCAGACCGACCACGAAGTCGTGCTTGCCCCATTTGCCGAGGTCCAACTTGTAAGTCGCATCCGTGCGTGCCTGGAACCGGTTCTCGACCTTGTCGTCGTCGATCCAATCGTAGCGCAGCGCTGACGTCGTATTGGTGGTTGGGATGGTAGGTATGGCTCCTTCCTCGAGGAGGAAGTCATTATTAACGCTGGTATTCGCGACAAAGCCGTACAGGCTATCGCCACGGAATGAGCCGGGTGCGCGATTTTGATAAATCTGCAAAGGGGTAAGTCCGGCCGTGGTGTTCGGGAATTTTCCATCGTGCACCGCTTGAGTCAGTGCATCGCGCAGATTGTAATTTGTCCCGCCTATGCTGATCGTTGCATCCGGTCGGTAATTGGCCGGGTTGTTGGTGGCGAACGGTTGATTGACCGTGCCGGTGTCGCGAATTTGGCGTGAGTCAAATTCGCGCCTCGACTGCGTTACTCCCGCTTTCAGAAAGAAGTCGTCGGTGATCTTCTGTGTCACGTCGATGACGCTATTGCGGAACGGACCTTTCAAGTAGGTATCAGGACCGGACCAGCGAAAAGTCCGCGGGTTGACCGCGCCTGGCGCAACATCGGTCAACCAACTCGCGGCGCGCGCCAACCCCCCGCCCGCGCGAATATTTTGGAATCCGACTCCCGTCTGATTCACATGTCCAAATTCATTATCAATGACGACCGTTGTATTCTTGAAAGGGCTGAAGGAGAAAACGGGCGAAACTGTCCAATGCTTGGAATTATAGAAGTCCGTATAATCTCCTTCTTCTTCATAAGCGCCCGTCAAACGGTAGGCCAATTTCCAAGGCCCGTTGCCAAGCGGTCCGGTGAAATCGAATTCACCACGAAGAAGTCCCTGCGTGCCGACGCTGACCGCGGTGTGATATTTGGGAGTGAGAAGAGGCTTCTTGGGCAGGTAGTTGATCACGCCGCCGAAGCTGCCGACGCCATACAACAGTGCGGACGGGCCGCGGAGCACTTCGACGCGATCAATATTAATCGAATCAGCTGAATATTGGCGGCGAAAGCCGTCGCGCAAAACTTGGTCGATGACAAAGCCGCGCAGTTTGGTCGTCGAATCACCTGGGGCTCGGGTGGCCCCGCGAGGGTCGTTGGCTCCGGCGGATTGGCGATCGCTGTCGGGTTCGACAAACGCGTCGGATTGCGAATCGAGGACTACGCCCGCGGAATAGCGGAGCGCTTCGCGGAGATTTGTCGCGCCGGTGTCGCGAATGAATTCGTCGGTGATGACCTCGAGGTTGAGCGGGAGCTCTTTGATCGGCGTGTCGAGCCGCGTGCCAGAGGTCGAGTTGGTCGCGCGGTAGCCTTTGTCCTTCGTCGTGGAGACTTCGAAGGGGGACAGGACAACCGTCTCCTGGTCGGCAGCGCCGGTTTTGTTGGTGGGGGCGGCGGGGTCGGTTTTCGCTTGGGCGAAACCGTAGTCCGGCAGCAACGCGAGCGTTGAGAGCAACGCAATCGCGGTCCGTTGGGTTGTAGTGTATTTCATCTGGGGTTTTGTTTTTGCAAGGCCGTGCGGCAAAGCTGCGCGGCAAAGGGGTAGCGAGCGGGACGGCTCCGGAATGGAGAGGCCGAGATTTAGCGGTGAGATCGCGGCGGAAGCTTGGAGGCTGGAGGAAGAGCGAGGCGCTGGTTCGAGGCGGATCGGGCGGAATGGGATAAGTTTAGCGATAAATCAGCGCGCGATTGCGGGCTTTGGCGGTTATTCAGGTTCAGCCTCGGGGCTCGCGCAGCTCGGCCAGGAGTTGATCGCGTTCGGCCGCGGGCAAATGGGTCGACGCCGCGAGAAAGCGCGTCGCGCCGGCTAAATCGGAGCCGGCCCACTCTCGAATGACTTTCTGAACCGTGTTGGTTCGCAGCGCGGAATCCGTGATGGTCTGTGCAAGTGTGAGCGCGAGTTCAGGACGGTCGGAAACCATGCTCGGCACCGTTGCGACCGCCGCGACGCCCATATCGAAATCTGCGCTGGGCTCGCGTTGGGCGAGCCAGGTGGCCGCGGTAACGGGGTCGTGTTCAACCCATCGGGGCACGGCATTCGCGATCGCGAGCGATCTCGACTCCCCCGATGGCAGCTGCAAAGCAAACTCGGCGAGCGCTGCCGGATCAGCGTGAGACCATCCGACCACAAGGCCGCGAAACGCCGCATCGCGCAGGGCCGGGTCTGAAATGTTTTCCAGCGCCGCCGCCGCTTCCGTGGGCCGGTGCTCGGCCCAGAAGCTGAAGGCATTACCCGTTTCCTCAATGCGCTGCGGCGTGTCAGGCCGGCTCGCGACAAAGCGCGCCGCGGCCGCGAAATTGCCCTGTTCTCCCAGCTCTGCGATCAACGCGCTCATGTAGTCGAAAGCTCGGTCCGGGTCTCGATCGCAAGCGGTCGCCGCAACGTTCGAGGCCTGCGCTGGCTGACCGGCCGATCCGGCGATGACGGCCGCGACCGCAGCGATGCGCTCGTCGCCACGCAGGGAAAGCGCGTAAGCATTCGCGTTCTGCGGCTCCGTTTTCGCCCAGCCGCGGAGCACGGCATTTTGGAGAGCGAGGCGCGCCCTCAAGTTTGGCTCGGCCAGCGCGAGTTGCATCGCCTTCGCGTGATCACGCACCGCAAGAGCGGCCAGGAAGTCGGCTTTGTCGCGTTCGGTCCTCGGGGCCCGAGGGGCTTGCTGCAAGTCGCGCCAGCGGGATTCCACATTGGCGAAGTCCGCCACAGCAGGGCGCAAGTTCTCGCCCGAATCGGTGTTCGCGCCGGCAGGCTGGACCGCAGGATTGTCATAGCGGTCGCGCGACGCTGTTTCGGGACGCGCCTGCCGAGCTGCACCGAGATAAAATCCGGTTGCTCCGGCGACGATCGCAATCGCCGTCGTTCCCAAAGCGTAAATCGATTTTCGATATCGCATGTTCACGCCGCCGGAAGTTTGCGGCGAATGGCGTCTGCTTGTGCGTCGAGCGCCGCGGCATCGGCCGTTTTGTTCAGGTGGCGCAGCACCGCTGCATATTTCGCCAACACGTCCGCGAGCACTGCGTTTTCGGAGCCGAGTGTGCTTTTCGTGAGCACCACCAGGCGACGATAGGTGTCTGCGGACTCCTCGAATTTGCTGCGCGAACTCAGCACTTCTGCGAGGAAGGCGAGGCGCGGCCCGAGATCCGGATTGGTCGCCTCCATGAAACTCTCGCAGTTCTCCAATGAACGCCGCGCAGTCATCTCCGCCGCCTCGAGCTTGCCCGCGCCAAATTCATCGGCAGCGACTTCGTCGAGCGCGACCGATACATCCAACTTGCGGTCGATGTTTGTCGGCTCGGCGCGAAGAGCGCGCTTGCGCATTTCCAGCGCAGAACGAGCGATCTCTTCCGCGCGATCCCATTTTTTCCAGGAGCAGTAAAACTGAGCTTGGTTAAGCTTCTCGTGCGAGAGCCACTCCGGCTGATTTTTTTCGGTCAACGAAACGGCGCGCGCAAACAGCGGCTCGGCGCGCGCGTAGTCGCCCAGTTGTTGATATATGGTTCCCAGGTTGCGCGACCACAGAATGACTTCGCGGATTTCGGGCGGCGAAGTGTGCTCCACGATGTGCAGGATGCGCTCGAAGAGTTTGGCGACGCGGTCGTAGTGCGGACGCACGTAGTAATAAAAATTCGCCAAGCTGGAGAGCGGGTGCACCAGCTCTGGGTTGTCCGGTCCTGCAGCGCGTTCGCAGGTCGCGATGGCGACGTTGAACATGTCCTCCGCCTTGTCGTACTGCTTGGCCCAGAGGTACAATTCCGCGCGCTGCACCTGGCTGCGCGCGAGATGGATATCGGTCGAGTCGAGATGGCTCGCGAGCTCAATGGCCTCTTCGTTTAGCCGGACAGCTTCGGCGAACTGATTGGATTTCAGCGCCTGCATCGAAGCCGTCATTTTTTCCTGCCAATGCTCGATCTCGGGGCGAAGCGGAATGGCGGATGCCGGCGTGGCCGCGGAAAAAAATCCGAGAAGTGACACAGCGAGAAGTTGGCGAAAAATGTTGCGCATGACTGACCGAGAGCGGGATCGCCCGAATCCGATGGGCGATGGAAAACCAGGGTGTTGTCGGCGATTGTTTGCTGAGGATTTGACGCGAAAGCGGAAGGCGCCGTGGAGCGTTAGCTTTGGCTCCACGGCCTGATCATTTTCCGATCAGTAGATGCTCATGCTGTTGACGGTCCACGTGCCCGTCCCGGACGTGATCTCCACGCCGTATTGGCAATTCTTGAGCGTGCCGTTGGGCAGGTGACCACCGTTGACCAGCCACTTGAAAATCGCCGCGAGATCGGTGGTGCCGGAGGTGTACTTGCTCGTTGCGAGGAACGACCAAGGGCCACCAGGCTTGTAGACGTTCCAAGTGCGGCCGCCGATCGAAACGTTGCTCTGGTACAGCGAGCCCCACGGACCGACGCCGCCGACCCAATTGGTCCAGATCATCACTTCCGTCGGCATCCAGCAGTCGTACGCCCAATCGTAGGCAAACGTGCCAGAAGAGTAGGAGGTGCTTTCGTTGTGGTAACCGTGAAGACTCGAGATGCTCGTGACGGTCTTGTTGATCGTCTTGCTGCCGTTCGGGTATGACTTGATCCCGTTTCCGGATTGAGAGCTCCACGCCCAAAAGTGCGGGGCCGAAGCGCTGTTGGTATCCACGTAGAGCGTTTGGGGACCAGCTCCGCCGCCCCAGACATCATTGTAGATCGTGTAGCTGCCGAGTTGGTATTGTCCCCAGGGATTGGTGGTCGACCAGGTTGCGGCGCCGGATGCTAGCGGGAAAGCGGCTGCCGCTGCGGCGACCGCGAGGAGTTTTGCGATAACTTTCATTGGCTTATCAGGGTTGACGCTTCCTCCCCAATGCGGGGTCGCTTGGCGAAGACGCGGAAGCAGTCGCCTTCGTTTGGAGCGGGGGATCCGCTCGCAAATGGGATACCTGGCGGACGTCGAGCAGCTGGCTAACTCTGTGGGGCGCGGCAAACGGGTAGTGGGGATGGAGTGGCATAGGGGGATTCCGTGACACTCAAAGCGCCGATTAACGCTTTCGATGCGTACAAAGCGCCTTCCGCTGCGACCCACTTCAACCGCACATTCGTGGTAATTTCTCTCTGACCAAAGTCATAGATTGCGCGCTCCGACCTCCCTCAACTCCGCGGCTATTCCAGCTGCAGGATGCCGCGTTTCACAGCGAGCAGTACGGCCTGCGTGCGATCGGTCACCCCGAGTTTTGCCAGGATGTTCGTCACGTGAATCTTCACCGTGCCCTCCACGAGACTGAGAGTCGCGGCGATTTCCTTGTTGCTCTGACCTTTTGCGATCAACACGAGCACCTCGAATTCGCGATTGGTTAATTGAGAAAGCATGCGGCTCGCCATGCGGCGCGCCACTTCAGCGGGAATACTCAACTCGCCGGCATGAACGTGCCGGATGGCGTCGAGCAGTCCTTCCAGCGGCATATCCTTGAGCACGTAACCTCGAGCGCCGGCCTGAATCGCCGCAGCCATTTCGTCGCCGCTTCCGTAATTGCTCAGGACGAGCACGTGCACGGAGCCGAATTCACGGCGCAGCTCGGCGATGGTCTCGATTCCGTTTCGTTTTGGCATCCGCAGATCGAGAATAACCACATCCGGGCGATGCACGCGGTACGCCTCGATCGCCTCGATGCCGTCTTCCGCCTCGGCGACAACCTCGATATCCGGTTCGTTGTTCGCCGCCGACGCGAGGCCCATCCGCATCAGGATGTGGTCGTCGACAAGCATGATTCGGATCGGTGAATTTTCCTTTTGCATATCGCTGCGGCTAGGAAGCCAGGTCGTTGGCCAGCGGAACGCGGAGGGAGACCGTCGTGCCTTTTCCAACGGTGCTCTCGATCGTGAGTTCACCATGCACTTTTGCCGCGCGGCCGCGGAGGCTGCGCAATCCGAAATGTCCCGCCGCCCGCCCGAGAACGTTGGCGGGGTCGAAGCCGCACCCGTCATCGCGCACGCTGAGCGACACGAAAGAGTCCTCAAAGGTCAGGCGCACATCGGCGTGCTGGGCGCGCGCGTGCTTCGCCGCATTGGCAATGGCTTCCTGCGCGACGCGCAACACGTGGTGTTCCACCGTCGAGCCCAAACGACGCGCGGTCCCCTCGACCGAAACCGTAATCTGCAGCGCATCGCTTTCCAGATGGGAGGCGATGCTCCTCAGGGCCAAGCTGAGATCGGCGTTATCCAGCAAAGGCGAGTGAAGATTCCACACGGCGTGGCGCACTTCCTGGCGGCTGAAGGCGACCATGTTGCGGGCCAGCGTGATGCCCGCGCGAATTTCCGGCGGGCACGTGCTGCGCTTCGCCGTGGTTTCCAGCTGGAAAATAACGCCGCTGAATCCCTGCTCGATGCTGTCGTGAATTTCGCCGGCGAGGCGGTTGCGCTCGGTTAACGTTGCCGAAGTCTGGGTTTCTTCGCGCAACTGCTTCATCGCTGCGTTGAGGTCAGCCGTGCGCTGCGCGACGCGGCGCCGTAGAATGTTGATCCAGATTCCCGCGAGCCCGAGCACCAGCGCGACGATGCTGCAGATCAGGAGTGTGCGCTTGACCGCCCATCCCGGCGGTTTTTGCAGAACCACGATGTCGCTGCTGTCCCGGAGCAAAAGTTTCACAGACAAAATCGACGCGCTGCTTGCGGATACTTTGATCCAGTCCGGCAGCGCCGTTTCCAGCGTGCAGACTCCCGTGAGGTTCACGATTGTCCCGCTCGGGAGCGAAGGCAGCACCGCCGCGCTGTCGAGCGTCGCTCGGCAGATGCGGTGATCGATCTGCAGCTCGAGCGTGTGCCCGATTTGCGTGGTGTGGACGCGAGATACGACCGCGCGCACGGTGACCAACTTTGCGCCGCAGGTGCCGCTCAGGAGATCGTTCACGGTGGCGGCCGTGGGTCCGTTTGGACGCAATGAATCGGGCAGCGTGTGCACTGACGCGTGGCTCAGGACCAGCGATTCGTCCTCGGCCAAATCAGGAAACCCGATCGCGGAAACCGAATCGCCGACGCGCAACGGAATCGCTGTTGTCATTTCGACGCGCGCTCCAGCGTACGGGTCCTGCACGAAGCACGTGGTCCCCTCAACGAAGGTCACCGTTCCAATGATTTTCGTACGATGCAGCGGACCTGAGCCGGCGACGTTTCGCGCTACCGTGGCAACCGGAATGGCCTGCAACTTCGCTTCAGCGACAGCCTCTTCAGTGACTTCAATTTTCGTCAGATCTGGAACGAGCAACGTGCGAATCGGCTCGGGTGGTCCGACCACTCCGCGCACTTTAATCCGCGCGTCGATGAATCGCTGGAGTGCGTCGGCCGGCGCGTGCGGAACGAGCACGTTGAAGACCGCGTCTGACGCGCGCACCTGCAACGCTTCAGGTCCGAGGACCGTGCGCGCGATCGCGTCCACCTCGACCCAATGCGCCTCGCCTTCGCGTTGAAGCGCGTTTTCGGCAGGATGTCGCAAGGGCTTCGGAAGTGTGCCGGGTCCGAGCACCGCGGTTAACTGGCCCGAAAGCCTGGGCGTGGTGCGAGACGGCAGTGGGTCAAACTGGATTTCGACTCGCTGCCCTACGCGAGTGGCCGCCGTCAGAACCGCGGATTGGCCGCCGATGAAGACCGCTCCAGTCTGATCTTGAACGGAAAAATAACGGCGTCCTTGGACGAAATCTGCAAACGTCACCACGCCCCCGATGCGAAAGGGCGTGAGCGAACTGCCGGGCGACTCGCTGCGCACCCGCCCGATCTCCACCAACGGTCCCGCGATTGGAATTTCATTGGCGTTGTCTACTTTGCTTGGCGCCAGCCGGAAAACCGCTTCCGTAAGCGCGACCTGTCCGGCGGAGTCGTCGACGAAACCCACGACTTCCACGGGTGTGCCGACGGCGAACTCGACCGGATGTTTCGACGTGACACGGATTGAATCGAAGCGACGTTCGAGCTTCAGCCAGACGGGTCCATTGCGGTGAGATTCACTGATTGAAAGCGGGATGCTGGCGTAGCCCGGCGGCCGCCATTGCAGGCAACACCCATGCGCCCCGGTTTGCACGAGTGCGACGAAAGGAGCGTCCGCGTCCGTCCCGGCACGCATCATGATGCCTGCCTTTGCCCATTCCTCTCGAGGCGCAAACTCGGCAAGTCGCACGATGATCGTGCCGGCTCCAACCATTTCGGCGTGCGCGAACGAAAATTGATCCGGGCTCGACCACATGTCCCGGCCACCTCCGACAAGCGTGTAAACGCCATCTTTGCCCTGAAGGTTACTGGCCGTTGTCGGCGCGCCCACCGGCGTAAGCTTCAGCGGAGCCGCGGGGCCCTGAACTCTATCGAACACCGCACGCTCCGACTTGTTCGGTGAATGGGAGCTCAGGACCAACCCAGTCTGGAGATTGTGCGACATGGGAACCTCCACCGGCGGGCCGAGGCGGTGCCATTGCGCGCCGTCTTCCGAAATATAAGCAGTGATTGAACCTTCGTCCGCGATGACCAGTGAGCGGTCGTCGACACTGGCAATTCTCCCGCGAATGCGTGCGGGAAGATTGCGATGAATTGAACCGTCGTCACTCAGCAGGCTCGCCACGGTTAGAAGCGGGTAGGCTTGCGAGTGGCCCCACTGGCCCAAGACCGTGACCGACGTCGGACCGGGAGATCGGACCGTCGCGACGATGCGTGCACCGTTCGCGTCCGTGGCGGCTTCGGCCACTCCCGCTGCTTTGACGCGCTGCCCGAGCAGCCGCTCGGGAGACGGATCGTCCCATTGCGGCACGACGACCTGTGAACGTTGATCACCGTCCGACAATTCGAGCACGATCGTCTTTCCGCGCCGTCCGACAAACTCGACTGTTCCCTCCATCTCGCACCAGCCAAATTCGTCGGCTGGCGCGAGCTTTCCGCCGGGACGAAGCTCGCGCGCTGTGGGAAATCCATCACCGGCCCCAATCGTGATCCGCGGGTGATACGGCATCAGCGCGGTCTCGAGGCGTCTTGGCGCCATGAGCACGCTGACGTTCGAGATGACGGAGTTGGACCACACTTCGCGCAGCACGCCACGGGAGGGGAGGGCGGTGGTGTTCGATTCCGTTGCCCCACTTTCATCGCGCCAAGGCATCAGGAAAGGATCCGCGACGATTTGTTGAGCAAGTCCAGGCCCTTGCCACGAAACGCTCAAGTGGTCGTCACCGCCGCGCTGCCCGTGGAGGATCTCAATGTAGTATCGGTGTCCCGCCTCGAGCCTGACTTGGTCGGAATGTTGCTCGGGAAAATGCGCCCAGTCCTTCGGCATCGTCCAAGTCGGCACCGACGCGATGACGCGGGCCGAGAGTGGATCTTCATCATGTCCGAGCCACAACTCCGAGGAGTCGTCGCTCGCGATCCAGAATCTGTATTGCCCGGTGGCCGGAGGAACGATGAAGCCACGGATTCGCGCCACGTAAACCGTTCCGCTGTTTTCCGGAATTTCGAGCGCGCGCAGGTATTCGGTTCGACTCGGCGCGAGGGGAAAGTGTGCCAGCGATGGTAGCGCAGGTGCGCTGTCTGGAGCGGTCAACGCAATCCGCTGCCCCGCGGTGATTCCCGCCGGCAACGACTCGAGCGCTAGCGCAATCGCGGCGCGATCATCCTCGACGACGATGAGTTTCCGCTCCTCATCGACGGCGGTAACGGTGGCTTGGAAATCCAGCGGGTGGGCAACGCGAGGATTCCATTCGCCCACTTGCCGAATCGCAGAAACGGAGTGGAGCGGAGTCGACGTGGTGGTCTCGCCACTTGCCCCAGGCGCGCAACAAACGCCCGTCACAACGCCGAAACGCAGCAAGAGCTGAGGCAGCAAACGACGCCTGCGCCTCGAGAAGTTCATGGCTGAACGTGCGAAATTTCGGAGACTGCGCAGTTGAATGAACAATGGCGCGCCTCATGAGCCTGAGTCTGCGCTGGGTTCGACGGTAATCCGCTGAATTACGACCGCCGGATCCGCTGCCCAAACTTTGAGCGTGTACGGGCCTTTCGGCACGCGAAGCTTGGTTGCGCCGAACATCGCCCCGCGAAGCACATTTCGTTGCCAGGTCGCGTCGTACTCGTCGTCGACGCCTTCGTCGAAATGAACAACGCCAGGGTCGCCGTCGCCGATTGAGACAGCGACAATGGTGTCGTGGACGGGCGTTAGCCGGTGAGTCGGCAACGCCTCGATGGTGATTGTTACGACGCCTTCATTGTCGTTCTTCACCGCGTATTCGGCGACCGGGCAGTGCTTCACGATATCGTTGGCCGAACGCCTTGTAGGGGTGTCCCGTTGAGGCAGCACGGCGAGCGCGTGGCCCCGAGGGCCAAGGCCTTCGATCACTCGCCATCCCGCCGAGTCGCGATCTTCGCGGCGCAGGAAATTCGCAGGGTCGAGGTGAATGGCGGCTGGAGACGAAGTCGATTGCGAGGGAGCGGCGGGCACGCTGCCGGGTTGTGTTGGCGGCATGCCAAACACCGGGAGCCTTCGCGGGCGGTCACTCATGATGTCGTGCCATTTCCCATGTCCCGCGGTGTTATATTCAGCCGTCAGAGTATGGATTCGCTCAAAGGCCGATTCGGCTTGTTTCGCGAGTTCCTGCGATCCCGTTTCACGAGCTCGTTCTGCGAGGAGAAGTTTTTCGGCCATCGCCGCCCCGCCGCATGCCGGATATTCCACCAGCTCGAAATAGGCGTCGCGCAATCGCGCCGGCATTTTCGCGCCAATCGATTTTGCACGTTGCGCGACATCGCGCCAGCGCTCGAGGAACTGCGAAGACTCTTCCGGCGACCAACCGCTGTTTTGAACCGGCGTGTTGGGGTACACGCGATTAAACCCCATGTGCTCGGGGCGGCGGATTGCGCACAAACGATAATATTCATCGCGCAACGCCGCTATCTCGTCCGCGTGTTCGGCGCCGAATTGGTCGGCGTAGAAATCGCGCAGAAAAGCGCGCTGCGCATCAGGACCGTAACGATCGATGTTCCACGCCAGATCGAGGAAGAAGGTCATTCCTGTTTCGATCGACTTGAGATCGCCGACGTTCGCCACCCAAAGGTGCCCCGCGCCAAGCGCGTACGCTTTCGACATCTCGTGCCAGATCAGCGCCGGAGACGTGGAATCGAGCCACAGGTAATCGTGAGGTCTCCCCCAGTACGACAGATGGTAGTAGATGCCATGTCCGCCGGAACGCTCACGCTCCTGTGACGTGGGGAGCTGGCGGATGTAACCGTTGTTGTCGTCGGGCCAGACGACCGTGACGTCGTCCGGCAGATGCATGCCCGACTGATAGATTTCGAGCACTTCCTTGTACGGACAAAAAATCTGCGGGACGAGGGCGGGGTTGGGATTGACGTATTTCGCCAAGAGCGCGCGTTGCAGCTTGATGATGTTTTCCAGTCGATCGCGCTTCTCCGCCGTGGTGCCGCCACCGGGCATGCCACTGTCGTGCACGCCCCGCATGCCGATAGTGTACACATTTTCGTAACGGGCATTCTCCTTCACCCGCTCTTCCCAGTATTGCACGATTGCGGGCAAGTTCGTCACCGGATTCCACAACGCTTCTTTGCCGGCGGGCCATTCGCCCACGTTGTTTCGCAGCATCGGTTCGGCATGTGACGAGCCCATGACGATCGCGTAGTGATCTGCGACGACTCGGTTTTCAGGAATGAGATTGAAGGCCGTCGTGCCGTGATGCATCGCGGGCCAGAGAAGGTTGGCCCTCAAGCGCAGCAGTAGTTCGCAAATCTTCGCGTAGGTTTTCGGGCCGATGTTGCCCGTTTCAGGCTCGAAGGTTTTCGCGGCCCACGGCCGCAGGCCCCAGTCCTCGTCGTTTAGGAAAATTCCGCGATACTTCACCGACGGCGGTCCTTGAATGTGAGTTCCAGCCGCGAGAACGAGCTCTTCGCGATGGGCTGGAGCGACGTCGGCCCACCAGACCCAGGGAGAGACGCCAATCGCCTTGGATAGATCGAAAACCCCGTAGGCGGTGCCGCGGCGGTCGCTGCCCGCGATCACCAGCGCGCGCGGCACGCCGGGTGCCGGTTCATCCAGAGTTGCGATGATATATGACTCCCATCTTCCGCGGATGGAACTCGGGTCGAGTTTGCCGTTGGCAACAAGTCCGTCGATCAACGCGGATTTGCCGAGAGTACCGACAACGATGACCGGTGCTTCGCGCCGAGTCAGCGACTTGGCATCGATGACTTTTGGAGTCGCGCCCGTGACTCGCTCGACGTCGCTCGCGAACAGGTCGGAGGCGGTCCGCACGACCGCGGCGTCGGCTTGATCAACCAGAATTTCCGCGGCGCGGGCGTCAGCCACGATTGGGAAATCCGACGGATCAGTCGGCGCGTTTTTCAATTGCAGAGGGCTATTTGACGCGCCGGCAGGCACTGCGGTCGCGAGGGAAAGACTAATCATTACCAAAAGGAATGTTTTCAGCATGGGGCGTTTGCCTAAAAGCTTTGCAGTTCATCAATGTTGCCGGCTCCGTCGCCATTCGTCTCCAGCCGCACCGTATTGGTTTTCCCTGGCTGCAACGCAGCCTTCAGCGTGACGTACTGGTACGACGACCACGAGCCCGTTGGCGCAAAAAAAATTCTCAATACCGCGCCATTCACGAATACACAGGCATGTCGGGTTTTGGCGTCTCCATTTGCATAGCGGAATCGAAGGCTGCGTTCTCCGCCGTCGAGACCATCGACCTCCGTCCACACAACGTATCCGCCGCCTCGCGGAAAAACGACGTAGCCGTTTCCGGCGAAGCCGAGATTATCGGACGCCGCCTCTGTCGCAGCGCCACCGCCGAGGAGGCCGAACTCGGCTTGACGGTGAATCGGATATGGCGAGGTGTTTTCGGCGCGCAGCAAACGGATGGTCGTGCCCCGTTCGGCGAAAATGGAATGACCGCGGATCGGCACTTGGGCTTCCTCGACCCACGCGTTTTCCCGATCGAAGTGACCGCGGCTCGCAGCCTGGACCGACATTTCCGCGGGGAGGCTAAAGGTGCCGCCTCGCGTGTTCATCAATACGATTTCGGCGCCGCTCCGCCTGATGCTGATAGCCTGAGAAGTCGGATACCCCGGTGTGAAACGAATGCCTTCAATTCCTTCAGTCGGCGCAACCGAAGCGCCTGACCAGTTGTGCACAAACAGGCCGTAGCCATGAGCATTGACGGCGATATCGACGATGTCGCTGTCGAGCAGCTTGTTGACGGTCCGAACATCCTCGATGTAGCTGCCATTTGGTTTGAATCCGTTCTCGCCGTCATCGACGTAGAGCCCGTGACCGTCCGGCCCGCACAGGTCGTAATAACTGAACGCATTGTTGCCGGAAAGCGCGGCGAGTTGGAATTGCGCCGCGTTCGAGACGTCGGCTCCGCTTTCCATGATCATTCGATAATTCTTCCCGCGATAGGGCAGCTCGGCGCGAATCGTGGCCGCGTTGACGCCGTAAAGATCGGTTCCGATAAAATCGAGGTTCGTGCCGGTCGTGCGACGAAGCGTCTCATTTTCCTCAATCCGCGAGAGAGCTTCTAGCGAGATGCAGTTCACCCGAGTCCACACGACATACGGCGACGTCTTCACCGCCCCAGCCAGGTCGCTGAGATACGAAATGATGAGGGAGACGGGGAAGGGCAGGCCATTCTCACCGCGCACCTCATTGCAGATCTGCACGCCAATGACGGTGTGGCTGGCACCGTGACTCCCGTCCCACTCCGCCACGTGCGCCATCACTTTTCCGAGCACGTGGGTTTCTCGCTCACGCAACCGATCATCCGCGAGGTCGAGCGTGTAGGCGCTCATGTCGCGCCGAATCGCGTATTCGCTCGTCGTCGCGGTTGATTGCGGTGACGGCGAATGCAGCACGTAGTCCGGCGTGCGCAGGTGAACGGGGTTCTTCGAAGGATTGCCCAGCCACTGAACGTGGCCGTCGCTGTTCTGGCCGAACCAGAGCAGCTCGACCTTGAGCCCGTGTTTTTGCGCAGAAGCGAGATACTCATCCAGAATGGTCCAATCGAAGTTCTCTTTCGTCGGTTCAACTTCGTACCAATGGATCGGGATGGAAATCGTGTTGAAACCGTCCGCAGCTGCCCGGGCAATGATCGCCTCGCGCTTGGTTTGATCCCAATTCCAATAATATCGCAGCTTGTCGAGGCGGACCTGAATGCTCGTCAGGTAGAACGGTTTCCCGTCGACGCGGAGCACGTACTTTTGGCTGTCGCGCAGATCGGTATCGACGGAACTGACAATACTCGCCGCGGCTGACGCGACGATGAAAACAAGAAGACCGACGCAACCAATCGACCAGCGCAGAATATTATTTGTCTTCATACGCGAGTCAGGTGCGTGGTCGTGCCGCAGAATATATTGGTCCCTGACCAGGATTCGCGATGGCCGGCTTCGGCACGGCTGCATCAGCGGACTTTATAATGACATTGTCGAAATAGGGCATGCTGAGCTGTGTCTTCGTTCCCTGTGCGAGCAACCCCGCCATGCCGTGTGTGTACAACGCGTCGTTTGCGCTGACGACTTCGCGGCCATCCACCAGGCCCGTGATCTCCGAACCTTTGAAACGCAGCGTCAAAGTGTGCCACTGGTTCGGCTGAATGTTTCGGACTTTCGCACTCGTCAGCACCTTTTCACCGCCTTCGCTTGCGTCATTCTGTGCTTTGAGGAGCGCTTGTTGCTCGGCATCGCCCGCGGGCTTCTTCTTGTTGATCTTGCCTCGCACGACAACGAGCCGGCATTCACCGTCGTGACTCAACTGGAGATAATATCCTTTCGGAATGAATCCCCAACCGGTTCCAACGTCATTGATGCGGCCCATCATCGCGGCCGAGTCGTCTGGCTTGAGGTACACGTCGACGTTGGCCTCATAGTCCTGCCATTTATCATCGCCGATAATTGTATACGGCAACCAGTCGGGCGCCCATGAAAGCGTAGGTATCGGGACGACCTGTTGGAGGCACTGGCCACCGCCATCCGGTCGCGCGACAAGCTCGAAAGCCCCCGAGATATCGGCGAAATAGCGCGGCAAATAACCGTAGGTCTCGGGCCTTTTATACTCGTCGAACGTTTCATGATATGGGAATGGAAACGCGCGCGCTGCCGGCACCGAATCGAATGAACCCTTCTGCTGCCCCGTGGTGGTCGAAAGCGAGTAAATTGAGCCGGGTTCAACGGTCAGTGTTAACACGCCATCCCTCGGCTGTGCGTCCGCCTGGCGAACGAACTGCTCGTTAGCATTGCTTCGCCAGACGCAAAGTTCACGGGAGGAAAGGCCGCCACCGACATTGAACTGGAGGTGCTGAGGCGCTTTGGCGTCTCTCGTCTCGATAATAATACTATAATCGTTCGTCGGCGATTTCATCGCCACGACACTGCCGCCGCCGCGCAGCTCCTGACAGCCGGCCTTCATATAGTGCCAGCCCACATGGGTAAACTGCCCATAATGGGCATATCCCCACAGAGCCTCGCGAACCTCGTAGTGACCGCTCCAGGGCGAGTGCGCCAGGAGCATCGCTGGATCGACCGAGTACGGTTCCATCGCGTAAATAGCCGCAATATCATACCAGAGGACGACTCGCGTGGCGCCGCTCCGTATAAAATTTTCATTGAAGCATTGGACTATGCTAATCGCGCAATCGAAGCCCTTTTTATAAACATGGTCCTCTGTGTTCCAAATCGGTTTCCCCATCTCGAACGCTGCGGCCTGCACCTCCGGGGAGACCTGACCGTCGGACTTCGCATAGAACGTGTGAGCGCTCAATATATCGAGAGCGGCGCGGGCCTGGGGATCGCTTTGAAGCTCTTTGACGAAATCGAACTTCGACTTGGGCCAGTTGTCGAAGCCGTGAAGTTTTACGTGCGAAAATCCTCCCGCGTTCAGCGTCGCCCTAAATATTTTTGCGAACTCTATGCTAACACCTCTTTCATTGCGGCAACCGATCGCATCGAACTCGAGTTTGTATTCGTCGCGAAGCCCTTGAAGCCATTTCACATAGTAGTCGGCCGTGTCCTGCGACCAGAAGTTTCCACTGCCGAGCCAGCCGGGCGCACTCCAAGCAGCGCCGTCGAGTGACAAGTCTGGATTTCGCTTTTTCGCTTCCTGCAAAATCCACCAGATGTATCCGCGAGAGTAATTGAGGTCCTCGCGCGTATGCATGTGGCTGGGCATTGAGCCCTGCGTCGAATTACCATCACCCGGGATCTCCACCAACAATGCATTTACCGAAGCGCCACATTTGGGCTTGTAGACCAAGTCGAGAATCTGGCTGCGCTGCGGCTCTGGATAATCCTTGAGTAGAACGGAAGTCGCGCCGCCGCCGTCAACCGGACCAATGCCATCAAACCGAGGCCCAGCCGCATCGCCGCGCAGGTTCATCGACTGCACCGAGTCGGTTGTCGCGCCCAACTCCGCCGCGGTGATGGCCAAACTCGAAATGAGCCACAGGCCAGAACAACTCGCGAAAATACGGAGTATATCTTTCATTTACGAACAGAGGTATTTTTATTACGCCAGAAAACGGCTGACGCCTGCCACCGCGATTAACGGGTGCGACTGCTTTTTAATGCAACGCAGTGTGATGCTCAAACGCAGGCAAAGACTGTCCAAAAACGAGCATAAGGCGTTGCTAATATTCGTAGTGGACTCGACCGAATTTCAATCGATCGAGGCTGGCATTGACGCGCATTTAATATTCAAATTCACGCATTGGCATTTTCGGAACGTTGTCGCGCGAAGTTTTCGCATATTCTCGAGACTCTCAACGGCGCCGGATTGCTTGTTAATGAATATTCGGCTTGCCCATGGGGCTTATGGGGCCTTGGACGTTGCCCATGCTGCGCTACCTCGCACTAGGTGAACGAGAGCTCGGCGATGCGCCGATGCCGCCCCATCCCAGGGTGAACTGGGAGTTTTTCGCGGTCGTTAAGGGCCAAGTCGCGCCGTACACCAAAGACTCGGATCCGATTGATCTCAAGTCGGACACATTGTGGCTCTTTCCGCCGGGCGTGGTTCACGGGTGGCGCGGCAAGCGCGGCCAAAAATGCGAGGTCGTCGTAATCCATTTCAGCATCGTTCCCGGCGTGGTCGAACGCGCGTTCGGCGATGAGCCGTATTTGTCGGTGCAGCTTACTCCTCTCGAACGAAGCAGAATCGTGAGGTTGGGACGCGCGCTCAAACCACACTATTGGAATCCTATTGTCGCCAGCGAACTCTTTGCCGATCGCGCTCGGATAGATTTGTCTCTGTTGTTGTTGAAAGGCAGGCGAGAGCTGCAAGAGCCAAACCTGGCCGGCGTTCATTGGAACAAAGTTTCGGAAGCCGAAGCTTGGCTGCGAAAAAATATTGGGAAAGCGCCGTCGATTGCCGATGCCGCGCATGTGGTCGGTCTCTCGGAAAGCCAACTCCGAAGAATCTTCTGGAAGGTGAAAAGAAGGAATCCGAAACACATCCTGGACAAACTTCGTTTTGATAAAGCGATGCACTTGATGGCGGAATCCGACGCCAAGCTCGCGAAAATTGCGGAAGAATCCGGTTTCTCCAGCGCGACCAATTTTTGCCGAGCCTTCAGAGCCTATGTCGGCAAGACACCAACCGCGTGGCGCCGCGAAATTTATATTAAATACCAGAGGCCGAGCGACTCGGATAAAGCATCCTACGAACGCCACGGACGTCGCCACCGCGAGCTGTAACATTACACGTCCTTGATATACGAGCCAGGCTTGGGAATTGTCCAATTCCGCGGGGATTTCTTTTGCGAATGGATGCCGGCTTCCGAGGTAGGGCAAGCGGTCCCTCGCGAGCCGCTTTGACGTATAGCTCAACTCGGAGGTTAGGCCATACGGTTGCGGCTCGCGAGGGACCGCTCGCCCTACCCACTGAGGCTGGCCATGCTTACATTCTTCATACTGCATTCTTACTTCTTCCTTAGCGCGCCGCGCTATGCCCCTTTGCGGCTAAAATAGTCGTAATCAAAACGTCGGCTTTGCGACGTTTAGCCATGCGCGTTTTTGAATATTCTACGCGTGCCTGCGTGCAACGCCGCCCATTGCCATCTGGTCCGGGTTGCTCGATTTCGTCTCTTCTTTCGCCCCACTTCCCCTCGGGGCCGACAAGAAAGATTCGAAACCAACATCCCAATGAATCCCACGAAAACCAGACTCACCATGCTCCTGGCCGTGCTCGGTGGCACGCTGCCGGTTGCGGCTCAAACCGCCCCAACGCAGAGCGCCGAGCCCGACGATAAAATTCTGAAGCTCGACGAATTTGTCGTCACCTCGGCGGCCACTTCCGGATACCGCGCCACGAACTCAATCACCGCCACCGGCGTCGGAACACAAATCGGCGACACGCCGAGCACCATCTCCGTCGTCACCAAGGATCTGCTCGCGGATACGCGGACGGATCTCATCAACGACGCGCTGCGATTCGTTCCAGGTGTAGTGACCTCGCCGACCAATGAGTCTCAGCCTTTCGTTCGCGGATTTCAGGGCACGTACACGCTTCGAAATGGCGTGTTCAGGCGACAAAATCTGACGACTTGGAATGTTGACCGCGTCGAAGTCATCCAGGGGCCATCATCGATTTTCTATAGTAATATTCGACCGGGCGGCGTGATTAATTACGTCACGACCAAGCCGGTGTTCGCCCAGAATTTTATCGATCTCAACTTGTCGGGCGGCAGTTACGATTACCGTCGCGCAGAAGCCGCGTTCAACGGCGCCATCGGCAAGAACCTGGCGTTCCGCGTGGATGTGGGAAGTTTGGATACTAATTCTTTCCGCGAGCAATTCCACGAAAAACAGACCTTTATCAGTCTTTCAGCGCTGTGGAATATAACACCGAATCAAGTGGTCAGCTTCGAGATCGCGGATGAAGAAACTGACAGAAGAAATGCTTGGAGTTCATATTGGACGCCGCTGACGAACTCTCGTTATTGGAACAACCCCGCGGCAATTGCCTCCGGCCAAAACGTCACCACCTGGATGGCAGCAAACTATCCGGGACTGCCGGCGTATGATGAGTTTGCTCCATTCGCCCCAAGTCCAAACGACCCGTATGGACGCGTAACCCCGGTCTTGTCGAAGTCCTACGCGCGCAATAGCGACAAGCCGATCGATCTCACTTACCACGCCAAGTTGACGGACCAACTCGCGTTCAGCCTCGTCCTGAACTATGCGTGGGAAAACGCCGAGGGCACCAATCCGGTGCTGAGCGATCCGTTGGCCAATGATACCGTGCCGAACGCCGCGGTTGAATTCTTCAAGAACGCCCGCGATTCGTATAATGTAAACTCGCGCCTCACTTATCGGTTCAAGTTCGCCGGCATCAATAATACAGCGATGCTCGGCAACGACAACCAGTGGGTGACCCTGCGCAATCCGGTCGTTAACGGCAGTTCCAATCAGAGAGGTCCGACCTATTTCTACGATCCGAAGACAACGCCTCCGCCCAACGCCGACGTTTCGTATCAATTATCCACGGCTCCGCTGAATTCGCTGCGCGACACGCTTCAATATTTTCGAGGCACATATATCGTCGACCAAGCTTCGATGCTGAACGATACGCTGTTTTTGACCGCAGGCGTTCGGTACACGGATTTCAAACAGCATATCTCCTATCCCGGCCACCCCGAGATTACGGCGCAACCAGATGCGCTGGCCAAGCGGTGGACTCCGCAGCTGGGCGCATTGTATAAAGTCGTGAAAGGCATCGGCGTGTTTGGCACTTATTCGGAGTCAGTCATTCCGCAGACCCAGATCGATGCTTCGGGAAAATCGGTGGAACCGATTTTGGCCAAGGGTTATGATATCGGCATCAAAACCGATTTACTCGACGGCCGCCTGACCAGCACGATCGATTATTATCAAATCAACGAAACCAACGTGGCAGTCGTCGACCCGGTCGCGAATGTTGCGCACGGCCTGCCCGCGGGGCAGACGGTGTTCGCGTATTATACATACGGAAACGCGCAGCGTGTTCGTGGCGCGCAGGTGGATTTGAACTTTAATATAAGCGACGACTACCAGCTCATCCTCGGGATGAATCACTTCTTCGAGGCGGATTTTGTCGCTCCGCAATCGAATCCTTTGAACGTTGGCGTGCCGCTCCCATACCAGCCGGAAAATACATTCACCGTCTGGAACCGTTATCACGTCAGCTCAGGTTCCTTGGCCGGGTTTTTCGTCGGCGGCGGCTTTCATTATAATTCACGCGCGGCGTTGGGCGGATCCTTCAATAACTCCCAAGTGTTCGTGCCCTCGTTCATGGTTTGGGATGGGCTCGTGGGCTACCAGACGAAATTGCTGGGTCACAAGGTCGAGTTTCGCGTCAACGTGAAGAACCTGTTTGATAAAGAATACCGGGATGCCTTTGGCGTCTTCAACAGTCCGCGGACGATCATCGGCACTGTTTCGACAAGATTCTAAGTGAGTAGCATAGAACGACGGCACGTTAAATCGTGCCGTCGTTCAAACTTCCAAGGCGTGCCCCCGCCCACATCAGGCGAATCGGGACGATCATTGTTTCCGTTTTGCAAATATTAAGGGGGGAGAGTCGCGCCGAAGAGGTCCAGGATGAGATTTCAGTGGCCAGGCGGGGGAGTTCCGGAAAACGAGCGTTCAAAATTCAATCGCGTGCGCGGTGAATCCTCGCTCTTCTCAAAGGCAAATCTCCCTTTGTATTTGTGAAGAAATCAGCCGCGAAGAAAAACGCCACCCAGAGTCCTGTCCTGCCGGCCGACGCCGGCACGAAGCAAGTGAGCGATCCTCTCCGGGGCGCGAAGAAAGCCACGATTTATGATTTGGCGCGATTGGCGAAAGTCTCGCCCGGGACAGTCAGCCGCGTTTTGAATAATCGCGACCGAGTGAAAGCAGAGACGCGCGAGAGCGTGCTGCGAGCGGCTGCGGCATTGAACATCAAGCCGCAGGTCTCCGTGCGAAATCGAGAGATCGTTATACTTTCGGAGCCGACGTATCCGGATCGCTTCGGCGGATACTCGGCGACGCTCACGGCGCATCTTTCGTATGCGTTTTCTCGCCGAAATATCGGAGTGCTGCTGCCGCTGAATCCATTGGAAGAATTGCCGACAAAATTCTTCGACGGGGTGGTGGTGGTCACGCAGGACAAGGCGCTCCGGAGCCTCGTCTTGGAGTTGGAGAAACGCATGCCCGTCGTGCATATCGATAAATTTCCCGTGGAGTTGGGGGAATATATTGTCTGTTCGGATCACTTCAGCGCGGGGTACCTCGCCGCGAGACACTTCGTGGAGCGAGGGAAGCGAAAGCCTGCATTTCTGGGCGGAAACTACCCGGCATTTGCGGAACGCCTCCGGGGCTTTCGGCAGGCGCTGACGGAAGCGGGAATTCCGATCGACGAGCAATGCGCTTCGCTTTTCGGACCGGACATGAATCACGTTTCGATCGTCACGAAAATCGTCCGCGCGGGAGCTGATGCGATTTACGCGCCTGGCTCGAGCTTCGAGGCGCTCGAATGCCTGCATATCCTCGGCTATGTAAAAGGGCTTAGGATACCCAATGACATCGCGGTCATCGGTGGTGAGAACGAACGTGTCTCGGCTTTGCTGAATCCGCCGCTCACCACGATCGAAGAGCCTTTGCGGGAAATGGCGGAGCAAGCCGTCGATTTGCTGGATCGACTCACCATGGGGGAAAATATCGCCAAGCGAAACTTCATGCTGCCGGTTCGGTTGATCGATCGATATTCTGTGCTTTAGAGGGACGCTATATTTAGGGCGCACTTTATTTATTATCGCGGGAGTCGTTCGCGGGTGGCTTAAAGAATGCCGGCGTGAACGCGCGGCCTTAGAGAATGCCGGCGAGGACGCCAGCGCTCCCGGTGCGCCTCCTGCGCCCTGGAGGGGCGCACTCGGCGCCGAGCGTCGGCGTTTCGCCGATGTCGGCCACTGGGAGCGCTGGCGTCCACGCCGGCATTCTCAACATTCCGCGCGCCTGCGCGCCGCACTTTTCATCCACCGCGGCTGCGCCGCCGCCTTGATGTAGGCCAGCCGGGAGGCTGGCGTTCCGTTGGCTCGTCGGATCGCTGCGTTTGACTGTCAGAGAAACAATCGAGATTTGGTGAAGAACAGTTTTATGAAATGCGAAACAATCGGTCTACGCTTTTGGCGGCCTGGCAGGTGGCAACTGCCGGCAGCTTTCCCGCTCGATACCCTGCTGCAATGGCTTCTTTCCCCAACCCAAGGAAAACGGCAACGCACCCCTGATCCTGTTTTGCTCACACTTCGTCCGGCTTCTTTGCGCGACGGACGGACCGGCTTTCGCCGCCGAACCGATCGTTTTTTCTCCCTGAAACCCAAAGTTTAATCCTGGTTAAATCATGTTTAGTTCCATTCTACCCCCACTGCGACTCCGTGGCTTTGCCCGCGCGTTCGTCTCGACCACGATCCTTGGAATTCTGTCCGCCGCCTTTGCTTCGGCTGCGATCATCACCAACGACGTTTTTTGGAAGGATACCTCTGGAAACAACATCTACTCCCAAGGCGGCGGCGTCTTCAAATTCGGCAACACCTACTACTGGTACGGCGTGAAATATGCCGGCGCCGTGACTTATGCCGCGAATCCGCACGGCCAGAACGGCGACACGACGTTCCAAGCGGTGACGTGCTATAGCTCGACCGACCTCGTCAACTGGAAGTTTGAAAACAATATCGTCACGCCAAGCACGCCAGGTCTGGGCAACCCTGGTTGGTTCGGCCGGTTGGGCGTGTTCTACAACGCGTCGACTTCAAAATACGTTCTCGTCGCGCAGTATTATGGCTCGATGGGAGAGGGGAATGTTTACTTCACCGGCAGCTCGCCCACGGCGAACTTTTCCTTTGCCACGGTGCAGACTCCCGTTCCCGGAGTGGCCAACAGCCACACGGGCGACCAGACGGTGTTCACCGACACTGACGGTCAATCCTACCTGATCTGCTCCAGCGCGAATGGACGCTCGAACTGGTATGTCGCCCGGTTCAATTCAAACGGCATCGGCACGCAGACTGCCGTTCGCATCGGCGGCGGCACGGGCCGCGAGGGGAACTGCATGTTCAAATACAACGGGCGGTATTATTTTTGCTCTTCCGACCTCTACGGTTGGAACGCGTCGCGCTGCTACTACATCAGCGCCACCAACATCTTTGGACCCTACGGCGCCGAGGGGCAAATGACCAACGCGGCGACGGACTACTGCCACGTGACGCAGACCGGCTTCTTCATCACTGTGGCGGGGACTTCCGGCACGACGGTGATCTTCTGCGGAGATCGTTGGGCGGACTTCGCTGGCAATGGCAACGGCTACAACCAGTGGTGCCCCGTCACCTTCAATGGCACGACCCCGATCTTCAATTCACTGAGCAAATGGGACCTGAACGCCGCCGCAGGCACGTGGTCGGTCGCACCGGGAAACAATTATGTGAAGAACCCCTCGTATGAGGCGGATCGCATCAGTCTCAGCACGGCGACGGGATGGGTCACAGGCAGTAACTCGGGCAACGCCGGCGGTAGTGGCGATGGCCGCACAGGAGACTACTTCTACCATCACACCGGCTCGTCGACCACGCGTCAGACCATCACGGGTTTGCCGAATGGAGTGTACACGCTGAAAGTTTGGCACCGCAGCGCGGGAGGCCAGAGCACCTGCCGCATGTTCGCACGCAACTACGGCGGGTCACAGCTCAACACGAACCTGAACACGCCTGTGTCCACGTGGACGCAGCGGAGCATCTCGAACATCAACGTGACCAACGGCTCGATCGAAATTGGCATCGAGTCGGTCGGCGCATGGGTCGATTTCGAGGATTGGGAGCTGACTGGCGGCAGCACGCCGCCACCTCCAGGGGACACGTACCAAGCGGAATCCGGCGTCCTCGGCGGCGGCGCGACAGCCGATAGCAACAACGGTGGTTTCAATGGCTCGGGATTCGTGAACTTCCCCGCTAGCGGCGGCACGCTCACGATCAACAACGTCGATGGCAATGGCGGCGGGGCGAAGACCCTCTCCATCCGTTACGCCAACGGCACCACGTCGAGCCGCACGGGCTCGATCAGCGTGAATGGGGCGACCTCTGGCATCACGTTCAACCCGACGGGAGCGTGGAACACGTGGGCTACGATGAACGTGAATATCACGCTCAACAATAACACCACGAACACCATCAGCTTCGCCTCCACGGGCTCCGATCTCGGCAACATCGACGAGATCACCGTCCCATAGGAAACGGCATCGATCTGGCAGCCCGGCACGAGCGCTGGGCTGCTCTTCCGCCACCTGGTTTCACCGGTGGCGGCATTTCCACGTTCGACTCTGCATCGTCATGAAAAACAATTCCTCGTCTCACTCACCGCGCTCCCTTTTGCGCCCGGCATTGAAGGTTCTTTCGCTGGTTCTCCTGGTTCCGGTCTCGGCTTTCGCTGCGACGTTTTATGTCTCGCCCACGGGCAGCGACAGCAATCCCGGCACGCAGGCCGCTCCTTTCCGCAGCATCACTCGCGCGCAAAGCGCGGCGTCCTCCGGCGACACTGTTCTCCTCCGCGGGGGCACCTACAGCGGGTTCACCATCGCCGGTTCCGACAGCAACTACAATTTCGTCCATCACATCACGAAGAGCGGCATCACCTACGCCGCATTCACAGGTGAGACGCCGATTTTCAATTTCGCGGGCACAACCACGGCGAAACGCGTGGCCGCGTTCCGAATCGCGACCGGCGTTTCCAACGTGACCTTCCGCGGCTTTCAAGTCGTCGGCGTGCCTGTCGGCTCGCAGAAACAATCCGAGTGCTTCCGCATCCAGGGCAATGCGCATTTCGATCGCGTCGTCTGCCGTGATGGCCAGGCCAACGGATTCTATTTCACGACCGACGGCTCGGGCTCGTGCACGAATTGCGACGCCTACAATCTCATCGGCGTAGGCCAGTCGGTGGGAAACACTGACGGCTTCGGCGCGCATGCGGGCGCTGTGACGTTCACCGGCTGCCGTTCGTGGAATAACAGCGACGATGGTTTCGACTGCATTTCGACATCGGGGCAGGTCATCTTCGATCACTGCTGGGCGTACAACATGAGAAACGGCGGCGACTCCAACGGATTCAAAGTCGGCGGTTATGGCCTGACCGGTGCGGTGGCGAATCCGATGCCTTCACACATTGTCCGCTTCTGTCTTTCCGCGAATAACGGGTCCAACGGCTTCTACGCCAATCATCAACCGGGCAAGGCGGCGGACTGGACGAACAACACGGCCTACAACAACGGCAACGCGAATTTCAACATGCTCGAGCAAGTCAGCACGACGAATCGCACGGATATCCCGGGCACGCGTGAAGTGTTTCACTACAATATCGCGTTCACGGGCACGACCATCGCGAACGACAACAATCCAGCTTCGAACAAGACCAACAACTCGTGGACCAAGTCAGGCGTGTCCGTCACTTCGGCTGATTTCCAGAGCCTCGATGCGACGCAAATAACCGCCGCGCGCCAGGCGGATGGTTCACTCCCGGTGATCGCGTTCATGCGTCTCACCAGTGGCAGCGACCTTGCTGGCATGGGATGTTTTACGGGCAGCACGCCAACACCCAACACGTATCAGGCCGAATCGGCAGCGGCGTCGGGAGGAGTCACCTTCGACAGCAACAACAGTGGTTTTCACGGCACTGGTTTCGCCAACTTCCCGGCCAGCGGCGGGACGCTGACGTTCAACAGCGTCGACGGCAACGGCGGCGGAGCGAAGAGCCTCGCGATCCGCTACGCCAACGGTGGCACTGCAAGCCGGACCGGCACGATCACGGTGAACGGAATGAGCGCGAACATCACGTTCAACCCGACCGGCTCCTGGACCACGTGGGCGACGTTGAACGTGAACATCACGCTCAACAACAACGCCTCGAATACGATCGCGTTCTCATCCGTAGGCAACGACCTCGGCAACATCGACGAGATCACAGTGCCGTAGGAAGGCACGCGAAAGCGAGCCGCACTTATCGCGCGCGGCCGCCCCGCGCGCTCACCGTCAAGTCCGCGGCTGCGCCGCGGTTGGGAGGTTTGCAGGCGAGACGCCTGCGCTCCGAGCTAGAACTGCATCCTAACGTCCGAACTGGGCCACGCGCAGGCGGCTTTTGACGGAGTTTTCTTCTGTGCTCACTGCGCTGCGTCTCGCGTCGCGTTTTTATTCAGGGTTCGCAGCAACGCGGCGCGATTTTCGTCGAGCAGGTCGTTCGACGTTTCGGCGTAGGCGAGGGCGGCCTCACGATCCGTGGCCGCCCATTTCAGCACGACCGCGGCAATTGTGCGCGAGCGTAGATCGGGAGCGACGATGCTCTCGCCCCAACTCAATGCGACCTCGGGCCGACGATTCTGCAGTTGGCCCTGAGTGGCTTCCGCGATCGCGGCAGAGCCAGCGTCCAACTCGACGCTCGGCTCGAGTCGATCGATCCATTCCGCGGCGTTTTTCGGATCTTGCCGCGCCCAGGCGCGCAAAGATTGCGCAAGCACGAGGCTGCGATCCGCGCCGGGCGGCAGCCGCCGCAGCGTTTCCGCTAGTCCGCGCGGATCTGTGCGGAGGCGGTTGGCACTGATCGCCTCGAGCGCTTCGAAGCGATCCCCGGGTTGCGGCAAATCCTGACCGGCGGCCAACGCCATGGTTGGATTTTGCGCGGCCCACTGCGCGAACGCTTGCTTCAGCCACTTGCTGTGATCCTCATCCGCACCCGCATTGCCGTTCTCCAAGGCGAACTGGATCGCGCGACGAAACTCTCCGTTGCGCCCCAGCGCCGCGATCAATGCGTAGCCGTGCTGCGAAGCCAACGCGGGATCGTCGCGACAAAACTCGACGGCCAGCTTAACAGCCTCGTCCGGTCGATCGGCCGCGCCAGACAACACGGCCGCGACTGCTGCAGCGCGTTCGGAATCGGGAAGCGTCCGCACTTCCGCCGCGGCCGCGGAGGGGTCGATGGCGGACCAAAGCAGGAGGATGGTTTGAACGAGACTACTGCGGCGCGGCTCCCTTTGCTGCTCGGCGAAGGCCAGCGCGCCGCGCGGGTTTGCGCGCACAAGTGATTCAAACTCCGTGGCCAGCGCCATCTCGTGACCTGGAGTGTCCAACTGCACGAGCCATTGCTGCCAACGCTGAGCCAACGTTGCGCCGTCGGCGAGGGATGGGCCATGCTCATTCGTCGCGACCTCGATCCTTGTCGAAGCCGCCGGAGCCACAGTTGGACTGATTGCCTGCCCTCGTCGCAAAAACATTCCTGCAGTGATTGCCGTGAACGCCACGGCGACACCGCCCAGCATAATGTTGCGTAAGGCCGTCATGGTTTTTTCGCGGACGTCATCAAACTCACGAAGCGAGTGCCTGTGCGAAGGCTCGGAAACCCCGAAAGTGAGTCTGGAATCTGAATTCTCTAGTTCAATCCTTCCGTGCTTTCCGCGTCGTTCCGGGCGAAAATGGTATTCTGATTTCGTGTGCTTCGTGTGATTCGTGGGTAAAATCGCCTTGGTTGCCGGTGCGCCGACGTGTCGCCAGTCACAAAACGAGCGTGCGTTGCAGCAACCAGTAGGCGCCCAAAACCATGACCACCGCGGACACTGCCGGCGCAACTCTGCACTCGAGCAACGGGCGTCCGCGCAATGCCAGGAGCAGCGGCAACAGGATGGCGACAACCGCGAGCTGGCCCGCCTCCACGCCGAGATTGAACGAGACCAGAGGCAGCGCGACCGACGTGCCGCCTGCACCCAGACCAATCTCGCGCAGCACACCCGCGAAGCCGAATCCGTGTACGAGCCCGAAAATAAACGTCAGCACCCAGCGACCTTTCGGCTCACCGCGCCGCACGAGATTCTCGATGCCAACGAACACAATGGAGGCCGCGATGAGCGGCTCCACGATACGGCTTGGAAGAGACACCACGTTCAACGCCGCGAGGGCGAGCGTGACCGAATGCGCGAGCGTGAAGCACGTGATGATCGTCAGCATCGAAGACCAGCGGCGGCACACGACGAGCAATCCGAGAAGAAAAAGCAGATGATCGTAGCCAGTAAGGATGTGCTCGACGCCCAGCCTGAAAAACGCGGCGAACGAAGCCGTCGCCTGAGGCGTCGGCGCGGAGACCGAAGAAGTCGCTGAATGATCAGAGGCCTCCTTCGGTGACATCGCCGATGCGGTGGTCGCTCTCGGCGGAAGCGTGAGATCGACGGCGTGTTTGTCTCTCGTCAACAATTCCGTGCGAACGGTTTTTCCCGTCTCGTCGAGCAGCGTAAGGGTCGAGCGATGGTCGGCAGGGAGACGCTGCAGATAAAGCGCGTCGCAATGAATGGAGGCGGCCGTCGGGCGTTCGTAGACGAGCGTGAGTTCCACGGCATCGTCTTCCTTGAATTCTGCCACGGTTTGTCGCGGCGTGAGAACGCGATCCCCGACAGAGAGCGCGTAAGCTTGGCTGACGAGCATTCGGAGGCGGGGCATTGAACCCTCCATGTCGGGCGCCCGATCCAGTGTTTCGCCGATAAAAAGCCAGGCCGATTCCGTCGCCATTTCCACGCGCAACTCCATGCGATCGTCCCGCAACTCGAGACGTGCCCAGCTCGCGATGGGATTGTGGGCCCGCGCCAAGCACGGGAGGAGCGCGAGCGCGACGAGGAGCCAGAAAGGAGGGCGGCGTTTGTGGAGCGGTCCGATTCGTTGTTGCAGTGTCATGGGGGCGCTGGAGCGTTGATGAACAAATCCCTCTCTCGGCTCGTGGAAATCACGAAACCGAGAGGGGGAAGGCTTTTGTCCGTCAACTCACGGCACAGTGATTTGATCGATGTTGCCCAGATCGGCTCCGGTGGACCCGAGCTGGATCGTATTCGTCGCCGTGTTGTTCAATGTGATGTTAACGTTCATGGTGAGCCACGTCGTCCACGATCCAGTTGGCGCGAACGTGATCGGAACGCTCGTGCCATTGACGACGAGATTGCCGGTGCGCGAGGAGGTGGTGCCGTTTGCGTAGCGAATCGCGAGGCTCTTCGATCCGCCGCCGTTGCCGTCGACATTGGTGAACGTGGCCGTGCCGCCGGAAAGCGGGAAGTTGAGGAAACCGGTGCCATTGAATCCGGCGTTGTTGCTGTCGACCGTGACGCCGCCCGCGATGGTCGCCGACTCGCCCTGATACGTGCCCGAAGGCGGCGGTGGTTGCGTGCCGCCGACGTAGGTGATGCTGGCAGCGGGTTGTGCCGCCATGCCATTGCCGAGGAAGAAGCTCGGCCAGGGCGGTTGGTTGTACGCGCAGTTCTGCCAGGCGATGGCCACGCGATACTGCGCGTCGTGCATGAGCGTATAGAATCGGTTGGAAGCGACGATCGTCGTCGTGTAGATCCGGAGGGCCGAATTATCGGAGGCCCGCCAAATCACCTCCTCACGCCAATCGCCGAGGATATCAGCAGAAAGGCACGGATTCGCTTTTGTGGAGTTGATCGAAGAAACGCCGCTCGGAGCGAAGAGCGTGCTGTTCACTTTGTTGGTGTAATTCCATTTGGAGATCGTTGTGCCATCGAGGCCTTCGCGCAGCAGATCCGCATCCCACCAAACCATGAAATTCACCGGTGGAGTGCTGGAGCTGATGATCACGCCCTTGTTCGTAAAAAGTCCGCCGCGCGGTCCCCAGACTTCGGCGCCGGGGTAGTTCGGATCGACGTCGCCGGCGGCGCACCGGCCGATGTCGCCACCCGAGCCAGTGTAGCCCCAGATCGGCACGCCCGTTTTGCCGTCGCGGAATTCCTCTCCTTTGCTGCCGTAGGACCCCGGGTCTTCGTGGCATTGCCAGACTTCCTGACCGCTGCGCGATGGATCGAACACGCTCATGTGCATCGCGTCGCCGTGACCGAGGCCGTTCGCGTAAAGGCCGGTGCCGTTGTCATCGATCGCGCTCGAGCCGTTGACGACCTCTTGTTTCCCATCGCCGTCGACGTCGCCCACGGTCAACTGATGGTTGCCTTGGCCGGCGTAAGCGCCGTTGCCGGAGTTATTGCTGTCGAAGATCCAGCGCTGGGTGAGGGCGCCGTTGCGCCAATCCCACGCTGAGCGCACCAAACGCGTGTAGTAGCCGCGTCCGAAAACGGCGGACGGACGCGTGCCGTCGAGATACGCGACGCAAGCGGTGAAACGATCGACCCGGTTGCCATACGTATCGCCCCACGAGCCGACGCTGCCGCGTGCAGGCGTGTAATTGGCCGTCGCCATGGCTTTGCCGGTCTGGCCGTTGAAGACCGTGAGGAACTCGGGGCCGCTCAAGACATAGCCGGAAGAATTCCGATAGTCGGCGGAACTGCTGCCGATCACAACACCGGTGCCATCGGTGGTGCCGTCGGCAGTCTTGCACATCATCTCCGCTTTGCCGTCTCCGTCGAAATCATACACCATGAACTGCGTGTAGTGAGCGCCGGCGCGAATGTTGCGACCCAGGTTGATGCGCCAGAGACGCGTGCCGTTCAGCTTGTACGCGTCGATGATGACGTTGCCCGTGTAGCCGCTTTGTGAGTTGTCCTTCGCGTTTGACGGATCCCATTTCAACACGATCTCGTACTCACCGTCGCCATCGAGATCGCCGACGCTGGCGTCGCCCGCGCTGTAAGTGAAGTTGACTCCGTCCGGCGTCGTGCCACCCGCTGGAATTTGCAACGGAACATTGAGGTACTGCCGCGTCGGAGCGTTCGCTGGCAACGTATAACCCGCGCTGGCGGCCTGCTCGACGCCGTTGATCACCGGACGCACCGTGTACGTGTTTGCGACGCCGAGGTTCGCGCCGGTGTCGACGAGATTGGTCGATGACGCGATCGGCGAACCGTTGATCTTCGTCGAACCGCGATACACGTTGAACGCGATGCCCGATGGATCGAGCCCGAGGAGACGCCAGCCTACATAGACGGAGCTGCTCCCAGTGCGCACCGCGACGACGCCGCGGCCAAGATTTTCCATTTGATATGGCGCGGCCCGCAGCGCGGTAGCCGGAACCAAAGGTGCAAGGGCAACCGCCAGCACGATCAGCTGTTTCAATTTCATGACTTCATTTTTTTTGGAGTGAACGCGGCGCGGCCTGAAGAAGGGTCGCGTGCGCAGGGTGGGGGCAGCCAGACGCAGCGCATTGACTGCGTTGACCAAGATTGCCGCCCAAGACCGCCAAAAATCCCCACGGTTCGCGCAAAGATATGACAAAGTGCGAAACTCTTTAGCGTGAAAAATGATCTCCAACGGCACGCCGGCGCCGCGGTTACCATGGAATACTTATCTCGTCGACGTTCGCCAAGTCGCTGCCGGTGCTGGCGAGTTGGATTGTATTCGTGCCGGTGCTGCTGAGGTTGATATTCACCGTCAGAGTTGACCAAGTGGTCCAGCTGCCGGTCGGCGGGAAGGAGAGGGAGGTTATCGCTCCGTTCACCATAAGGCTGCCAGTGCGCGTGGTGGTGGTGCCGAGCGCGTAACGGATGCTCATTGCTTTCGTCCCGCCGCCATTCGGGTTGACGTTGTTGAAGGTCAACGTGGACGCGTTCGAGCCGAAGTTAATGTAGGCGCTGCCATGAAACCCGGCATTCGTCGTCTCGATGACGGGAGGCGTCGTTCCGCCAAGCGTGGCCTCCTCGGCTGCATAAACATCGGCCGCGCCGACCGCAGCCGGAGGCACGTTGATATAATCGATGTTGGCGAGATCGGCGCCGGTCGAAGACAAGCGAATCGTGTTCGTCGCGTTGTTGTTTAGCGTGACGTTCACCCGCAAAGTCGCCCATGCAGTGAACGCTCCCGTTGCAGGGAAGGTGAGATTCGTCGTCACGCCGTTCACCGTGAGCGAGCCGGTGCGCGAACCGCTGGCCAGCGCGTAGCGAATGCCGAGACTTTTTGTGCCGCCGCCATTGCCGTCGACATTGTTGAAGGTAAGCGTGCCGCCGCTGGTCGGGAAATTGGCGAAACCTGTGCCGTGGAAGCCGGCATTGTTGCTGTCGATCGTGACGCCACCGGCGATCACGCCGCTTTCCGCCTCGTAATTGCCGCCCTCAGGGAGCGGATCGACCGGAGTTCCGCCAGCCAGATAGTTCACAAGCGGCGAAAGATTGAGCTGCTGCACGCCATCCCGCACGAGACCGGCGATGCGAAGGGCGCCAGTTTGATTGGTGTGTGTTTTGTCGCCGGAGACGAACAATGTGGTGGCGCTCGTTTGTCCCATCGAGACGTAGAGATTGTAGCTGGCGGTCGTCAGATCGATGCACGGCGTGTTCGTCTCGGTCGCGAGCTGCTTCATCGTCGCAGGAAATTCGCCGTGCGAATGGGTCAGTGTGCCGCCGCTCCAGACGTTGCGCTCCAAGGGCGTGATGAGCACGGGCTTCGCACCCTTTGACTTCGCGTCGTCGACGTAGCGCTTCAGGCCGGCTTTGTATTGCGCGAGGGTGAGCGCTTTCTCGTCATTATGTCCGAACTGGATGAACAGGTAATCGCCGGCCTTGATTTTGCCCTGAATGTTCGGGACGTAAAAGCCGTTCCAGAAGCTGGTGCTGCTCTCGCCGGAATCCGCGTAATTAGCCACCGCGACGCCTTGCGTCAGGTAGCTGGTGAACATTTGCCCCCAGCCAGCGTAGACCGTGCTGTTTTGATCACAGACGGTCGAGTCCCCCGCGATATAAAGCGTGATGGCGGTCGTCGCCGGCGAAATTTCGATCGCATTGATCTTTGGAGCCGTGCCGTAAAACGTCAGGTCAAGCACGCCGTCGGACTTGATGTGCAGCGTAATCGAGTACGTCGAAAATTGCCCCGCCGTCGTTGTGAGCTGTTGGGCAATGATTCGCTCGACCTCGGATTTGATCGACGTGTCGCTCGTGCCCGAGGCGTCTCCAGTGATCACCGTGACATTATAGTTTCCGGGGGGCACGTTGGCGCTGAATTTGAAGGCGCTCGATCCGGTGATGTAGTCGCCTCTTAGCGCGTCCGGCGATCCGCGGTTGACGGAGCTCAAGCCGGAAGTGCTGGCGAATCCATAACCAGCAGAGGAATTGTAGCCCGTCGAAGGCAGCACCTGAATGTAGCCGCTTTGAACCGGCCCGCTGCCGAAATCGAACTTCCAGTTAGAGCTCGAAGCTGCGCGCACGGAGACGGACGACGCGAAAGCGACGCAACTCAGGAGCGCCGCGGAGAGAACGGATTTTAGAGTCATCATGGGGTTTAGGGACTGCCATACGGAATACCGCGCGGCGGGGTTGGTCCGCTCGCCGACAGTCGCATCGCCACCAGGTGCCGTAAAAGAGTTTTATTTTTTGAAAAACAATCGGTGTTCGTTGAAATTGGACCAACAAAAAGGCGCCCCCGAAAACGGAGGCGCCTTTCAAAGCGAACGCGGAGAAAAATCAGATATTCGCGAGCAGCTTATCCTTGAGCGAGGCCTTCGGCATCATGCCCACGAATTGTTCGGCGACTTGTCCGCCCTTGAAGAGAAGCATCGTGGGGATCGCGCGAATCCCGTACTGCGCTGCAACGCCGTCCGCTTCGTCGACGTTCACTTTCGCGATCTTCAACTTACCATCGAGCTCAGTCGCGAGCTCCTCGAGAATCGGAGCGATCGCCTTGCAAGGTCCGCACCACGGCGCCCAGAAGTCGACAAGGACCGGCGTCGGCGAACCGGAGATAGCGGAGTTAAAACTGTCGGTGGTGAGATTATCAATTTTGGCGGACATAATGTGGTGAAGTGAAAGTTAGCGGGAATCCCGATGCCCTCAACTGGGCCCGGCGTTTCCTTACCGGGGCGTCGACTTGTGGATGATTTCGGCGAGCTCGCGCGAATTGACCTCCGAAATGTCCTTACCGCGGCGCTTCAAGTCCTCGAAGGTTTTGACAACGGTCTCGGTCATGCGGCCGTGCGTTTCCTCGGAACCGCCAACGATCGCGAACTTCTCGCCTGTGGTCAGCCGTTTGTGGCCATCCTGATTGTCCAGCCCGACGCCGAGTAAACCGGAGACCTTGCGCTGTTCGGGTTTAGATGAAGTTGGATCTTCGCTCACGCCGTTACCGTGCTTGGGACCGTCGGCGTTTCAAGGGCGATTTCTTCGACCGCGCTGCAGGCGATGTCACCGAAAGCCTCCTCTTGCCGCACCCGAAGTTTCTTCAAACGCGTGAGTTCGAGAACGGCTAGGAACGTCGCGACCAAAGTTCGCAGCGTCAGCGGCCCGGGAAAAAGTTCGGAAAAAATAAAGGTCTTCTGCGTCTGCAATTTTCCAAGCAGCCATTCCATCTGGTCTGCAACGGTGACCTGTTCGTCCTTGATTTCGCCGACGACCAATTTCTCGGCGAGGCGCCGGAGGACGATGTTGAACGCGTTCCAGACTTCGATGCGGTCGACGCCCTTCAGCGGGCGATCGGACTCGGCTAGCGCGCCGACGATCACGTTGCGCGGAAGCATGTCGCGTTGAAACGTGATCATGCCATCGATCGAGCCCGCCGCTTCCTTGAACTTCTTGTACTGGAGAAGCTGGTGCACGAGTTCCCACCGAGGGTCCATCGGCTCGTCACCGTCGGCGTTCGGGTCGACCGCGTGCTGGCCTTTCGGCAGGAGCATCCGGCTTTTGATTTCCATGAGGGTCGCCGCCATCACGAAAAATTCGCCGGCGATCTCGAGATCGAGCTGCTGCATCGAGCGCAAGACCTCGATGTATTGCTTGGTCACCGACGAAATCGGGATGTCGTAGATATCCAGCTCGTTCTTGCGGATCAGGAAGAGAAGAAGGTCGAGCGGACCTTCGAAGACCGGGAGCTTGATGCGATATTCTGCGTCGGGAACCACGTTGCGAAAATCGTCCCAGCGCCTCTGCCCGTCGCAACGAAAAACTTAGCTTCGTTGCATGATGGCGACGAAGAATCCGTCGCCATCATGACCTGCGGGCCAGAGCTGGACTCCTTCGGAGACCACTTTCCCCGTGAAGGGTCGCTCGGGCGCGCGCAACGCAAATGCCGGATTTTCCTGCAGAAAGGCGCGCACGGTTGCCGCGTTTTCGCTGCGACAGAGCGAGCACGTGGCATAGACGAGCAGGCCGCCCGGCCGAACGTGCCGGGCATATTCGGAGAGAAGCTTGCGCTGCAGCCCCGCGCTTTCGCGGATATTGTCGGCGGTCGTGACCCACTTCAAATGCGGCGAGCGGCGCCACGTGCCCGAACCGCTGCAGGGAGCATCGACCAGCACACCATCGAATTCGCCTTTGGGTTCGAGCGTCACGTCGATGTTGGCGAGGCGGGAGCGCTGCGCGCGCAGCGAAAGTTCATCGAGGGCGGCGCTGCGAATATCATGGGCCACGACTCGACCGCGAGGCCCCACCATCTGTGCGAGCTGCAGGGTCTTCCCGCCTGCGCCGGCGCAGGCATCGAGCCAGCGCGTCGAGGGCGCCAGGGGGATGGTTTGCAGGACGAGTTGAGACCCGAGATCCTGGATCTCGAATCGCCCTTTGCCAAATGACCCTGTTTTCGTGGCATCGATGTCGCCCAAGAGTTCGATGGCGTCGGCCGAGAGGTTTGATTGCCGATAGCTCCAACCGAGAGTTTCAAATTCGCGCAGCACGTCGGTGATTGCGCCGGGATCGACTCGCAGCCAGAGGGGCGCGCGCCGGTGAAGCGCATCGAGCTCTGGAGAAACACTCGCGGCAGGACATTCGTCTTTGACCCAGTCCGGCACCAACGAATCCGTCACGCCGAGAATTCGCGCGCGATCTTCCATCGCCGCAGGCAAAACCGGGAAGCGGCTACCAAGCGAAGCTTTCAGCGGCGCCATCGCAATCGTATCGGCAGCCATCCAGATGATCGCGGCAACGGCTCCGTCCTCCGAACGCGCCTCGATTTCTTCAAACCATGACCAGAAGCGCACCGCGGTGTAGAGCAGCTCACGGTACAGGCGACGATCGCGCGAACCGAAGCGTTTTTCTTTTGTAATGGATTGCTGGATACGCGCGGGCAGGTTCCGGTCGCGCCGGATGTCGGATCGAATCGCCCCGAGCAGTGCCAGAAATGTCCGGGCCTGATTTCCGGCGATCGAACTCACGTTGCTCAGAGACCGATCAGGTTCACACGGAGCGCGAAGCCGAAGCTGCTTTCGCGACGGCGACCGCTGTAGAACGAGACCGCATAGTCAATCGACCAGAGGTTTCGAAGGTTCTGCCGAAGACCAACTGTGCGTTCGATGAAACGCGTTTCGCGCGCATCGTAATCGAGCCGGGCAAACGCTTCGTACGCCTCGGTGATGCGATAGCGTCCGTCGACGACGTACTCCTGAATTTGCTGGGCGAGATAGCGGTTCGAGAAGCGGACCGACCATGCGTTTGAATCCAAAATCCGGATACCGGTATTGAATTCCTGCACGCCAAAATCTTTCGGATCGACGCTGTTGTAGGCCTCGAAGCGCACCCAGTCGGCGGGCATGAACGCGAATTCCGTGTGCAGATCCGAGACTTTGTCCTGGCCGATCTCGCGTTCGAACTGAACGTCTGCCGCGACATTCAGCATCAGGAGGTCGCGCGAACCGTATTTCTTGTCGCGCGTTTGAAAGAGATTATCGACGCCGATGCGGAGCGTGTTGATGGCGTGAAGCTCGTCGATGTTGCGCTGATCACCGAGCTCGAGCGGTTGCAGATAGGTCGAGAAAATCGTGCGATCGATGTCGGGAATGTAAGCACTGCCTTTATCCGCGGCCGGAATGTAGCGATAGGAAACGCGCGGCGTGAGCAGATGGCGGATGCCGTCGATCTTCCAGCGCTCGTTCTTGTATTCGTAAACCGCGCTCGTGCGCAGGTTCGCATCGAAACCAACTTCCCCGAGGACGCGCGTATAATCGTCGCGGCCCACGGCATGCGAGTAATAGGTGAACCGGCCGCCAGCAACGGGCGTGAACGTGAAATAATCTCCGGCTCCCATCGGCCGGCTCAGGCCATAGAACGCGTCGAACCGGGTGCTATTCAGCGCGGGCACTCCCGCGACTTGAATGTCTTCTTCGCGGAGAACCGCGGCCGAGGCATTGAACCGCTCGTAAATGCCGAGCCCAATCGGCGTCGGCATCAAATCGAAACGCAATTCCGGGAGCCGCTCCTGCACGCGCACGAAGTCGTTCGGTTGGAAACGGCTGAAGAGCGAAACGATGTAGTTGTTTCCCGCATACTCGCCCTCGATAAATGTATCCGGAGTTTGGACACGCGAGAACTCGTCCGGGATGAAGTCGCGGATGACGTCGGAATCGCTCCAATAACGCAGCTGACCAAAGAGCGTGATGCGCTCGTTGATCTGCTGGTGGTGATCCCATTCGATGTATCCGCGGTCGGCTTGAATCGGTCGGGCCAGAGCGTCTTGCAGTCGGTCGCCGTAGTCATGGATGTACCCGGAGCGAAAACTGCCGAAGAGTTCCTGAGTGCCGATGTTCAGATCATAAGTGCCTGATGGACCTGCGAGCAGTCCTCGGCGCGTGTAGTACGCGATGTCCCCGCCGAGTTTGACGCCGTCGAAAACCGGCACATGCAAGCCTAGTCCGACATGGGCGCCGAGCGAAGCGCGGTAGCCGAAATGCGCATCGGTGTAGCCGAGCAGTGACTCGTTGAGTTTCTGCTCAAATTTCGGAATGGAAATCGGCACTGTAGTGCCAAGTCCAATACGCGCTTTATCCGCGCTCACCGTTTGCCCCGGCGTGTAGTAAACGCGTTCCGCCTTCAACGACGGCGCAATGGAGTCCGGCTCGGTGTAGAAGAGGCGCGCGTCATCCACGATGATCTTCGAGCGATCGCCGGAAACATGCACGCCCGTCATATAGAGCGGAAATTCGCCGAGGCGCATGTTCTCCACCGTGAAGCTCTGGTCTTCGATCTTGTAGACGAGCTGATCGGCCAACATGCGGCGCGGACCGCGCGTGAGCGACACATGTCCCCGGGCCACGGCGATATTCGTCTTCGGATTGTAGCGAATCTCGTCGGCCAGGAGCAGGGCATTTTCCCACTGCAGGTGCGCATTGCCCGTGAAAACGATCTCTCCGGTCTTCGCGTCGGTATCGAACGTCTTGGCGTCCATCTGCGGCCTGATCGCTGCGGGCAAAGCAGTCGCCATCAAGGCCATCGTGGCAGAAAGCAGAAACAGTTGGCGTCGGGTCACGGTGGGCGGAGCAAAGAAGGCGGGCGCGGCTCTAGCAAGCTCAGGCATGCGTGAAAGAGCCCCGTGAAAATTGGGCGCACAAACCGCGAAATACTTTTCGCTTTGCTGCGCCTGCTGACCCGCGCATCGTGCGCGCTGCTCGCGACCGCCATGCCCGATTCTTCTCCACGCAACGCATCCACTGCCTTGAAAGACCTCGCGCACCTTCGGGCCGAGATTCGCTCACTCGGCAGCGCGCTGGGAAGGGTCATCACCAAGCTCGAGGGCCAGTCGACCTTCGAACTCGTCGAGAAACTTCGCACCCTGGCAAAAGCAAGCCGGGCAGGGGACGAAACCGCTGCCGCCAAACTGGAAGAAACGGTCGCCAAATTGAATCCGCGCGACGCCTTCAACCAGGCGATGGCATTCACACTGTATTTTGAATTGGTCAACCTGGCCGAAGAAAATTTCCGCATCCTCCTGCTGCGAAAACGTCGCGCGGCCCGGCTCGGCGGTTCGTCCAAAAGCAGCGACGGCAAACCCATTCGCGAATCGATCGAAGCTGCCATCGTCGAATTGAAATCACGCGGCGTCACCTCGGCCGAACTGCAATCGATTCTCGACCATCTTTCGATCGAACTCGTTTTCACGGCTCATCCAACCGAGTCGAAACGCCGCACGCTGCTGACGAAACTGCAGAGGCTCGCGAAGATTCTGCGCGAGCGCCAGCGACCTGACAGCAGCGACGTTCAGTATTCAGATCCTGCATACGTCGAACGCGAGATTGCCTCGCTCTGGTTGACGGATCGCAGCCGGGTTGCCCGCCCGGAGGTCGCGGATGAGGCGCGCACCGGCCTTTGGTACTTCGACACGACGCTCTACGACACGTTGCCGCAGCTTTACAGCGACATGGAGCGCGCCGTGAAACAGCATTATCCCGATGTCACGCCGCCCAAGCGCTGGTTGACGTTTGGGTCGTGGATCGGCGGCGATCGCGATGGGAACCCCAATGTTACCTCGAAGGTGACCGCGGATATTCTGCTGCTCCATCGCCGGCTCGCGCTCGATAAACTGGCGGCCGACGTGCGCAACCTCGCGCGTTATCTCACGGTTTCCGATCGCCGCGATTCGATCCAGCCGAGTTTGAAAAAACTTCTTCGTGAGAGCCGCGTCCTCTCCGAGCAGGTCTCGCGCCTTCGTGATCGGTATCCACACGAGCCCTACAGACTCGTCCTCGTCGCGCTGCGCGAGCGTTTGATGCAGGCCATGAATGCCTCTCGGGATGAGCATACGTTGGACCTCGAAGAAACGAACCTCGCGGGCCTGCGCAGCGAATCCGTCCGCGAGACGTTGGGCGTGATCGAAGAAAATTTGCTCGCCGGTCGCGGCGCCATGCTGGCCGAGGGCGATATCAAAGTGGTGCAGCAGCGCCTCGATGTCTTCGGATTGCATACGGCGCGTTTGGATCTTCGCCAGCACTCCGCGCAACACGAGGCAGCGGTCGCGGACGTCCTGGAACGAGCCGATTACCCGAAACTTTCCGAGGAGGAAAAAGTTTCCGCGCTCACGAACGCGATTGCCTCCGCCAAAGAACTGAAGCCGGAAATCCTCGCGGCATTTTCGCCCGCCGCGCGGCTCGTGCTGGATCCCATGCGTCTCGCAAAAATCGCCGTGCAGAAATTCGGCCGCGAGGCGCTGGGCATCTACATCATCAGCATGACCAATGGCGTTTCCGACATGCTCGAGGTGCTGTTTCTCATGAAGATCAGCGGTCTCAGCCTGCAGATCGCGCCGCTTTTCGAGACGCTCGATGACCTGAATCGCGCGCCGGAGATTCTGAACTCGCTCTTCGGCCAGCCGGCCTACGTGTCATGCCTTTCTGAATACAAACGCCATCAGCACGTGATGCTCGGCTATTCGGATTCGAACAAGGATTGCGGATATCTGACGGCGAATTGGGCTCTCTACAAAGCACAGGAAACGATCACGGAGATCTGCGAGCAGAACAAAGTTCGCCTGACACTCTTTCATGGCCGCGGCGGTTCGATCGCGCGCGGTGGCGGGCCCGCCGCGAAGGCCATCCTTGCGCAGCCGGTGGGACTGCGCGATGGAGAGATTCGCGTGACGGAGCAGGGCGAGGTGCTCTCGACCCGCTATCACGATGCAGATTTGGCGCATCGCATCCTCGAGCAGATGGCCTACGGCGTCCTGCTCGGTGCACACGCCGCGCGCAGCAAGACGGAGGTGCCGAAAGAGTGGACCGCCGCGATGGAGGCGATGGCGGCAAAAGGCGTCGAGGCTTACAAGAAGCTCGTGCATGACGATCCGGAGTTCCTCGAGTTCTGGAAACAGGCCACGCCGATCGACGAGATCAGTAACTTGAAACTCGGTTCGCGTCCGACGTTTCGCAAAGCCACGCAGTCGGTCGAAGATTTGCGCGCGATTCCGTGGGTGTTTTCGTGGATGCAGAGTCGCTTCGTGTTTCCGGGTTGGTTCGGCTTGGGCACGGCGCTCGACTCGGTGTTGCAACTAGGCCACGCGGGAAAACGGCTGCTGCGCAGGATGCATGCGGAATGGCCGTTTTTCCAAACGCTGATCGATAACGCGCAGCTTACCTTGCGCAAAGCCGACATGCCGATCGCACGCCTCTACGCGCAGCTGGTCGATGACAAACGCATTCGCGGAAAAATTCTCGCGGCACTCGAAACCGAGTTCGCGCTGACGGAATCGACGATCCTGAGTGTGACGGGAGAAAAGCAGCTGCTCGCGAGCGAGCCTGTTTTGCTCAACTCCGTTAAGCTGAGAAATCCGTACATCGATCCGCTGAACTACATTCAAGTGGAGATGTTGCGCCGTCTGCGTTCTGGAAAACTTTCGAAAGAAGACGAGGAAGCAACCCGCGCCGTGGTCGAGCTGACGATCAACGGCGTGAGCGGCGGCATCAAGAACACGGGTTGAGATCGGAAACGCATCCCCACGAATGCGTGGGGTTGATCCCGGCGCAGGCTTTCCGAAAACTGCGGGCTAGACGATTTCCCCGTCCGCGCGCATGTTGCGCCTAACCCCTTGTCGCCGTGATCCTATCGAAAGCCGAACTGAAGTCATTCATCGACGCGAAAAACGGACATCCCCACGCGCTGCTGGGCATGCACGTTCAGAAAACCGGCAAAGCCCCGGGCATCGTGGTGCGCGCGCTCATTCGAGAAGCGGCGAAGTGCGAAGTCGTCGACGTGAAATCCGGACAAGCTTACCCGATGACGTCGCTTGCGCCGGAAGGTTTTTTCGAGGGGGTGATTGCAGATCGTCATGAAGTTTTCCGCTATCAACTGCGCGCGACGCTCCACAACAAGGAGGTCCGTCAATTCTACGATCCGTACGCCTTTCTGCCGACGCTGGGCGACCTCGATCTGCACCTTTTCAACGAGGGCAACGACCACCGCGTTTACGAAAAACTAGGCGCGCATGTGCGCACGATCGACGATGCGCCGGGTGTTTCCTTCGCGGTGTGGGCGCCGAACGCGGCGCGCGTTTCCGTGGTGGGAAACTTCAACCACTGGGACGGTCGCTATCATCCGATGCGTCCGCTCGGCGCATCCGGTGTATGGGAAATCTTCATACCAGGTTTGGCCGCGGGCGAATTCTACAAATACGAGATTTACGACAAGCAAGGGCACCTGCGTCTGAAGACCGACCCGTACGGCACGTATTTCGAAGCGCCGCCCAACAATGCCTCGATCGTGTATGATTCCGGCAACTACAAGTGGAACGACGCGACCTGGATCGATGCGCGCAAGGCCAAGGCCGGACAACTCGATCAGCCGGTCTCGGTTTACGAGGTGCACCTGGGCTCATGGCGATTGAAGGCGTCTGATGCCGAACAGCGCTTCACCTACCGCGAACTGGCGCCGCTGCTGGCCGAATATGTTTTGGAAATGGGTTTCACCCACGTCGAGTTGATGCCTGTCGCCGAACATCCATTCGATGGTTCGTGGGGGTATCAGGTTACTGGATACTTCGCGCCAACCCAGCGCTATGGCACGCCGGACGACTTCGCCTATTTCGTCGATTACCTGCATCAGAAAGGCATCGGTGTGATCGTCGATTGGGTCCCGGGACATTTTCCGCGCGATGCGTTCGCGCTGGCGGAATTCGATGGCACGCATCTCTTCGAGCACGCCGACCCGCGCCAGGGCGCGCACATGGATTGGGGCACGCTGATCTTCAACTACGGCCGGAACGAAGTGCGCTGTTTCCTCGTGGGCAATGCACTCTTCTGGTTCGATCGTTTCCACGTCGACGGGCTGCGCGTGGACGCCGTCGCGTCGATGCTTTACCTCGATTACTCACGCAAAGCCAACGAATGGATTCCGAACAAATACGGCGGCCGCGAAAATCTGGAGGCGATCGATTTCCTGCGCGTGGCGAATGACTTGGTTCACCAATATTTCCCTGGCGGTCTGATGATCGCGGAGGAATCGACTTCTTTCGCCGGCGTCACGCGCTCGACGAAGGACAACGGCCTGGGTTTCGACTACAAGTGGAACATGGGCTGGATGAACGACACGCTCCGCTATTTCCAGAAGGAAGCGGTGCACCGCAAGTGGCACCAGCACGACGTGACTTTCGGGATGCTCTATCAGTATTCCGAAAACTTCATCACCGTGTTTTCACACGACGAGGTGACCCACGGAAAAGCGTCGATGCTGTTGAAAATGGGCGCGTGGCACATTCCCGAAAAAGCCGCGAATCTGCGGTCCCTCTACGCGCATATGTGGGCCTGGCCCGGCAAGAAACTGCTCTTCATGGGCAGCGAGTTTGGTCAATCGCGCGAGTGGAATCACGCGGCGAGTCTCGACTGGCATCTCCTGCAATACATCGATCACGAGGGAGTGCGTTTGCTGATTCGCGATTTGAACAAACTCTATCGCGAGGAGCCGGTGCTGAGCCGAAACGACCTGAATCCCCAGGGCTTCCGCTGGATCGCCTGTCAGGATGCGGACGCGAGCGTGATCTCATATCTGCGCATGGATCCGTTCGAAATGACGATCTTCGCTGTCGTCGCGCATTTCACGCCGGTCGTGCGCAAACCGTATCGAATTGGCCTTCCACGCCGCGGCTTCTGGAAGGAAGTCATCAATACCAACAGCGAATATTACGGCGGCAGCGGCCTCGGCAACGGCGGCGGTGTTAACGCCGAAGATGTACCACACGACGGCCACGCCCAAAGCGTCGAGCTGACCTTGCCGCCCTACAGCACGACGATCTTCAAGTGGACCGCGCAGTGAGCGCCGGCTGTTTTTTTAGCGACAAAGAGCCGCTCTAAATTCCTCTTTGCTCTTTTTGAGCCTTTTCGCGGCCAAAAGGTTTTCAGCGCGATTCCAAGTTCGACAGCTTCTGTGCGAGCGCTGCAGCGCCGGCCTCAGCCCAGCGCTCGCCTTTTTGGAGGGTGGCGGATTTTGCGTCACCCATCACGCCGGACTCGGAAATGTCGGCGGTCATCCAGGAGAGATAAGCGGAAGCATTGTCGAGACGCACCATCCCGGCTGTGTCTCCACGCAAAGGATACTCGGAGACAGCCTTCTCCATGTGCACGAGATCACTTGCGATCAAGAGCATGAGAGACGTTTCCCATTCGCCCGCATGGAAACCGAACTCCGCTTCCTGTGGCGAAAGTGGGGGTTTGTAAGGCTGGCCCAGGATACCGGCGCGCATTTCCAGCGTGCTCTGAATTTCGCGAACCGTGTAGGCGAGGACCGACGTATTTCCGCCGTGGGAATTGAGAATGGCGATCTGCCGGAAACCGGCTGACTTGAGCTGCGCAGCGATCGCGAGAAGGAGGCGCCGCAGCGTTTTCCCCGAGATCGAAACGGTGCCGGGGAATCCCAAATGCTCGTTGCTCTTTCCGTAGGTGATGGGCGGGGCGACAAAAATCGGCGCGCCGACGGGAAATTTTTTCAACATCTGCGCCACCCACATGTGGCCGAGCATGGCATCGACGCCCACGGGCAGATGTGGACCGTGCTGCTCGATCGAACCGGTGGGGATGATGACCCAGGCATCCGCGCGGTTGGGGATCTTGTCCCAATCGTCGCGAGACATCGCGGGCAAATAGCGGGAGCGAAAACCGTGTGGAAAAATCGGCACTTCCTCGGCGATCTCGTCATCGGGCGATGTGCCGAGCACGAGGTCAGTCTTTTTTTGGCCTCCGGCAAGCGAGGGTCGCGCGACGATTTCGAGGAGAAGCTGGCTGAGTTTTTCGCCCGCGTCGGAGACAAACGAAACGCCGTCGAGCGGCGGTCCAGGCGGCAGTGTCGGCGGAGAGCGGAAATTTCCCGGGCGAAAACTCGGGTCTATGACCCACGGCGCGCGTGAACTCGGCCGCGGTGTTTCGCCCAGAATTTTGGCGACAGCCGCCTGTGTCCGCCCGCGGTCCTCGCTCGCCGGATGAAAGCTCAGGCCGACCCCGGCGGTCGTTGTAACGAAAGTTTGGATACCGAGCGCGACGCGAATATCGCGCGACGCCGCATCGATGAATTCGACATTCCACGGACTCGTTGTGAGCAGGAGGAGTTTCTGGATGCCCGCGGCTTTCACGCCCTCGGCAATTTCCAGGAGAAGATCGTGAGCCGTCTCTGGATCGATGCCGAAGACGCCGCTCGGATAGGGCGCGAGAGCAAAGCGGACCGGCGGCAACATCCGGATTTTGCCGAGCGCCTTGGCCCGATAGAGCGCGCGGCGCAACAAGGTGCTCCCGAGAATTTCCTCGGCGTCGAGCGGCAAACCGAGGCCGTGATCGCCCATGCCATAGACGGGCAGGATGGCCAAGGCGTGTTCGTCGAAATTGGACGCGCCAAACTCGGGCCACGCGAAATGCGCCCAGAATGTGTCACGTTCGACGTCAGCCAGCCACGTCATGCTCATAACCGCGCAAACTGATCGGAGGCGCGCGTTTTCGCCAGCCCGCAATTTTGACAAATTCGTTAGGGAAAAGCGCGAGCCACATCGTGCTTGCTTCCCATTTTCGCGGGCCGCACAAACGCCCCTTTATGGAAAAGCTCGCCCTCCTGTCCGTCAGTGACAAACGCGGTCTCGTTGAGTTTGCCGCCGCCTTGACCCAGCGCTTCGGCTACAAGCTGCTCTCGACGGGCGGCACGGCCAAGCTTCTGGCCGAAAAAGGATTGCCGGTAACGGAGGTCAGCCAGCACACGGGTTTCCCGGAAATCATGGAGGGCCGTGTGAAGACTCTTCATCCGAAAATTCATGGCGGGCTTCTCTGCCGCCGCGACAAGGCGGACCATCTCGAGCAAGCCAGGCAAAACGGCATCGCCCTCATCGATCTCGTGGTGGTCAACCTCTATCCCTTCGAACAAACTGTATCCAAACCGGGAGTACACTTCGAGGAAGCCATCGAGAATATCGACATCGGCGGACCATCGATGCTGCGCAGCGCCGCGAAGAACCACGAGAGCGTCACGGTGGTTTGTGATCCATCGGACTATGACAGCGTGATCGCCGCGATGGACAAGCCGGCGGATCTCAGCGCGCTGCGCCGCAAGCTCGCGCTGAAAGTCTTTCAACGCACCGCCACATACGACGCGGCGATCGCGAAATATCTGGAAGGCCAGTCCTCCGAGCCCGATCTGGCCGCGCTCTCCGGTTTTCCGGAAACATTCACCCTCAGTTACAAGAAGGCCCAGTCACTGCGCTACGGTGAAAACCCGCACCAGAAGGCCGCGCTCTACGGCACGTTCCACGAGCACTTCGCTCAACTTCAGGGCAAGGAACTTAGTTATAACAACATTCTCGATATCACGTCCGCCACGTATTTGATCGGTGAATACGAGAAGCCGACCGTCGCGATTCTCAAGCATACGAACCCGTGCGGCGTCGCGAGTGCGGACAATCTCGACGTTGCGTGGGAGCACGCGTACGCCACGGACCGCCAGGCTCCCTTCGGCGGCATCATCGTTGTCAATCGCACGCTCGAGGCCGGCTTGGCGAAGGTCATCAGCGAGATTTTCACCGAGGTGATCATCGCGCCGCGTTTCAGCGACGAAGCGCTCGCCATTTTCGGGAAAAAGAAAAATCTGCGCCTGATGACCGCGAAGCAGGGCATGGGCGCGGACTCCCTGCTCGACGTTCGCTCGGTAGTCGGCGGTTTGCTCGTGCAGGACCGCAACAAGGTTTTGGGCAACGTGAGCGATTTCAAAGTCGTCACGAAACGTCAGCCCACCGCGGAAGAATACGCGTCGATGATGTTTGGTTGGCGCGTGTGCAAACACGTCAAATCGAACGCGATTGTCTATGTTCGCGGCGAACAGACTCTCGGCATTGGCGCAGGTCAGATGGCGCGCGTGGACAGTTCGCGCATCGCTGTTTGGAAGGCGAAGGAAGCGAATCTCGATCTGAAGGGTTCGGTCGTGGTCAGCGAAGCGCTTTTCCCATTTGCCGATGGTTTGATCGCCGCCGCCGAGGCGGGCGCAACCGCCGCGATCCAGCCGGGCGGTTCCGTCCGCGATGAGGAAGTGATCAAAGCGGCGGACGAACGGAACATGGCGATGGTGTTCACGGGAATCCGCCACTTTAAGCACTGAGTTCGGCGGAGCCGCGGCAGCGGTGAATCGATTAGCCCGCACTCGGGTTTGCCGAGGCGGGCGGTGCGCGAACTTTTTTCGGGCGACTGAGTCGGTAGGCCTAACTTCGCCTATGAAAACCTTCGCCCCGAAATTTCTTCTCGCGTCGTTATTGACCCTCGCGGCCTGCACCGTCGTGCCTGAAACGGGCCGACGACAAATCATGCTGGTTTCGCCGACTGAGGAGGCGCAGATGGGCTTGCAGGCATTCGCCGACGTGAAGTCGAAAGAGCACGTTTCGACCGATCCGAAATACAATGCGCAGGTGCATCGCATTGGAGAACGCATCGCGGCGAGCGTCGGACGGGAATTGCCAAATGCGCAGTGGGAATACGTCGTCTTGGATTCAGAGGAGGTTAACGCCTTCGCCCTGCCGGGCGGGAAAGTCGCTGTTTATACCGGGCTTTTGAAACTGGTGAAGAGCGACGACGAGCTGGCTTGTGTGATGGGACACGAAATCGCGCACGTCACGTCGCGACACGGCGCTGAACGCACGTCGCAAAATTATATTGCGCAAGGCGCGGGCGAACTCGGCGCGTTGTATATGAATTATAAGAACGTCGACCCGCAGAAGCAGCAGCTTCTCATGGCCGGCTATGGCATCGCGGCCAATGTTGGAGCGCTCCTGCCATATTCGCGTTTGCAGGAATCCGAGGCGGATTCGATCGGTCTGCGTTTCGCTGCCCAGGCGGGCTACGATCCGCGCGCGGCGGTCACGTTTTGGCAGAGAATGAGCGAGGCAACTGCAGCGAAAAAAGACACCGGCATTCTCGCGAAATTTCTTTCGACGCATCCGCCGGACGCGGAGCGCATCGCGAATCTGCAAAGCCTCGTGCCAAAATATTTGCCAGTCTACGAGGCGGCAAAACAGCGCTATCAATAAACGTTTCCGACTAGCGCGATTTGGCATCTTGAGCCACCGTGCCGGATGTTTGATCCAGTCGAGAAACTCAAAGAATTCATTCGGTTTCCCAGCGTTTCCGCTGACTCGTCTTTCAAGGACGGGATGCGGGGCGCTCGCGAATTTGTCGCGGGCTTGCTGAAGTCGATGGGGTTCCGGGTGGACATCGTTCCTACGAAACTCCACCCGATCATTCTGGCGCACCGCGATGGCGACGCCTCATGGCCTCACGTGATGATTTATGGCCACTATGATGTGCAGCCGGCCGATCCGTTGAATTTGTGGAAGACGCCGGCGTTCGAGCCGGAAGTTCGCGGTCACCGCATTTACGGGCGCGGCGCGGCGGACAACAAAGGTCCGTTGATGACGCACATCGCGGCCGTCGCAAAACTGCTCGAGCGTGATCCAAAGTTGCCTCTGCGCATCACGTTCATGATCGAAGGCGAAGAGGAGATGGGCAGCCCCAGTTTTGCATCCTTCATCGAGGAGAACCGGCAGAGACTGAAAGCGGATTTCGTTTTTCTGTCCGACACCGGCATTCCTCGTCCCGATCAGGTCGTGATCACATGCGGTCTGCGCGGACTCATGCTGTTCGATGTCGTGGTCACGGGGGCGAAGATGGACGTGCATTCCGGCATGCACGGCGGTGTATTCAAAAATCCGATTCAAGCGCTGACGGAACTTTGCGCCTCCCTGCACACGCCTGACGGGAAAGTGAACGTGCCTGGGTTCTACGATGATGTGCTCGATGTCGAGCCGTGGGAGCGCGAGCAGCTCGCGCGACTCGGTCAGAGTACGGAGCAATATAGAGAATTTCTTGGCGTGCCGGCATTCTATACACCGAAGGGTTTTTCACCTTTCGAGGCGCTGCGTTTTCTGCCGACGCTCGAATTCAACGGCATCGGCGGCGGTTATCAGGGCGAAGGATCGAAGACGGTGATCCCAAGCAAGGCCTTCGTGAAGATCAGCTGCCGACTCGTACCGAATCAAAGTCCCGCGAAGATTCGGGAGGTTGTATATAAAGCGGTGCGCGAGCGCATGCCGAAGGATGTGACTTTTGAAATCGTCGATCAGCACGAAGGAACGCCGTACGTCGTCGTGCCACCGGATCGCTCGAACACGCCGAAGGATCAATCACCGATTTTGGCGCGGGCCTTTCGCGCGACGGACAAGGCGGTCACCGAAGTTTTCGGAAACCCGCCGCTTTATCTGCGCGAAGGCGGAAGCGTGCCGATCATCGCCGACATCAAACGCGTGCTCGGTCTCGATTCGGTTCTCTTCGGGCTTTTCCTGCCGGAGGATAATTTGCACGCGCCGAACGAAAGCTTCGACCTGAACGTGATGGAGAAAGGCATGCGCGCGTCGGAGCAAATCCTGGAGACCGTGGCGCGCGGGTAGGCGAGGCGACGGTTTGCTTTCGAAGACACGAAAAAGCCCCGGAATTTCGTCCGGGGCTTTGTAGTTGGGAAACTGATACAGCGTTTACTTCTTCAGGACGACGATGTCGACGCGGCGGTCTTTGTTCATCTCGTCTTCGCTGGCGTTCTCCTTGGCTTCGAGGTCGCCCTTGGAAATCGTTTCGAGCTTCGGAGCGGCTACGCCGATGCGTTGGAGGTAGCCCTTGGCGGCGTTCGCACGGCGGTCGCCGAGGCCGAGATTGTATTCACCGGTACCGCGCCAGTCGCAGTGACCTTCGAGGAGGAGGCGGTACTGCGGATTCTGATCGATGTACTCCTTGGCCGCCTGGAGCTTGCTGCGTTCGCCTTCCTTGATGCCGGCGCTGTTGTAGTCGAAGTAGACCGGCTGGAGAAGATTGCGGATGGTGTTTTCGTCTTCGAGCACGCCGTCACCGCGGGTTTGCAAACCAGGGGCCGAAGCGTCGCCAGGTCCCAGATTGCCGACATCGCTAGGATTCAAACCGGCTCCAGCGGCACCGGCGCCTTGCCCCAAAACCGTGTCCGAGGGCGCAGGGCGTTTCGGCTTCTTGGAGCAGCCGGCGAGCGCGACCATCGCGCTGAGCGATAGAACGGAAAGTGTCTTCGAAAAGTGGTTCATGTGAGAGTGGTGGGACAACGGTGAATTGACCTTATTGAGCAATGGTTTTGGGTCGGCAAGTTATTTATCCCGGCAATCTTCGCGCTCTTATTATGGCCGAACGGCCGCATTGTTTTCTCTTCGATAACGGGTCGGTGAAAGCGGCTTCCACGCTCAGTCTCCGACGTGCCGCTGCGCGGATGGAGGCCTTGTGCGGCGCGAAAATTCAACCGGTTTCGCTGCTTCATTCCAGCGGAGTCGATCCGCGCGATTTGGGCGGCGTTCGGGCCGAGCTTCTGGAGCCCGCGATTAACGTTTGGTTGACGGAAAATCCGGCGGGCGCGGCTGTCCTGCTTCCGCTCTTTTTCGGCCCGAGCCGCGCGTTGACCGAATACGTTCCCGAGCGGCTCGCCGCCATCCACCAGAAACATCCGGACGGCATCATGGTGTTGGCCGATCCGCTGGTGGATATCCGTTCTGTGGATACAAAGATCGCCACCGCCTTGGCCGACGCGGCGCGAAAAACGATCGCGGAAAACGAACTGGAAAAGCCGCGTGTTCTTTTGGTCGATCACGGAAGCCCTCTTTATCCCGTCGCCCTGGTCAGAAATTTTTTAGGAGACCAGGTCGAAAAAATTCTCGGCGATGAAATCGCGGGTTTCGGCGTTGCGTCGATGGAGCGGCGACCGGGACCGGATTACGCGTTCAATGAGCCGTTGCTGGCATCGGCGCTCTCGCGTCCGCCTTTCAATCGCGGCGACGTCGTCGTGCTCTTGCAGTTCCTTTCGCCGGGGCGCCATGCCGGACCCGATGGCGACATCGCGGAAATCTGCGGCGAGGCGCGTCGCGGTGCGCCGGCGTTGCGAACGTTTCTGACCGATCCGATCGCGAACGACGAACGCGTAGTGGAAACGTTGATACAGCGATACGAAAAAGCCGCGCAACGAATCGCGCGGCTCAAAGCGAAAAACTGAAGAGCGATCAGAGCAGCTTGCGCGGCTCGATCAATCCGACCTCGAGCGCGTAGCGCGTCAGGCTCGCGACGTCGTGCAGGTTCAATTTGCGCATCAGGTTCGTGCGATGGTTGTCGACCGTCTTCACGCTGATGCTGAGTTTGGCCGCGATCTCCTTCGTGCTGTGGCTTTCGGCGACCAGTTGGAGAATCTCTCGTTCACGGTCGGTCAGGAAGTCGGCCGTGGTGCTCGCAGCGGGGTTCGCCACGACGTTGCGGAGAAGAGCGGCAACTGCGGGACCAAAATACGTGCCTCCGCCAGCGACCGTTTCGAGGCCTTTCTTGAACTCGAATAGGCCCGCGGTCTTTTCCACGAAACCATGGGCTCCCGCCTCGAGCATCTCGCGAACGAGGACCGGATTCTCGTGGCCGGAGAAGACGAGCACGCGAAGATTCTTCAGCGTTTTCGTAATGCGGCGGAGAAGATCGACACCGTTCAAGCCAGGGAGTTTGGCGTCGAGGACGATGAGATCTGGTTTAACTTCGAGGCAAAGATTGTACGCGTTCTGACCGTCGCCGCTCTCACCCACGAGCTGGTAGTTGGGATCCGTGCGAAGGATTTCCACCAGCATTTCACGGATCGCGGTTTGGTCTTCAATGATGACAAGGCGTTTCATAGGCACTTCTATCTACACATCTACGACGGAAACGGAGCGAAGTTTGAACGGAAAACTCGTCCGCCCTCGCGACTTAAAGAACATTTACCCGGATTTTACGGCAAGGGTCAAAGCGAACGGTGAGCGCGTCAACGCGACCTGCAGCGCTTCGTCTGCGCCGGTTCGTTTCTGCGCTTCGCGTCATTGCGCAATCACGGTCGCTGCGAATTTGGCAACGAACACATTTCGTTTCGGTACGCCTCCGCGAGCTCGGATATTTGCGCAGGTAGGCGCCAGCATCCAGTCGGCGACTTTCTTGTAGTCCAAATCGTGATACGCGCGACAAGCCCCCTCAGCCGGCCAAAAAAATTCTCTCTATAAGTGAGCCCACCCCCGCCCGATCCAAACCCCCTCGCCGCAAATGTCTTAGGTGGTGGGTTGACCGGGACTCGAACCCGGAACCAACGACTTAAAAGGACGCTGCTCTACCATTGAGCTATCAACCCCCTAAGGAAAAAGAGGGGACTGAATAGGTTTTCGCCATCGGGCTTTGCAAGAGTTTTTTCCCGTTCCGCGGAGTTCCTGAAACTTTTTCCGTTCACGAACGTAAACTATTCGGAACATGCATACTCCAGCGACAGATGTCTTAGCCGGCAGTTCAACCCCGCGTCCCCGGAAGTCTGCGCCTCAAATAGTGGGAACAATCGAAAAGTACGCCCATCAGACTTCCGTTGAACGTATGTCAACGAAAGCTCAGGAAGTTGCCCTGGACCGCATTCTAGTCGACCGTTTCAAGAACGGCGACGGCGCTGCCTTCGACGAAATGGTCACGCGATACTGGGACCGCATCTACGCGATGGTCCATCAGCTCCTGCGCAACCAGCAGGATGCCGAAGAAGTGACGCAGGACGCGTTCATCCGCGCGCATCGCGGTTTGGTGAACTTTCGTGGAGATTCCGCGTTCTCGACGTGGCTGTATCAAATCGCCACGAACCTGGCGCGAAATCGGTACTGGTACTGGTGGCGCCGCAAACGGGATAAAACCGTTTCGTTTGACCAACCGGTGAGCGAATCCAACGATACGCCGCTCTCGGAAGTTTTTGCTGCCGAGGTCGCTACCCCTGAAAATGCCACCGTCGCCCAAGAGTTTGTCGACCGCATCGCGTTCGGCATGGAGAAGCTCAGCGCGAAACACCGCGAAATTTTGATTCTCCGCAACGTGAAGAATCTTTCTTACGAAGAGATCGCGGCGATTCTCCGTATTTCCGTCGGCACGGTGAAAAGTCGAATCGCCCGCGCACGCGAGAGCTTGCGCGCAAAAATGGGAGAGGAGTTCAAATGAGAAACTCTCGCTTCATCGAATTGCTGAATTTGTACATCGATCATCAGCTCACGCCGGCTGAAGCCGCGGAACTCGAGGCTGAGATCAATCGCGACGAACAACGCCGCTGCACTTACAATCAATATTGCCGCATGCAGAAGGCGTGTTCGGTCCTATTCGAGCACGAACGATCTGCGGCTCCGTCGAGCCGGGTGCTCAATGCCTCACTGTACGATGTTGAACGCAAAGTGGTCGGTTCTTCCGAGCGCCGCATCGCCTTTGGGTTTCCGTCCTTCGCGACGATAGGTTTGGCAGCTGCGGCATGCATCGCCTTTGTCGTGGTCGTCAATCGGACACCTCGCCTGGGCAATACTTTTGACGTCACGGCTTCGAAAGAAGTGACGCCCGCGCAACGGGCTCCAGTCGTCGTGGCAGCGACAGCCCCCTCGCAGACTGCGTCGAAAGTGAGAGAGGCATCCCCTCAAACACGGCCATCCGTGCGCGAAAGTCTTTTCGCCGTGAGCAACGTTCGCCCTTTCGGCACAGACGATTCACCGAGCGAACTGATGCTGGATTCGATGAGCGATGCCGTTCCTTCGTACGATTGGATGCAGAAGGTCGAGTTGACTCCCGTTGCGTCGCTGTCCGACCGCATCACCCTGCAGCCGATCAATACATCGTTTACGAATCGCACGCTGGTTTTGCGCCGCGGAAATCAAGCGGCGGTTGAGCGCGCGGCTTTTCAATTTCAACGCTGACCGAACTGTATCGAGTTTCCCGATACAGTGATGAACGAGGCCCTCTTAACTGAGGGCCTTTTTTATGAGCTGTTCGGTGGTCGCCTTCGGTCCGAGCTGCAAAATTGCCCGGCGAATGGCTTCGTCCGCGCTGTCCGTTTTGTAGCCAAGGGCAACCAGGGCCATCACGGCGTCGCGAATGCGCGTGTCGGCAGGCGCGGCGGCTTGCGCCGAGGCGGCGGATTCGGAACCGGCGATTGGCGCAGGGCCTGAGGCGCCGACTTTGGCGCGCAGCTCGACGACGAGCCGCTCCGCGGTTTTTTTGCCGATGCCCGGACATTTCGAGAGCGTCGCGATATCGCCATCGCGAATCGCCGCGGAAAGCGAGGCCAGCGAAAGTTTGCTCATGATCGTCAGCGCCATCTTCGGTCCGACGCCACTGACGTGCTCGATCATCAAGCGAAAAAAATCGCGGTCCTCGACCGTCGCGAAACCATACAGCGTCTGCGCGTCTTCGCGATAGATCACGATCGTGTGCAGCTTCACGGTCGATCCAAGCGCGGGAAGTTTCTCCGCGGTGGTGACTGGAATGTTCACTTCGTAGCCGAGACCGTTTAGCTCGACGATGGCGCTCAGGGGCGTGGCGGCGGTGAGGACGCCTTGAATCGAAGTGATCATGCCTGGTGATTCCCGGGATTTATTTAAGCCCGAGGACGTCCTGCATGTCGTAGAGACCTGCCGGTTTCGATTTCACCCATTGGGCGGCGCGCAGCGAACCGCGCGCGAAAATCGTGCGGTCGGAGGCCTTGTGGGTGAGCTCGATGCGTTCACCCAGCGCGGCAAACATCACTGTGTGTTCGCCGACCACGTCGCCGCCGCGGAGCGCGTGAATGCCGACTTCGGTCGAAGTGCGCTCGCCGGTGATGCCCTCGCGTCCGTGCCGGAGCGCGTCGGCGGTGAGCTTCCGTTCTTCCAGAATAATTTCGAGGAGGCGCGCAGCGGTTCCGCTCGGCGCGTCTTTCTTGAAGCGGTGATGCATCTCGATGACCTCCGCGTCGTAATCGGCGCCGAGAATGCTCGAGGCGCGGCGCGTGAGGGCGAAGAGAAGATTCACACCGACGGAGTAGTTGCCCGACCAAACGCAGGGCACTTTCGCCGCTTCGGCGGAGAGCGTTTTTTTCTCTTCCGCAGAGTGGCCGGTCGTGCCGATCACGAGTGGCTTCCGGTGAGTGACGGCGAGCCGAACAATTTCAGCGGTGATCTTGTGCGAACTGAAATCGATCACTGCATCCGAATTTTGGATACCGGACGCGAGATCGTCACCGGCGTCGAGAGGCCAGGCGATGACGCAGTCGTTGGCCGCGGCAGCTGCGGCGATGGCCTGACCCATGCGGCCTTTTGCGCCGACCAGAGCGATACGGAGAGGCATGAGCTTATTTGCCGAGGGCGCTGAGGGTCGCGAAAAGGATTTCTTCGTTGGCCTTGCTCATTTCGCAAAGAGGCGAACGAACATGCGCGGAGGCGATTTTGCCCGCGCGGACAAGGGCCGTCTTGATCGGAACGGGGTTCGGTTCGATGAAGATGTTTTTGAAAACAGGGTAGAGCTTGCGGTGAAGTTTCGTCGCCTTGCCGAATTCGTCGCCGAGCGCGAACAGCACCATCTGGGCAACCTCCTTGGGAAACAGGTTGGAGGCGACGCTGATCACGCCTTCCGCACCCACAGACATGAAGGGCAGGGTGAGACTGTCGTCACCGCTCAAGACCGTGATGTCCTTCCCGAGAGTTTGTTTGAGCTGATCGACACGATCGACCGAGCCGCCAGCTTCCTTGATGTAGGCGACGTGTGGATACTTTTTCCGCAAGCGTTCCACGACCGCGACGCTGATCTCGATGCCGCAGCGGCCCGGGATCGAATAAAGAATGATCGGCTTGTCGGTGACTTCCGCGACCGTCGCGAAGTGCCGGTAGACGCCTTCCTGACTGGGCTTGTTGTAATAAGGCGCGACCACGAGCATGGCGTCGGCGCCGGCGTCGTGGGAAAGACGCGTGAGCTCGACGGCTTCGTGAGTCGAATTCGAACCCGTGCCCGCGATGACCGGCACGCGACCCTTCGCCGTGGCGATGACGGCGCGAATCACATCGAGGTGTTCTTCGTGGGAAAGGGTTGGCGATTCACCGGTGGTACCGACGGGAACGATGCCATGAATGCCCGATTTGATCTGAAACTCCGTGAGCTTTCGGAGACTGTCGAAATCGACGGCCTCGTTGTGCAACGGGGTCACAATAGCGGTGATAGCACCGGTGAGCGGGCGGAGTTTCATGGAGCGTTTACAGGAGAATACCTTGCACGCGAAACCCAATCCGAATTACCAAATCCGCAATGCTTTTCTTCCCTGTGCATTCCCATGTCGTTGCATACTGAGATTTTCAACGAGCTGCTGAAATTGGCGGTGGAGAGCGGCGCGAGCGATGTGGTGGTGAAATCGAACAAGCCGGGCTACGTCCGGCTTTCCGGGCGATTGAAGCAAGTGGATATGGACCCGATCGCTGGAACGGAGGCGCAGGCCTTCGTCGACGATCACGTGCCGCGCGTCTTCAAACAAATTTGGGACAACGAAGGACAAATCGACTTCGCGTACACGGCCGAAAATGTGGGCCGCTTCCGTGTGAACGCCTTTCACCAACGGGGCACGGTCAGCATCGTTTTCCGTCACATCAAAAGCCGGATTCCCACCTTCGAAGATCTCAATCTCGAGGCCGAGCCGTTGCTCAATTTGGCCAAGGGCAAGGACGGCATTCTGTTGATCTGCGGCGCGACGGGCTCGGGCAAGAGCTCGACCATGGCGGCGATGCTGAACTGGATTAATCACAACTACGACCGGCACATTGTCACGATCGAGGATCCGATCGAGTTCACGTTTCAGGACGATAAATCCGTTTTCAATCAGCGCGAAATCGGTCTCGACGTACCCAATTTCGCTTTGGCGATTCGCTCCGTGCTGCGCCAAAATCCGGACATCATTCTCATCGGTGAAATGCGCGATCGGGAAACGTTCGAAACCGCCATCGCAGCGGCCGAAACGGGTCACTTGGTTCTTTCGACCATGCACGCCGCGACCGTTTCACAGTCGATGACGCGCTTGTTCGAATTCTTTCCGCCGGAGCAGCAAATCCAGGCGCGCCGGCAAATCGCGGGCTCGCTGCGCGGCATCATTTGCCAAAAGCTGATTCCGTCGCTGGAAGGCGGCGGCCGGCACCCGGCGAACGAAATCCTCAACGCCGACGCGACGATCCGCACGCTGATCCTGGAAGGCCAGTTCGAGCGCATCCAAAGCTTGCTGGAAAGCACCGGCGACTCGCAGACTTTTTCTTTCAATCGCGATCTCTACCGCCTCATCAAAGCGGGCAAAATCAGCAAGGCCGATGGCCTTCGTTTTTCGCCGAATCCTCAGGCGTTGGAGATGAACCTGAAGGGGATCTTCATCAAAACTTAGTGGTCTGCGGCTGACATGTCCTGCGCGCGTTCAACGTGGAGTGTCCTGCTCCTCGCTTCGGCGGCATCGCTGTTCGCGGACGATCCGCGGACCACACCGAACGCGAATGCGATCGAGGCGGCGCGCCAAGAGCTGCAGAATCTACCGGCGACCGAATCAGCGGTGCATCCGCAGACGGCGCTGGATATTCATATTCCGATTTCGAATTTCGCCGGCACGCCCGGGGAGCAGCGGCCAAGTCAAACGCCGCGTTTGGACGAGACGAAGTCCGAGGGCTGGCTGGTCGACGGTTTTAAGATGAGCCAGGATCGGGATACAGCTGCGCGGCTCGCGGCAGAGTCGAAAATAGAGGCACGCGCCGACGCAAAGCGCGCAACCTCCGGGAGGAATCGTCCGGACCTGATGGCGCAGATGATGCAAAGCTGGCTCTCGCCGGAAACGCGCTCTCTTTTGAAAACCGACGCGCAGAAAACGGGAGCGCTGGGACACGAGTCCGAAGCCTTTTCCGCCGACGACACCAGATCGAAGTTTTCTGTCGACGCAGCTCCGCGCTATGCTGCCCACGGTTCCGGTCGCGTGGGCATGGCCGCCGCGTTGCCCAATCCGTACCTAACGGCTCAAAATGAGCCATTGCCCTCGTCGCTCGCGCAATCCCCGGCGCCGAGTTCCTTGCAGCCGACGATGACAGCCGCCGACGGCCAGCGCGATGCACAACGCATGCTCCCTTCAGCACTCGCGTATCCACAGGAGCATGACAATCGCGGGCTTCGACCGGCCACGTCTGCTTCGGCGCGCGCATCGCTCGAGAACGATCTTCCGCCTCCGACCAAGCCGCTCATCGACGAGCAGCGTTATTTTCCGCAGTTGCGCCGTTTTTGATTTCGCCGCCGCGGCGACGGCGTCGTCGGTTTTCCACTGGCGTGCGACCGTTTTGTTTTTCGGGCTTGTTTAGCGGTTTTCCTGTCTTTCGAGTGTACGTTCTCTATGTCACTTGCACTCTTGTTTGCCGGCCAAGGCGCGCAGAAAGTCGGAATGGGCAAATCGCTCTTCGAGAACTCGAGTCCCGCTCGTTCTCTGTATGAGCAAGCCAATCAGGTTCTGGGTTGGGATTTGGCGAAAGTTTCCTTCGAAGGACCTGAGACGGAGCTGACGCAGACGAAGGTATGTCAGCCGGCGCTGTTCGTTCATGGGATGGCTTTGCTGACGGTGTTGCGCGAACTCGGCAAACTGCCCGAGGTGAAATTTGCGCTCGGTCTCAGCCTTGGCGAAATCACCGCGCTGACGGCGGCCGGGGTTTTCGATTTTGCGACCGGTCTGCGCGTGGTGGCCGAGCGCGGACGTCTCATGCAGCTGGCGTGTGAGAAGACCACGGGCGGCATGGCCGCGATCGTGGGCGAAGAGCGCGCGAAGGTGATCGAGCTGTGCAAGGAGTTCGATATCGAAGCGGCGAACTTCAACGCGCCTGGGCAAATCATCGTCTCGGGAGAGAAGGCCAAAGTCGAAGCGGCGGTGGCGGCGGCGAAGGCGCGCGGGATCAAAAAAGCGATTCCGCTGAATGTCGCCGGGGCTTATCACAGTCGCTTGATGGAGCCAGCCCGCGCGGAGTTCGCGGAATTTCTGCAGGGCATCACGTTTGGCACGCCACAGTTTACCGTTTTCACCAACACGACGGGGAAACCCGTGTCGCAACCGACTGAAATTCGCGAGGCGCTGATCAAGCAGGTGGTTTCGTCTGTGCTGTGGGAGGATTGCATGCAGAACGCCGCCGCCTCAGGTGCTACGCTGTTTTGGGAACTCGGACCTGGTGCAGTTCTGGCCGGGTTGGCCCGACGCACGAACAAGGATTGGATGGTGAAGAGCTATTCCGAGTTTTCCGATTTAGCCTCTTGAAACTGCCTCACGGTCCGGCAGGCTCGTTTGTTTCCTTATTTGAACCCGATCTGGCGCAAGTCTGACGGGCGTTCCCATGCAAGAGCTCCTCACGCGTAATTTTTGTATCATCGCTCACGTCGACCACGGGAAGACCACGCTGTCGGACCGGTTGCTCGAGTACACCAACACCGTCTCGGAGCGCGTCCTGACGGACCAGCACCTCGACGCGATGGATCTCGAGAAGGAGCGTGGCATCACGATCAAGAGCCATCCGGTCACGATGCACTACAGGGCCAAGGATGGTCGCGTGTTTAAGCTGAATCTGATGGATACGCCGGGGCACGTGGACTTCTCGTACGAAGTTTCGCGCAGTCTGGCGGCCTGCGAGGGCGCGGTGTTGTTGATCGACGCGGCGCAAGGCGTGGAAGCGCAGACGGTCGCGAACGCGCACCTTGCCTTTGCTCAGCAGCTCAAGGTCATCCCGGTGATCAACAAGATCGACCTTCCGAGCGCGAACCTCGAACTCTGCATGCAGCAGATGGAGGACATTCTTTCGATCCCGTCGGACGAGGCGATCCTGGCCAGCGGCAAATCCGGCATCGGCATTCAAGACATTCTCGAAGCCATCATCCTTCGCGTGCCGGAGCCGCGTTGGCGCGACTACCCGAATCCGCGCGCGCTGGTTTTTGATTCGATCTACGATTCCTACCGCGGTGTGATTGCGTACGCGCGCATGTTTTCCGGGTCGATCAAAGCCGGCGAAATGATGCTCCTTATGAGCACCGGCCAGAAAGCCGAAGTAAAGGAAGTCGGCGTGTTCACCCCGAAGATGCAGAAGGTCGACGTGCTCGAGCCGGGCGATGTCGGTTACATTGTTTCGAACATCAAGGATCCGGCGGATATCAAGACGGGCGACACGATCACGCTCTCGAACAAGGCCGCGTCGGAGATGTTGCCCGGCTACAAGGAAGTTCGGCCGATGGTTTTCTGCGGCCTATATCCGCTCGAATCGAACGATTACGAGAAGCTAAAAGCCGCGCTTGGCCGACTCCGTTTGAACGACTCGGCGTTCATGTATCAGTCAGAAAGCTCCGTTGCGCTCGGTTTTGGTTTCCGCTGCGGCTTCCTCGGACTGCTCCACATGGAAATCATTCAGGAGCGCATCCGCCGCGAGCACGACGTGGAGATCATTTCCACGTATCCAAGTGTTGTATACAAAGTCACGCGGCACGGCGGTGAGGTGATCGAAGTGGACAACCCGATCAACTTGCCGGACCCCGGTGAAATTCTCGAAATCGCCGAGCCGACGATCAACGCGTCGATTCACATTCCGAACGAATGCATGGGCGACATTCTCGCCATCATCATGGAAAAGCGCGGCGTGTGCGAACATACCGACACGCTCGATTCGAATCGCGTGATGCTGCGCTGCGTGCTGCCGCTTAACGAAATCCTGGTCGATTTCAATGACCGGCTGAAGAGCATCACGCACGGTTATGGTTCGATGGATTACGAGTTGGGCGAGTATCGCGCGTCCGACTTGGTGAAGATGGACATCTTGATCAACAGCGATCCCGTCGACGCGTTTGCCAGCATCGTCCATCGCGACAAAGCCGAGGCGAAGGGGCGGGAACTCTGCGAGAAACTGGCCGAGATCATTCCGCCGCAGATGTTCAAAGTGGCGATTCAGGCCGCGATTGGCGGCAAGATCATTGCGCGCGACAACGTGAAGGAAATGCGCAAGGACGTGACCGCAAAATGCTACGGCGGTGACATCTCGCGTAAGCGCAAGCTGCTCGACAAACAGAAGGAAGGTAAGAAGAAGATGAAGCAGATTGGTCGGGTCTCCATTCCTCCCGACGCCTTTATTCAAGTTCTCAAAAACAACTAAGCCCCGGATCTCCGTGTTTGGACTATTCGCCTCGGTCGAGAAAAAGATGCGGGACAACGCAGCCAACTGGCTCGAGTTGGCCGAAAAGATTTTCAACTACCGGCGGGACGAATTGAAGGAGGCGGAGCGCGCTCAACTGCAGCAGCGGATGGAAGGGCTTCGCGCGCTACTGCGGGAGCGAGCCGATGCGAGCAAAATGAAGCTCGGCATCGAGTCGCTCGAAGAAGTGCTGCGCCGGACGGGGGGCACGTTTTACCCGAAGTCGACGATCCAGGAGTACGTGGAATTTTTCCTCGTGGCCGCGATCGTCGTGCTCGGCGTCAGGACCTATTTCCTCCAGCCGTTCAAGATTCCGACGAATTCGATGTGGCCGAGCTACTACGGCATGACGCCGCAGGTTTACAAAGACCCGTCGAAGGGGCCGAATCCCGCGATCCAAGCTGTGCGATTGGTTTTGTTCGGTGCATCGCACCGTGAGGTTGTCGCTCCGACGTCGGGCTCGGTTTCGTTTCGCGCTTTCTTCGACCAAGCCGGCGGCACGCATGTAGATTTTCGCAAGGCGCGCGGACGGAAGTGGCTGATTATTCCGACCGATGTTCGTGAGTATACGTTTTACGTGAACCGGCAGCCGGTGACGTTGAAGGTGCCGTACGATTTCGATTTTGATCCCGCGTTTCGCGAAGCGGTTGGCCTGACGGAGCAGCAATTCGCCGCCAAGCTTCGTTCTTCGCCAGCGATCGTCGACGGCGTGCGCGTGATCACCTTGGATCAGCCGGTGGAGAAGGGGAAAGCCTTTCTCTCCTTCGATATCATGACGGGTGATCAACTTTTGGTTGATCGTCTGACGTATCACTTTTTCCCGCCAAAGGTCGGGCAGGGTTTCGTGTTTCGCACGGACGGGATCGAGAAGATCGGATCCGAACAGTATTATATCAAACGCCTCGTCGGCTTGCCTGGCGACAAATTGGAGGTGAAAGCGCCCGTCTTGTATCGCAATGACGCGCCGATCAAAGGTTCGAAGGCATTTGATTTGAATGCGAACCGCGTGGCGCCATATCGGGGCTACGCGCCGTTTTGGGCGTTGGAAAAAGGCCAGACCGTCACGGTGCCGGAAGACGGTTACTACGCGATGGGCGACAATTCCTACAACAGCTCGGACAGTCGCTATTGGGGCACCGTGCCGAAGGACAACGTCGTGGGCCGTCCGTTATTCGTGTACTTTCCCTTCACGAGCAGGTGGGGACCGGCGAGATGACGCTCGCGTGGACGCGAGCTAAGGAAGAAGGCAGAAGGAAGAATGTAGAATGCCGGACTAAAACCATGCCCCATGGAGACTAGGTTCCGTCAGCTTTCAGTTTCTGCCTTTTGCATTCTGCATTCTTCCTTCTGCCTTCTTCCTTAGCCTTTCAGGCGCTTTACCAGTATCCGCTGGAGCAATACGAACGCCAGAAGGAGGGCTCCGACGACGATGCGGCTCCATTGCGACGAGAGGCGGCCGTCGAAGATGATGGCTGACTGAATCGTGCCGAAGACGAGCAAGCCAAGGATCGTGCCCACGATGTGTCCGCGGCCGCCAATGAGGAGCGTACCTCCGATCACGACGACGGCGATGGCGTCGAGTTCGAGGCCGAGGCCGAAGGACGGATTTCCTGAACCCGTGTAGAGCACGAGCACCAGTCCGGCGAGGGCGGCGCAAAATCCACTCAGGCCATAGGAGGCGATCCGCGTCGCGCCAATGGGCAAGCCCATGAGCAGCGCGGATTGTTCGCTGCCGCCGATCGCGATCAGGTTTCGGCCAAAACGCGTGTAGTGGCCGAGGATCAGACCGAAGATCATGACGACGAGCAGTGTCGCTGCGCTGAATGGCAAACCGAAGGTCGATCCGAGTGGCAGTTCCCATCCAGCGAGACTCGTCATCATCGGATTGTTCAATCCCACTGCTTCCGTCGTGATCCAATAGGCGCAGCCGCGCATCAAAAACATCCCCGCGAGAGTGATCAGAAACGCGGGTTGGTTGAACGCGTGAACAATATATCCGGTGACGAGGCCCCAGGCGGTGCAGATGCCCAGCGAGACGAGCGCCGCAAGCAGCGGATGCATGCCGTGCTGTTCGATCAATGTGACCGTCAGGATCGAGGAAAAACCTGCGACTGCGCCGACGGACAAATCGATGCCGCCGGAAAAGATCACGAGCGTCATTCCGATCGACGCGATGCCGAGCGCGGCATTGTCGGTCAAAATATTGGTCAGCACGCGCAGCGACAGAAAACCTTCGTACATGCGGCTCGCGCCGAGAGCGATGGCGACGAGCACGGCGGCTGTCGCGAGCTGGGGGAGCTTGCGTTGAAGAGTCGCGTTCATGCGGTGCGCCGCTTGAAGAGAGACGAGAACCACGCGCGAGTGCGGGTGGATTGGATCAGACAAACAGCGAGAATGAGCACGGCTTTCGGCACAGTGGCTTTGGCAGGCGGCACACCGATGTAGTACATCGTCTGGGTGAGGGTCTGCAGCAGGAGCGCGCCGGCAAACGAACCGGCGAGCAGAAAGCGCCCGCCGGTCAACGCAGTGCCGCCGACGACCACGGCGAAAATCGCATCGAGCTCGGTGTTTTCACCGACGCGATAGGAGTCGGCCGCGCGAATATTCGCCGTGGCCATGATGCCCGCGATGGCTGCGCATAGTCCCGAGGCGACGTAGGCGAGGCACGTGATGCGCGCGACGGGCAAACCTGCAAAGCGACTCGCGACGGGGTTGTCGCCCACAGCCTCGAGGAAAAGTCCGGAAGCTGTGCGCCGAAGGCCGAAGTGCGTGGCTACGTACAAAATCACCGCGAGAACCGCCGCAAACGGCAGAGCGAGGAGGAAGCCATTTCCGATGTATTCAAAACTTGGATTCTTGATGATCACGACGTCTCCTCCGGTCATCAACTGAGCGAGGCCGCGGCCGACGACCATCAAGACGAGCGTGGCGACGATCGGCTGGATTCCGGCGCGCGCCACGAGAATGCCATTGATCAATCCAGCGACGATTCCGCTCCCGAGCGCGGCGACAATCGCCGTGGAAAGCCCGTAGCCATGGCTCAACAGCATGGCGGCGGTCGCGCCAGACACCGCCATCACGGAACCGACGGACAAATCGATGCCGCCCGTGGCGATCACGACCGTCATGCCGAGGGCCAAAACCAGCGTGCGCGCTCCTTGATTCAGGATGTCGATGGGAACACCAAACAGATGGCCGTCGAGTACCGTGATTTTAAGGAAGGCGGAATTGAATCCCAGATTGATGATCGTGAGCACGACGAGCCCGGCGATTGGCCAGACCACAGGTGAACCCCAAAACTTCTTCATGATGTCGCGCCTCCCGCGGCCATCGCATGAATGAGCTTCGGCGCCACAATTTCGTCACCTGAAAACTCTCCGGCAAAGCGACGTTCCCGCAGCACGATGACTCGGCTGCTCAGCTCGACGATTTCCTCGATTTCCGAAGAGATCAGGAGAACAGCCATGCCTTCGTCGCAGAGTTTGCCGACGAGCGCTCCGATTTCGGCACGCGCGCCGATGTCGATGCCGCGCGTCGGCTCGTCGAGGATAAGCAGGCAAGGCTGGGTGGCGAGCCAGCGGGCCAGGAGAACTTTCTGCTGATTGCCGCCGGAAAGCGTGCGGATCGGCACTGTTGTATCGGCCAAGCGGATACGGAGCGCTTTGACGTAACGATCGCAAAGCTCCTCCTGTTCGGCGCGGGTTAACGGCCGATGTGCGCCACGGCGGGCCTGCAAGGCGAGGATCAAATTTTCCCTCACGCTCAGGTTCGGCAAGATGCCCTCGGCCTTTCGGTCCTCGGAGCAAAAAGCGAAGCCATGGCGAACAGCATCACGCGGCGAACCGAGTTTTGCCGGCTTGGCGCGCACGTGGATTTCGCCCGAGTCGCGGCGGTCGAGACCGAAGAGGAGGCGAGCTGTTTCCGTGCGCCCTGACCCGAGCAATCCGGCAAGACCAAGGGTTTCACCGGCGCGAATGGAGAGGTTGATTTCTTTGACGGCGTTGCGACGACCGAGTTGCGCGGCTTCGACGACCGTGGGCTGTTCGGCGAGGGCGCGTTTTGCCGCGGCGTGAGCGCCGGTTTCCTCGCTGTAGTCTTCGCGTCCGAGCATCTTTCGCACGAGTTCGAGATGCGAAAGGCTCGATGTCGGGTACTCGCCGACCAGTTTCCCATTTCGCAAAATCGTGATCGTGTCCGTCACGGCATAGACCTGGTCGAGGAAGTGCGTGACGAAAATCAGGCCGAGTCCGTCGGCGCGGAGCTGGCGCATGACGCGAAACAGATCGGCCACTTCCTTTTCATCCAAACTCGCCGTCGGTTCGTCGAGGATGAGCATGCGCGCCTTGCGATCGAGCGCGCGAGCGATCGCCACCATCTGTTGCAGGGCGACGGAGAGCGAGCCGAGCTCGGCGTCGACATCGATATCGAGGCCGAGTCGCGCGAGGGACGCTTTGGCCGCGCGGCGCAACGCGCGCCACGCGATGAAACCCAATTTGCCGGGCTGACGGCCGAGGCAAAGATTTTCCGCCACGGAGAGCGACGGAATCAAATTCACTTCCTGATAAACCGTACTGATACCGGCTTCTTCCGCTTCGGCTGGTGAACGCGCCTGGAGTGGCTTGTCCGCCAAACGGATATCTCCTTCGTCGGCGGTATACACGCCGGTCAGGACTTTGATCAGCGTGGATTTGCCGGCGCCGTTCTCACCGAGGAGCGCGTGGATTTCTCCGGCGCGCACGGTGAAGTCGACGCCATCGAGGGCGAGCACTCCGGGAAAACGTTTCCGAATTCCTCGGAGCGTAAGTAGCGGATTATCGGCCACAGGGAGAACAAGCGGTTCAGTACTCAGTCCGCGTGGGCAGCGCCTTCGCGGCGTTCGACGAATCGAAGAGTTCGTCCTTGTTGTACTGCATGCGCGGCACTTTTTCTCCGGCGAGAATCTTTTCGACCAAATCGAAAACCTTCGGGCCGAAGAGCGGATTGCACTCGACGGTGCAGTTCATCTTCCCATTCGCCACGGCTTGAATGGCTTCGCGTATTGCATCGATGGATACAATGGTGACGTCCTGGCCGGGCTTCATGCCCGCTTCTTCGATGGCTTGGATCGCGCCGAGGGCCATGTCGTCGTTATGGGCATAGACGATGTCGAAGTCGTGGCCGTACTTTTTCAGGAAGGCTTCCATGACCTCCTTACCGCCGGAGCGACGGAAGTCGCCGCTTTGCGAATCGATGATCTTGAATTCGGGATGTTTCGCGATCGCCTCGGCGAAAGCCTTGCGGCGTTCGTTCGCGGGAGCGGAGCCGGGGGTGCCTTGCAACTCGAGAATGCGGCCTTTGCCCTTGGCGTGAGCAGCGACCCAGTCAGCGGCCATGCGGCCTTCCTCGGCGAAGTCGGAGCCGATGAAGCAAACATAGAGCGAGTCGTCGCTGACCTTGACGGTGCGATCCATCAAAATGACAGGAATCTTCGCGCGCTTCGCTTCGCGCAGAACGGGTTCCCAACCGGTTTCGACGATCGGCGCGATCAGGATCGCGTCGACACGTTGCGTGATGAACGAGCGCACAGCGCGGATCTGATTTTCCTGACGACCCTGGCCATCGGAAAACTTCAGCGTGATGCCGCGCTTCTCGGCTTCTTTCTTGATCGAGGCTGAATTGGCTGTGCGCCAGACGCTTTCAGCGCCCGTTTGCGCAAAGCCGACCGTGATGGATTTGGCGGCGAAGGCGGTGGCCGCGAGACAGAACGAAACAAGGGCGATACAGAGTTTTTTCATTGCGGGGAAAGAATGGGACCGCGGCGGAGGGGAGGAGAGCCGCGCAAGTTTGCCGGAATTCGGCTCGCGAAACCAAAAAAATGCCGCCGCAGATTTCCGCGGCGGCGTGGATGGAATTAGAGTTCCAAAACGACAACGGATTTGGCGGGCAAGGTGACCGTCAGTTCGTTGCCGGAGAGTTTTGCCGCGGAGAAATCCTTCGGCTCGACCGTGTGAGGCGCCGCAAAGGTGTTGTGGGCATTCATCGACGAGGCGGTAAGAATACGGCCGGTCACGGCTGTTGCACTCACGCCACTCAGCTTGCAGGTGACGACCGCATTGTCCTGCGGCTTCAGATTCACGAGCGAGATGTGGATCTTGCCGTTCTTGTCGCGTGAAGCGGAGGCGGAGACGGCCGGGATTTTTTTGCCGCCGAATTCATAGTCGTCTGTTTTCAGCTCGACCGGAATGGACGTGGCGCCCTGGTGAACGCTGTACATTTGGAACACATAATACGTCGGCGTGAGTACCATCTTCTCGTTGTCGGTGAGAATCATCGCCTGCAGCACATTGATCATCTGAGCGATGGCGGTCATCGAGACGCGATCGGCGTGCTTGTGGAAAATATTCAAATTCACGCCGGCGACGACTGCGTCGCGAACGGTGTTTTGTTGATACAAGAAACCCGGATTGGTGTTGGGCTCGACGTCGTACCAAGTGCCCCATTCGTCGACGACCAGGCCGACCTTCTTTTCTGGATCATATTTGTCCATGATCTCCGAGTGCTTGGTCACCAACTCGTCCATGTGCAGGGTCGCGGCGAGCGTGGAGAACCACTGGTCTTCGGAGAACTCGGTCGACGAGCCCTTCTTTTTCCAGTTGCCGGTGGGTAGAGTATAATAATGGAGCGAAAGACCATTCATGTTCTTCGCTGCCATTTTCATCAGCGTCTCGGTCCAATTATAATCTCCCTCGGAGGCGCCGCACGCGATTCTATAGATCGGAGAAGACCGATCATAATTCTTCACGAATGTATTATATCGACGGTAGTTGTCCGCGTAGAATTCCGGACGCATCGAGCCGCCGCAGCCCCAGCTCTCGTTGCCCACGCCGAAGAAGGTCAATTTCCATGGCTTGTCGCGGCCGTTGGCGCGACGGAGATTGGCCATGGGCGATTGAGCGTCGGACGTCATGTATTCGACCCACTCCATCATTTCCTGCGGCGTGCCGCTGCCGACGTTGCCGCAGACATAAGGATCGGCGCCGATGAGCTCGCACAAGTCCATGAATTCATGTGTGCCGAACGCGTTGTTTTCCACGACGCCACCCCAGTGTGTGTTCACCATGGACGGGCGCTTTTCGCGCGGTCCGATGCCATCGCGCCAATGATATTCGTCGGCGAAACAACCGCCGGGCCAGCGCAGCACGGGAACGTGAAGATTCTTCAATGCCTGGATCACGTCATTGCGCATGCCGCGCGTGTTCGGGATCTTTGAATCTTCGCCGACCCAAATGCCGCCGTAGATGCCGTGACCGAGATGTTCGGCAAATTGGCCGTATATATTTTTGCTGATCGTCGGACCTGGTTTCGTGGCCTCGAGCGAGAGACTCGCTTCCGTCGGAGCCGCGTTGGCTGCCACAGCGATCGCGGCGAAGGCGAACACGGCCACCAGCGCGCGGCGCACGCAGGGGATCAGACAGGGTGATGCGATTTTCATTTTAGGGAGTGGGGGGTGAAGCCGCAGCATGCTCAGCGGGTAGGCCCCAACAAACCCTAACTCACTTGACCGTCCAGTCCTTGGAGAAACCGGCAAATTTGCGTCATTCCGCGGAGGCCGGAAAAGGGACGTCTCTCACCGTCGCGCCGCCGACCCAACTCCCGCTGATCAACGTTGCTCGCGGATATGGAGGCAGTCCGATCTCATTGTTGTGCACCATGCCGACGAGCATATCGATCGCGGCTTCTCCGGTGAGATCGTTGTGCTGGTCCATGCCGGCCCAGTCGGTTTTTCCGCGGCGGCGTTCGAGTTGGATCAAGCCCACTTCATCCGGAACGGAAAATCCCGCTGAAGCGACCCAGGTTTGTACAATGTTATATAAAGTGAAGAGAGCATCGGGCCGGTGTTTCTTCAGCCACTCAGTAAAAATCTTGGAGTCGGCCCGCGCGGCTTCGACACGATAGAAGCCCGGCACGCGGTCTTTCGCAGGCAGACTTTGTTGGCTGATCCACATCCCGGAGCTGAAGCGGCCTTCGACCAGCCGATCGATATGTTCGTCGACCACCAGCGCGGGGCGACGGTAGCCGAGACGGCGGGCCTGCTCGAAAGCCTGGAGCACCAGGGCATGGTGGTCGACGCAGCAAAACGGCAGGGTCGGATTGCGCGTGCGCACACCGGTGATCACGCAAGCGTGGAGATTCCACGTCGTGGCGAAGCGTTCCGGCAGGCGATTTTCTTTCATCAAACCCACGACCAGCGCGCCGCGAATGCCGCGAGCCCGCAGGATGCGGTTGAGGCGATCGCCGTTGAGTTCCGGATCGTGCAACCAGAATTCGTCGAGCTTGTAGCCGTGAAACGCGGCGCGCTGTCTCGCGCCCTCCACGTAGGTTGGAACGGTCGGGTGACGGCGGAAGGCCTGCGCGTCTTGGTTGGCGTTGAGCAGGGCCAGCGTGCGCTGATAGCTCGCGGGATGCGCTTTGCGCAGCTCTGTCATGAGCTGCGACACGACCGGATTTTTCGCATAGCCCAGCGACTCGGCGATGCGGGCGATCCGCTTGCGGGTTTTCGCGGGAATTTGCGGATCATGCCGCAAAGCGAGGGAGACCGTATTTTTCGAAACGCCGGCGCGCGCGGCGATCGTCGACATCGTGACACGTTCCATTTTTGAATGACTGTAATGTAACTTGCGCGGACACGAGCAATTATTCGCGCGGATGCGGCGCCGCAGCTCCTTGGGGTTTTTACTGTCAAGTAACCGGGCCGTTTACGTTACGATCAAGTCGACCAATTTTTTTCGGCGTGTATACCCTCGGTATTGATTACGGCACGAATTCCGTTCGCTGCTTGGTCGTGCGCTGCTCGGACGGCGCGGAACTAGGCACCTGCGTCGTTGATTACCCCAGCGGCAAGCAAGGGGTGCTGCTCGACTCGAAAGATCACCATCTGGCCCGCCAGCATCCGGGCGACTATTTGTACGGTCTCGAAAAAAGCGTGAAGGGCGCGCTGGCCGCCGCGAAGAAGCAGAAGGGCTTTTCCGCGGACCGCGTGATCGGTATTGGCGTGGACACTACAGGCTCTAGCCCGATCCCGGTCGATCAGAACAATCAGGCGCTGGCTCTCACTGGAAAGTGGAAAAAGAATTTGGCGGCGCAGTGCTGGTTGTGGAAGGACCACACGAGCTGGAAAGAGGGCAAGCGCATCACGGAATTGGCCGCCGAGCATCGTCCGCATTATATAGCGAAGTGCGGCAATGTTTATTCATCGGAATGGTGGTGGTCCAAGATCTGGCACTGCCTCAATGTCGCTCCGAATGTTTTTGCCGCGGCCTATTCGTGGGTTGAGCTGAGCGACTGGATTCCATCCGTGCTCGCGGGAGTGCGCAGTCCGCTCGACGTGAAGCGCGGAGTATGCGCGGCCGGACACAAGGCGATGTATTCAGCGGAGTGGGGCGGTTTGCCGGATCGCGAATTTCTCGAAATGCTCGATCCGCAGATCGCCGACTTGCGAGATCGTCTCTACAATGACGCGCACGACGCTCGACAGAGCGCCGGCAATCTCTGCGCGCCCTGGGCCAAGAAGCTTGGTTTGCCAGTGGATATTCCGATCGCGATTGGCGAATTCGACGTGCACTACGGCGCGATCGGTTGCGGTGTTCGCGAGGGGACGTTGGTCAAAGTCATCGGCACCTCCACCTGCGATTGCGGCGTCGTGAGCGACGAAAAACGCGTGCCGGATATCCCCGGGATTTGCGGAATCGTGAAGGGCGCGATCCTTCCCGGTTATTATGGCATCGAGGCCGGCCAGTCGGCCGTCGGTGATATTTTCAAATGGTGGGTCGAGGGTGTGTGCGAAGGTGACAGCGCGACGCACGCGCAACTCACGAAAGAAGCGGCGAAATATAAAGTCGGACAAACAGGGCTGCTTGCGCTCGATTGGAACAACGGCAATCGCACGATCCTCGCCGATCAACTGCTGACCGGCCTGTTGCTCGGACAAACGTTGTACACGACGCGCGCCGAGATTTATCGCGCGTTGATCGAAGCGACTGCGTTCGGCGGCCGCGCGATCATCGAACGAATTCGCGAGTATGGCGTGCCGATCGATCGCGTGGTGTGCGCGGGCGGCATTGCGGAAAAGAATCCCATGCTAATGCAAATCTACGCCGACGTGACGGGCTGCGTCATGCAGGTCGCGGGCTCGAGCCAGGCCTGCGCGCTCGGTTCGGCGATTTCCGCCGCGGTGCTCGCCGGTGCGCACAAGAATTTTGCCGACGCGCAGAAAGCGATGACCTCGGTCAAGCCGAAGCAATACAAGCCGATCGCGGCGAACCGTAAGGTCTACGATCAGTTGTATGCCTTGTATCGAGAACTCCACGACAGCTTCGGTGGTTTGAAAAAGTCCGGCGATCTCAGCCGCGTGATGAAAGATCTCCTGGAGATCAAACAGAGCGTTTAATTTATGCCTTCCATTCCCACTCCACAAATCTGGTTCGTTTGCGGCTCGCAGCATCTCTACGGCCCGGGTCCGCTGAAGCAGGTTGCTCAAAACGCGCAGCAAGTCGCCGAGGCTCTGGCCGCGTCATCGCGTTTGCCGCTGAAGACGATTTTCAAGGCGCTGCTCACGACGCCCGACGAAATCTCGAAGCTCTGCGTCGAGGCGAATTCCGACGAGAATTGCGCCGGTCTCATTCTGTGGATGCACACGTTCTCGCCGTCGAAGATGTGGATTCGCGGGCTGAATGTGCTGAAGAAGCCGTTCGTGCATCTGCACACCCAGTTTAATCGCGATCTCCCGTGGAACACGATCGACATGGATTTCATGAACCTGAATCAAGCGGCGCACGGCGATCGCGAAGCAGGTTTTATCCACACCCGCATGCGCCTTGGCCGGAAGGTCGTGGTGGGTCACTGGTCCGACACCGAAGTGCAGGATCGAATCGGCGCCTGGATGCGCGCGGCTCGGGCTTGGCATGATTGGCAAGGCGCGCGTTTCGCACGTTTCGGCGACAACATGCGCCAGGTCGCGGTCACAGAAGGTGACAAGGTCGCCACCGAGATGAAATTCGGCTTCGCGACAAACGGCTACGGTGTCGGCGATCTTGTGGCCAAAGTGAATGCGGTGAGCGACGCCGACGCGGCAAAACTTTGCGCGGAATATCAGGACAAGTACGACGTCGCGGCTGAGCTTCGCAAAGGCGGAGCGCGCCATGATTCTCTCGTGGACGGCGCGAAGATCGAACTCGGTTTCCGTGCCTTTCTCGAAGAAGGCGGTTTCAAAGGCTTCACCACGACCTTCGAAGATTTGCACGGTCTGAAGCAGCTCCCCGGCCTCGCGCCGCAACGTTTGATGGCCGATGGCTACGGCTTCGCCGGCGAAGGAGATTGGAAGACTGCGGCGCTGCTGCGAGCCATGAAAGTCATGGGTGACGGCCTCGAAGGCGGCACGTCCTTCATGGAGGATTACACTTATCATTTGGCGCCGTCGGGCCACCAAGTGCTTGGCGCACACATGCTGGAAATTTGTCCGTCGATTTCAGGTGGAAAACCAAAATTGGAAATCCATCCGCTCGGAATCGGCGGCAAGGCCGATCCGGTCCGCCTCGTTTTCGATGCGCACACCGGCCCCGCGCTCAATGCTTCGCTCGTCGATTTGGGCAACCGCTTCCGCCTGCTGGTGAATGAAGTGACCGCGGTGAAGAGCCCGGCGCTGCCGAAACTGCCGGTGGCGCGCGCCGTGTGGGAGTGCAAACCCGATTTTAAGACGGCATGCGCCGCGTGGATTCTCGCGGGCGGCGCTCACCACACCGGTTATAGTTACACAGTGACGAAGGAAATGCTGGAAGACTTCGCCACCATTGCCGGCATCGAAATGGTTTCGATCGACGACGACACGCGCCTCAGCGATTTCAAACAGACGCTGCGCAACAACGAAGTTTATTATCACCTCGCGCAGGGCATTCGGGTTTAAGACGCGAACGTCGATCCCGCCCGCCGTCACCTAACGCTCGAACTGAGTCATCGCTTTCTCCGCCTTCTGCCGCACCGCGAATTCACCCGCCATGCTCGAAGATCTCAAACGCGAAGCCTATGAAGCCAACGTGGCGCTGCCGAAACACGGGTTGATCAACCTGACGTTTGGCAACGCCAGCGCGATCGATCGCGCGAAGGGCATTTTCGCGATCAAGCCGAGTGGAGTGGATTACGTTTCACTGCGGCCGGAGGACATGGTGCTAGTCGATCTCGAAGGGAAAAAGGTGGAGGGAAAACTGAACCCTTCTTCCGATACGCCGACGCATCGGCGACTCTTCATCGCATATCCGCAGATTGGCGGGGTGGTTCACACGCACTCGACGCACGCGACCGCATTTGCCCAAGCGGGTCGCGCGATTCCCGCCTTCGGCACCACACATGCCGATTATTTCTACGGCGAGATTCCCGTGACGCGCAAAATGACGGCCGAGGAAATCGCGAAGGATTACGAATGGCAGACCGGCAATGTCATCGTCGAGCGGCTGGCGAATCTCGACCCGCAGGATGTGCCCGGAATTCTCGTCAATCGCCACGCTCCATTCACCTGGGCCGCGAACGTGAAGAAAGCCGTCGAGGTCGCGGTGGCAGTGGAATGCATCGCCCACATGGCGATTCTTTCCCTGGGCCTGAGTCCCTCCCTATCGCCGATCGAGGCGGAGCTGCAGAACAAACATTTCAAGCGCAAGCACGGGCCAGGGGCGTACTACGGGCAGGGGAAAGGCAAAGGATGAATGAAGAAGTAAGAATGTAGAATGGCTGAAAACAGAGGGCTGAGCTCCTCGATTCTGAAGAATGACATCTCGAGCATTCAGAAGCTCCGCCGCTTCTTTTTTTCGGTCAGTCATTCTGCATTCTTACTTCTTCATTCATCCTTTGCTTTCAACAGTTCATTGATCAGCTCGAGGAGCTTTGCGGGTTTGAAGGGTTTTGCGATGAAGCGATCGCCGAAGCGCTCGGCGTCCTCCTGGCCGCTCATCACGAGAATTTTCAGGCCGGGAATCAGTTCGCGCACGATGCGCATCACTTGTTCGCCGCTCATGTCCGGCATGTTCACGTCGGTGATCAACAGCCGTATGCTGTCGCGCATTCGCGCCGCTTTCTCGATGAGATCGGACGCGGAACTTGCAGGGATGGCGCGAAACCCGTGCTCGTCGAGGGTGGCGCAGATCATTTCGCGCAATGCGGCTTCGTCATCGATCACGAGGATTTGCTCGTTCTTCCCTTCAACAAATTCGCGGAAGGAAGGAGCGCCTCTCTCGGGCTGGGCATTTTCGATGGCGGGCAGAAAAATTTTGAATGTCGTCCCGTGCCCGGCCGCGGTCTCGACGTCGATGAAACCGTGGTGATCTTCCACGATCCCGCGCACCGTGGGCAAACCGAGGCCGGTGCCTTTTCCTTCTTTGGTCGTGAAAAATGGCTCCCACATTTTGGCGCGAACTTCCTCCGAAATGCCTGTGCCTGAGTCGGCGATTTCCAAAACGACATAACGCTGCGGCGGAATTACGCCGGTTGTGGCTGAAATCGGCTGCGTGACGAAGCGGTTCAATCCACGAATGATGAGCCTGCCGCCGTCGGGCATCGCGTCGCGTGCATTCACACAGAGATTGAGGAGGACCTGGTGAATCTGGGTCGGATTGCCGCGGACCCAGGCGAGGTCTCCCGCGACCTGATTTTGCACTGAAATTTTCTTTGGAAATGTGCTTTCGCAGATGCGCGTAATGTCGCGCAGCAGATGGCGAGGTTGGAGAGGTTTGACATCGCCGCCGGCGCCACGGGCGAAGCTCAGAATTTGTTTCACCATCTCGGCACCGCGATGCGCGCTCTGCTCGAGTGTCTCGATGAGCCGAATGTCTTCTTGATCGCTGAGTCGCGATTGCAGCAGCGGCGCAGCCATCAGGATCGGCGTGAGAATATTGTTCAAATCGTGCGAGATTCCCGAGGCGAGGAGACCGAGATTTTCCATGCGCTGTGCGCGCAGGATCTGTTGCTCGAGTTGTTTGCGTTCGGTGATGTCGCTGAAAATATTCAGCCGGGCCTTCGGCGCGCCGCGTTCGTCGCGGATGAGCGACACATGCGCGTCGATCACGATAGATTTGCGATCGCGCAGATTCAGCGTGAGTTCGCCGTGCCACGAACCACTTTCGAGCGTTTTGCTGCGCACCATCTGTATCGTTTGGACGGTCGAAGCCTCGAAAAATTCGAGCATCGTGCGGCCAATCATCTCCTTCGCGGACCAACCGAGAATTCGTTCCGCGCTGTCGTTCCAAAACGTGATCACGCCCTCCAGGTCCGTGATCAAAACACCCTCCTGGGCCTGTTTGATCACTTCGGCTTTCTCCCGCAGACGCCGCTCGTAGTCGCGCGTGGCTGTGATGTCGAAACACACGCCGACCCATTCCTCCAATTCTCCTGTCGGCGAAAATTGCGGCACCCCGCGTGAAAGCATCGAACGCCATGAGCCGTCGGCGCGGCGCACGCGGAACTCCACCTGGTGTCCCGCCTGGGTCTTGAGTGAGTTGATCCATGCCTTCTCGACGTTCTCCCGATCCTCGGGGTGAATCGTCTGAAGCCATCCGCCCTCGTTGAGCTCCTTCTCGGAGAGACCGGTGAATGCGTGCCATGGCGGTTGCGTGCGCGTCACGCTGCCATCCGCATTGGAGAACCAAACGATTTCCGCGATCGCGTTGATCAACGTCCGGTATCTGCGTTCGCTTCTCTTCAGCGCGCTCTCGGCCTCCTGAAGCTTGCGACGTTCGGCGGCTTCATCGAGCGCGCGGCGCATCGCCGGCACGAGGCGAGTCAGATTGTCTTTCAAAACATAATCTGTCGCGCCGGAATGAATCGCTTCGATCGCTCGGTCCTCGCCAATCGTGCCCGAGCAAAAAATAAACGGGATCGCGGGATGTCGCTCTTTGGCGATCTTCAACGCCTCCATTCCGGAAAATCCGGGAATCGTGTAGTCCGATAAAATCAGGTCGAAGTCAGGCTTTTCGATAGTGCGCAGAAAATCCTCCCGTTTCGACACGGCGTCGATTTCGCATCCCGGCCAGGCGCGAGCGATCAACGGGCGGATCAGCTCCAAATCCGCCGAAGAATCTTCCAACTGAAGAATTTTCATGACGCCTGCGGGGTAGGCTTGAAATAGGATGACGACGGGGGAACGGGCCTGTGCGCGCAAAAAGAGGTGCCGCAATGCCAGAAGCAAAGGCCAAATAATTTGGCCGCCCACCATCTGGTGGTTTCCAGCGGCCGCCCGTGCGCCGCCACGACGAGCGACGTCTCGAGCAGCGGCGCACGGGCGGCCGATGCAACTGCTACGGGAGGTTCACCCGACGCGTCGTGACGTTTCCTGCGAGGTCGCCTAGTGCGATTTCGACGGCCGTGGCGCCGGCGACTTTCTGCGCGGGTACTTGCAGGACGAACGTCTCGGTCTGGCTATCGCGGATGTTGTCGGCCGGTTGCAGCACGACGTCGTGGAAGCCGTTGTTGAAATTGAATTCGGCGCCTTGGAGCACGCTCATCGCGTCATGGCCGGAGATGAGCAATTTCAATCCATCCGACTCTTTGGAAATCTTCAGTTCGGCAATTTCGGGCGGCGTGTTGTCGATCACAATTTCGTCTGTGTCGAACGTGCTGGTGAGGCGATCGGCGATGGGGCGGGGACTCTGCTCGGCGGCGATCAAGCGGGTGCGGTAAATGCCGTCCTCGAGATGCGCGGTGTTGAATTGCGCATAGGTGTCGCGCGTCGCGACGGCGACATCCGTCCATTGGTCGCTGCCTTCGCGTTTGATCGAGAACGTGTAGCCGAGTGTGTCGCCATCGGGATCGACGACCACCCACGTGATGAGCTGATTTCCGGGCTCGGGCGCGACGTTGTAGTTGAGGATTGGATTTTTCGCTTTGTCGCGATCGGGATTGGCCAGCAATTGCGCGAGCGTAGTGATATTCGGAGGCGCCGCTTCGCCGCCGGCGAGCAGCACGTAGTTCGACGGCGCGACGCGGAATTCGGAGAGCTGAGGCCTCCGATTTTGCGGAAGATAAAACAGCTGCGATGAATCGAGTTCGGTCATCGCATTCGGTGTAGGGTCAATCTGGATACGCAGGCGGACGTTGCGCGCGCGAAAATCCGGCGCGAACCAGCCATCGGCACGCCGCTCTGCGGTAACCCAAGGAGACCAGCCTTCGATTTCGTCGCTGCCGATGTTTCCTCGAAATTCCACATGCACCTGGTCGGGGGATGCGTTGACCAATCGGTTCAGGCGAAACGCGCCGACCGTCGATGCGATGCCAAGATCCAGGCGACGCGTCTCGGCGACGCGCTGGCCGCTGGCAGCGAAATCAATCACAGCCAGGCCGGAGGTGTTGTTCCGCAGTGCCAGAAATTTGGTTGATCCGTCCGTTCCGATTGAAGCGAGTGCGTTGACCTGGGCGGAGTCGCTGCCGGCGAACGACAAGCCCTGCTGGGTGGCCAGATCATAGCCGAGGATGTCGCCTTGTTCGCCGCCCGCGATCAGCAGGGTGTTGCCGACCTTGGCGAGCGCATAGAAGGCCAGGCCGGAGCGCGAGACGAGTGTCTCGGGAAATCCGGTTTTCGGCAAATACACCACTGCGCTGCGGCCCGCGAAGCGCTCGATCGGCGTGGCTGGGGGAATATCCGTCACGGCTTCACTGCCGCTTTTTCCGCTCGCCGGCCGATTGATGCGTGACTCAGAAGAGCCGTTAGTGAAAACCACCGCGGCGTAGAGGTCGCCATTGGCGACAGGTAGGAGGGCGGAGACTTCAGCATCGCGGTTTTCCTGGAGCAGCTGCGCGGGTCCTCCCGAAATGGGAAAAGCGTAGATATTGCCCTTGGGCGACGAGCCGGCGACAAGGCGGCCGTTCGACCACGCGAGCCGACGGACATTGCGGTCGCGGATTTCTCCGAAGAGATCGATTCCCTTGCCCTTCAACTCGGCGAGTTGCTTCGTGCGTGTCTGGTCGGCACCAGCGGTCGCGAAGGCGCGCAAGTTCACCTTGAAAATCTTCGCTGGATTGCCCGTGGCGACATAAGCGGTGTCCTCACGCAGCACGATGTCGAAGATGGAATCCGCGGGTAGTGCCGCAGAGGATACAATTTTTCCGTCTCGAATCAACGCGAGGGTGCCGTTGGGCGATGTGCCGGCGAGCAGCGAGCCGTCGGCCATGCGTTTGACCACCTGAACTTGTGGCTCATCGAGCGCGATAATCGGCCGGACCGAGTATTCGTTTGCCGAGGTCAGAGTGACTTCGATGATTTTCCCGTCGGGACCGCTGCCGACCAGCCAGCGATTCTCACCATCCGGCTCGAGGCACCAAAGCAGTTGCGGCAATTCGGGGCCGTTCAGATCCGTCAGAACCGGTCCGCTGACGAGGCGACCGTCCGACCGCGTGGCGAGGCCCTTGAGATTCCTGCTCGGGATGTCGCGATAGAAATCGATCGGATAAGTCTTCGAGAGCGGTTCGGCGGCCTGTGCAGTCAGGCAAGACAGGACGAGAGCGAGAAACCCGAGTTTTCGAAGGAGCATAGGGCAGGGGATTTGTGAGACCCAACCCTACGACATTTGCCGACAATTTCACGCGTCACGTGAAAGTCGTTTTTCGGGCATTTTTTTTTTGCCCACGAATCACACGAACCACACTAAATCAGAAAACCGATTTCCCACGGAAAGCACGGAATACACGGAAAATTACTGAGATCCGAATGCTCGGAAATTTTTTCGGAAATGGTCCATCATAGGTTCCTTATTCCTTTCCGTGTCTTCTGTGTTTTCCGTGGGAAAATTTTTCCGAAGGTTTGGTGTGATTTGTGTGATTCGTGGGCCAAATGATCTCGTCGTTACTCGACGACGTTGAAGCTGCGGCGGACGTTGGCCTCGATCACTTTGCCGGGGAGAATGTGCGATTCCCAGAGCGGCACGAGCACTTCGCGTTTCTGGAAACGCGCTTCGTCGGCGGAGCGCGCGATGCGCTCGACGCTGCCGGGATAATCGAGCGTGACGCGGGTCTGGTCGATGAAACCGCTGGCGCGCTCGACCACGGCGACATACAGGCCGTCGGAGCTGCGTTCCTGGCGAAGCAAATCGAGATAGGCGGAGAAGCTGCGTATTTGGGAAACGGATACGGCATCGGGACGGCCGGCGAGTTTGTCGAGCTCTTCACCGGAAGCGACGATCAGCTCGAGTTTCTTGCCGGTCCATTCGCTCGGAACTTCGATCTGGATGGTTTGCTGCGTCGGCGCGCCTTGGAAATCCCGGAAGCCCACCGTGGCACTGAGCGTATCACCTGGGCTCATGCGCGTGCGAGAGAGTTGCACGGTATCGAGTGTCGCGGAGGGATTCTTTGGCAGCGGTTGAACCTCGAAAGAAATCGCGACCGGAAAAACATCAGCGATGGGATTGTGCAGTCCCGCGGCGAGGCGTTGAACGAAGCCTTCGAGACCGGCGGCAAAACCTTGCGGGCCGGCGTAGACGGCGTCGGCGGTGACCGTTTGGCCTTCGGGATAGGTGACCGTGCTGCTGATGCGGAAGCCTTCGGACATGCCGTTGTCGTTCGAGCCGAGCACGGCTTGCGAGAGTCCCATCGCAGCGATCATCGGCGTGACGCGAGCGTGGCGCACAGCGGAAAAATGAAGCGTGCGGCTCGGCGTCTTGACCTGGATCGGGAGCATGTCCGGAACCTTGCCGATATCGCCGCAGATGGCGGAGAGGCGGTCCTGGCTGATCGTGCCGATCACGGCGCCGGTGTTGGAAATCTTAAACGAATTCAGGCTCGAAGGCAGAATCGCGATGATGTCCGCGAGGGCCATCGGAAGGTCGACGTCGCCCAGGCTCATCAAGGGATGACCGAAGGCGAGGACGCGGTTGCCCTCGACATGCGAGACGGTGCCAGTGCCAGCCATCGTGATGTCGCCTGTCGCGAGCGCGACGGCCACCGCCGAGCCCGGTGTCAGGCGGCGACGGGCTTCTTCAGCTGAAACGGGGGCGGGTGACGACGTCGAGCCGCCGACCGCGGTCACGTTTAAGCCAAGCGCATGAAAATCATTGCTGAACAGGGAGGCGACTTGAGGGGAAACGCCGCCGAGCGAGAACATAGGCGTGAGCGCCGAAATTCCCTCGTCATTGCCGCCGCGAGGTGCGGCAGGGGCGGAGTTGTTGTTGCTCTCGGAATTTTTCGCGCGAGCTGCATCGCGTTCGAGCGGGATAAAGCCGTTGGTCGTGCCGCCGAGGTGACTGCCGTCGGCTTTGCTGTAATGGCTGACTTCGATCAAGTCGGCGATCGGTGTGAAGCCGGCGTAGCGGACGGTTTCGAATTTTTGAATTTGGTAGCTCAGCGCGCCAGCCAGCTTGCCATCGATGTAGAGCGGGCTGCCGCTCATGCCGGCAACGGCGCCCATGTTCTGGACGCGCGAGTCCGTGAGCTGACAAAGGATAAGCGATTTGCCGGGACCGAGCGCGTTGCGGATCACGCCGGTGACCTCGACCGTAAACGGCTCGGGCTCGCTGCCTTGAAAGACGGTCCACACGACGCCTTTTTGGCCGGCATGGAGCTCGTCCAGGGAAATGAGCGGCGCGTCGACCGGCTGAATCTGCTGCGCAGAGGCGGGAAGGGAGCAGTAGCAGGCACAAGAAAGTGCGAGCAAACTGGTTAGACGGCGGAGGCGGTTCAGAGGCAGGAGCGTCGTTCTCAAATCAATTCTCTAATCGGCGCACCTCGGCGAGATTTCAGTTTTCTGTAGAGGGAAATCCTCACTTTTCAGGAAAAAAATTACAGCCGGCGGATTGCGCCCGCAATGATGTCACATGCCCGGTCGATGGCGCTGCCTTCATGAGCGGTGCTCAGGAAGCAGGTTTCGTACGCGCTGGGCGGAAGATAGACGCCGTCGGCGAGACAAAGATGGAAAAAGCGGCCAAATAGTTTGGTGTCCGATTTGAGCGCGTCGTCGTAATTTCGAACCGGCTGCGGGTTGAAGAAGACAGAGAACATGGAGCCGACCTGCGGCACTTGCGCGGGAATTCCTTTCGCCCCAGCGGCTGCGCTTATCGCCGCCTGAAGCTGCTGACCGAGTGTATTCAGTTTTGAATACGGATCGAGCTGTTCGAGCAGACGAAGGCCAGCGATGCCGGCGGCCATTGCGAGCGGATTTCCGCTGAGTGTGCCTGCCTGGTAAACGGGTCCGAGCGGCGCGAGTCGGTCCATGATATCGGCGCGCCCACCGAAAGCCCCCACCGGCAGACCGCCGCCGATGATTTTTCCAAGCGTCGTCAGGTCGGGCTTGATGGTTTCCAGTTCTTGCACGCCGCCTTTTGCGAGTCGGAAGCCGGTCATCACTTCATCGAAAATCAGCACCGCGCCTTCCCGGGTGCAGATTTCGCGGAGGAATTTCAAGAAGCCCGGTTTCGGAAGAATCAAACCGACGTTGGCCGGGTAGGGCTCGAGGATGATACAAGCGATCTGACCTGGATTCGCGGCGAAGGCCCGCTCGACGGCGGCTTCGTCGTTGAAGCCGATCACGACGGTTTCCTGGGCGAAGGAGGCCGGAACTCCAGCGCTGTCGGGGTTGCCATGCGTGAGTGCGCCGGAGCCCGCCTTGATCAGGAGCGAGTCGGAATGGCCGTGATAACAGCCGGAAAATTTGATGATCTTGTCGCGGCCGGTGAACCCGCGGGCCAGTCGGATGGCGGACATGGTCGCTTCGGTGCCGCTGTTGCACATGCGAACTTTTTCGATCGAAGGCACGAAGCGCGTGATGAGTTCGGCCATCTCGACCTCATAGGGATTTGGCGTGCCGAAACTGGTGCCCTTTTCGAGGGCGGCGGCGATGGCGGCTTTGATGGCTGGATGATTGTGCCCGTGAATCGCAGGACCCCAGGTGCAGACAAAATCGATGAGCTCGCGCCCGTCGGCGGTGGTGATCGTCGCTCCCTGCGCGGACTTCGCGAAAAACGGCGCGCCGCCGACCGATCGAAAGGCGCGGACGGGCGAATTCACGCCGCCAGGAATCAGTTGCTTGGCTCGCTCGAAAAGTTGCTCGGAGACTGTGGACATTTGCGTTTACGATTCTCACGTCGCCGAAGCGAAGAAAAGATATTTTCCCACGCGGGGAGGGCACAGTAATTCCAGCTCAAACCAGGAATGAATGGCTCGGCGACCCAGGGGCGCGGAGGGTGCAGGAAGCTTGCCGGCAAAGTTGTCGATTTAGGCATACACCTCCCCGCCAATTTATATTTTGCGATAAATCATATTTTCCCAGTTATAATGAGCCTCCGGAACCTCTCTTTATGATGCCCGATGAGGGTGGTTTTTATACTATCTATAGCCTAGGAATGAGTCCGGCGGCCCGCTTCGCGCGCCTTGTGTTACGACGGGAAAGCCTCTTTCGCGAAAAATATAAAGGCCGGCTCGCGTGCACCACGACCGCGCACGGCCTGCTAAAATTCTTGTCGATTTTTATGACAACAGGGCACGTTCCCGCACCGTTTGCTCAACCCCCAACACTGAACTGATCGCGAATGGCTGTCCGCTACGGTTTGGCGGAACGCGTTCGCATCTTTACGCATGAAACATGTGACCAAGACAGTCGCCACGCTCTCGTTGGCAATATGGACCGCTAGTTCACTTGCAGCGCAGAGCCAAACTCAGACGCCCGCGCGACCGCAAACTGACGACGAACTCGTGGAACTCTCGCCGTTCTTCGTCAAAAGCGGGAACTCCGAGGGGCGATACACATCGCTCGAATCCACCTCTGCGGGACGCGTTCGAGTAAGTATCATGGACTCGTCGCAAAACGTTTCTGTCATCACGAGTGAGATGCTGACGGACGTGGGCGCGGGCCGGATCCTGGATGCCACGAAATATATAGCGGGCATCAGCGAGTCGACTTTGCCCAACGCCCAAGACCGAACCAATGTCCGCGGTTTTCAGGCCGATGGACGCACCGTGGACGGATTCACCTACGGCGGGTTCATGAGTCTGGACCCTGCGATCGTCGATCGCATCGAAGTGGTCAAAGGCCCGAATTCCATTCTTGCTCCGCAGCCCACCTCGCCCGGCGGCACGGTCAACAACGCCACGAAGAAACCAATGTTTCGCGACTTCGGCACCGTGAATGTTCAAGTTGGCGAATTCGACGCGAATTCCGGGTTCGTGGACGTCAATCGGATGTTGAACGATAAAATGGCCATGCGCGTCGTGGGCTCGGTGCGCGATTGGGACAACTGGTGGGACGGCGCTTCCATCCGTTCGTATACAATCATGCCGGGCTTCACCTATAAATTCTCGGACAAGGCGCAGATTACCTTTCAATATATCTACACCGACTGGCGCTCTACGTTGTATCTCGGTTTGCCGGTTGATCCGTCAGCAGGAACAAACACGACGGCGGATCTCATAAAAGGCGTTCCTCGCGATCTGAGTGTTTACAACGACGCCGATATTTATCGCATAGACCAGCAGCACGATTGGAAAGTTCTCTTCACGAGCGAACTGCCTTTCGGCATCCAGATGCGGTTTTCTGCCCTGTATCATAAGACATCCCAATACGCTCCGCAGCTTAACACCGGAAACAGCACGGGCGGCACGGGTGGCAATCGTGACCCGCTCACGGGCGACTATGTGCCGGGAATGCAGTACCTTTCCACTCCGCCTTACACCGGCTCGCCGATCACGACGCAGCCGACGCGCACGTTTGTTCGTTCGGGTACCGATCCGCGCGCCGATCCTCGGACAATCTATCTACAGAACGATTATGTTTACGACTTCACCAACAGCGCGCTCAAATCCACCAGTCTGGTTGGCTGGGCTTATACGGATTCACACGACTACGGAGGCGAAGCGTACAATATCAGTGCGCCGGCCTTCGATATCGATCATTATGTAGACACGCCTTGGACGCGCGGAACACTCAATTTCCGCACGTTCTCCAGCAATCGCTTCATTCAAGGTTATGTTTCCGAGATGCTCTCGCTCTGGAACGACAGAGTAGTCCTCAACGGCGCGATCTCCAAGAACTATTACCGTCAGCGCGTTCGCAATACCGTGTTGAATGCATTTCACGGCGTGGCTTCCGACGCCGCGCTTCCGTCGTACGGTGTTGTCATCAAACCCTACAAAGACTGGTTCTCGGCCTATTATTCGTATTCCGAACAATCGACATCGAACCCGCCCTCCTTGCCGGTCAATACGGTGCCGCCGCTGACGAGTTCGAAGCAAAATGAATTCGGGCTCCGCACGAAATTGTGGGATAATAAACTGTATTTCACGATCTCCCACTTCGACATCAAGCAGGACAACTTTTCGGTGCCGAATCCGGCGAACTTGACGACGCCGCCGCCGAATCCGTTGTTGCCCGCCTTATTCTCCGATCGCACTGCGAAAGGATGGGAATACGAACTACGTCTCAATCCGACACCGAACTTCTCGGTGATCGCGAATTATACAAACTTCCGGAATCGCGATCCGAACGACGTGGAGTTCCGCGGTGTCGCCGAACGCTCCGGCGCTTTGCTGGCGAGCTATACGTTCAAGGATGAGGTTCCGATGCTGAAAGGTTTTCGGGCCGCGGTGGGCATCGATTATATTGCCGATCGCCCCGGAGATGCTCCGTCAGGCCTCACGCCGGCGAGCACACCGAGCAATCCGATCCCGAACCAACCCACGTTCTATCTGCCGTCGCGCACGCTCGTGAATCTGATCCTGGCTTACGAGTTGAACAAGAATTGGGGCTTCCAGCTCAATGTGGATAATCTGCTCGATAAGGATTATCTCATGGCGAGCATCAATCGCTCGATGGTTTACGCCGGAACGCCTCGAAATTTCCGCTTCACGACGACGTATAAATTCTAAGGTCTCGGTGATAGCTGGACGATCGAGCATCGATCGTTCACTTCCGCTTCTTCGAAGCCCTTGTTTGTATTGTCTCGAACCGGCCGCCCTCGTGCAGCCGGTTCTTTTTTTGCGATTCGCGGTTAAACGATGCGGCGCGCCGCGGCCTGCGCGCGGAGGCACAGCTCGGCAGCTTTGAAAGCGTGCTCCTGAGTCATCGCGTTTTCGGTGCGGTGCAGGCAGTCGAGGATCAATTGACCGAAAAAGCGGAAGCCCACTTTGCCAGCGACGCTCAGGTGCTGCTCACCTTTTTCGTCAACAATATAGACGTGGTCACCGGTGCGCTCGCGACCCACGTCGAGGTACTTGCGCAGTTCTATATAGCCCTTGGTGCCGAGAATCGTTGTCCGCCCATCGCCCCAATTGCTCAGGCCGGCCGGCGTGAACCAATCGACGCGAATATAATTGCTCGTGCCATTGTTTCCGAGAAGCGAGGCTTCGCCGAAATCCTCCAACTCGGGATGCTCCGGATGCCCGTGGTTCGCGATGGCGGAATACATCACTGACGCGTCAGTGGCGCCGGTGTAAGTGAGATATTGTTCGAACTGATGACTGCCAATGTCGCAGAGAATGCCGCCATATTTTTCGCGCTCGAAAAACCACGCCGGACGGGAAGGCGCGTTCAAACGATGGGGACCGAGTCCGATCACCTGCAGCACGCGTCCGATTGCACCGTCCTTCACCAAGTCCGTTGCGAACATTGCGGCCTCGTTGTGAATGCGTTCGCTGAAATAGACCATGTACTTCCGCGAGGTCCGAGCCACAACGGAGCGAGCTTGCTCCAGTTGTTCGAGCGTTGTGAACGGCGCCTTGTCGCTAAAGTAGTCTTTGCCGGCTTCCATTACGCGACAACCGAGCGGGCCGCGCTCACTGGTGACGGCTGCCGCGGCCACGAGTTTTATCTCCGGATCACTCAGAACTTCATCGAGAGAGCGCGCGGCTTTGGCTGAGGGAAATTTTTGCTGAAAGGCTTCGACCTTTTTCGGGTCCGGATCGAAAACCCATTTTATATTGGCACCTGCTTCGGTGAGACCATTGCACATTCCATTGATGTGACCGTGATCGAGGCGGACTGCCGCGATGGGAAACTCGCCTGGCTTCACCACGGGATTGGGTTTTCCGTTGGGAGCGTAGTTCATCCCGGACGCGGGAGCGGCGGGCGCAGTGTTCGATCCTTGAGCGTCCGCGAGCTTGGCTCCGATCGAGGTGGCGGCGAGGGCGGCCGCGGATTGAGCGAGGAATTGGCGTCGTTTCATGGGGTGCTTTTTGGGGGAGATAACTTAGTTCACGTAACGTTGGACGATTGGGATTCTGCGGCCCACGCCGAAGGCTAGGGGAGTGATTTTCAGACCGGGCGCGGCCTGTTTCCGCTTGTATTCATTGAGATCAACTTTGCGAACGATGTCGTTGACCACGGTTTCATTGAATCCCTCGCGAACCAGATCGCGGCGCGACAGGCCTTGTTCGACATAACCCTTCAAGATCGCGTCCAGCGTTTCGTATGGCGGGAGGCTGTCTTGATCAACCTGCCCCGGCCGCAACTCCGCGCTCGGCGGCTTCTCGATCGTGTTTCGCGGAATGATTTCCTTCTCGCGATTGATCCAGCGCGCCAGTTCGTAAACTTCCGTTTTGAAAACATCGGAGATGACCGCGAGTCCGCCGCACATGTCGCCGTAAAGCGTGCAGTAGCCGACCGCCATTTCGCTCTTGTTTCCCGTCGTCAGGAGAAGCGAGCCGAACTTGTTGGACAGCGCCATCATCAGCACGCCGCGCACGCGTGCCTGGATGTTTTCCTCGGCGACGTCGCGCGGTCTTCCGGCAAACACCTCGGCCAGTGCGGACTCGCACGAGCCAACGGGTTCGGCGATGGAGATGGTTTCGAATTTTATCCCGAGATTCTGCGCGAGGATTCGCGCGTCGTCTTTCGAGTGGCCCGAAGAAATCGCGGAGGGCAGGGACACGCCGGTGACGTTTTCCGGCCCGAACGCTTCAGCCGCGATCACGGCGACGACCGCCGAATCGATTCCGCCCGAAAGCGCGATGAGACCGCGGCGAAAGCCGCTCTTGAAAGCGTAGTCCCTGAGTCCGAGGACGAGCGCCGCATAAATATCACCGGGGCCGTCGGCGGGCGGCGTCGAAAGCGGCGTTTTCGCCGCGGACTCTGTATCCACAATGCGGATATCCGAGTCGAACGCCTCGAGTCGCGCGATGATCTCTCCCGAAGCGTCGGCGACGATCGACCGTCCATCGAAAACGAGCTCGTCGTTTCCGCCCACCGCGTTGCAGTAAACGACCGGACAGCGCAGAGTCTTGGCCGCGTCGCGTATCAACTTTTCCCTTACATCGCTCTTGCCGTAGTGCCACGGGCTGGCGGAGAGGTTGACCATCACGTCCACACCTTGCTCGGCGAGCCGCGCAACCGGATCGACGTCGTAGAGTCGGCCGGTGGAAATCATCGGATGTTTCCAAATGTCTTCGCAGATCGTGACGCCGATGCGCACGCCGTTGTGAAGCACGATGCGTGGTTCGGTGGCCGGTTCGAAATAGCGATCCTCGTCGAAAACATCGTAGGTTGGCAGCAGGCACTTGCGACCGATGAAGCGGATTTCGCCGCGATGGCAGAAGGCCGCGGCGTTGAAGAATTTTCGGCCCTGCATCGACGGGTTGGTTTCGACGAAGCCGACCAGCGCGGGCACATCGCCGACATGCGTCGCGATCTCGGTGAGCGATTGTTCGTTGTCCGGCACGAAGCGGCGCTTGAAGAGCAAGTCGCGCGGCGGATAGCCGCAAACGGCAAGTTCCGGGAAGACGACCAGTTCCGCGCCGTGCAGCACGAGATCGTGATAGGCGTCGAGGATCAACTGGCGGTTGCCCGCCAGATCGCCAACGGTCGAGTTGATTTGTGCGATGCCGATACGCATGAATGGAAAGTTACAAGCTGCCGATGGCGCTCTGCCAAATTCCAATTTCGGTCAGCTTCACACAACGCCTGTATTTCTCGTGCAACCCAGACTGATCCTCGCCTCCGCCTCTCCTCGACGCAAACAGCTGCTCGGCGAACTCGGACTCACGTTCGACGTCGTCGTCGCCGACGTGACGGAGCACGAAGATCCCGCGACCGACCCGCGCGTGATGGTCACGCACAACGCCGCGCTCAAAGCCGAGTGGGTGGCCCAAAAGTTTCCGGACGCGTTTGTGCTCGGCGCGGATACGACAGTGTTCATCGACAACACCGTATTGAACAAACCCGCCAATCTCGAGGAAGCGCGCGCGATGCTGAAACGCTTGTCCGGTCGGTCTCACGTCGTTTTCACCGGTGTAGCGCTCCGACAACTACAGCGAGGCGTGCGCATCGATGAAGGCGTGACGAGCGAAGTGACGTTCAAGCCCTTCGATGATGCGGTCATCGATGCCTATTTCAAAATCGTCAATCCACTCGATAAAGCAGGCGCTTATGGAATTCAGGAAGGCCGCGAGATGATTATCGCCGGTTGGAAGGGCTCGTTCACCAACATCATGGGTCTGCCGATCGAGGCGACGAAACATATTTTGACTGGTTGCGGTCTCCTCCGCTGATCTTTTGCGTCTAACTTCGACCAATGCCGAGCCAACTGGAACGCCCCAAGACTCCTCCTCCTCCCCGCCGCCGCGGCATTTTGTCGGAGAACGAAGACGTCCGGTCCGCCCAAGTTGGCGCGATGCTCACCGTGGTGGTGTGGCTCTTGTTGGTTTATTTGTTCGCTCTCGCGCTGCGGCATCTCGGTCACACACCGACGCCCGGACCGTCGACTGCGGCCAAGCCGACATTCAACATCGAGCTGACGCCGGAGGAATTTCCCATGCCGCAGAAGGCGCCGCCACTTCCGGACAAGTTCGTGGAAACAAATCCTGACGCGCCGGAAAACACGCCGGACAAAACGCGTAACGTCGCCGCGCGCAATCAGCAGGTCGCCCAGGAAAAGCCCGATCTCGAGGGCAAGAGCGACACGCCAAAACTCGAAGGCAAGAAGGAGGGAGAAGTGAGCCAGATCGTGAGCGGGCAACTCCATGAGCCGGAGCTGCCGCCTCCCGCACCACCGCCGCCTCCGACGCAACCCGCGCCCCAAGCCGCAGAGCAGACGAATGCGCGCAAAGAGCAAAATCCTCTTCCGGGAGAGGAAAAAATCGTGGGCGACAATCCCGAAGGTTTCGGCACCGCTCTTTCCAAAGAACAACAGAACCCCACGGACGTCCCCGAGAAAGTCACCGGGCAAAAAGAATCGCCCTTCATGATCGGCGCTCCTCAGGCCACCGTGCCGAAAGTCGACCCGCAGCGCCCGCTGCCGCGGCCCCGCGTGGATCGCAACGTGCGGCCCGCCGTGCTCGTGCAAAACAAGTTTGGCACCTCGAACATCGGCCCGACTGCGATCGATGCTCGCTGGAGTCAATATGCCGAGTATATTCAAAAGTTGATCGAGACGGTTCAGGTGCAGTGGGAACGCATTCTGGAAAACAGCCACGTTTCACCGCCTTCCGGCACGGAGGTTAAAATCCGTTTTCGCCTCGATGGCGCGGAAGGCGCCGTTACGGAAATTATCGAATCGAAAAGCACGGGCGGCACCCAAGCCGAACGCGCCTGCCAATCGGCGATCACGGCGCGCTCGCCCTACGGCAAATGGACGGACGACATGATTGCGGTGCTCGGGCAATCGCAGGAAATGACGTTCACGTTCTATTATCAGTGAGCGCGGCGTCAGAGGCGTACTGGAGCGAAATGCCGCTCGGCCGTGGCGTTCGGCTCATCACGCGCGACGCGAATGGGCTCGCCGCCTTCAGCAAACCGGCCGGAGTTTTGTCCCACCCAAACACGCCGGCCGATGCGCCGCGCTCGCTGCTCACCGCGAATTACCAGGAGAACGGTGAGTTTTTCGTTTGGAAAAATGAGACCGGCGAAGCGCAGCGTCTGTATCTGCTCAACCGGCTCGATTCCGCAACGTCCGGCGTGATTCTGACCGCGTCAACCGAAGCGTTGGCCAAGGAAATCCGCGCGCTGTTTCAGCGGAAAAGCGTTCGCAAGATTTACCAGGCGCTCGTCTTCGGGATTCCCACGGCGAACGTGCAGATGTGGCGCGATCAACTGGCCGTGCAGAAGAAGGGCGGACAGGTTCGCACGCAGGCAAAGGCGGGAAACATTCCGGCGGAAGCGCAGATGCGCGTGGTGCGCACGCAGCGCAGCGGAGGTTTCGCGCTGGCCCTCATCGCGCTCGAACCCAAAACCGGCCGCAGCCACCAACTGCGCGTTCAGTGCGCGAAGCGCCACCTACCGATCGTCGGCGACGCCACTTACGGTGATTTCGATGCAAATCGCGCCTTCGCCAAGGCGACCGGCCTGAAGCGGATGTTTCTTCACTCGCTCGAAACCAATTTCGAGTACGCGTATCAGGGCCGCAACTACACCTTCGCGGCTCGCGCCGACTTGCCGGAAAAGTTTTTAGGCGCCTGGTAGCTCGGGAAATTCAGGCTGACAGCGGCGGCCGTCGCGGTAGTCTGAGTCCCTTTTCGCGCTCATGATCCTTCCGAAGTCAAATCGTCTTACGCCCGAGCAAGTTGCCGAAGTCACCCAGATCGTCGAGGCGTTTGGCTGCCGCATTCAACCGATCGTGGGCGCCGTGCGCACCATCTACGCCATCGTCGGCGATGAGCGCGACGAGCTGATGATCAATCGCATCGAGGGGCTGAGCTACATCGATCGCGTCGATAAAATCCAGTCGCCGCACAAGCTAATGGATCGGCGTTCGGATCTCTCGACTCATCGCATCACGTTAGGCGGCGTGACGCTCGGTGAAGAGCTCCTTGTCATCGCCGGACATTGCACGATCGATCCGAAAAATCCGGAGCTTTTCTACGAGTCCGCTCATGCAGTCAAAGAAGCAGGAGCCCACGTGCTGCGCGGCGGCGTGTGGAAGCCGCGGACGAATCCGTACTCGTTTCAAGGCGACAACAAGTCGCTCGAAATCCTGCTCGAAGGCCACCGCCGCACCGGCTTGCCCGTCGATGCCGAAGTGATGGACGAGCATCAACTCAAGTTGGCGCTCGATGCCGGCGTGCACATGTTGCAAGTCGGCGCGCGCAACGCCCTGAATTATTCGCTGCTTCGCGCGATCGGCCGCGCCGTCGCGGATCGCGACACGGTGGTGCTGCTCAAACGCAGCCTGCACATGGGGCCGATCAATGAGTTTATTTCCGCCGCGGAGTACATCGCCTCGTTCGGCAATCCGAATATCATTCTCTGCCCGCGTGGTACAGCTCCCACGTTAGATGGTTACCGTAACCATCCCGACGAATCGATCACGCCGCTGTTGAAAGAGCGCACCTGGGCCCCCGTGGTGGTCGATCCTTCGCACTCCGTCGGCAAAGCCTCGTATGTCCCGGCCTGCGCGCTCGCCGCCGTGGCGTATGGCGCCGATGGTCTCTGCATCGAAAGCCATATCGAGCCCGCCAAGGGGATCGGCGACGATCCGAAACAGGCAATTACGCCCGACCACCTTGCTGAAACGATCAGCCAGGCTAAACAAATTTGGGCGCTTCGCCGTCCCGTCAAAGTCGCTTAACCCGTCATGTCCGTCCCACGTTTCTTTCCTCTGATCGCGCTTCTCGCAGCCGGCCTCGGCGTCGCTTCGACGCAGGCGATGAGCACGATAAAATTGAAGAGCGGCGCCGCAGTGCAGGGCGACATTCTGACCGAGCGCGCGGACAAAGTTGTCCTCGATCTGGGCTTCACCGTCCTGACGATTCCGAAAGACGAGATCGATAGCGTCCGCGCAGAAAACGCGCCGCAAACCACCACGGAGGATTCGGGCGATTTGTATCGCGTCGCTTCGAGCCAGCCGTCGCTCACGGTGAATCAAAACGTCGACCGTGTATCCGAAGCGGTCGTACAAGTTCGCACGCCGACGAGCCTCGGCTCCGGCTTCATCATTCATCCGTCGGGCTATGTCATGACGAATGAGCACGTGGTCTCCGGCGAGTACTCCATCAGCGTGACGCAATTTCGCCGTGGCAACGCCGAGCTCGACAACGTCACCTTCAACAAGGTCCGCATCGTCGCGCTCGATGCCCGTCTCGATCTCGCGCTTTTGAAAATCGAGGATGCCGGCAACACGACGTTTCCGACCGTGCCGATCGGCGATTCGAATATGGTCACCGAAGGCCAGACCGTTTTTGCGATTGGCTCACCTCTGGGGTTAGATCGCACGGTGTCGCAGGGGATCGTGAGTTCGCGCAACCGTCCTCTCGACGGACAGCTCTTCATTCAGACGACCACGCAGATCAATCCTGGCAATTCGGGTGGCCCGCTCTTCGACTTGCGCGGCGAGGTGGTTGGCGTGACGAATCAGAAGGCGATGATGACAGGCATCGAAGGCGTAAATTTCGCGATCCCGGTGGCGGTGGTGAAAAATTTTCTGCGCAACCGCGACGCATTCGCCTTCGATCCGCGCAATCCGAATTCCGGCTATCGCTATCTCGAACCGCCGCATCCGGTGAAACTGCCCTTGAATGCGACGGCGAAACAGATCGCACCTTGACGATCCGATTTCGTCATTGCGCGGCGCAAGATCATGCGCCGCGCCCTTTTTACTCTGCATGAATTCCCTTCGCCGTCTCTGGCTCGGCACTCTTGGTCTAAGTCTCGCCGCTTTCGCTCACGCGAATTCGCCGATCACGCACATCGCAAGCGATGATGCCGCCCTCATCATCGCGGTGCACGACGTCCCGACCGTGCTTTCGGAATGGGACCGCAGTGCCTGGGCCAAGACTTGGAATGACGATCAGGTCAAAAAGTTCTTCGCGCCGCTTCGCGCCGAGATGGACGCCTCCGACTGGAGCGGGAAATTCAAGGAGAAGACCGGCTACACGCTGCAGGAGCTCCTCGGTTTCGCCACCGGCGACGCCGTGCTGATTCTCGACAACGCGAACTTTGCTCTCGAACAGCCGGCGGGCACGCCGCCCGTTCTCATCGGCATCGATGTCGGCGACAACGCCAGCAAACTCGAGTCGGTTTTGACCAAGGCGGCGAAGGACGAAAACGCTCTCGATGAAACGAGCGATTTTTCCGGTGTAGTGGTGCACACACTACAGCCAAACACGAAGAAGGACGATTCGTCCAACACCCCGACGATCTGGGCAATCGTGGACGGGAAACTGGTCCTCAGCCCTTCGCGCGAGACGCTGCTGGGAGCGATCGATGCGATCAAGAATGGGAGCGTTCACAATCCTTGGGACAACTCGGAACGTTATGCGAAAATGCAGCAGCGCTCCGGCGGTGATTCGCACTTCATCGTGTCGGTGAATGCCGCGACGCTTTATCCGACGTTCAAAGCGCTCGCGATCGAGCGCGCGAAAGCGAACCCGCAAAACAACCCTTTGAATCTCGATCCCGAAGCTCTACTCAGCGCTCTGGGGCTCGATACGTTTCGCGAATTTTATATGACTGGGCGGCTGCACGAAGAGGGCACCGAGATGCATGCCGCTCTTCTGTATTCCGAGGCGAAAGGTCTCATGAAACTTTTCGCCTACCACGATGGACCGCCGGCGACGCCGCCTTTCATCTCGGCGAAATGGAACAGCGTTTCCACCGCGAAGTTCAGCCTGAAAGAGGCGTTCACCGCGCTCGAAGAAATCCTCGAAAACTTCAGCCCGCCCCTCGCTGGTCTCTTTCAGGGACAACTTCGTTCTTTCAACAAGCAACTCGGGATCGACATCAAGCGCGATCTCTTCGGCAGCATGGGCGACTCGCTCATCGCCTCGAATATCACGCCTGCCGATCTTCCGCCGGACGTCGCGCCTTCGGCTTTCGACATGGAGCAATTCTTCGCGTTTTCCCTGGAGGACACGGATGCTTTTTCGAAAGCGGTCACGGCCCTGCAGAACAGCTCGGGCCCGAATGCCGAAAATCTCTTCAAGACGCGCGACTATCTCGGGGAGAAGATCGTCTCGTTCAATTTTCCCGCTCCCGCTGGCGCGAAGCAGCGTGGTATTCACTATTCCATTACGAAGGGATATTTCCTGATGAGCGTCGGTTCGGCCGCGCCACTCGAAACCGCGTTGCAGACAATGTCGGGAGGCCAACCCACACTTTGGGAAAAACCCGAAATCAAGGCAGCGCTTTCGCGGATGCCCGAGCGCGCCGGAGCGTTCAGCTACCAGGACATGCGCACCGTCATTGCGAGCGCGTTTCAATCGCTCGCAAAAGCCGCATCCGTCGTTGCCAATCAGCCCGCGCCTGTTCCGGCTCCCGCTGACTCCGCCGGCGAAAACGAAGAAGCGGATTCCGCTCCGCAAAAGATCGAGAAGCGTTCCAAGCCGCCGGTCGATCCCACCGCAATTCCGGACCTCGCGACCATTTCGAAATACTGGGACCACAGCGTGGGTTTCTCGGAACGTGACAGCTCCGGCGTCTACATCACCTCGCAAATCGTCTATCCAAAGTGAGCCTTTCATTTCGTCCGTTCTTCGCGTCGCTCCTGCTTCCTGTTTCCGCTCTTACGGTAATGGCCGCGCCCGCGGCCCAACCGCCGCCGGGCACCGCGGCGACCACGCCCGTTGCAGCGAAGCCCATCGCACTGGGCGGACCCGATGTCGTGAAGCTCGATTGGAATACGCGTTCGCTCCAGGCTGCCGATCTGAATCACGACGGCCGGTTGGATTTGGTCGTGGTGAACAACGATCGCTCCTCGATCGATCTGCTTTATCAGCGCCAGCCCGGTTCTCCGGTCGACAAGGCTGTCGCCGGGCTGAGTCCGAATCGTTGGGATCCGGTGCTCGAAGACGCGCGATTCCGCAAGGCGAGCGTCACCACGGGCATTACTGTGTTCGACGTACAAACCGGCGATTTCAACGGCGATGGACGTATTGACTTGGCTTATACAGGCGACCCGCAGGCTTTGACGCTGCGGCTGCAGGAAGCCGACGGCACATGGTCGGAAAAGAAGATCCCCGAAGCGCCCGTGCCTTCGCAGCTTGTGGGCTCTTTCCGCGCGGCTGATCTCGATGGCGACGGTCGCACCGACGTCATCATGCTCGCGCAAAAGGAGCTCGCGATTTTTTACCAGGACAAAACCGGCCAGCTCAGCGCTCCGGAGCGGTATCCACTTCCTGACGACAGCTGCTACGGTCTCGAAGTTTGCGACGTGAATGGCGACAAGCGCCGCGATCTCGTCTACCTCTGCAGCACGAGCCGCGAGCCGATGCGTGTGCGCCTTCAGACGAGTGAACGCCAGTTCGGCCCGGAGCAGACTTATTCGATGCACGCCACGCGCTGCACACTGCAATTGGTGCAAGCGGGTGGGGCAAAAGACGGCGCGCATTTCGCTTTCGCGCAGGATGCGACGGGCCAGTTCGAGGAATTTCATTTGGAAAAAGCGCGTCCGCCGGAAGGCACGCTCTCGCTCCGCCCGCGCGTGTTCAGTCCGCGCCCCGGCAGCAAGAGCGTGGCCAGTTACGCGCTCGGTGATTTCAACGGCGACGGCCACCTCGATGTCGCGATTAGCGATCCCGAGGGCGCGCAGGTATTCATTTACCTGCGACAGAAAGACGGCGGCTTCTCGAAGGCGGAGCGTTATCCCGTTTTCTCCGATGCGCGCAGCATCGCTGCGGGTGACTGGAATGGAAAAGGCCGCGCCGATGTCTTCGTGGCCAGCGCCAAGGAACAGAGCGTCGGCATCGCCTCGTTCAACAACGAAGGGCGTCTTTCCTATCCGCAGCCACTCCCGGTCACGGGACGTCCGCTCGCTATCGCGGTTGGCTCGCTTGTCGAGCGCGGACCACTTCATCTCGCCGTGGTGCGGGAGGAAAAAGGAAAACGTTTTCTCGATTTGCTGGTGAAGAAGGGCGAGACCGCCGAAACGGTAAAATCGATCGAACTGACCGCCTTGAAAACTGATCCCAAGGCCGTGCGCCTCGTCGATCTGAACCATGACGGCAAGAAGGACATCATCGTCTTCTCGCCGGTGGATACACTGAAGATCTTCATTCAGGGCGATGCGCTGAACTTCACCGATTTGTCCACGCTGCCTGGTTTCCGCCGCGGACTCGCGGACAATATCGACGCCTCGGCCACCGCACTGGGAGACCTCGGCGCCGACGGCAAAACGGAATTGATCGTGAGCAGCGGAAATTTTGCCCGCGCCCTGCAGGTCAACGAAAAGAACGAACTGTCCGTGGTCGACCAGTTCAATGCGCGTGACTCAACTGCGGAGGTTAGCGCGACGCTCGTGCTTCCACAGTCAGGCAAAGCGGCGCGGCCGTTCGTCGTGATCTACGACCGCAAGACCGAGATGTTCCAGACGCTGCGCGCCAACGAGCAAGGCTTGTATCAGGTTGTGGATACATCACCCGCCGGCAAAATCGAAGTCACCGGCGCCGAGGTGATTCGCTCCAAGAACGGCGCCGAGGCCTTCATCTTCGGCAAGGACCGTTTCTGGTGGCTGCCATTGAGCAATGATGATTTCGCCGCCACGACCATCGCGACGCATGCGACCGATCTGCCCGATATTCACTACAGCGACGTCATTGTCGGCGATTTGAATGCCGATGGCTCGCCCGATGCGGTCTGCGTCGATCCCGATCACAATGTCATCGAGGTCCTCTCCAAATCGGCCGAAAACCGCTGGGACAGTCAGCTCCATTTCAAGGTCTTCGAAACCGACGAACATTTCCAGGGCCGCAAAGGCGCGCAACAGGAGCCTCGGGAAACGATCATCGCGGATGTGACCGGCGACGGGAAAAACGATCTGGTGCTGCTGGTCCACGATCGCGTGCTCGTGTATCCGCAGCAGTGATACAAGAGCGGGGTTAGGAAGGACTCAGGTCGATTTCGTCTTCGAGCTCGTGTTGGCCCGAAGCGTGTCGACCACTTCCTTGAATTTCTGACGATTGCTCGCCGAGGCTTCCATCAACGCCTCGTGCGCGGAAAGAATCAGTTCGGAGCACGCTTGTTGCGTGTCGTTCGGCGCCACAGCCATCGGAATTTCCGGAGCCTCGCACCGATCGTGGCTGATGTTGAAAAGCGGAAGGACGCCCATCTCGTGCAGCTGGCCAATGATGCGGTCTCCGGGTTGATGCAGGATCAAGTCGTTGGCGTGCTGCAGAAGGAGACCGAGCATTGTCGAGTCCATCGTTTCGGCTTCCGCGAGATCGACTCGGATCGGGATGTAGGCGCGATCTTTGCCCTGACGAATCATCTCGCGCACCGCCGGTGCGAGTTGCCAACCGAGGATGCCCGAGAGTCGAATGATGCAGGTCTTTTCGCGCCAGCCGCCTTCGACGCGGCCGCGTGTATCCGTGCGCACATGACGGATCTTTTCCGGCATGATAAACTTCACGGAGTGTTCGACCATTTCCAGGCCGGACAACGTCGTGACCGTGCTGCCTTCGCCGTTGTTTGCGGGCTTTGTGCGGGTAACGACGAGAAACGTCACGTCATCCGACGGCGTGATCCCATTCACGTGTTGGAGAAGTTGGCGCTCGATGACGGAACCCACGTCGCCGGCGTGCTGCTGGTGAAGCTCGGCCATGGTTTCGCGAAGACGGCCGGCGCTGAACTCCGTGCCGTCGGTGCTGCGCGCATCGGTCAAGCCGTCGGAGTAGAAGAGCAGCCCATCACCTTCGTCCAGTTGCAGCGTGGCCGTCGTGTAGGCCGTGGTATATTGAGTGCCGAGCACAGGCCCGCTTTCCATGACGTTCTTCAATTCGCCCGTCAGCGTCGCCATGATGGGCGCGGGATGACCGGCCGAAGCGAGGCGCACCTGGCCTGTGTTTGGATCGAACACGGCATAGATCATGGAAACGAAAATCGGCGGATCGAAATTTTCCTCGAGGAGCGCCTCGTTGAGGAATTTCAAAACCTTTTCCGGCTGCTGAAAGAGTTCATTGCCGCCGGCCGCGCGATGCCGTGAGCGCATGACCTCGCGGAGATTCACGGTGATCATCGCCGCACTCACGCCATGTCCCGCCACATCGACGAGGTACACGCCGATTTGGCCATTGGGGAGTGAGATGTAACCAAAGAAGTCACCGCCCAGTTGCTCGCATGGCGCATAGTAGCCAAAAAGTTCCAGGCCTTCCACGCGCGGAAAACGGCTCGGCAGAAATTTGCGCTGAACGCGCTGTGCCTTCAGCAAGTCCGATTCGAGCGCTTCCTCCTGCCGGCGAAGTTGACCAAACGCTTCGTGCAGGCGAAGCAGGCTGTATTCGAGCTTCGCGTTCTGGTGCTTGAGATTTTCCAGAAGCAAGTCGCGCTCCTTGGTCAGCCGGCTGCTTTCGCCAGCGCGGTCGATTACCATCGTGAGCGCGGCCAAGTCCGGAATCGGCTTATCGATGAAATCGAATACGCCGATCTTCAGCGCGGAAATGATGTCCCGCCGCGTGCCGAGGCCGGACATGAGAATGCAGACGACGTGAGGCTGAAGCAGTTTGACGCGCCGGATGAGTTCGAGGCCGTCCATCCCGGGCATCGAAATGTCCGAAAGCACGAGATCGTAGATGCGGTCTTCGACAAAGCGAAGCGCCTCCGTGCCATTCGTCGCCGTGTCGCAATGATCTCCGCGTTGGCGGAAGAACTCTTTGAGCACGTGCAGTATCAGATCCTCGTCGTCGACCAGCAAAACACGTAAGTCAGCCATGGGATTTTAAGCAGGCGAGCGGCCCGCGGGGGTTTTCCTGTTCCGGTTAAAGCAATGGAGTCAGCGGACCGTACCGCGCAAGCAACGACCCAGCATTTATGATTTATCAGGGAACCAAGTTTGTGAAGAACCGTTTCGTGCGAGCGGTCACAGCAGCGTGAGCTGCGAATCGTCAACCGCGGCGCGAACGGAAATTTTTTTCTTTGGCTTTGCTTGGGGCGTGGGCAACTCGACGCTCGTGTCGTCGGATTCGAGCTTTGCCAAAATTGTCTTTGCCCGGTCGATGACGCTCAAGGGCAAGCCCGCGAGCCGTGCGACCTGGATGCCGTAACTTCGATCTGCCGCTCCGGACACGACGCGCCGAACGAAGACGATCTCGTCGTTCCACTCTTTCACGGCGACGGAATAGTTCTTCAACCGGAGCAAATGCTTATCGAGCTGAGTGAGCTCCTGGTAATGCGTGGCAAACAACGTGCGCGGTCCGCGCGCTTCGTCGCGATGCAGATGCTCGACCACCGCCCAGGCAATGGAGAGCCCGTCGTAGGTCGAGGTGCCGCGTCCGATTTCATCGAGAATAATCAGGCTGCGATCGCTTGCGTTGTTCAGGATGTTCGCGGTCTCGTTCATCTCGACCATGAACGTAGAGTTGCCCCGGGCCAGATCGTCGCTCGCGCCAACCCGCGAGAAAATACGATCGATCAGCCCGAGCCGGCAGCGCCGCGCCGGCACCCAGCAACCGACCTGTGCCATCAGCGAGATCAACGCGACCTGGCGGATATACGTCGATTTGCCGGCCATGTTCGGACCGGTGATCAGCGCGATCTGCGCCTCGTCGCACGAAAGCAACGTGTCGTTCGGGACGAAAGCGTGAGCGGCGCCCGACGACGAAGGGGCGCGGAGCATCTGTTCCACAACGGGATGGCGGCCGTCGACGATTTCGAGGATAGGACTGTTTTCCTCGAGCACTGGAGCACAGTAATCCCAATCGCGAGCGAGGGCGGCCCAGCCCGTGAGCACGTCCAACTCGGCGAGAGCATCGGCCGTCTGGGCGAGCGCGATGGAATCATCGAGCACGGCCGCCACGAGCTGCGCGAAAATTTCGAGCTCGCGCGCGAGGGCGTTCTCCTCGGCGTGAAAAATTTCCTTCTCCTTTTGACGGAGTGATTCGGTGACGTAGCGCTCTCCGTTTACCGTGGTCTGGCGGCGAATGTAGTCGGTCGGCACCAGGTGCAGATTCGCCTTCGTGACTTCGATGTAGTACCCAAAATTGTTGGTGAAACGAATCTTCAGGCTGCGGATCGCAGTGCGTTCCTGCTCCTGTTTTTCGAGATCGGACAACCAGGTTTTGTTGTCCCGCGTGAGAGAGCGAAGGCGGTCGAGCTCTGCATCGTAGCCGGCGCGGATGAAGTTTCCGTCCTGCGTGTCGGCCGGAAGCTCGTCTGCAAGGGCGTTGGTCAGCAACGTCCGCAATTCGGGCAGGTCGCGAACGCGCTCGCCCAGGTCGCGCAAGCCGGGCGCATCCTGGCAGCTCGAGAGAATAGAGCTAAGCGTGGGAAACTGCGCGAGCGTGTCGCGGACGCCGCCGAGTTCGCGCGGGTTGCGCAACCGGTTCTGCAGTCGGCCAAGAATGCGCGGAATATCCCGAATGTTCTGCAGCGCGGTGTTGAGCTCACCGACGATGTGGCTGTTGCGAATCAGTTCGCCGACGAGATTTTGCCGGCGCTGGATTTCCGCGAGCTGCAGCGTGGGTGCGGCGAGCCAGCGCTCGAGCAGCCGTGCGCCGGCGGAGGTTTGGGTGCGATTGATCGCGTGAATCAGCGAGCCTTCGCGCGCGCCGCTCGACGAGGAGAATATCTCGAGATTTCGCAGCGTCGCAGGATCGAGCAGAAGAGTTTGCGCGCTGCGGTATTCTTGAAGGCCGCGAAGATTTTCGGGCTTCGCGCAGAGATTTTCCGTTGCGTAGTGAACGAGCGCTCCTGCGGGCCCGAGGCCGCGATGCGTCTGTTCGAGGCCGAAGCCTTGCAGGTTCAACACGTGCAACGCTTCGGTGACGGCGCGGCAGCCGCTGGCCGTTTCAAAATGGTACGCGGGCAATTCCGAAACCAGGCGCTGGCCGGCGAAATGGTGCAACGCGTGCAGCGCAGTCTCCTCGTGCGGGGCCTGCCGCCATTGCTCGATTGAACCTTCACTCACGAGGAGTTCCGCGGGATCCAGCGCGGAGAGCACAGGCAGAAGGTTTTCCGGACGCACATCGGTCGCCACCCGAAATTCGCCGGTCGACAAATCGAGCCACGCGGCATGCAGGCCGTGTTTGTCGTGACTCAGCGCGCAAAGATAATGGTTGCGCGCGGCGTCGAGCTGGCTCGCTGCCAGCGTCGTGCCTGGGCTGAGAATGCGTGTGAGCTGGCGCTTGACCAACTTTCCGGGTTTGGCCGCTTCAGCCTGATCGCAGATGGCGACTTTCTTCCCGGCGTTGAGCAGCTTCGTGACGTAGTTGTCCGCCGCGTGAAAGGGGATACCCGCCATGGGATAATCCTGCCGGCGCGTGAGCGTGATCCCGAGGAGCTTCGCGGCAATTTCCGCGTCCTCGAAAAACATTTCGTAGAAATCGCCGAGTCGGAAGAGCAGTAACGTGTCACGCGGCAATCCGCGCTTCACCTCGAAGTACTGCTGCATCATCGGCGTCAGCTTGGTGTCGGGCATGGGCTGAAATTGAACTCACTTTGGCCGCCGAGAAAGGCCAGCGAAAACTTGCCCGAAAGCCCGCGATGTTTTTTGCCCACGAATCACACGAACAGCACGAAATCGAACCAAGAATTTCCCACGGAATACACGGAACACACGGAAAGAACTGCCGAGTAGGCACGAACAGGAATATCTATTTTTATCCAAAATAGTCGGACCGAACCGCACTCTGATTCGGAACCAGACTGTCTCGATTCCGTGTTTTCCGTGCCTTCCGTGGGAGACCTCAGCGATTCGATTTCGTGCCCTTCGTGTGATTCGTGGGCAAAATAAAATCGTAGCGACTCACATTGTTGCGCAAACGTGATGACGAATGTCATTGCAACTGGCTCATCGCGATCTCGGCGGCGAAGGGAAACCGCCTCTCATTTTGCTGCATGGCCTGCTCGGTTCGTCGCGCAATTGGCAAACCGTCGGGGCCGATCTCGCCGCGCAGCATCACGTCTGTGCCTTGGATCAGCGGAATCACGGACGCTCACCGCACGATCGCGAGATGAATTACCCCGTGATGGTCGACGATGTGCTGCGTTGGTTGGACGAACGAAAATGGAACGAGGTGGCGCTGCTCGGCCACAGTATGGGCGGAAAAGTGGCGATGGCGCTGGCCTGCCGATTTCCGCAGCGGGTTTCGCGGCTGGTGGTGGTCGATATCGTTCCGAAAACCTATCTCTCGGAAGCGCATCGCGCAGAGTTCGCCGCCATGAACGAACTCGATCTGCGCTCGCTGAAATCGCGTGGCGAAGCGGAGCTGAAGTTCGAAGGGCGGGTCGCGGACTGGGCGATGCGAAAATTTCTGGCGACGAATCTGGAGAGGCGCGAGGCCGGCGAAAACGCAGCCGTGAAGGAAAACGCGGCCGCGGGCGGGGGCGAAGCCACCGGCTGGCGATGGGCCATCAATTTGCCCGCGCTCACGCAAAGTTTGCCCGTGCTCGAAGCGAATCCGCTGAGTGAAAACGATCGTTTCGAGAAACCGACGCTGCTGATCAAAGGCGGAAAATCGCGCTATATCGAAGCCGCGGATTTCGAGCCGTTTCGTCGCCATTTTCCAAACTCACGTCAGTTGATTTTGGAAAAATCAGGCCACAACCCGCACATGGAAACCCGCGCTGAATTCGCGGCCGCGGTGCTTTCGTTTTTGGCGTAGCAGCCGAAGCCACTGGCCCGACGCCGACCGGCTGGAGTCACAGCGGTTTCAACAAACCTATAGCCGCAAGAAGGCGCAAAAAGCGCAAAGAGGATTTTTGGTTTGTGACGTCGCTCGCAAAGGCAGGGCCAGAACGCGTTTGGGTATTGGTTGGTAATTCCAAACTAAAATACCAGACCGGCCGAACGAGGAAAGTCTGGATGACGCAGCCGCGTTTCCGAACGCGGATGCGCCGGTTCGTGGAGCGCAGGCGTCCCGCCTGCACGGTCGCCAAATGCAGGCGAGGACGCCTGCGCTCCAAATACCCCGCGACCGCGTTTGGAAACGCGACCGCTCCTTCCCAACACACTTTTTGCGACCAAAAAATCACCTGCCAAAACGCCTGCGTCTTTGGTTGCGGCTCCGCCGCGCTGTGCCTCTTTGCGGCTACAATTTGCCTGAATATACCTCAGCGCTTCGTCCAGATGCGCAGCGAGGCCAGCAGGAATTCTTCGAGGGCGGCGGACTCGTTCAAGTTGACGCGAAGCAGGCCGACCGCGTGCTCGAGTTTTCCAATCGCGGCGGTGAAGGCGCGGCGCACGGCGTCGTCGTTTTCCTTCAATTTCGGAAGGGCGTAGGTGCGGGTCGCTTGTTCGATTTCGACAAACAAACGAGCGCGCAGGCCGTTCGCGATCCCGGTCTCGATGGCGATTTTCTCATCGTCGTCGATTTCTCCCGGAAGTTTTTCTTTCTGCAGCGTCCACATTTCCGCGGTCGCGGCCGTGAGAATCGCATCGAAACGGGCAATCAGCCCGTAGGCCGTGAAGATCGAGTCGGCGACGGATTTCTTGTCGCTCATTCCAGCGGTTAGGGCGTCGAGCCAGGCGCGATAATCCGCCAACCAGGCGCTCCAACCATCGGGCGAATATGCGCCGCCTTCCGTCGGAAAACGAAAATGCAGGCACCGGCTGCGAATCGTCGGCAGCAGGGCATAAGGCCGGGTCGTCAGAAGCAGCAGGATCGTGTTGGCCGGCGGCTCCTCGAGGGTCTTCAGGAAGATGTTGGCCGCCTGCATATTCATCCGATCGCAGTCGAAGATGATGGCGACCTTGCGCGACGACATCGTGGCGGACACTTGAACCTTGCCGATGAGTTCGCGCGTCGCGTCGGCTGAAATTTGCCGCATCTTCCCGGCCGGACGCAGGAAAAAACAATCCGGGTGCTGATCGGGCGCGAAACGCGTGACGGCGACCGCGTCCGCTTCGTGGCCCAATCCGCTGAGCAGGCGATCGGCGATTCCGATGGCGACGGCGGAGAGGATGTCCGCGTCTTCGGCGCTGAGCAGGAGACTATGAGAAAGGCGGCGATTTTCGATGGCGCGCTCGATCACGCCGATAGCCGGAGTGCCGGCGAGCGAAGTCGGCCAGGCAACAGGTTGGACGGACATCAGACGATCAAACGTGGTGGCTGAACCGCTGCGGAATGAGCCGCCGCCTCAACGGCCGGCACGCGCGGGTTCGGGGGCTTCGTTCAGGCGTTTTTGGACCTCGGCCCAGATCTTCTTGTCGACCGCGTCTTCGCTCAAGGTTCCGTCGACGACGAAGAAACGTTCCGGAATTCCCTTGGCCAGGACGAGGTAGCCTTCGCGGACCTTCTCGTAGAAATCGATGTTCTCGCGCTCCATCCGATCCGGCAGATCTGAGGCGCGTTGACGGATGCGAGCCAGGCTGACCTCCGTCGGAACGTCGATGATCACGGTCAAATCAGGAAGAATCGTGCCGACGGCGAAGCGGTTGATCTGGTTGACGGGGTCCATCGACAGATTGCGTGCGACGCCCTGGTAGACGGTCGACGAATCCAGGAAGCGATCGCTGAGGACGAAGGCGCCGCGCAGAAGAGCGGGGGCGATGACCTCGCGGACGAGCTGGGCGCGAGCGGCGGCGAAGAGGAGCAATTCGGTCTCGGCGCACATCTCGTCGCCCTTCGAATTATGGACGATGATGTTTCGGATCTGTTCGCCGATTTCGGTGCCGCCGGGTTCGCGCACGGTGATCACGTCGCGTTGCTCTTTTTGGAGGTGTTGAGCGAGCCGGGCGATCTGGGTGGACTTGCCACTGCCTTCGGAACCTTCGAAGGAGATGAGTTTGCCGGCCGGAATCTTATCTTTAGGAGGCATTGAGAAAAAGGGTGGAGGGATTATTTCCAGTTCGCGAGGAATGTTTCAAGGTCGGCGAGGGAAGGGCTGATCGCAGTTCGAACGTAGTGGCCCGAGGTGCAAACGCCCAGTCCGAGACAAGCTTCGGGGCTGAGGCCGAGCAATTGTCCGGTGGTGAAACCGGCATTGAAGTGGTCGCCTGCTCCGGTGGTGATGAGCGGTGTATCGCAATAGGGGCCGGGGATCCAGAATGTGCCGCGTGACGTCGCGCAGGCGGCGGATGTGCGGGGATGCACGACGACCGTGGAAATATTGAGCGTATCGCGAATTTCGCCCGCGAGTTGGCAGAGGGCGCTCTCGGTTTCGCCGGCGGGGACGCGCAGGTCGAGGGCGGCGCCGACCTGTTGCGCTTCCTTCAGATTGAGGCCCAACGTGACGCGTCCGAACGCTTCGAATCGGCTGATGAGCGAAAGCGCCTCGCGCAAATCGGCGACGGAACGTTTTTCGGGATCGGCCAGGTCGAAGAAGAAAATGCGTTCGCGCGGGCGAAGCGCGGGCAGGGTGCGTTCCACCAGTTGGCGGAAGATCGATGTCATGCCGGCGATCATCGTCCAATTGGTCAGCGCCACCATGTCGACTTCCTCGAATTCGGCTTGCAGCGCCTTTTCGCCCATGACGGCGACGATTCGCTCGAAGGTGACCTCATCGAGGGACTTCATTTGGCCGAGCATCACTTTGCCGTCGTTGCATTCGACGGCGATGGTGTGGGCGGGGTCGCAGAGCGAGACGACCTTGGTCCGTTCGGAAAAAGTTTTGAAAACGGGATGAACGGAATCGCGGCCGAGGGCGCCGATGTACGTGATCTGGGCGCCGGTGGCGAGCAGGGCTCCGGCCATGATTGGGCCGTTGCCGCCCAGCTTGTCCATGCGTGGGTAGAGTTCGATATTCGTGCTCTTGCCCGCCGCGCCGAGGATGCGTTGGCCAAATTCCGGAATCGTGGCGAGCGGCGTGAAGGCCTCGCCTGGACCGGAGCGCAATCCGACCGGAGTGACGATCGTGTCGACGAATCCATCGAGCCCCGCAAGAACGCGTTTGGGCGCCGCGAGAGATTTCCTGGCCTGCAACTCCGAGAGAGTGCGCGAAATGAAGTTCATGAAAGGTCCGAACCAAGAAACTCTCCCGACCCTCGGCAACTTGAATTCTGCGGCAGAACCTAATGGGGGATATTTTTCCCACGAATCACACGAAGCACACGAAATGATTCAGAGCATTCTCATGAAGAATGCGAAGAACCCAAAATCAGAAAGTTATTTCCCACGGAATACACGGAAGGCACGGAAATACCGACCGCGTTCCCAAGGAATAGCGGAAGTAGCGGAAGGTATTTTTCCGTGGTTTCCGTGTATTCCGTGGGAGATTTTTTCTGATTTCGTGTTCTTCGTGTGATTCGTGGGCAAAAATAGAGCCCGATCGCGCCGAAACCGCGTCTGAGGCTGAAATCAACGATTTCTGAAACAGAAACATTGACTAGTATCATGAAAATCAGACCTTCGCTCGCGGCGATGGAATCAAAACGACTGCAGGCAAGAGGGAACTGGTATCTGGCTGCGTGGCTTTTTTGCGCGTTGTCGCTGAGCTTGATGAGCGCCGCCTTCGCACAGACCGATCCGGGGCCGGTCAACATGCAAGACCGCGAGAGCGCCCGCCAATGGTTCAACACCTGGTGGCCGAAGTCCTATGGCGCCCCGATGGGCTTCACTGGTGACGTGGAAAAAGGAATCCCCGGCGACGTCTCTCAAGCCTACAAAGACCAAACCCTCCTTCGGATAAACATCTTCCGCCGCATGGCCGGCGAGCAACCCGTCACCGAAAACCCCGCCTACAGCGCCAAATCCCAAGCCGCCGCCGTCCTCTGCGCCGTAAACGACGAGCTGAGTCATTTTCCTCCGGCAACGTGGAAATTCTATAATGCAACTGCTGCGGAAGGGTGCGGCGGATCGGATTTGGTGGGGGAGCCGGGGCCAACTGGAATTGCGTTCTTAATGCTGGATGGAGGGGCAAACAATATGGGTACGGGTCACCGAAACCATCTACTAACCCCGGCGTTGGAGACAGTCGGCGTGGGGAACTCGCCCGCTATGCAAAGCGCTAGTCAATTAGTTGAAGGTGTAGAAGCCATCTGGGTAAACGACCCAAGTTTCGTTTCGAACAATCTTAAATTTGAACAACCGTTTGTTACTTGGCCTGCCCGAGGATATATTCCGCACTATCTAGTGCCTGGTCGCTGGTCAATTTACGTTGCCGATGCTCATACATCGCAAGAACAGGACTTTTCCTCTGCTGACGTTGCAGTTCAACGTTCCGGCCTACGTCTTGGGGTTGCCGTTATACGCGCACAAGCGGGGCTCGGTTTGGTTTTTACTCTTGATGGTACGAGCGAGGGCTCGGGTGGATTTGTGGGGGAAACAGTAAATGGAGAGGAATTGTCGGCGCCCAGCCATGTTTCTACGGACATACTTTACCATGTTGTAGTTTCCGGAATCAAAGTCCGGTCGACAGGCGCTCTATGGTCGGGAAGGGGTGTGTACGAATATGACGTTGCCGTCTACAATCCTCAATTGGCGCGTGTTACTGACGCCACATCCGATTTAGTTAATATTTCGACCAGATCTTTTGCGGGAGAGGGCAGCAATACGCAGATTGCTGGTTTTATATTGAATGGAAAGTCGGCAAAACGGGTTCTCGTCAGAGCTGGCGGGCCTTATTTGGCGCAATTTGGCATCGAAGGCTATCTGCGGGATCCTGTGCTGGAGCTGTTTGAGGGCTCCAAGTTAATCGCCACAAACGATAATTGGGATACCGACTACGAGGCAATTTCACGGGCGATAGAGTCCGCAGGGGTGGTACCCTTTCAGCGAGGCAGTCCTGATGCCGCCATTGTAATGACCTTGCAACCGGGCGTTCAATATACTGCACACGTATTAGGAAGATCAAATGGACTAGGTAGTGCGATTGTGGAAGTATATGATCTCGATCCAGGAACGGATTCGAGGCTGATAAATATCTCCACGCGTTCCTATGTAGGAACCGGGGCTGATATACAAATAGGAGGATTTATACTTAAAGGAGAAGGACCTCGACGTGTGCTCGTGAGGGCGGGAGGGCCATACCTCTCGCAGTTCGGCGTGACCGACTTCCTTAAGGATCCAGTACTTCGCGTATTTAAAGGAAGCGATAAAATTGCCGAGAACGACGATTGGGAGGAGAATGCTGTTGATGTTGACGCTGCGTCAAAGGCGGCCGCTGTATTCCCGTTCACTAAAGGTAGCAAGGATAGCGGCCTTATATTGACCCTCGATCCCGGAGGGCCTTATACGGTGCAGGTCTCTGGAAAGGTAGGCGCTACAGGTAATGCGATTGTTGAGGTGTATTCGCTCCCATGACAAAGATGCTAAAGGAGGGAGAGATTTGGCGATGTCTCATGAAGTATATGTTCTTCGGCTTAGCCGTAATGCAGCCGCTTTTAGCACGGGCCGAAATCGTTTGGCCGACTAATCCTCAGAACTCGGCTCAGATTAAATCCGGTTATGTCACTATTGTTTGGCGTACAGTTGGGTTTCGTGGGAGTAATGGCCCTTCCTCTTCTCAACCTCCGGGGTTTTCAATTGAGGGCCCAGATCCAATTCCGTTGACTGAATTCAACGGTCAGTTTGATGACCACTATCCGATAGGACACATATATTCTTGGACGTTTCCAAAGCGGGTCCCTGGATTGTACAAGATCGCTCAGGTGCAAAATCCGCAGAATTTTGCGACATTTGGAACTGCTGTGCTTGAGGTTGCGATCATGGATGGAGGCCCAACCGTCTCGATCGAAGCGGATCCGAAGCTAGTTGTCGCGGGCCAGCCCATTAAAATCATGTGGAAATCCGAAAATGTTGATTCGGCCCACGTGCTAGGAGATTCTTTGGACTCAACAGAGTTAAACGGAAGTCAGACTATATATCCGCCAATTGGACGTTTTGTGTTTTCAATTGATGGACAACGAAACTCGATCGATGCACATGCGGAGGTCGCTGTCAGGGTCGTCCCTCCGGATCTCAGCTTGGTCCAAACAACCAATAATGTAGGTGCAGACTTGCAGACCTCAGCGTCAAGTCTCATCGCAGGTGACACAATAACACTGTCGGTTCGCACGACGGGAGCGGCTCTTCAGCGGGTTTTGCTGACCGGAACGGACGGAACCAGCATTGATAAGCCTTCAGACTCGGTATCCCTGAAGCCCCCAGCAGGAGATCAAAAATATGAACTTACCGTGATTGGCAGCGTTCATCTCGACTGGGCGTTTGTCGCTTCATCGGAGGAAATGTGGATTGATAGCCCTTCAGGCGCTTCATGGGACGTCACAAACCGTACAAATATAGACCTCCCAGGTGACACAGAATATTTAATTCGGCGCAAATTTGGGAGTGACTGGCTTAATCAATCTTTCCGAACCATACCCGCGAAAACAACCTCATCTGCGATCAACATTATAGTTTCCGCAAAACCGCTGCTTCGCACCATCAATTTCCCGGGAGGGGTTATTACGTTTGGCGATGTGTTTCGGCTTTCGGCCACTTCTAATGGGGATGGGGAGCCTGTTTATTCAGTGGTTTCGGGGAATGGGATCGTGGCGGGGAATGTCGTCACGGCGAATTCGGTGGGGACGATTCGAGTGCGGGTGGTCTATCCGGCGACGGAACGGTTTCAGGCGGGGAGTGCGGAGGCGGATATAAATGTTTTGCCGAAGCCGATTTCGTTTGGCCTTGGAGATCAGGATTTCGAGTTCGATGGCACCATCAAAACCGCGGTCTTCACCGTGAGTGATCCAGCTGCGCTTGCGGCCGGTATGATCGATACGACAGCGCTGCACGCCGGTCCGGTGGCCAATATCTATCCAGTTTCGATCAACGCATTCGGCAATTATACAGGCTCGGCTTCCGCCACCGTCAGAATTTGGCCGCATGTCGATCGGTTCGTGTTTAACGGACCGAATGAGCCACAAGCCTCGATCACCGCGACCCCGGCGGTCCAGTGGCCAGCTTCCGGAACGTTGCAGTGGACGACGAGCAATTCGGACGCGGTGACTGTCACCTCCGCCGATGGCGCCGTTATCTCCACCCTGGTCAATGGTTCGACGACGACTGCGAAAATGGACGTTCGCGCCACGCCATATGCCTATTCGATAACGGCGGCGCCTCTGCCGGGATCCGCCTCTTTCACGCAGCAAGGTGGAATCACGGCTCGACTTCAAGGGCCGGAATTGGACGTGGACGTGACAAACCTTGCCTCGTATCCGATTTCGAAGTCGGGCGTTTATACTTATACAACCACGGCCAACGGGCTTTCCCGGAGCGCTTCTTTCACCGCTTCGCTTCCCGCACCCGCGCGGTCGTCCGCAACCATCACGGTGACTCCAGCCACAGTCACCGGCGAATGGATTTCCCCGCGACGTCTCGATGGACCCTATCAAATGTCGGCTGGCGATTTTCCGACCTGGAAAATCCAAACGGGCGAATCTGTCGCGGGCGAAACGCATGTCGCTTGGACGCGGACCGACGACGGCGCTGTTGGCGATGCGCCACTCGCGAGCTCGATATTGCCCGGCTCCTATAATCTGACGGCTTCGTTCGTCCCGCCGAATGCGAACTATTCTGCACCGACGGTCACCGCGACCTGGCATCTAACTGTCCCACTGACGATCACGGCGTCCAACGCCACTGTTTCGGTGAACGGTGTCGCTCGTCAAAGCGGAGCGATGCTTCGGATTCTTCCAGGCGACTCTGTGCGTTTTTCCGCGAGCCCCTCGCCGGATTTTTCGTGGGGCTCTGATTGGGAAACCGCTGCCCCGCAAATTTGGTCAGGCTCGCGCGAACTCATTCCGGATTCCACGCGGCCGAGCTTCACGAGCGCGATTCCCGCGGGTCTCGCGGCTTTGTCTATCAATGCTTCGGCCTATCAGCTTGGACCTCGGGTCGTCGAGCTGACGCCGATGCCTGCGAGTTTCACGGTGACCAGCGGACCCGCCGCGGGGCGAACTTATCAGCGGTCATGGCAAGGTGACGGAGGTTGGAGCGCTTACCTTGCGCGCGATGGAGTGGTGTTCAGCGTCTCCGGTGAATCGAGGGAAAGTTCGATTTCCCGTTTTGAAATCCAAGCGAAGCCTCCTGCGGGCGATTGGTTCACGCTGGCCCAAGGATCACCTTCCGCGGAAACCACGAACGGCCCCCGCGTGCGGGTTCCGCAGACTTTCAGCGTGCGACTCGGGGAAACAAATCCGCAGAAACCGCTCGTTCCGGCTGACCTGAATCTTGCGGGGCTCTGGCAGATTCGCGCCCGGGTGCAGAGTTCGACTGGTGCGTGGTCCGGCTGGTCGGACGAGCAAGCTCTCAATGTTCTGGTGCCGATTCAAACGGTGAGCATCGCCGGACGCACCCTTCCGCCAGTGAAGGATGCAGCCTGGTTTAAACCTTCGGCCACGAAAAACTATTCCTTCGAAGTCTGGATCCCGTAAGGACCGACCGCCCACGAATCACAACCGGCAACGAGGACCGAACCTTTTTCCCACGAATCACACGAACGACACGAAATCAGAAAAATCATTTCCCACGGAATACACGGAAACCACGGAACGTATTTTTGTTTCCGTGGTTTCCGTGTATTCCGTGGAAAAATCCTTCGGCGATTTCGTGTCGTTCGTGTGATTCGTGGGAAAAAAAGGTTCGTGGGCTTGTCTTTGTGGTAGCGGCCCCGCCGCGCTGTGCCTCTTTGCGGCCAACAAAACCCTATGCGCGGTGCATCACGATTCGTGAGTCCTACTTTTGCTTTTCATTTGAATGCGCCGTTCAAACGAGCCAACGCTTTCCCGCGAACTCACTTTTAACCAGAGATGCTTTCTCCGCTCGTTGCCACCACCAACCTCATCGACGTCTTCCTTCGCTGTGATATCGTCGGCCAAATCATCACCGTCGGCCTAGCCATCGCGAGCGTCATTGCGTGGGCGGTGATGATCGGGAAACGAAACGAGCTCGCCGAACTTCGCCGCCTCAACAAGCACTTTGAACAACGGCTGCGCGACGAGCGCACGCTGCTCGATCTGCCCGAGTCTTACCGCAACAAGCGCTCCATCCCGTACGCGGATTTGTACGCCGACGCGATGGAGGCGTATTGGCGCGCGGCGGAAATCGGAAAACTCCGCGGCACGGACACCTCGCAATTCCGGCTCGAACACACAGAAAACGCGCTGCAACGCGCCTTGGCCCGCCAGGTTCTTCGTTACGAGTCGAGCATGGTGTTTCTCGCTTCGATCGTTTCCGGTGCGCCGTTTCTCGGTTTGCTCGGAACCACTTGGGGCGTCATGGAGGCGTTCAGCGCGGTGTCGATGCAACAGACCGCAAGCATCTCCACGTTGGCTCCAGGCGTCTCGGCTGCGTTGTTGACGACGATCTCCGGCCTCATCGTCGCGATCCCGTCGGTTTTCGGCTACAATTTCCTGTTCGCCAGCACGAAGCGGCTCGTCACGGAAATTGAAAACTTCGCGAGCTCCCTCGCGGACCGCGTCGAACTGGAATCGACTTCCACGGATTGACCATGGCCCGCACCTTTCGACGCCAAAGGGCTTCGCATCCGATTGCGGAGCTCAATGTCACAAACCTGATCGACCTCGGGTTTACGCTTCTGATCATTTTCATGATCGCGACGCCGCTGATCAATCAGGAGCAAAGCATCCCGATTAACCTGCCTGTTGAGTCAAAGAGCAAACAGGTCGAGGCGGACAAGAAAACCACGTTCGTTTCGATCACCGTCGATCCGAAGGGCAACTACTTCGTCGACAAGGACTCGGTCAGCCAGAAAGAGCTTTCGGCTCGGCTCAAAACTCTCGCCGCCGAGGCGAAGCCGCCGGTCATTCGGATTCGCGCCGATGGCACGGTGCCCTATCAGAAAGTCGTCACCTTGCTCGATGAACTGAAGAAGACTAACTTGACGAAAATCACATTCGATACGCAGGCGCCTTGATCGCGACTGCTGCTGCTGAGTTTCGATGACGGCCCAATCGCCAAACGCTTATTTCGCTTCCATCGTCATCCACGGACTGGCGGCCGGGCTTATTTTTCTGGCGGCGTACTTTGTGCGTAGTGAGGCGGTGAATACGAAAATCATCGAGCTCGTCGGCGGCGAAGGCGACAATTACGCTGCGACCGTCGCCCCGGCGCTTGGCAGTCCCGACGGCGCTGATGCGAATCCCGCGGATCAGGCGGCTTCCCCCGTCGAGCCTCCGGCGCCTCAGCCAATGGAGGCCATCGCAGCGCCAAAACAAACGGCTCAAACGGCCGCCAAACCGGCTCAGCGCATCGTTGATCTCAACAAAGTCTTCGAATCGAAGCTGAAGACCTTCGATAACCGCCGAAAACGCAGGGAAGAGGCGCAGCGCAAAGCCGAAGAACGCGAAGCCGCCCGGCAAGCCGCGATCAAGGCTAAACAAGAAGCCGACGCCGCAAAGGCCAAAGAGGACGTGAAGGCTAACCGCATGACGAAGGAGGAGTTCGATCGGAAGTACGGAAAGACGGCGACCGCGCGCACGGGATCAAATACGAGTTCGGTCAAAATCCAGAAAATCGACACCGTCGGAATTGCAGGCGGCATGCCGGGCGGATCAAAGGATTACAAGGGCCCCGGCGCCGGTGGCAAAGCCCTCACGCGTGAGGAGGCTGACCTGTTGAGCGCGTACTTCTCCTTGTTGAAGCAACACGTTCAGGCGGCACACGAGCGGCCGACAGGAGTGAGCGACCTCTTGGAAGCGAAAGTGGAGTTTCTCATCTCGGAGGGTGGCGTGATTTCCGGCGTGCACATCGTGAATTCGTCGGGCAGCGCAGAGTTCGATCAATCCGTCCTCTCCGCGTTTCGAAACATGGAGCCGATGCCGCCTCGCCAGGATAATGGCGGCACGATGCGACTCACGCTCACGCTGAAAATGCGCGACGAGTAGAGGCTTAGCGACGTTCTACGCAGCGATCCAGGGACCGAGAGAATCTCCGAAAAAACTCCTTGCGTTCGCCGGCAGATTTTTGATTTTCCAGACCTTCTAATTGGTCACGGGCTCGTAGCTCAGTTGGTAGAGCGCCTCAATGGCATTGAGGAGGTCACAGGTTCGATCCCTGCCGGGTCCACCAATTCAAAAAGCCGCCTTTCGAGGCGGCTTTTTGTTTCATGGCAGCCGAGGTGGACTGTCCAATTCGAAAGAAAGTCGTGCGGCCTCGATGCGCGACTATCGGTACCAATGTGGCGAGGAGGATTATCCACCCCCACTATGAAAATATCCTCGCTGTATGCTGCCGCATTTTTGGTTTCCGCGGCTTCACTCGGTTTCGCTCCGTCCGCCTCAGCGCAGATCGGGCGACGCTTCCCCTCCGAAAAAAAGATCGTGCCCGATCCGGTGACGGGCGTGCCTCTGACTTTCCTCACGTCGCAACCGGGCAAAGGCGATTCAAAGATATACCAGACGCACCATCAATGGACCGCGGATGGAAAATGGCTGGTGTTCCGTTCGCGCCGCACGGAGGGAAATCAAGCAATCGCCGTCAACGAGGAGACCGGCGAGATGGTGCAGGTCACGGAACACGGCTATAGCGGCATGCTCTGCCTCGCGGACAAATCCATGAAAATGTATTTCCTGCGAAACAGCGTCGCCCCAGGAGAAAAGCCGGTCGCAGGACCCGCTGGGGCAGATCCGGCCACAAGCAAGCCGAAGTCGCTCGGACCGGCGCAAATCATCGAGGTGAATCTCGAGACACTTTTCGCTGACAGCGCCGCAGGAAAATTGAAGGGCGCCGACGCATACGAGCGCGTCTGCGGAACGATCCCGATGGAGTGGGGTGCCGGCGGCGACATGGCGCTGGATGGAGGCGAAGAGGTCGCTTATTTCCGCGTCAGCGCGGAGGAAGCGCGCAAACATTTGCCGCCGGGTACGAAGATCGAGGCCGCTTACGGTCCCCGCAACATGGGCGCGGGGCCCACCGGTCTCGGTCGGATGAATCTCAAGACTGGTGAAGTGAACTTCGTCGTGGCGGTGCCCTTTCAAATCGGACACGTGCAAACGAATCCCTGGGTTCCGGGCGAAATCGTTTTCTGCTGGGAAACGGGCGGCAAGGCTCCGCAGCGCACCTGGACGGTCCGCGGCGACGGCACAGGTTTGCGCCCGTTGTATCCAGAAGCTCCCTACGATTGGGTCACGCACGAAGCGGTGATCACGAAGGATGAAGTTGCCATCGCGATTCTTGGACACCGAAAGATTGGCATCGATGATGCGTGGGGCATAGCCGGCACACGCGAACACGCCACTGGGCTCGGGATCGTGAATCTGCGCACGCGCGAAATGCGGATCGCCGGTCAAACCAAGAGCGGCAGCGGACTCTGGCACGTCAACGGATCCGCGGATGGCCGCTGGGCGGTGGGCGATGATTTCGCGAGAAATATTTATCTGATCGATCGCACGAACGACGAAATGATTCTCCTTTCCACCGGACACAAAGCCACCGCGCAGGATCACCCGCATCCGACTTTCAGCGCGGACGGAACTCGCATCGAAATTCAGTCGGCCATGCTGTCGGAGGACAATCGGTCGATGAACATCTGCGTGATTCCCATTCCGGAGAGTCTGTTGAAGCGAAAATACACGACGCGCCTTGTGCCCTGAGGCTTGGCGCGATGGCCTAACGCGTGCGATGAGTCATCGCACGCGCAGGCCGCAGGTCTTGGCCGCTGCTTCACGTTTTTGCTCATCGCCTCGACAACTCAGCATTCATCCCGGACAGTCCGCCCTTTATGGGCAGGCATTGGAAGCAAGGTCTGAGTAGACGCACGACGCGCGCAGCGCATGGCGTGGTGATCGGCCTCGCGTTGCTGACAGGCGGTTGCCGCGGTGTCGCATCGGCGAAAACAGCTTCCGCCGCAGCATCCAGCAACACCGAGCCGCCGCATATCGACCGCGATGCCACTCGCCGGGCAGTGCGCGAGGCGCTGGACCAGGATCGTCTGACGGAGGCTGTGGCATTGATCCGACCCCTGGCCGAACAGGGAGATGCGGATGCGCTTTTTGTCTTGGGCTTTCTCCATGATCTCGGCGCCGGAGCCGATTGGGACGCTTATCACGCTCTCAAATTGATCCGCGTCGCCGCGACCAAACGGCATGTCGGCGCGCAAATGTATTTGGCCTGGAAATACAAAACGGGATTCAACGTGGTGAAGGACACCAAGGAGGCGGAGCGAATCGCCCACCTGATTTCGCCAAAGGCCAAACCGACCACGCTGCTTCCAGCGGCCTGGATGACGTTTTCCAAAGGCAGTTGTGAGCCGAATATCCGGCGCGCCCTTCTATGGATGCAGACCGCCGCCACCGACAAGGACCCAATCGCCGAGGGCAATTTGGCGGATGTTTATCTGAAGTCGGAAATCCTGCCAGCAAACCTCGAGTACCATGTGTTTTGGCTCATGAAGGCTGCGGATGCGGGCAATCCGCGCTCCGCGTATCAACTTAGCAAATACTACCGCGGCGGAATTCTCGTTCAGCAGGACAAATCGAAATCACTGGCTTACTTGAAAGAGGCCGCGACGGGTGGTTGGCCGGATGCGCAGGCCGACTTGGCGCAAGCGTACGAGGAAGGAGACAGCGTTTCGCGAAGTGTTCCGCAAGCGCGCGAATGGTTCGAAAAAGCGGCCAACAACGGGAACGCGCATGCGATGGTCGAACTCGGCCAGCTCTTGCGCGCCGATCGGCCGACTTCGGAAAACTTGCAGGAGGCGCTGCGTTGGTTTCGCGAGGCGGCAAAACAGGACAATCCCGAGGCCAACGAACAGCTCGGCCTTGCCTATTTGCGCGGGATCGGAACCCAGCGAGATCTTGCGCAAAGTATCCACTTTTTTGAGACGGCGGCTCGCCTTGGCAGCGTGAACGCCAAGTGCGCTCTCGGAAAACTCTACCTTTCCGAGTTCGGCGATCATCCGGACCTCGTGCAGGCTCAACGTTGGTTGAACGCCGCCGCCGCCGGAGGGTCGGCCGAAGCCATGGCAGAACTCGGGCTACTTTCTCAGAATGGAAACGGGATCCCGCGCGACGACGCGAAAGCCTTCGACTGGTACGAAAAGGCTGCGCGCCTTGGAAACGGTTTCGCCCAAATGCAGGTGGCGAACTGTTTTTGGGAAGGTCGCGGCGTCGCCCGAGATCCCGACGAAGCACTCGAATGGATCCAGCTCGCGATCGAGAATGGTGAGCAGCGGGCGCATGGCCTGCTCGAGACGCTTCGCGCTAACGGCATTGGTGAGCCACGCAAACTTGTGAGCGCAGCCCCGAAGGATGCCAATGGCGCGCCGGCCGCTTCGTTGAATTGGATGACGGATTTTCACGCAGCGGAAGAGGCGTCGGGCACGACTCACCGACCGGTGTTGTTGAACTTCACCGGATCGGATTGGTGCGTGTGGTGCTCGCGTTTGCGCAATGAGGTTTTCGCGAAAAACGCGTTTGCTTCGTACGCTCAGGAAAAACTGATCCTGGTGGAGGTCGATTTTCCCCGCGCCAAGCAGCAGTCGGTCACGCTGAAGGAGCAAAACGCGGAACTCGCCCGGAAGTATGGAATCGAGAATTATCCGACGATCGTTCTCGTCGACGCGAATGGGAGGGAACTCGGCCGCACGGGCTACATGCAGGGCGGGCCGAAGACTTTCCTGCGCGAGCTGCGGAAAATTCTCGCTAACGGGCGCGACTGAGCCACGCCGCTCAGAGCGGTCGGAGATCGGCGCCGATTTTCATCTCACCGCCTTTGGCAATCGTCAGTTCCGTCGTCTTGTCTGCGCAGCTGATTGTGCAGGGGCCTTTGCCGGAAACATTTTTGATCGTCGCGGATTTTAGTTTTCCGTCCGCCCATTCGATCGCGATCTCGTAACCGCCGCGGGCGCGCAGGCCTCGGACGGATCCATTCGGCCAGGCCGAGGGCAGCGCGGGCAGCAAATCAATCCGGCCGAGATGACTTTGTAACAACATCTCGGATACACCCGCGGTGAAGGCGAAGTTTCCATCGATCTGGAAGGGCGGATGAGCGTCGAACAGATTCGGGTAGACTCCGCCGCCTCCGTGGAAGTTGGTGGCGCGCATATCGCCGACGGGTCGAAGGAGGTTCTTCACGAAGACATAGGCGTGGTTGCCGTCTCGAAAACGCGCCCAGAGATTGATGCGCCATCCGAGAGCCCAGCCGGTGCCATCGTCGCCGCGTATTTCCAGCGAGCGTTGCGCGGCCTTAAAAATTTCCGGGGTCGCAGACGTGATCGACCGGCCAGGATACACCCCGAACAGGTGCGACGTGTGGCGATGATGAACGTCCGTCTCGAGAAAGTCTTTTGACCATTCGTGAAGCTGACCGCGCGAACCCACTTGATAGGGCAGCAGCTTCGATTGCGCGGTCTTCACTTTGGCGACGAATTCGTCGTCGATCTTCAGCACCCGCGCGGCCTCGAGGCAGTTGGCGAAGAGATCGCGGATAATGGCCAGGTCCATCGTCGCTCCGATGGCGACGCTCGCCTTCCTGCCGTCTGGAAGAATAAAGTCGGTCTCGGGCGAGGTGGACGGCGCCGTCACCAAATGGCCGTGATGATCATCGATCAGCCAATCGAGGTAAAATTCCGCAGCACCCTTTATCAGCGGCCAGGCCCGCGTGGAAAGGAATTCGCGATCGCGACCGAAAGCGTAATGCTCCCAAAGATGCTGCGAGAGCCAGCCCGCGCTCATCGCCCAGTTTGCCCACATCGGATTGCCGGATCCGAAATTCCCCACCGGCCCGGTCTGCGCCCAGATATCGGAATTGTGATGCGCGACCCAACCATGCGCGCCGTAGTTGACTTCAGCGGTCTTGCGGCCGTTGACCGCGAGATGGTCGATGAAATCGAAAAGCGGTTCATGGCACTCGGCGAGATTGGCCACCTCGGCGGCCCAGTAATTCATCTCGGTGTTGATATTCAGCGTGTAGTTTGAACTCCACGGCGGACGAACCGAATCATTCCAGATTCCCTGAAGATTCGCGGGCAGGCCTCCGGGACGTGAACTCGAGATCAACAAGTATCGACCATATTGATACAGCAACGCGGCCAACTCGGAGTCTGATTCGCCTTTGGCAAAGAGCAGCAAGCGATCCTCCGTCGGCAAATCGTGCGCTCCCGGCGCATGCCCGAGGTCGATGCTGACCCGTTGAAAAATCGGCTGATAATCTTTCAGGTGACGTTCGAGCAATTGCTCGTAAGCCATTTTCTCCGCGGCGACGAGCGGACGCTGCGCCTTAGCCGTCGCGTCGAGGCCATCGTGCCCCGGCGAATGATCAAAGCCGTTGAAACTCGTGCCCGCCGAGATCAACAGCGTGACGGAGCTGGCGTTGTTAACGTCGAGAGTTGAGCCACTCGTTGTGACTGTCCCGCCTTCGTTCAACACGCGCACGCGGAAATCGAAGGTCATGCCTTCCGGTTTCGCGCCGTCGTCATAGATAACCGGATCATTCGAATGCAGATAACTCGGCTCGACGTGCGAAGGGGCGCGGCCGCGAACGACCAAGGTGTTTTTGCCTTCAGTCTGAGCTGCGTAGCGCAGCAGGCTGTCGGCGGACAGGGTGAAACTTATTTTCGAAGGCTGGTCGGCAAGCAACCGCACCACGATTACCTGGTCGGGATAACTGCTGAAAACCTCGCGAACAAAATGCGTGTCCCCGATGCGATAACGCACCGCGGCGACGGCTCGGTTCAGGTCGAGCGTGCGTTGATATTCCGTCGCCTCGGCCGTTTTGCCCTCGTAGCGGAAGGCGAAGTGAAGGTTTCCCAGCGGCTGATACGACTCCGTGTACAACCCCTGCATCTTCTTGCTCAGTTCCGTCGCGGCGACGTTGTCGCCGGCAAAAAGCGCCGCGCGAACTTCGGGCAACGCCGCGCGCGCCCCAGGATTGTTCCAGTCGCGCGGAGCGCCGGACCAGAGCGTCGCCTCGTTGAGCTGTAGTTCTTCTTCGGATACGTTACCGAAGACCATCGCGCCGAGTCGGCCGTTGCCGACGGGCAGCGCTTCAGTCCAGACCTTGGCGGGCCGGATGTAGCGCAACTCCAGAGGCGCGCCGACGAGAGGGGATGATGAGGCAATGGCAGTCCAGATCGTCATGGCGATGACGATTCCGCGAAGCAGGTTTTTCATGGGGGTAAATCAAAGTCCGAGAACCTTGCGACGATGATGCTCGTCGGGACGGCCGGCAATCCGCGCGACTTGGGCCGCGGTGAGAAATTGCGGTTTCCCGATCGAGGCGGCGCCGATCAATATGCGCGCGGCTTTGTCCGCCATCAGTGTGGCGGCCAACACGGCCGAAGGGGTGGCGCCCAGGGCGATGAGCCCATGATTCTCGAGCAGGATGACGCGGGGGACAGCATCGCGACGTTTAACATAAGCATTGGTTTCGCGGCGGATCGCCTGCGCGAGTTTCAGGCCGGGATCGGTGTACGGGACGAACACGCTTTCTTCGCCGCAGCAGACAATTTCATCCGGGAAAATTCTTCGGCGCGCGAAGGTTTGTCCGTATTCGGTGCAGAGCAGGCCATTGACCGAGATGGGATGGGTGTGCCCGACAAATTTCACGTCGGGCAAGGTCAGCAGCCACGCATGAAAAATGGCTTCGACGGACGGCTTCTTCGCTGTCGCATCGAGGCGCGCGGCCAGCAGCGCGTCATCAATCGCGGCGTCGCTCAGGTTTTTTTCCTCGAGCAACGCGAGCATCGCATCGAGCCGGCAAGCGGTGACGCCAGCAGCGGCGAGTGTGCCGAGATTGCTGCCGCTGGACTTGACGAGAAACGTACGGTCCTCCTGCAGCGCGGAGGTGTTGCCCTCGCCGAGAATCGCGAGTTGACGATCGGGTTGGCCGAGCTCGTGAGAGAGCGAGAGCAGCGCGTCGAGCGACATGATCAGAAAGGTTTGCCGTCGGCCTTCGTGCCACAGAACGCCACTTCGATGCCGAGTTCGGCCGCCAGCGCCGCTTTCGTGTACATGGCCAAATCCGCTTCGCGGGCGCTGTTCGCGTAAGCGACCTGGATGTGGTTCGCCTTGTGGCGCGCCATCATTTGATCGCGAGTGACGCCGTACGTGACCGCATGCATGATGGGCCACTGCACCGTCGTTTCACGCCAGCGACGTTCGGTTTCTTCCGCGGGAAGAGTGATGACCTTGGCGCGTCCGAGATCCATTTTGAGCGCGCCACGTTCGACGAAGATTCGGCTCCAGACAATTTCTCCGGGCTTGGCCACGCCGCGCAGCGTGCCGCCGCCGAGGCGAAAATACATTTCAGGCTGGCGCATGGAGTCGCTGCCCGACCATCCACCGACATGATGCGCTGGAGGCGCGCTGCCGGAGATCAGGAAAACCCAGACGTATTCATCGGTCGTGCCACTCGCGTCGTAGGCACCCCAACGCAAATCATGCAGGGTGTTTTCCACGGGCTGCTTCAAGGCAGAGTGCACGCGATAAGTCAGCAAGCCATCAAGCCCGGCACATTCGTCGACTTCGTTGAAATGTGGAATCGGTTCGCCCGCGCGAATGATCGTGCCGTCGGCGCGCTTCACGGGCGGTCGATCGCTGTTGTTCAACGTGCCTTCGACGAGATCGGAGGCGGGCAACAAATCCTTCAAACCCTGCTGGTATTGAATGCCGATGGTGTCGCAGCCGAATTCATCGGCGATGCGCACGGCAGCGATGTAGGTTTTGCACTGCCACAGCACCTGCGACTCGGTCAGCTCGGTGGCTTCGTCGGCGCCGAAGTGAAATTTGAATCCACTTTTCTGATACCAATTGAAAACCGCCTTCGCCTCCGCATCGCTGATTTGCGTGGCAGCGTAATAGAGCGCGGATTGGGAGAGCCGTTCTTTGAAAACGCCGGTGGAGTTCAGGAGTTCGTCCGGCACGATGGCGTTGTACATGCCCATGCAGCCTTCGTCGAAGACGCCCATGATGCTCTTGCGCGCGCGAAGTTCGCCGGCGAGTTTTTGCGCGGTGCTGCGCGCTTTCGGCGGAAGCGTTGCGCGGGCAAAGGGCTTCACGTGCGACGTGCGATGCGCGACGCGGCCGGTATCGAGCCACTGTTTCAATCCATTCAGAAAAAATGCGTCGTCGAAATTCTCGCTCCATAGCGTGGAGTATTTCACGCCCGCCTTCGTCAGGGAGCCGTTGAGATTCAACATGCCAACGAGACCGGGCCAGGTGCCCGACCAGTTCGCCACCGTGAGAATGGGGCCGCGATGCGACATCAGTCCTGCGAGCAAGTGATGCGAGTATTGCCAGACCGATTCAGCGACGATGACCGGAGCGTCCGCATCGATCTTCGAAAAGACTTCAAGACCCTCCTTCTGCGAGCTGATGAAGCCGTGCTTAAGCTCCTTCTTGTAAGGATGCGCGCGCTGAAGTTTGCAGCCAAAGTTTTCCAGCGCGGTGGAAAGTTTTTGCTCCATTTCAAACTGAGCGGGCCAACATTTTTCGTTGGCGCTTTGACGAAGGTCGCCGTTGGCGACGAGCAGCACGGTGCGTTTTTTGCGAGCAGATGAAGTGGCCATGATGTCTGAAAGTGAGCGGGTATCTGGAGGGAAGAGAGAATCTAACCCGGACGAAAATAGGGCGAAGCGCGATGCTGGAATTCCTTCGGCCGCCAAGAGGCGAAAAAGACGCAACCAGGCGCAAAAAACGCAAAGGATTCGTTTCCCCAAGAATCACATGAAGCACACGAAAATCAGAAAATGTTTTCCCACGGAAAACACGGAAGAAATTTTCTGTTTCCGTGTTCCCCAAAGCCGCCAGCGCGCGATTGGTCGTTTCGTGTGCTTCGTGTGAAAAATGGCTTTGGTCGCGTCGGGCTATTTCACCAGCGATGGAGCCTGGCCGGCGAGTTCCGGCGGAATTCCTTTTTCGCGCAGGCCACGCAGCTTTTCGTTCTCGGTCAACTCCACGCGTAGCGGCGTCATGGATACAAAATTGTTTTCCATCGCCCAGCGGTCGCTGCCTTCCTCGACTTGTTCGATCGGCCTGACTGTGAACCAGAAATGCTTCCGGCCCATCGGATCCTGGCCCGGCACGACCTTGCCATCATAGTGGCGAAACGACTGCTGCGTCCAAATCAAGCCTCGCGGCTTTTCGGGGACATTGACGTTGACCAGTTCGAGATCCCGCAGCGGAAGCAGAAATTTCAACGCCTTCTCGACCCACGCGCTGATCACGTCGAACTTCGGTTCGACTTCGGTTGATGGTGTGCTGAACGCGATTCCACGCAGCCCCAGCAGCACGGCCTGCTTCGCGGCGGCGAGCGTTCCAGAATGCCAGATGGCGTTGCCGAGATTGGTGCCGAGATTGATGCCGGACAAAACCAGATCGACTTTTTCCCAATTGAATACGCCGAGGGCGACGCAATCCGCCGGGGTGCCATTAACGCGATAGGCTTCGAAGCCTTTGATCGGCGTGGGACGATAGTTCAGCGGACGCGTGGCGGTGATCGCGTGACTCATCGAAGACTGCTCGACGTCTGGCGCGACGATTCTGACTTCGCCGAATTTCGCGGCGACGGCGGCGAGGGCGTGGAGACCGGGGCTGTAGATGCCGTCGTCATTTGAAATCAAAATTCGCATGGGTAGGGTGGGTTTCGCACACGTTACCTCGCATCGCCTGATTTCAAACTGAGCATGAAAGTCGCTCTCGTCCATAATCCCAGTGCGGGCAAAAGCGACTCGAGCACGGGCGACCTGATTTCGTTGCTTGCTCGCGCAGGACACCAAGCTGTGTCGGTCGATCTTTGCGACGATCTCGTGGGTCACCCGAAAATCCAAGGCGTGGATCTTGTGGCGGTGGCGGGCGGCGATGGCACTGTGCGCAAGGTCGCGTTGCAATTCGCGCATCGTCCGCAGTTGCTCACGCTTCTTCCGATCGGCACGGCGAACAACGTGGCCAAGAGCCTGGGCATCGCGGGCAAACCGGAGGAAGTTATCGCGCATTGGAATAAAGCGCGGCGCACCGGCATCGATCTTGGCCTCGTGCAAGGTCCGTGGGGGCGCAGGCTTTTTCTCGAGGGAATTGGACTTGGCTTGGTCGGACGAAGCATCGCGATCATCGAAGAAATCGACGAACTGAGCAGTCGGGAATTCAAGGATCCGGAAGACAAGCTGCAGCGGGACCTCGCCGTGTTTCTCGCGCTGGCGCACGAATTGCCGACGACTCGCATCGGCTGCCAAATCGACGGGCAGGACCGTACGAATGATTTTTTGCTGCTGGAGATTTTGAATATTCGGCACGCCGGCCCGAGGATAGAACTCGCATCGCGCGCGCGGCCGGACGACGGGCAGTTGAACGTCGTGATGGTCACCGCGCACGACCGGCCCGAGCTGAAAGAGGCGTTGAAAAAAGTCTTCACGGATTTTCAGCACCGGCACCTGCTTCGTTCGCAAATCGCGCGCACGGCGCGGCTCGAACTCACGTGCGGCGAATTGCGCATCGATGACGAAGTCGTCCTCGACTCCGGAAAAATTCAGCAGATTTCGAAGGACAGACCCGTTGTCGTGGAAATTTCAATACAACCCGGCGCTCTGCAGATGCTGTTGCCGCACACGCAGTCGCTTGACGCGCCGGATCTGTCCGAGAAAACCTGACGCCGCGAACGCGACGTTGGACGATTAAATCGCCGGGAAATTTGCGTGCGGCCCTTGTCACCGTTTGCTTCTTCGCGACTTCCACTTCGCGAACCAACCTCAGCAAACCCATGACAACTTCGATCAAAAAGCTGCTTCTTCTCGCATTCTCGGCGGCGGTCACGGTGACCGGTCCGTTTATGGCGCGCGTAACCGCGCAGACTCCGTCAACCGCGACGGCACCGGCGACAAATCCGGATCCGTTTTGGCCGGCGGACGGAAATTTTCACGCCAAGGGTCGAACCTCCTCGTGGACCGGTTTTCGGCAAAGAAACACCGAGCGGCGCGGACTCTTTGCCGCGCGGCGCGAGTTCGACAAAAACTCCATCGTGTTCGTGGGCGATTCGATCACCGAAGGTTGGAAGACGCTCGATTCCGACTTCGCCGACTTGAACACGAAAGTGTCGAATCGCGGTATTGGCGGAGACACTACGCCGAACCTCCTCTACCGCCTGCAAGACGACGTGCTGTCGCTTCATCCCAAGGCGATTGTCCTCACCATCGGCACGAATGATCTCGGTGAACACACGTCTCCCGAAGACATCGCGGAGAACCTGAAGGCGATTCTCGCGAAGATTCGTGAAAAGTATCCGGACATTCCGATTGCCTGGTGTCTGGTCATGCCGCGCAAGGGAGACGATACCTATCCCGAACGCATCAAGGCTTTGAACTCACTCATTCGTGAAATCGCCGCAAAGGATCCGAAAATCACGGTTGTCGATACCTTCACTCCGCTGGCTCAACCTGACGGCTCGTCCAAGCCGGAGGATTTCGTGCCGGATCGGTTGCATTTGAACGGCGCTGGCTACGCAGTGTGGCGCGAAGCGCTTCGGCCGGTGCTGCTCAGCTGGCATTTGAACTGAGCGCAATGAACTTCGCCTTGCTCGAGTCAGCGAGTGAATGACTCATCGGCAGGCGTTAGGTCGTCCGCAGGCTTTCTCATGAACATACCCCCTCCACAACGTGCTCCCGGCCCCGTGGTCGGGGGCGATGATTTCGTTTTCGCCGCCGCTTTCCTGGAGCACGCGCACATCTATGGTCAGTGCGAGGGTCTGCGGCAGGCCGGTGCCAACTTGCGTTGGGTCTTCGATCCGGACCCGGCGAAGGTCAGCGCGTTCGTCGCACAAAATCCCGGCGTGCGCGTGGCGCGCAGCTTCGAGGAGATTCTCGATGACGATCAAGTGAAGCTCGTGGCGGCTGCGGCGGTGCCGTGCGATCGCGCGGCGATTGGGTGCCGCGTGATGCGCGCGGGGAAGGATTACTTCACGGACAAGACACCGTTTACCTCGCTCGCGCAGTTGGCCGAGGCCAGGGCGGCGGCGGCGGAGACGAAACGAAAATACGCCGTCTATTACAGCGAGCGCCTGCACGTCGAAAGCGCGATGTACGCCAGCGATCTCGTCCGGCAGGGTGTAGTGGGTCGAGTGATACAAGTGCTTGGGCTCGGCCCGCACCGCATTGGCGACAAAGCAAAGCGGCCCGATTGGTTTTTCCAGAAGGCGCGTTTCGGCGGCATTCTCTGCGATATTGGCAGCCACCAATTCGAGCAGTTTCTCACCTTCGCCGGGGCGCGCGACGCGCGGGTCGTTTCGGCGGCGATCGGAAATTTTGGCAATCCTGACCAGCCCGAGTTCGAAGATTTCGGGGAAGCGTCGCTCGTGGGCGACAACGGCGCCTCGAATTACGTGCGGGTGGATTGGTTTACGCCGCCAGGGCTGAGCAATTGGGGAGACGGGCGCGTTTTTATCCTCGGCACCGAGGGCACGATCGAGTTGCGAAAATACGTCGACGTGGCGCGCGAGAAGCGCGGCGAGCACGTGTATTTCGTCGATCGCGCGGGCGAGCATCACATCGACGTCAACGGGAAGGTCGGCTTCCGATTTTTCGGCGAATTGATCCTGGATTGTTTAAACCGCACCGAGCACGCCATGACGCAGGAGCACGCGTTCAAGGCCGGGGAACTCGCATTGTTGGCCCAAGCGGCGGCTCAACGCATTGGTTAGGGCCGGGAATTCTACTCCCTGAACCTCATCAGCAGAGGCCGGCGGCCTACCAGCACGGTGCCGTGGCTCAGACCGGACGTTAGGTCAACTCGCTGAGCTTCCGCGCTCCTGGCTTGAGTGGAGCTAGATCGAGTAGCCGCACCGGTGCGTTGCGCTTGATCGATTCGACGGCGGCGATGCCGACGAGGTTCGAGGCTGCGCCTTGCTCATGACCGGCGGTGCGCCCCCAGGCGTCCGGCGCGGTCGTTTTTGCGGCGTAAATGTGGCGATTCAAGATCGCGTCCGCGCCGCCGTGCGGACCCGACTGCGCCTCGACTGGCACGAGGTAGCTCTTGTTGAAGTGCGGATAGACCTTGATCCATTCGCCTTCGGCTTCGGCTCCCGGCTTGTCGTCGAGTTTGAAATCCTTCGGCTGCACCGCGCGGTTCATATGCGTGCCGATAAACTCATGGTATTCGAGGCGGCCGCGGTCGCCATTGAAGCAGACCCGCATTCCTTCACGCGGGCTGTATGCGATCAGTGAATACGTGAGAACTTCTCCGGTGCGGTAGCGGAGGTTGAGCGACATCTGGTCGTAGATGTCGATGCCCTCGCGGAACACGTTTTGGTCGCGCAAGTAGCCGGAGTCTTTTTCACCTGCGAGATAGAGCTTCCGGAAAGGCTCGCTCTCGTTCAGGTCGAGGCGAAACGGATCGTTGGCCGAGGCAGCTTCCCCGGTGTAACGCGGGTATTTCGTATAGGCCGCGTCTCCGCGCTGCTCGGCGTTTTTGCGACCGTAGAACACCAGATCCCCATAGGCGAAAATTTGGTCGGGAATCGCATCGAGCCACCAATTCACCAAATCGAAATGATGCGTCGCCTTGTGCACCAGCAGCGTGCCGGACTCGTTCGCATAGGAGTGCCAGCGCCGGAAATAGTCCGCGCCGTGATTGGTATCGAGCAGGTACTCGAGATTCACCGAGTGCACCTTGCCGATCGTGCCTCCGGCCAGGAGCTCTTTCACTTTCGTACGAAAAGGAGCCCAGCGATAATTGAACGCCACGCGGACTTCGTGTCCCGTCTCCTCGACAGTTTGAAGAATCGCGCGGCATTTCTCCGCGTCGATCGTCATCGGCTTTTCCGTTATCACGTCACAGCCAGCTCTCAGCGCGCGGATAATGTACTCGTGATGGGTCGAGTCCTTCGAGCAGACGAAAACAAAATTGGGGCGCTGTTCGCGTAGCAATTGGTCGAACTTTTCCGCGGGGTAAGTCGGCACCGCGGGTTTTTTCCACTCCTGCACGAGAAGTTCGTTGTAGTAATCCATTCGCGCCTGGCTCACATCGCAGAGCGCAACGAGTTCGTTGGCTTCGTTGTAAGTGTTGACGAGCGGTTCGATGAAACTGATGGCACGGCCACCGGTGCCGACAAATGCGTAGCGGGACTTGGTCACGGGGAAAGTTTTCGAGAGAGCAGGGGAGTTTACCCTCGGCAGGAGCAACGCGACAGAGATCGGACGGTCTGAGACGATCGACAATTTACGAAACTGATTTTCAGGCGCACGCACGAAGCATGAAACCCCCACTCCTGTTCAGCGCTTCGTGTTTGTTATTGTCCGCTCTTCTCGTGCGTGCCGAAGAGCCGCCCCGCGAATGGATAGATCCGGACACAGGTCATCGCATCGTTCGGCTTTCCGATGAGCCCGGAACCGCCAGCCTCTACTTTCACCAAAACGCCTATACGCCCGACGGAAAGAAGCTGATCGTCACCACGCCGCATGGCTTGGCCACGATCGATCTGTCCACCCGTAAAATCGAGCCGGTCGTGAACGAGAAAGTCGGCGTCATCGTGGTGGGACGAAAGAGCGGTGACATTTATTACAGCAAACGCGAAGGGCAGGAGAGTGTGATCTTCGCGACGAATCTCGAGACGAAGGCGACGCGAAAAGTGGCCACGATCAAGCGTGGCTCAATTGCATCGGTTAACAGCGACGAAACCCTGCTGCTCGGCTCCTATTCCGTGAGCGAGGAAAAGGCTCCGCCGCCGTCCTCGTCGGCGCAGCAGATGGGAGAAAAGAACGCCACATTTCAGGCGGACTACAAAGCCAAGGAGAAGGACGGAAGCCCGATGGTCTTCGCCCGCGCCAAGGACAATCGGCTGCACGAGCAGCTCATGAAGATTCGCGAGCAAGGCGGCAAAGTGCTGTTCACCGTCAACACCAAGACCGGCGAAGTGAAGGAGGTTTATCACGAGGCCGAGTGGCTGAACCATCTGCAGTTTTCACCGACCGATCCGAATTTGATCATGTTCTGTCACGAAGGTCCGTGGCACGAAGTTGATCGCCTGTGGACCATCCGCACCGATGGCACCGACCTGAAGAAGATTCACACCCGGACGATGAATCTCGAAATCTGGGGACACGAATTCTTCAGCGCCGACGGCAAGACCATCTGGTACGATCTGCAGACGCCGCGCGGTGAAGTCTTCTGGCTCGCTGGCTACGAACTCGCGTCCGGCAAGCGCACCTGGTGGGCACTCGATCGGAACAATTGGTCGGTCCATTACAATGTTTCACCTGACGGCAAACTGTTCGCTGGTGACGGCGGTGACGACGAGATGGTCGCGCACGCGCCGGACGGCAAATGGATCTATCTTTTCCGTCCGACCACCACCGAGGAAGTTGGCGGAATTCCGGTGAAGACGAACGATGCGTTGATCCATCCCGGGCGTTTTCAACCGGAGCGGTTGGTCAACATGAGCAAGCACAACTATCGCCTCGAGCCGAACGTCACGTTCACGCCGGACCAGAAGTGGATCGTCTTCCGTTCGAACATGCACGGAGCGACCCAGGTGTACGCCGTGGAGATTGCCAAGGCAGCGAAGGCCAAGTAGTGCCGCAGCGGATACGCAATTAGTTCCCGCGGATTTCGACGTCGCCCGTTTCCGGACTCGGCGCGACGTCGAATTTCGCCACGTCGTCCGGATGAGACGGATCAAATGAACTGAAATCGGCCGCGACGTCGGCGGCAATCGGGAGCGAGCTGTTCTTGATCTGCTGGACGACGCATTTCGCGAGTTCGTAGGCGCCGTAGTTGTTGTGGTGGGTTGCGTCCTGCCCGCCCTTGTTGAACGCCCGCGGCGCGTTGGCGGGCCCAAGCGCCTCGTAAAGGGCGGTGCTGGCCTTGTCCAAATCTATCAGCACGACGTTTTGTTCCTTTGCTACATCCCGCACAGCGGCGGGATAATCGCCGTGGGAATTCCTGATCCTGCCATGTTCGTCGAACGTCCGACGTTGTATTGGAGTCAGCAATACAGGCGTCGCGTGCCTTAGCCGGATTTCGGCGATGTAGGTGCGCAGGTAAGCCTTGTACGTGGTGTTGGCCTCGACGTAGTTGATTGGCCATTGCTTCTTCTCGTCGTTGTGTCCGAATTCGATGAAGACGAAGTCGCCCGGGGCGAGAAGACTGAGGACTTTGCTGAGGCGCATCTCGTAGAGAAACGATTTCAAGGTCTCGCCTGATTCGGCGTGATTCGCCACGGCGACCGCGGGGGACATGAAGCGCGGGAACATTTGTCCCCAGCTCGCGGCGGGTTCGGAAGGCTGGTCGGTCACGGTCGAGTCACCGGTGATGAAGATCGTCGGGCGTTTCACCGCTCGTATCCGGATTCCTGTTACAAGAACGGAGGAGGAACTGAATTCGAGGGTCAGCTTCCCGTCCCAATTGAGCGAACTCAGCTCTCGCTTGTTAAGCTCGACGCTTGGTTTGCCTGGCGCGTTGGCCGGAGTGGGGGGAAGCAAGGGGTTTCGGACGTTGACGATGAAGGTCTTTGTTTCTTCGCCCGAGCCGGAGGGCTGCCAGCTTTCGACCATCAGCCGTCGCGATTCGGCCTTGATCGTGAGCGGGTGCGGCGCCTGGGCCGGGTCAGCCTTCGCCATCACCGTGACCTCGAGGTTTCCTTCGGGAACCACCACGGAAAATCGAAAGGGTTTTTGTCCGCGAATCCCGAGTGGAATTTGTTCGATCTGGTTTCGATTCACCTCCTCGAAGCCGAACGTCTTTTCCGGTGAAAAGGCTTCGCTCGAGACGCGTGTCGCGTTTTTGTCCGCCGTTGTTGCGAAAGAAAAATTGCGGCTGAATGGGCTGGCTTCGGTGACGTCGGCTTCGCCATCCCTGTTCGCACGGGCTGGCGTGTTAACCGATGAAACGGTGGTCGGCGCCGCGGCAAGTGAAGATACGGCAAGCACGTCGAACGTCAGCGCCAGAGCCGCGGCTAGCGAGAAAGGCAAGGCGCCGCTGAGGAGGTACCTAGCCGGGACTGCTGGAGTGATAGGAAAAAATGAGCGGGATGGGAGGGGCATGGTGGGAGATCGGACGTTATGAATTTCCGTGCGACATTCAGCTGAGACACACGCTGACAGTCCGTCCGCCAAGCCTGGGCTCGGACTGTCAAAAGACGGGCACGTGGCCTCAGGATGACGGCCAACTAAATCTCCGGACGCGTAGACGGCCGGTGCAAGTTAAGTCCCGCCGCTCACGTACCCCGACCATGCCGAGCTTTGTTAGCCGCCGCATACACGGCGCATTCTCCAGTCGCGTCGCTCGTAACGAGCAACTCGGCGCGAAATTTCTCTTCACACTATGACAGCAGCGTCAAAGCGACTACGTCTCGCCTTGATTGGTATCTCCGGTTACGGCCGCATTCACCTGCAACTCGCGCGTGAATGGCGCGATCGCGGAGACGTGGAAATCCGCGCCGCGGTGGTCATTAATCCCGAGCAGGAGACGGAGAACATCGCAGAGCTGCAGTCGCGTGGCTGCGAAATTTTCGCCGATTACGAGCAGATGCTCGCGCAGCATCGGAATCAGATCGATCTCTGCCTGATCCCGACTGGGATCCACTGGCATGCGCGCATGACGGTGGCCGCACTGAATGCTGGCGCGAACGTGCTCGTGGAAAAACCGCTCGCAGGCTCAGTGGCGGAAATCGCCGACGTGCGCGCCACGGAAAAGCGCACCGGACGATTCGTCGCAGTCGGATTTCAAGACGTTTACGAGGAGGCGACGAATTGGCTGCACGGCGAACTTCGTCGCGGCGCCATCGGTGAGATTCAATCGATCCGGTTTCTCGGGCTGTGGCCGCGCTCGCGTTTTTATTTCACCCGAAACGATTGGGCGGGGCGTCTGCAGGCCGATGGCGCGCCGGTGCTCGATTCTCCGCTGAACAACGCCTTCGCGCATTTCGTGATGCTCAGCCTTTTCTTTGGCGGTGGCGCATCCGAAGAAGATGACGGCGTGGTGATCGAACAAGCCGAGCTTTACCGCGCGCATCATATCCAAAGTTTCGATACATCGGTCGTGAGTCTGCGCACGCGCCGCGGCGTGCGTCTCTGGTTCGGCGCAAGCCACGCCTGTCGCGAGACCGTGGAGCCGGAAATCATCGTGCAGGGCACGGAAGGCTCCGCTTCGTGGCGCTATGAAAACGAGGCGTGCCTGCAAAAGAACGGCGCGGTTTCCGAGTGTCACGTGATGCCGGATACGAACGTTATTCGCCGCGCAATGATGGCGGCAGTCATCGCGCATCTGTCCGACCCGAGCGTTCCAATTTGCAGCACCGGCATGGCTGCGCGCCACACCGCGGTGATCGAGGCGATTCATCGCGCCGCGCGGATCCGCGAGTTCCCGCCGGAAATGGTTTCGTGGATCTCGCTCCCGGGAATCGAAGGTGAAGTGCCGCAGGTCGCGGGCTTGGATGCTGCGCTGCGCAAGGCGTTCGACGAACAATCGAGCCTGCAAGGCGTCGGCTTCTTTCCCGTGCCGGTCAGCGACCCGCACTAAGCTACTCGTTAGTTTGCAGGTCGAGTTCTCGTCAGGCTTGCCGAACTGTCCGAAGGCAGGTCCGATTGCTGGCCCCAGACTCGCCAGGGACGGTTGCCGCGTCAGTCTTTGCTGTCACGCGCCCCAGCCCTGGAGCTGTTTTCAACGCGCAAATTCCAGCCTCACCCCGTCTTCCCCATGCTTTTTGGCAGCCTGCACGTCCTCGACGCATTAGTCGTCCTCTCGTACCTGTTTCTCGTTGTCTGGATCGGCCGTCGCGCATCGAAGGCCGTGAAGAACGAAGAGGGATTTTTCCTCGCCGGTCGCAAGCTGGGGAAACTGTACCAAATGTTTCTCACTTTCGGAAACGCCACCGAACCGCAAGGTGCGGTGAGCACGGCGAGCCTCGTTTACCAGCGAGGAGTGACCGGCGTGTGGTTCGCGTTTCAGACGGTGTTCATGAACCCGTATTTCTGGTTCATGAACACGTGGTTTCGCCGCGTGCGACTCGTGACCGCAGCCGACCTGTTCGAAGATCGTTTCGCGAGCAAGGGCTTGAGCCGGCTCTATGCAGTTTTTCAGGTCGCGGTGGCCTGCGTGTTTCTCGGCTTCGGGAATTTCGTCGCGTACAAGATCACCTCGTCGCTCGTCGTGAAGCCGGAGATTCAGTGGACCGAGGCGGAGCGCGCATCGGTTCATGATTTCGGCCGATTGAAGAACTTGGAAAAGCGCGCAGTGGACACGGAGTTGTCCGTCGTGGAGGAGGCCGACTTGGCTACGTTGCGCGACCGGTTGGCCCGCGGAGAACTCCACAGCTATATCACTGTTCTCGATTCGCTGACTTTCTACATCGTCTTCGGCATCGTTGTCGGAACCTACATCGTGCTGGGAGGCATGGCGGCGGCCGCCGTCAACGAAGCGCTGCAGGGTATTCTTATCATCGTTTTTTCGTGCCTGCTTTTGCCAACGGGACTCTCGGCGATCGGCGGCTGGCATGCGCTCGCCGACAAGGTGCCGAAGGAAATGATGAGTCTCTTCTCCGGCAGCGGCGGTTCGCCGTTGTTCATCTTCGCGGTGCTCTTCACCAGCCTCGTGCAGATCCACGGATTGAGCCACAACATGGGCATTTACGGCTCGGCGAAAAACGAGTTCGCCGCGCGCTTCGGCGGTGTCACGGGAGCGTATTTGAAACGCTTGATGATCATTCTCTGGGCGTTCGCCGGTTTGATTTCGATCGCGCTCTTCGGACTCGGAGGTCTCGCCGATCCCGATGCGACCTGGGGCGCGATGACGCATCGTCTTCTCGGACCTGGCTTGATCGGGCTGATGTTGGCCGGCGTGCTTGCGGGCACGATGTCCACGCTGGCCGCCAAGGCCCTCGCGGTGTCGTCGCTTTTCGTGCGCAACGTTTACCGCCACATCCGGCCCGAAGCGTCGCAGGAAGACGGTGTGAAAGCCGCGCGCTGGGCGATCATTGCCGTGCTCGTGCTCGGCATTATTTCGGCGCAGCTCATGGGCGACGTCGAATCGATCGTTAAGCTGGTTCTCACCGTCAACGTGCCTTTCGGCGCGGCCGTGGTGATGATCTTCTTCTGGCGGCGTCTCACCGCCGCTGGCGTGTGGTGGTCGGTCATCGTTTCCGTTTTCGCGATTCTGGTCGCACCACTCGTCGGTGAATACGTGCCGATGTTGTCGCGAAATCCTGAATACGTTCGCACCGTGGCGGACGCGACCGGCCGTCCTGTTCCGGTCTATTTCAAACAGGTGATTCGCATCGATCCCGATGATCCGTCCAGCGGCTTCGAAGGTCGCGGACGTTTGAATTTCGAATGCGTCGTGATGCAGAAGTTTGGTTTGAAACCGGAGCAGCTCACTCCGGCCGGACGTGAGACGGCGCAATTTCTCTTCGATGGCGGCTTTCCTTTTCTCGTGCTCCTGATTGCGAGCTGGTTGAGCAAGCCGACCGACCCGCAACGCGTGGCGCAATTTTATGGGAAAATGAAAACGCCGGTCGGCGACACGCCAGAACTCGAAGAGCAGGCGATGGAGGAGACGCGGCGAAACCCGCATCGCTTCGATCATACGAAGTTGTTTCCTCGATCGTCGTGGGAATTCACGAAATGGAACCGTGAAGACACCCTTGGTTTTCTGGCCTGCTGTGCCGTGTCGGCCGCGATCGTCGGCATTTTCGTCGTGATGCTCCACCTGGCCAGCACTTGAGTATCTATGAAACGCTCCCTTCGACGCTGGATCTGGCTGCTTGGGCTGTGCCTCTGCGCCGCTTTCTGTAGTGCAGAAACGAATACAGAAAACGGCCCGTGGCTTTTCACTTACTTCGTGGGGAACGGCGAGGACGGCCTTCATCTGGCCGCCAGCGCGGATGGATACCACTGGGAGGCATTGAATGAAGGAAAGCCGGTCCTCGCTCCTCGAGTCGGAACGGCGAAGCTCATGCGCGATCCGTACGTGCTGCGCGCGCCCGATGGCGTGTATCACCTCGTCTGGACCTCGGGCTGGCACGAAAACAACATCGGCCACGCTTCGACTCGCGACTGCATAACCTGGTCGGAGGAACAGGAAATTCCGGTGATGAAAGATCAGCCCGGCGTGCAAAACACGTGGGCGCCGGAAACGATCTGGGACGCGAAGCGCGGCGAGTTTTTGATTTTCTGGGCGTCGAGCATCGCGGGAAAGTTTTCCGCCAAGGCCAGCGAGCCCAAGCCGGTGCTCGATCACCGCATCTACGCGAGCACGACGAAGGACTGGCGAACCTTTTCTCCAGCCAGACTTTTTTATGATCCGGGGTTCAGCGTGATTGACGCCACAATGGTCTCCGATGGGGACCAGTTTCACTTGATCGTGAAAGACGAGACGGAATCCCCACCTAAAAAGCATCTGCTGACCGCGTCGAGCGACGACGTGGAAGGACCATGGGCCGGACTGTCCGAGCCGTTCACTCGCGATTGGGTCGAGGGTCCGACGGCTATCAAGGTCAATGGGCAATGGGTGGTGTACTACGATTGCTATCGCGAGAAGCATTACGGCGCCGTGCGCTCAGCCGACTGGAAGACCTGGGAAGATGTAACCGATAAAATTTCCCTGCCGCAGGGCGTTCGGCACGGCACGATGATCCCGGTGCCGGCGGAGTTGCTCGCGGCGCTGCGCGGACAGGCATCAAACGCGCGACCCGCCGCAAAACCGCTCGACCCGAAATTGCCGACGCTCTTCGTTGCGGGCGATTCGACGGCCGCACATGGCGGCGCGGATCTAACCGGCTGGGGCGTGCCGTTCGCCGAGTTGCTTGATTCCGCGAAGATCAACTACGTCAATCTCGCCCGCGGCGGACGGAGCAGTCGGACCTTCATCACCGAAGGACTCTGGGACAATTTGATTTCGCAGGTGAAACCCGGAGACACCGTGCTCATCCAATTCGGACACAACGACGCTGGGCCGGTGAACGACGACAAACGTGCCCGGGGCAGCCTGCCGGGATTGGGCGACGAGACGCAGGAGATCGACAATCTCCTCACTCACAAACACGAGGTCGTTCACACCTATGGTTGGTACATGCGGCGCATGATCGATGACGTGAAGGCGAAAAAGGCCACGCCCATCGTGCTGTCCTTGACTGTCCGCAACATCTGGAAGGACGGCGTCGTCGAGCGGATCAACGGAGGTTTTCGCAATTGGAGCCGCGAACTCGCCCATGCGGAAAACGTGAGCTTCGTCGACGTCACGCGCATTTTGGCCGACGACTACCAGGCGCTCGGTCCCGCGAAGGTCGCGGAATTTTTTCCGAAGGACCATACACACACGAATATGGCGGGTGCGGAATATTCCGCCGCAGCTATATTGGGCGGACTGAAAGGGCTGCGGCCTCCGCCGCTGGACGCCGTGCTTTCGGAGAAGGGGCGTAGTGTTGCCGCGGATACGATCGGATGGCTCAACTTGCCGGAACCGAGAGATCCCAAACTACCGTCGCTCCTGCTCATCGGTGATTCGACCGTGCGGAATGGACGAGGCGACGGCGCCGGCGGGCAATGGGGCTGGGGCGATGAACTTTCCGGCAAATACGATCCGGCAAAAATGAACGCCGTGAATCGCGCTGTCGGCGGATTGAGCAGCCGCACGTTTTTGACCCAGGGTCACTGGACGCGCGCGCTGACGTTGCTCAAAGCGGGAGACGTTGTCGTGATGCAGTTCGGTCATAACGACGCCGGCCCGCTCAACGACACATCCCGCGCCCGCGGCACGATTCGCGGAGTGGGCGACGAGGCGGAGGAGATCGACAATCTTCTGACGCATGCGCACGAGCAGGTGCACAGCTACGGTTGGTATTTGCGCCGCTACATTCGCGACGCCAAAGAGCGCGGCGCTTTCCCCGTCGTATGTTCGCCAATTCCGCGCAAACGCTGGAAGGACGGGAAAATCGAACGCGCGGACAAAGATTATGGCGGCTGGGCGAAAGCCGTCGCGGAGCGAGAAAACGTGCCTTTCATCGATCTGAACAATCTGATCGCGGAACGTTACGAGAAACTCGGCGAGGCCGCTGTCGAGCCGCTGTTCGCGGACGAACACACTCACACGAGCAAAGCCGGGGCGGAATTGAACGCCGATGTAGTTTGGACAGCACTACAGCAAATCGACGGCCTGCCGGCTTGGATTCGCCAAGCCAACGCGCAGAAAAAGTAAACCGTGACTCAACCCGCGGCGTTAGCCCGAACCGCCGGTTTCGAAGTGACGCGCAGGACTTTCGAGCCTTTGACCGTCGAGCGGAGCGTCGTGCCGTCGGTCAGCTTCGCCGGAATGGTCGTGAGCGACGGCTGTTCGGGAATGCCAAATTCGTTGTGGAGCAATTGACCGACGACGAGTTCGGCGGCGCGACCGCCGAGCTGCGCCGCTTGGAAATCGAGGGCGGCGCATCCATCGATCGCGCGAAGCGAGTTCAGGCACACGAAGCCGTGCGTGTCCGGCAACCGCGCGCCGCATTCCTTCATCCAGGCGATCGCTTCAGGATAATGGCCAAGCACGACATCCGGCTGATAGGTCTTGAACCACTGTTGAAAATCTTCGCGCGTGATTTCGGTGAGCCGCAGCGGCTGCACCTCGACGATTTCCGGCAGGTATTTTTGCAGGGCGAGAAACGCGCCCTCCCAGCGAAATTGCAGACGCTCGTCCAGGGAGATTTCCATGAACAAACCCGGGCGCCGATAGCCGCGATCGTGGAGTTCCTTCAACAGCGCGACCATGGATCGATAGTGGTCCGAGCACACGCAGTGCAGCGGCGGAAGGTCGATCAAGTAATCGACGTAGATTCCGGTGTAGCGATTCCAGCTCAGCTCGGACAAGTCGGGTAAACCAGACGCCGGGAGGATCACCAGTCCCTGAATGCCGCGCGTGTGGAGAATTGTATCCAAACGGTTGAGACGCAGACCCCGCGGACCGATTTCAAAATGCTCGACCTTGAAGCCGAGAGCGGCCGCGCGCTCGGTCGTGCCCGCGAGGAGGGCCTTTGAATAACGCGCGACATGAGCCGGACGCGTCGGCTCGACCATTTCGATGACGGCGAGCACCCCGCGGAATTGCTGGCTCCGCGAGCGCCGCAGCAGCGACATGACCGCGCCGGTCAGCGGACTGCGTTTGTAGCCAGCTTTCTCAGCGGCCTCGCGCACGCGTTGCACGGTTTCACTTTTGACTCGAGGCGAACCACGCAGGGCATCGGACACGGTGGTGCGGGAAAGGCCCAATGACCGGGCCAGCGTACGCAGGGTAGGGGTAGGCGGCATGGTGTTAGAAAAGACAGTTCCTGATTCGTTGCGTTCATCCAAAAATTCGGACCGTCCGACTTTTTCGGCCTGTGCGTTTCGGACAACGTTCGGCAGGTACGAATCCCAACCCCGATCCCCTATGCTGCGCAAAGCTTTTGTCATGTCCGTCAACGCCGGATCCGAAGCGGAATACGAGAAACGCCATCGTCCGATTTGGCCCGAACTCGAACGCGTGCTGAAGGAGCACGGTGCGCACAACTACTCGATTTTTCTGCATGCGGAGACTCGCCAGCTTTTTGGCTACGTCGAAGTCGAAGACGAGGCGCGCTGGTCCGCAATTGCGCGCACGCCCGAATGCCAGCGCTGGTGGAAGCACATGAGTTCTATCATGCCAAGCAATCCGGACGGCAGTCCGATCGCGGTCGAGTTGCGCGAAGTCTTTCATCTGGCCTGAGCCAAGACACTTGGCCGCACTGCTGCGATGAAGCGACTGTATCACGGCGCGGCCTATTATCCGGAGCTCTGGCCGGCGGCGGACATGGCTCGGGATATTTCGGAGATGCGGCGGCTTGGCATCAACGTCGTCCGCATGGGCGACTTCGCGTGGTCCACGATGGAGCCGAATGAAGGCGAGATCTCTCTGGATTTTTTTCGGCAGGTAATGGACCGCCTTCATGAGGCGGAAATTGCGGTCGTCTTCTGCACACCCACGGCGTCGCCGCCCGTTTGGTTGACGCACGGCCATCCTGAAAGGTGGTTCGTGGGGGAAAGCGGTCGACCGATGAGCCATGGCTCGCGGCAGCATGTATCATACGAACATCCGGCAGTGCGTTCGGCGTGCGTGCGCATAGCGGAGGCTTGCGCGCGTGAGCTCGGCCATCATCCGGCGCTGATCGCCTGGCAGATCGACAACGAGTTCAAGTGCCACGTCGCCGAAGACTTCAGCGCGCCGGCGATCGAGGCGTGGCACGGCTGGCTCGCGCGACGCTACGGCACGATCCAAAATCTGAATACGGCGTGGGGCACGGATGTCTGGAGCCACCGCTATCAATCTTTCGAGCAAGTGCCCGCTCCGGTCGCGGCGCCTTTTCTGCACAGCGCGTCGTTGAGCACCGCCTTCCGCATGTTTTCGCGCGAGCGAATCGCCGAGTTCATGGAGGAGCAATGCGCTGCGATCCGCCGACATTCCGCGGCTCCGATCACACACAATTTTGGCCTCACTTTCTCGGTCAATTTCGAGCGCATGGCGCGCGACCTGGGTTTCGTTTCCTTCGACGATTATCCCTCGAGCGCGAACTGGGCTCACCTCGTTTTCGACTGCGATATCTTCCGTGCAGCGAAGCCGGGCCGCGCGTTCTGGTTGATGGAGACGAGCGTCTCGCACAACGGCTGGCTGGGAAATAACGAGCCGCCTCATCCACGCGGTTTCCTGCGCGCGGAAGCGGTCGCGACTTATGCGCTCGGCGGCGAAGCGTTTTGCTACTGGCTTTGGCGGCAGCCACGAACGGGGGCCGAACTTCCGCACAGCGCGGTGATGACGCCTTGGTTCAAACCGAGCATTGGTTACGAGTCCGTTCGAGAGGTTGAGTACGCACGAGCCGCACTCGAACCTCTCCTTACCCAGTGCAGGCCGGCGCCAGCCGAGGTCGCTTTGATCTGGTCTGATCTTGGACGCGCCATGATGCAGACCGAACCTCTCGGCGCGCGCACGGGTTACACGGTGGATTATCTGGCGACGCTGCGCTGTTGGCATCGTGCGGTCGTCGATCTCGGGCTGCATCGCGACGTGCGCTTCGAAGGCGCCCCGCTCGATGGAGTGAAACTTCTGATTACGCCGCTGATGCCGCATGTCTCCCCGGCATTTTTGAAGAAGGCGGAGGAATTTGTTCGCGGCGGCGGCGTGTGGCTTTGCTTGCCCATCACGGGAACCCGCGCGCCGGAGCACGCCGCTCAAACTGAGGCGGCGCTCGGCGAAATCGAGAAACTGGCAGGCGTGCAGACTGCCTTTGCGTATCCAATAACGGATACAGGCGCCACCGGTACAGCATTCGACGTGACCGTAGAGCTCGCCGGCTGGTGTTGCGCGCTGCGTAGTGAAAATTCCAATACGGACACGCTCGGGACAATTCGAACCGACCGGCTTCCGCCGGGCCTGGCTTTCCTCACGCAGACGCGATTGGGCGCGGGCTGGATTGTTCTGCTTGGCGCTGAGCCGCGCGGTGGGGGCGAACACGAGCTTCGTCAGCGTTTGATCGAACACTGTGCAAAACTCGCCGCGCTCAGGCGCCGATTCGATGTGACGCCAGGAATAGTAGTCGGCCCGCGGGCGCTAAGTAATGGCCGTGAGCGTTGGGTCGTCGTCGATCTCGAGGGAAAGGGCGGGGTGCTTCGTTTGCCAACCGATGCGACCGATGCTGTTTCAAACAGGGTCGTGAAAAAAGGTGCGGTCGAAATCGCGCCGTACGACTGGCGCGCATTCGATCTCTGAAGTCGGCGCTTACTCGCTGTTCTGCCGACTCCATGCGGTGGGAGTTTGGCCGGTCTGCCGACGGAACCAGCGGGCAAAATAATTTTGATCGGGCATGCCCGTGGCGAGCGCGACCTCGCCGACTTTGACCCCATCGCTTAACAGCTCCTTGGCCTTGGCAAGCCGACGCTGGGCCCGCCACTGACCGAGCGTCAGGCCGGTTTCTTTTTTCAACAGGCGGTTCAAATGGTCGCGCTGGTAACCGCTCTTTTGCACCATGGCCTGCAAAGGTTGCTCCACATCGACCGAGGCGAGCAGCGCGGCGAGTCCCTGGCTAACCGTGCTGAAGCTCGAGCTCTGCAAACGCGGCGTCCAACCGGCTGCTCGAAGCAAGACCGAAAGAATCTGCAGCACCTGCACCGCGGTTTCGAGATTCTCGGACTCGGCCTCGCCGGCCGAGGTGTGGAGCAGGTGCGCAATGCTCTGTTTCACATTATTCAATTCCGAGCGGCTGAGCGCGGAGATGATGGGAGACTTGGCTCGGGCATCGCGCACCCGAAAGTCGATCATCACGCAAAGCGGCGTTTTTCCTTTCTGTCGAAAAAACGCGTGAGTCGTTTTCGGGGGAATCATCACCAATGAACCGGGCTCGATCCGCGCCCGCCCCGTGCCGAGAAGTTGCTCGCCGAATCCCTCGAGATAAAGCAAGGCCTGGCACCAGGGATGTGCATGCGGCTTGACCAGGGTGAGCTCCGGCAGATGGCGGTGCACCGCGAACATCGTGACGTGCAGCTTCGTCGTGCGGAGGTCGACTTTGTCCAGCAGTAGCGAGCGGAAGGTTCGGAGCATGGCTTTTCGATGGCGTCCGACTATCACGAGATCAATGCCGAAAAAGTGCTAGTCGGCGCGACAAACTCCTCACGCCTTTTGCCGCGGACCGATTATAGTCGGCGCATGGACTCCGCATCCGCTACCCCGGTAATCCTCGTGACAGGCGCTGGCCGAGGCTTAGGCCGCGGCATCGCTTTGCAACTGGCCGCAAGTGGCTTTTCCGTCGCGATCAATTTCGCGGGAAATCAGCAGGCTGCGCTTGAAACTGCGACGCTGTGCAAGGCGGCTGCAAGCGATGCCCGCCAAGTCTTCGTGCCTGTTCAGGCGGATATCGGACAGAAAGCGGATCGAGATAGGCTCGTCACCGAAACCCTGCGCCAGTTTGGACGTATTGATGGCTTGGTGAACAACGCAGGCGTGGCGCCGAAGGTACGCGCCGATATCGTCGACGCGACGGAAGAGTCATTCGACGAAGTCCTGCGCATTAATTTGCAAGGGCCCTATTTTTTGACCCAGAGGGTCGTGCAGCATTGGCTGCGGCAAAAGCCGGACTGCGCGCTTCGCGATGGTTTCAAAGTGGTCTTCGTCACTTCGATCTCCTCGAACACGGCGTCCGTCATGCGCGGCGAATACTGCGTGTCCAAGGCTGGGCTTTCGATGGCGACGCAACTCTGGGCCACCCGTCTCGCGGCAGAAAACATTCAGGTGCTCGAAGTTCGACCTGGCATCATGGCGACTGACATGACGGCGGGCGTGAAAGAGAAATACGATGCTCTGATCGCTCAAGGCTTGGTGCCACAAACCCGTTGGGGTACAGGCGAAGATGTTGGACGTGCCGTGCGTTCAATCATGAAAGGCGATTTCCCGTATTCGACCGGCGCTGTGATTCCAGTCGACGGAGGTTTTCATCTGAGACGGCTCTAAACTTCGAATTTCACTTTTATGATTCGTATCGACTCAAGCATTACACCGAATTCCCTGCGTGGAGACGTCGACCGGCTCTTCGAGCATTCGGCCCGCAAAATATATTCTCTGCAAAAATCCTGGAAGCCCGAGGACGGCACGCCGGTGTTCACGGTCAACGGCGAATATACTTCGCGGGGATGGACCGAATGGACTCAAGGCTTTCAATATGGCTCCGCCATCCTGCAGTTCATGGCGACCGGGGACAAAAAAGCCCTCGCGATCGGCCAGCAAGGCACGCGGCAGTTGATGGCCTCCCATGTCAGCCACATCGGCGTGCACGATCACGGCTTCAATAATGTTTCGACCTACGGAAATTTATATCAATTGGCGGAGGCCGGGGCGATCGACGCTGATGCCGGTGATGTTGCGTTTTATGAATTGGCGCTGAAGTTGAGCGGCGCGATCCAGGCGGCACGTTGGACCGACCTGCCGAAAGGCGCGGGTTATATATACTCGTTCAACGGACCACATTCGCTTTTCGCGGACACGATTCGTTCCCTGCGCGTCTTGGCCCTGAGCCATCGCTTCGGTCATGCGCTCATGGGTGAGCGCGACCAGCGTATTTCCTTGCTCGAGCGCTTGCTGAAACACGCGGAAACAACGGCGCAGTATAATGTGTATTTCGGCAAAGGCCGCGATCTGTACGATGTCCGCGGTCGCGTGGCGCATGAGTCGATCTTCAACTTGAACGACGGCTCCTATCGTTGCCCAAGCACGCAGCAGGGTTATTCGCCATTCAGCACCTGGACGCGCGGGCTTGCCTGGATCCTGTGCGGCTACGCGGAACAGATTGAATTTTTGGATACGCTTTCCGACGCGGAGCTTCGCCCGCTCGGCGGAAAACAGAAGACGATCAATCGATTTATCGAAGTGGCCTCGGCGGTCGCCGACTTTTTCATCAATGAAACGCCGACGGACGGCATTGCCTATTGGGATACTGGCGCGCCGGGACTGGCGAAGTTAGGCGACTACCTCGATCGTCCGGCAGATCCGTTCAACGAATTCGAGCCTGTCGATAGCTCCGCGTCTGCCATTGCCGCGCAGGGTTATATTCGCCTTGGGAACTACTTGAACCGGAAACGTTCGCCGCGAGCGGGCGCACGTTATTTGTCGACGGGATTGACGATCACCAAAACGCTCCTGAGTGAGCCGTATTTGTCGACGTCGCGAAAGCACCAAGGATTGCTGCTCCACACAGTATATCATCGCCCGAATGGCTGGGATAATATTCCCGCGGGCCGGCACGTGCCGTGTGGCGAGTCCTGTATGTGGGGCGATTATCATGTGAGAGAATTGGCACTGCTGATTCAACGCATGGCGGCGGGACAATACTATACGTTCTTTGGAGAGTGGTGAGGAAAACCCATGAATTCAGAAAAAGCCGATCTCTCGCGCCTTTGTATTCACACGATCACGACGAAGCCGTGGTCGCTCGATGTCGCGCTTCCGCGCTATGCTGCGGCTGGCGTGAAAGGCATCACCGTTTGGCGCCAAGCGCTGGAAGGTCGCGATCCCGCGCAGGCCGGCCGCGCAATTCACGACGCAGGCCTGTCCGTGGTGTCGCTCTGCCGCGGGGGCTTTTTTCCCGGCGCGAACGAAGCGCAGCGAACTCGCGCGATTGACGAAAACAAGCGCTGCATCGATGAAGCGGCGGCGCTTGGCGCTCCGTTGATCGTTCTGGTTTGCGGCGCTGTTCCAGGTCAGCCTCTGGAGGTTTCCCGAAAACAGATAGCGGACGGCATCGCGGCCGTACTGCCTCACGCGCAGGCGGCGGGCGTGAAGCTTGCCATTGAACCATTGCATCCGATGTATGCGGATGATCGTTCGGCGGTGAATACGGTGGGGCAGGCTCGGGAGATTTGTCGTGCAATCAAATCGCCGTGGCTCGGCATCGCGGTGGACGTCTATCATGTCTGGTGGGACGAGCGTCTCGAGAGTGAAATTGCCGAGGCCGGAACAGAGAACAGTTTGTTCGCATTTCATGTATGCGATTGGCGAACGCCAACCACTGATTTATTGAACGACCGCGGGTTGATGGGAGAGGGCTGCATTCCCATTCGAAAGATCCGCGGTTGGGTGGAGCGCGCCGGATTCAATGGTTTTAATGAAGTCGAAATTTTTTCGAATCGGCTCTGGGCCATGAATCAGGACGAGTTTCTAGCAAACATCATCTCGAGCTACACCGCACACGTCTGAGCACCTTCTATCGCTGAAAACATTTATCAAATCCTATGAAAGAACATAACATTGGCGTGATCATGAACGGCGTCACCGGACGCATGGGCACGAATCAACATTTGATTCGTTCGATTCTCGCTATCCGGAAACAAGGCGGCGTGCGGCTCGCCAACGGCGATGTCATCATTCCCGATCCAATTCTGGTCGGCCGGAATCTCGATAAGTTGAAGGCGCTGGCCGCGACGCATGGCGTGACGCGGGTGACGACGGATTTGGATGCGGCGCTGAAAGACCCGTTCAATCAGATCTATTTCGATTCGCAGACGACTGACCGCCGCGCCGAAGGCGTGCGCAAGGCCACCGCCGCGAAGAAGGCCATATATTGTGAAAAGCCGACCGCGGTGGATACGGCCACAGCGCTTGCGCTCCATCGCGAGTGTCAGGCTGCCGGGGTAAAGAACGGCGTCGTGCAGGACAAACTCTGGTTGCCCGGACTTTTGAAACTGAAGCTCCTGATCGACTCGGGTTTCTTCGGCCGGATCATGTCTGTCCGCGGCGAATTCGGCTATTGGGTTTTCGAAGGGGATCTTCAGCCCGCCCAGCGCCCGTCCTGGAATTATCGCAAGGAGGACGGCGGCGGCATTATTATCGATATGCTCTGCCACTGGCGCTATGTGATCGACAATTTGTTTGGCAACGTGACCCGCGTATCGTGCCTCGGCGCGACGCACATTCCACAACGCCGCGACGAACAGGGCAAAGTGTATGATTGCACCGCGGATGACGCCGCTTACGCGACGTTTGAAACGGATCAGAATATTATTCTTCAGTTCAATAGTTCGTGGACCGTTCGCGTGCGCCGCGACGATCTGCTCACGCTCCAGGTCGACGGCACGAAGGGATCCGCGGTCGTGGGTTTGCGTGATTGCTGGACGCAGCGAGCAGAGACAACTCCGCGGCCGACGTGGAACCCGGACATCCCGCAGCCGATCGACTTTTTCGCCGGCTGGCAGAAGGTTCCAGAGTACGCGTCCTTCGAAAACGCATTTAAGGTGCAGTGGGAGCTTTTTCTTAAGCACGTCGTCGCGAACGAGCCTTTTCGCTGGAGCATGCTGGAAGGCGCCAAGGGCGTACAACTGGCCGAAAAAGGCATCGAGTCGTGGGAGAAGCGGCAGTGGGTTGATGTCACGCCGCTGAGCTGATTTTCGCGAAACCGTCGCCGCGGATCGCGGGTTACGCCCACGTAACCAGCGCATCCGCGGTTTTTTTTGAGCAGGAAACGGACGGTCAAAAATATTTTCGGCAGAGGAAGAAACCCTATTATATAGATGCTGGCTCTGCCGGCCGTATGTATACACGGGCGAACGCTTGATGCACATCTGCTGTATATAGGCCGGCTTGGACAAAGTGCTCGTTCGCTTTGTTTACTGTAGCCTGCTTAAGGGACTTGCTGATTGGGCGGTACGCAGAACTCCGGCTGAGGGGCATAGAGGAATTTCTCTAGAATCTGTCGGGATCAATTCCGCTGTTCATGTGTCCGTTCGCGCCTGATGCCATAGTTCAAGTTGAAGAGATCCCGGCGCGCCGCATGGCACCCTGCGGTGTTCGCGCAAATTCGAGACAGCCTCACGCGTATTCAGGGAGTGGATACTGAAGGCAATTTGTCCTGAAACCCGCGGAAGCGTTTTCCGCGAAACACAGCGCTGTCGCGCAGGTGTTTCGCACGAGAGGAAAATCGCTTCTCCGCGTGTTGCGCGCCACTGCGCCCGCTCGGCGGCACGCGCTTCTGTTACGGATTTTTTTAATCGGCCAACGCGCCGAGTAACAAAAGTGCGAAAGCGTTAGCAGATCAGAAACCGTCCTCGCCATTCGCGTTTCTGCGCCGTGATTTCCCCAGCCAATTTACAGACGGGTTTCGAAATCAAACACACGAAAAACACGAAATGCACACAGTAGTTGAAAAACGGATACAGGGTGGCGATGCACGACTCGCCGCCAAAATCTCGAACCGCTCGCGTTGGCTCAAGGCCGGCCGTGGCGCGCTCGCCATGCTGGCCGCCGGCTTGATCTGCGCGGATATGAATGCCGCGTCGGTCAGCGCCACGGCCGGGCAGTCCGCCACCTTCGCCGTCGCGGCGGACGGCACTGCGCCCTTCACTTATCAATGGTACAAGAACAACACCGCGATCAGCGGCGCCACGGCTGCGAGCTATACCATCGCCGCCCTCACGACTGCCGATGCCGGTAATTACACGGCGGTGGTCAAGAATTCGGCTGGTTCGACGACTTCGGATGTGGCCGCTCTTTCGGTCGCAGCTGCGATGATTGCTCCTTCCATCACCACGCAACCGTCCAGCGTTTCGGTGACCGCCGGCAAAGCCGCTTCGTTCTCCGTCACGGCCTCCGGTTCGGCCACGCTCAAATATCAATGGCAGAAAAACGGCGCGTCGATCTCCGGAGCGAATAGCGCGACGTACTCGATCGCCAGCGCCGCCAGCGCCGACGCCGGCACGTACACGGTGGTCGTGAGCAATAGCGCGGGTTCGACCACCTCGAAGGCGGCTACGCTCACCGTTTCAAGCGCCACCACGGCGCCGACGGCCACTGCCCCGAGCATTACGTCTCAACCGGCTTCGATCACCGTTGCCACCGGTGCCTCTGCCTCTTTCTCAGTCTCCACCTCGGGTACCGCTCCGTTCACTTATCAATGGCGTAAGAACGGCGTTAACATCTCAGGCGCCACATCGGCAACCTACACGATCAGCTCCGTGACCACATTGAGCGCCGGCAGCTATTCCGTTGCCGTCACGAACTCGGCCGGTTCTGTCATTTCCAATGGCGCGACTCTGACCGTCAGCTCCAGCAGCTCGTCCACCGTCACGCCCACGAAGTCGATCTGGATCAGCAGCGCGAAACCGCAGGTGGTCGACGCAGGCGCCGATAACCCGGTGCAACTCGGCCTGAAATTCAAATCCGACGTCGCCGGAAAGATTATCGGCATCCGTTTCTATAAAGCCTCCGCGAACACCGGCACCCACACGGGCAATCTCTGGTCCAGCACCGGCGCGTTGCTCGCTACTGCGACGTTCACCAACGAAACGGGCTCAGGCTGGCAGACCGTCACGTTCTCCCAACCGGTTTCCATCGCAGCGAATACTATCTACATCGCTGCGTATCAGACAAACGTCGGTCACTACAGCATGAACAAGAATCAATTCCTGTATGGTAGTGTCGATCGCGCTCCTCTGCACGCGCTCTCAGCCAACCAGGCGGGTGGTGCGAACGGCGTCTTCTCCTACGGCGTGAATAAATTCCCGAACCAATCGCAGGGATGCAACAACTACTGGGTTGACGTGCTGTTCCAAGAAAACACCACGGCAGCTTCGCCCACCGCGCCAACTGAACCGGCTCCGACGCAGGTCTCCGCCAGCGTGTGGGACTCCAGCGTCGTTCCTGAAGTGGTTGACGGTGGCGCCGACAGCTCAGTCGAAATCGGCATGAAGTTCCGCACCGATGTCACGGGCACGGTGACGGCGATCCGCTTCTACAAGTCGAAAGCGAACACCGGCACGCACGTTGGCAATCTCTGGTCGGCGGACGGCAAGCGTCTCGCCACCGTGACCTTCAGCAACGAGACCGCCTCGGGCTGGCAGCAAGCCAACTTGTCCACGCCGGTCACGCTCGCCGCGAACACGACCTATATTGTCTCGTATCACGCGAACACGGGTCACTACGCCGCGGACGTCGATTACTTCACGACGGATGGCGCCGATGCAGAGCCTCTGCACGCGCTGCCTAACAGCACCTCGGGTGGCAACGGCGTCTTCGCCTACGGTTCGACGAGCGCCTTCCCGAAGGACACCTACCGTAGCTGCAACTACTGGGTCGACGTCGTCTTCAAATATACAAAGTAAATTAAATCCGCTGCCGAAGAGACAATCTCGGCGCGAAAACAAAGAGAGCAGGGCGTAATTGCCCTGCTCTTTTTTTGTTTCACGTACGTCGATTATATTGCAATGCCCTGGCGCCAATATGCTCGATCTGTAATAAATACGCTAATCTGGACTGCCGCGGCAGTAACAAAATCGCGAATGTGATTTCCAGGCTGTTCAAGGGCTCGCCAACGAAAATTCATTTCTATGAGGTGCGGTTACTTGCACCGGTTATGAATATCCCATCGTCAATATTATCGCAGGACGATTCGAAGCGCGGACACAGATTCGCTGACCGTGATATATATAATCCCTCGCGTGATATTGCTCGCACGATTCTGGTGATGTTTGTCGGCGCCTTGAGCTTTCTGGCTGCGGCAAAAGCTTCCGCCTCGAGCGCGAGTTGCACGGTCGGGCAATCCGTGACCTTTTCCTCCAGTGCCGAGGGCACCGCGCCTTTCACCTATCAATGGTATAAAGGTAGCACGGCCATTTCGGGCGCTACCAGCGACACGTATTCAATCGCGTCCGTCTCTTTGGCCGACGCGGCCAATTATTACGTCGTCATCTCCAACAGCGCAGGCTCTGCCACCTCGGACACCGCGCAATTGTCTGTCGCGGCTGCGATCGTCGCTCCTTCGATCACGTCTCAACCTGCGAGCCAAACAATTACGGACGGGCAAACGGCTTCATTCGCCGTCACTGCGACTGGCTCCGGCGTGCTGAGCTATCAATGGAAGAAAAACGGGACGTCGATCAGCGGGGCAAACTCGTCCAGTTATTCGATTGCCTCAGCCACCACATCCGACGGTGGAACATATTCCGTGACCGTGAGCAACAGCGCTGGGTCGATCACGTCGACTGGCGCAACCCTTGTCGTCAATGCCGCGGCCGTCGCGCCGAGTATCACGACCCAACCTGTAGCCAAGAGTGTTACCGCGGGCCAATCCGCGTCGTTCAGCGTCGTTGCTGCAGGCACTGGACCGCTGACGTATCAGTGGCGCAAGAATGGCGTTAACATCTCCGGGACCAATTCGTCCACCTTCAGCATCGCTTCCACGAATACAGGCAATGCCGGTAGCTATTCAGTCGTTGTCAGCAACTCGGCTGGCTCGGTCACGTCGAATGCCGTCAACCTGACTGTCGCGCCTGTCGTCGTTCCACCTTCCATCATATTGCAGCCCACCGCGCAGTCGGTCACAGCAGGACAGGCCGCGAGCTTCTCTGTCACCGCAACGGGCTCGGCGACGCTGACCTATCAATGGCGCCGCAACGGCGTAAATGTTTCGGGCGCGACGTCGGCCACACTCAACCTGGCCAACGTCAGCAACGCGCAGGCCGGAACCTATTCTGTGGTCGTCAGCAATTCCGCAGGCTCCGTCACGTCGACCAACGTCACGCTCACCGTGAACGCCGCTCCAGTCGGTCCTTCGATCACGACGCAACCTCTCGCGTCTTCCGTCACTGCTGGGCAAACCGCATCATTTTCCGTCACGGCCACGGGATCGGCCACGTTGAAATATCAATGGGCCAAGGATGGAAATAATATCTCTGGCGCCACTTCATCGGTCTACACCATTGCGGTCACCGCCACTGGAGACAGTGGCAACTATTCAGTCACGGTCAGCAATTCTGTCGGGTCCGTGACGTCGACCGCCGTGCGCCTTAATGTGGCTGCTGCGCTCATTCCTCCGTCGATCACGGCCCAGCCCACGGCGCAATCGATCACGGTTGGTCAGGCTGCGTCATTCACCGTCTCTGCGATTGGCTCGCCAACCATCTCTTATCAATGGAAGAAGAACGGCACGAATGTCAGCGGCGCCACAAGCGCGACATTCACGATTTCGAATGCGGCGCAAAATGACAGCGCCAACTACACGGTCGTGGTGACGAATGGCGCTGGCTCGGTCACCTCGGTCCCTGCCAGCCTCTTAGTGAATGCAATCGTGGTCGCGCCATCTGTCACAGCGCAACCCACGGCGCAATCTGTGACGATCGGGCAGGGCGCTGCGTTCTCCGTGTCGGCAACGGGATCCGCGCCGCTCAATTATCAATGGTATAAAAACGGCAGTATCATCTCTGGCGCGATTTCCCCTTCGTATAATGTCGCAACAACGGCCGCAGGAGATGCCGGAAGATATTCGGTTGTGATCAGCAATTCCGCCGGCTCAGTCGCCTCTGACGAAGTCACTTTGGATGTGAATCCCGCGCCGATCGCACCGGTGATCACATCGCAACCCAACCCTCAAGCGGTCACTGTTGGAGACTCTGCATTTTTCGCGATCACGGCCACCGGCTCCCAGCCGCTCACCTACCAATGGCAGCGAAATGGTGAAAATATCGGCGGAGCCACGCTTCCAACCTTCTCTATTGCAAGCGCCAGTGCGATCGATGCGGGAAATTATTCTGTGCTGGTCACGAATACCGTCGGCACATCCTCGTCTATTGCCGTCAATCTCACGGTGAATCCGATTCCGTCCGCACCCGTTGCGAATCCGACACCGAACCCCACTCCAGATCCTGCGCCCGAAACGACTGCGCCGACGTCCGGGGTCGGAACCCCCAAATTGATCAATATTTCCACGCGCTCGTATGTTGGTACCGGCGGGGATGTTATGATTGCAGGATTTATTATCGGCGGCACCTCGCCAAAAACCGTGCTGATCCGCGCTTCGGGACCTGCTCTCGCCGCTTTCGGCGTCCCGGGTGCATTGACCGACCCCACGATCGAGTTGCACGACAGCAAAACTATCATTGCGACCAATGATAACTGGGGCGACGATGCGCAGGAGAAAACTCTGCTGCAGCAAGCCTTCCAGGCAACAAACGCGTTTGGTTGGGTCGATGGTTCGAAGGATGCCGCTATCGTCGTGAATTTGGACCCCGGCTCCTATACCGCCGTCGTTGCTGGGAAAAATAATGCCACCGGTGTCGCCCTTATCGAAGCTTACGAGGTGGATATACCCAATCGAAATTCCAAGCTGATCAATATATCCACGCGATCGACGGTGAAGACGGACGCCAACGTACAGATCGCCGGCTTCATTATCTCAGGCGATGCCCCCAAACGCGTGGTCATTCGCGCCTCCGGTCCCGCCCTCACGAAATACGGAGTCGGCGGCGTGCTCGCCGATCCAGTCATGGAATTGCACAGCGGCGAAACCGTTCTTGCTCAGAACAACGATTGGGATCCGTCGCTGCGCGCCGATTTTCAAGCGGTCGGTATCGACAATTGGGAAACCGGCTCCAAGGACGCCGCAATCGTCACCACGCTTCAGCCAGGCGGTTATAGTGTCATTGTATCAGGGAAAAACGGCACGACCGGCGTAGCCCTCGTCGAAGTGTTTGAAGAAAACTGATCCTGTGAGGCACGTACGAGCTTAGCTTGGCCCCAAGACTCGATTTCGCCAACGGGTAGCATAAGCTGCGATTTTCCCCTGTTTGGCACACCGTAGCCACAGCTACCGAGTGTCGCTGTGAGAAAATGTAGGAGAATCTTCTACAAAGTTTGGCACCTTTCCCCGGTGAGCCTGTCCGGCGCGCAGTGATTGGTGCATACAGATATTTTGGGCGCAGGTTGCCGCGTTTAACCCGGCGACTGTGCGGACGCCATATTCGGTATGGATGAACGGCACACTCGCTCGGTTGAGGCTATGCTTCAGCCGGGCCTCGACGCTGCTGATATATCAGCGCGGCTGCGATCCGCATTTGGTCCGATAGACCAGCGCGATCTTTTATCATAAACGCTGACGCTTCTCCGGCTCCACGGTTCAGCGCATCCCAAACGACAGGCATTCAACATGCCAGAACAGGAATGGCGTGGGGCAAACACACACGAATTGCATGGACCGGACTGTTTTCCGACTCGATACAAACGCGAGTCGCTCGATCTTTAATAAATACTATAGCATTGCGCCGGGTTTCTTCACACGACTGAAGACGCATGGCCTTCGCTATTTAACCGCAGCAAGTTCGATCTTCGTGCTTGCGAGCGTCGTGAACGCGTCCTCGGTGACTGCGACGGTGGGCCAGGATGTGACGATTTCGGTCGTGGCGAGCGGGACCGCTCCGTTCACTTATCAATGGTATCGAAATAATACTGCGATCAGTGGTGCGACCGGTTCGAGCTACGTCCTCGATAATGTCGATGCACTGGACTCGGGCGGATATTACGCTGTCGTCAAGAACCGTGCGGGTTCGACGACATCTGATACTGCAACACTCACCGTCACCAGCGCTTCGGCTGTTGCGCCGAAAATTGTAACGCCCCCTACAGGCCTGAATGTCACCGTCGGTCAGCCAGCGACGTTCAAAGTCGTCGCCTCTGGCACGGGTCCATTGACCTACACATGGCGCAAGAATGGCACGAAAGTAGGCACGAATTCGGCGACGTTTACGATCTCGAGCGCTCTGCAGATCGACGCCGGTTGGTATTCCGTGGTTGTTTCGAATTCGGCGGGTTCGGTCACATCCAATGCGGTCTCATTGGGCGTAAACCTGACGCAAATTCTGACGAAGCCATCCATCACCTCGCAACCAAAGGCGGTTACGGTTGCTCCGGGTCAGTCCGCTTCGTTCAGCGTGACGGCGACCGGGTCGGGACCATTGCATTATCAATGGAAGAAGAACGGTGTTAATATAACCGGAGCGACTTCTTCGAAATATACGATTGCCGCTGTATCCAGCACGCACGTGGCGGATTATACCGTCCAAGTCACGAATACCCTCGGGTATGTGACATCACAAAAAGCCCACCTTTCGATCGCGATTCCGGGCACCCGCTAGTCAGTCGCAAGGACGTCTTGCCGGGATCCTGTTCCTGACCGCGTAAAAAATCCCGCCGTTAATTTCGGCGGGATTTTTTATAGTCTCAGATGGGTGGCGGCCTACATCGAGTTAATCAATTTCGAGTTGATCGACGATCGCCCGGCCGATCTCGAGCGAAGCGGTCGCGGCGGGAGAGGGGGCGTTGCAAACATGCACGCCGTTGGATCGTTTGATGATCAAGAAATCGTCGACCAAACTCCCATCCCGGCGCAGGGCTTGCGCCCGGACACCCGCCTCGCTGGGCACAAGATCGTGAGCCTGCACTTCGGGAATGAGCTGCTGGAGGCTCTTCACGAAAGTCGATTTGCTGAAAGACCGATGGATCTCTGACAAACCATAGCGGGCGTGTTTCGCCGCCAGTTTCCAAAAACCGGGATACGTGAACGTGTCGACCGTATCGCGCAACGCGAAGGACGTGCGATGATAGCCTTCGCGCTTCAGGCTCAGCACGGCATTGGGCCCTGCGTGAACGGTGCCATTGATCATCCGGGTAAAGTGCACGCCGAGAAATGGAAACTGAGGATCGGGCACGGGGTAGATTAGCCCTCGCACAAGGTTCCTCCGCTCGGGAGTCAATTCATAGTATTCACCGCGAAAAGGCACGATTTGCGCCTCTGGATTCTCCCCAGACAGCTTCGCGACCCGGTCGCTATGAAGACCTGCGCAATTGATCACTCGTTTCGCGGAGAAATCGCCGATGGTCGTTTCCACAACCCCGCTATCCGAAAATGCTTTCACCTTCGCGCCTAATTTCAATTCGCCGCCGCGCTGTTGAATCAGCTCAGCCAGTTTTCGGCAGACGCCAACGTAGTCGACAATGCCCGTAGCGGGAACGTGGATACCTTCGATGCAGCGCACGTGCGGTTCGATCTCGCGCACCTGTTCCGCCGAGAGTTTCGCCACGTTCAAGCCGTTCTCGATGCCGCGTGTATACAGGGCGTTCATGCGCGGCAATTGGTCCGTCGACGTCGCGACGATGACTTTGCCACAAATATCGTAGCGAATGCCATGTTCCTTGCAGAAATCCACGAGCCGACGACTGCCCTCGCGACACAGCTTCGCTTTCAAGCTTCCGGGCTTGTAATATATCCCGGAGTGAATCACGCCGCTGTTCCGTCCCGTCTGGTGCCGGGCCCAGTCGTTTTCTTTCTCGACTACCGCAACGCGTGCCGTCGGCTTACGATCCAGGATCGAAGACGCGACGGATAGGCCGACAATGCCGCCGCCGATAACCAGATAATCAAAAGTTTCCATTGAATAGAGCAGGCGCCCACACGCGGCCGCGCTGAAAATGATCAATAGCGATAGCTGAGCTCCACGCCGTATTGATGGCTCGAGAACTCGAAATCCTCCGCGCTCGAGTTGTTATGGGTATTTTGATATATCAGCGAAGCGATGAGATGACGACGTATTGTTGCGCTGAGGCGGGCGTTGATCGCATAACTTTCGTCGTCACGCACCTTACCGACGGTTCCGCGCGAGGTGAGGAACGTGAGGTCCGTGTGCTCATAACCGAGGATGAAACTAAAATTCTCGAACAAGCGTTGGTTTAGCTGAAGCGCCCAGGTATCGTTTTCCGTGACTTCGTCCACGAAGTAGGAAACCCCTACGCTCCGTCGCGCTTCGGCCGTGAACAGCGTCGTGTCGGTCAAATGGTAGTCAAATGATAATCCGTAAACGGGCTGGCCGCGCTTGTGTGAATTGGCTCCCAAATATTTTCTTTCTTCCAAGCCGCCATGGGCATGAAGAAGCAGCTTGCCGGCAATCTGCCAGGAAACGCGCAACTCGGGGCGCAAATATTCCATATTGGGACCGGGGTCGACCGCGACATAGCCCACACCGAGACCTGCAGCGGCGATCACGCCGTTGATCACGCGGTAATTCAATCCTTCCGACAACGTCCATTCCCGTGTGGTGGGCGAACCGTCAGTAAAACGGACATCTTGGACGAAGTTCGTCTCCAAGCCGAGAATGCCGCCGAATTGATAAATAGCATCGAGCTTCGTGACGTATTCCTGAATGGAGGTCTGACGACCCGTTTCGATCAATGGCTCGGATGAGGAATTATATGTCTGACTGAAATCGAGTGTCAGATCTTCATAGGTCGTGGTGTCGCGAAGCAGCACTGAATGCGCGAGCGTGTCACGAAAATCGTCGCTCGAATAGAAGCTCCATGTCGGCGTGTAGTCCAAGCTGAGATGCCGTCCCGCCAGTATGAAAACACCTGGTGCGACGTTTTGTACAGACGTCGATCCCGTCCGGCCTGGCGCCGAAAGCATGCCGTTGCCATAAAGGTATCGATACAACGCATGCGGATGAAAAGTTAGCGGCCCCCAAAATAGGGGTTTGTCCGAGGGCGTTTGATACAAAGGCGGAGCGGTGGGAGCGAGCGACGAAGGATTCGACGGCAACTCCTGACGCGCCGCGTCCGAATAGTCTTGAACAACGGGCGGCGCATCCTGGCCCTGTAATAAACTCGTGGATACACCGGCGAGCGCTAACGCGATCGCCATCACGCGGCCGATTTCTGAGTGGCGATTCAGGCGTGGTTGAGCGGGATGCATGATAATAATGGATGGGCTGGGGCGTTCAGACTGTTTCCGTCCGGCCAGAATTGAACAAGAATTCGTAGAGAAAGCCGATCGTTTCTTTGACGATGTCTTCGGACCGCTCACTCGATTTCCACCAACGTCCAGACCGGTCGGACTGGGGCTTCCAGCTAATGACGCCAATGCTGGCGTGCCCTCCGAGAACCTTCTCGAAAACGAGGCGACTGCGCCGGGCATGAGGCCCGAGCGTGAAAACCGTGATGTTTCGCGCGAAAATGCCTCGACTGCGCAGCGTCAAATCCACCGCCCGAGCTGACTCGAATGTGCGTTGCGCCGCGGTATCGCGCGGCGATGCGACCAAGATTTTCGAAGGATCCACGCCGCTCCGCAGTAATTCCTCCTTGGCAGACTCCGCGTAGCTCCAACGTTCATCACCCCAGCGATTGGATGTCACGCCGCTCGTCGTCACGATATAGCGATAGTGTCCGCGTTCGAATTCCCTCGCTGCAGCCTGCACGCCTTTGACGCCGATCCAGCCTTCCACGACGATGACATCCGCAGGGACGCGTCGCGTGCAGGATAGAAAATTATCGGCTTCGATCCACCAGGCTCCAAGCCCGAAGGCAATCAATGCCGCAGCGCAAAGCCATGCGACCTTCGTCGGCCAAAGGACCGATTTGCGCTGAACAAAAAGCTGGGCAGCTCGCGATTGCACGAAGAGGTTCCCGGCGGACTGGACTGCCGCCGAGAACAAAAAATCACTTCTTCACCGAGGCTTCGACCGCTTCGCGCAAGAGCGAAACGATGCGATCCTGCTCTTCATTGGTGAGCAGATGATACAGCGGCAGAAGAACAGCCTGCTCTTGAGCCCCTTCGCTTTCGGTCAGAGCTCCAGCGGAGCGCCAGGTCTCCTTTTGGTAAGCAGGCTCGCGATGCGCGCACATGATGCCGCGACGCGTCGCGATCTTGCGATCGAGCATATATTGCATGACCGCGCGTTGCGGAACAGCGTCCGAAAGGCGCACCGCGTAGCTTTGCCAATTGGAGCGGGCCCAGCTTGGCTCATTTGGGGGCGTTAGATGCGGGATCGATTTGAGCAGTGTGGCATAACGATCGGCCAGCTCGCGTCGGCGAGTGACAAATCCCGGAAGGCGCTTCAATTGCTCGCGACCGATCGCCGCTTGAACGTCGGTCAGACGATAATTGTATCCGATTTCTGGATAGCTCTCGAAGATGACCTGGTTCGACCCGTGGCGCACGGTGTCGGCCACCGACATGCTGTGCTGTCTCCAGAGGCGGAACTTCGCGTCCCAGTCTTTGTGCTTTGTCGTCAGCATGCCGCCGTCGCCTGTGGAAAGGACCTTGCGTGGATGGAATGAAAAACACGCCACGTCGCCATGCGGGGCGCCAATGCGTTCCCAGTTTCCATTCCAATTGATTTCCGAGCCGATCGCGCAGGCCGCGTCTTCGATCAGCGGTATGGAGTGCTTCTTGGCAACGGCCACGAGCGACGCTAGATCGCAGGGCATGCCGATTTGGTGAACGCAGAGGATCGCGCGCGTCTTGGGCGTGATCGCTTGTTCGACCAACTTGGGATTCATATTATAAGTGTCGCGATCGATATCGACGAACACCGGAATCGCGCCGCAGTAACGAACCGCGTTTGCGGTCGCGATAAACGAGTGGCTGACCGTCACCACTTCGTCGCCAGCTTTCACCCCGGCCACGAGCAAGGCGAGATGCAGCGCGGTCGTGCAATTTGATACCGCGCATGCGTGCGGAGCTTTCACGGCAGCCGCGAACTCCGTTTCAAAAGCGGCGACTTCTGGGCCTTGAGTTATCCACCCGGAAAGAATCACACGGCGAACGGCGTCGGCTTCGTTCGCATCGAGAAAGGGCTTGGCGATTGGTATCATAGAAGAAGGGACGGGTTGAGAGGGAGTTTAGCGCTTTTAAGAGAACGCGTACAAGTGTGCAGTCGTATTCACGGACGGACTACGCAAGGCGAGTAGGCGTCGGGAATGAGCATTTCCGGCTTGGCCTGCGCAGACGTTTCAACCGACCAAATATCCGCTCCACCGCCAGAGGAATGCGGCAATGAATAAGCGAGGTGAGTGTCATCGATCCATTCCGGTTGGTCATCGACGTTACGGGTTTCCGGCGTGCCGGTTTCGGCTCCCGTTTTTAGGTCCAGGATCTTAAGCAACCAAACGCGCCGACCTTGTATAATTTGACGCGACTTAAATGCGACGCGCCTTTCGTCCGGCGAAAGGGAAGGGCATTCGACATGATCGTGTATAACCGTGGCGGTCTTCTTGGAGATCGAGCCTTTGATCAAATAGGGCACATCGCCCGAAAGTAGAGTCGCATAAAAGGTATCGTCGTTGTGCGCGAAGGTAACACCCCAAAAATTGAAATCCGCCTTCTTCCAGCCCTGTCCGTCGCGCTCGATCGCGAAGGTCTCGAGTTCGCCTACGATCTCAGCGCGTTTCAAATCATAGATCGTCGTCCGTGTGGAGAAGCCGCCGGAATTATATGAATCACCGTTGACGAATACGGTAGACGCGCCGAAACGTCCGCTAGGCGACACGCGAGCGCGACTTGGAGCGCCAGCCAATTTGAATGTATGCGTAGGCTGGAAGTTGCGATCGAAGCTGATCGCTTCGTAGGTGGTCAGGCTGCCTCGATTTGCCCGGAGGGCCAGGCCGCCTTCGCTGTTGCCATAAACCCGATCGAGAAGAAGAGGGGCCGTGGTTCGCGCTGCACGCGAATCGCCGAGCGGCACTGCAGCAATTCGCCCGTACTCGGCGCCTTGTTGCGTGTTGCGAAACAGGATATACGGCTTCGCTTGAAGCGCGGCCATCGCTTTGCTCGCCCCGTCCCCAGTGGTGGGTGAAACCGTGGCGCTAGGTTTCGACGAAACGATAACATAGACCACGACCCCGACGATCGCGGCCACCACGATGGCGATGAAACTGGCGGTTGGATTTTTTATAACGTCAGTGATGGGCCGAGGACGGCACGGTTTTGACCGGCTTCAAAAATATCACCGCCGCGATGAGAGCGATGATCAATGCGATGAAATAATATTGGACGGCGCCTCGGTTGCCTAGATTTGTCCAAAGCAGTCCGAAAAGCACAGAGGCGAGGATGCGCGAAACATTCGTCGCGGTCGCGAAAACGGCCAGCCCCGTTCCACAAGCCTCCGCGGGCAGCACGGCAGCCGCCATGGCGGTCAATACCCCGTCAGTGGCGGCGTAATATACACCCATCAAGACGATCGCGCCGATTACCAAAGGAATGCCTCCGCCGGTCGTCAAAAAAAGGAGCGAATATACACCGGCGAGCAGCGTATAGCCAAAGAGAAAAACCCACTTGCGTCCGATGACGTCGGCCAGCTGACCGAAGGTGACGGCAAAAATCGAGGTGACCAGTGAGGTGCCAACATAGAGCAACGGAAAAGCCATCGCGCCGAGACCGATTCGCTTTTGCAGGATTAGATAAATAAAGCTGTCGCTGATCGTGCCCAACCCGAGAAGAGAACCGACGAGCAAGATGCTCCAAAACGGACGATCCCGAAGCAGGCTTGAAACGGTGAAGGCCGGTTTCGTTACGGTTTTACTGTCGGTGACTACGCTCTCGGGTTGTTTAACAAAAAGCGATATGACGGCGACGCCGATCAGACCAATGGCAAAGCTGGCCACAAAAATCAGATCGAACCGATCCGGTTTTATATACAGCAAGGCGAACGCAATCACCGGGCCGAGCATCGCGCCAGCGGCATCGAGTCCGCGATGGACGCCAAAAGCGGTCGCGAGTTGTGACTTCGGCGTGCTCTGCGCAATCATTGCGTCGCGAGGGGCGGTGCGAATGCCTTTGCCGACGCGATCAATAGCGATAATCGACGCAATCGCGCCCCAGCCGCTGCCGCACGCCAGTATCAATATGCGACATACCGCCGAAAGGCCGTAGCCCAGCTGCGCCGTGGCTTTATATTTTTTCCAACGATCGGAGACGACGCCACTCAGCACACGAACGAGGGCGGCGAAACCTTGATAAATCCCGTCGACAACGCCGAATGCCAGCGGGCTCAACCCAAGTTGCAGGACCAGGTATAACGGAAGGATACTCGCGATCATCTCCGAAGAGATGTCGGTCAACAGACTCGTGAAGCCCAGCGCCCAAACCGTCCGGCTTACGGCGGGGATCGAAATAAACGACTTTCGCCGGGGCGATGAGCCATCCGCCACCGCGCTCTGATCGACTGGCTTCGCGCGTTTGCGCGGAAAGATATTGGACCAGTCGATCGAGTACATGGTGAATGCTACGTCACGTTTGGCTTTTTATAAACGAGCCTTCGGCACCGGCGTCTTGGTTTCTTTCGACCACCAAGCCACGAGTTGCCGAAGCCCCTCCTCCAAGCCAACGTTGGTGCGGAAACCAAGGAGCCGTTCGGCCTTGGTCGTTCCCGCCAGACGACGAAAGACGGGGGTTGCTTTGCGGGCCGGGCCGTATTGCGGAGGCAGTTCGACCCCCATCACCTGACCGAGGGTCACGGCGAGTTCGTGCAAACTCGTTTCCGTGCCGCTCGCGACATTGATCGCGTTGTCGGTGATCGAGGAATACGCAGCCATTAAATTCGCACGCGCGACGTCCTCGACATATACAAAGTCCATCGTCTGTTTGCCGTCGCCGAAGATCAGGCACGGCTCGCCGCGGGCGAGACGTTCCATCCAGCGGATCATTACTTCTGTATATACGCCAAAGGCGTCCATGCGCGGGCCATAGACATTGAAATAGCGCAGGGCGATGTAGTTCAGCCCGTACATTTCATAAAAGCTGCGCAGCATGCCTTCGCCATACATCTTGATGGCGCCGTACATCGTGCGATTGCCATAGCCGTGATGATTTTCCTCGGTCGGGAAAATTTCCGCCTGGCCATAAATCGAAGCCGATGATGCAGCAACTACCCGCTTCACTTTCTGGGCGACGGCGGCTTCCAGGATGTTGAATGTTCCAGTGGCGAGAACGTCGTGAGCGAGACGCGGATCCTCGGCGCACTGCGTGATGCGAATAGCGGCTTCGTGGAAAACAATATCAATGCCTTCCATGGCCGAGGCGACCAGCTTGGGATCGCGAATATCGCCATCGATCAATTTGATATTTCCCTTCGAAAGAGCGTTCTCCAGGTTTTGCTGACGACCGCGGGTGAAATTGTCCAGGATGACAATTTCCTGAAATCCATCGGCGACCAGCTGATCGGCAATATGGGAGCCGATGAGTCCGGCGCCACCTGTGATGAGTGCGCGTTTATAATTCATAGGGATTACTTGGGAAGTGATTGAAAATTTTTTCCAGTGCTTGCGCGATCGCCGAAAAGCCCAGCGGCAAAGACTAGGGTGTCAACGCTGTGAGTCGCATCGGATACCCTCGCTTGCGATGGCATTGCATTTCGCCATCGCAAGGCGCAGTCGGTTTAATCAATGCGGCGGTTATGGCGTGTAGAGAACGTCGACCCAATAATTCGTGTTGTTATACGACTGATTGGGGAACGCGCTCGAAGAGCCATAGGCATACACGCCGTTGGACCCGGAAACTCCACTGGCCAAAGCGTGAAGCGGTGCTGCGTCTGCGCCGGAGGTCGCGAAGTACGCTGAATTCGCGCTATAATGACCGCCGTTCACATGATAAGAAGCAACGTAGACTGTGTTGGCCGTGATCGTCACCGGAGTGGTGAAGGTGACCTGTTGCCAACCCGAAGCGGTTTCGCTGCTGAACGTGGCCGTGGCGAGAAGGGTGCCGGTGCTTGACCAGAGATGGGCGATATGGGTGCCGGTGTTGGCACTCGATTTATAGAAACGGATTCCGGTGATTTTTCCGGCGGTATCGGAACGGAATTTCACGCCGAGTTCGACAGGGCTGTCCGCGCCAGCGTCAACGATTGCAGGAATCGTGCTATTCGACCAAATCGTCTTTGGCGCAGGCGTTGCCGCGATCACAATGCTCAATGCCTTTGTGGTCGTCACCGGGAAGGCAGCACTATCCGTCAGGCGAATCGTAAAGCTGCTCGTGCCCGAGGTGGTTGGCGTTCCGGTGATGGCGCCGGTGTTGGCGTTGAGTGCCAGTCCATTCGGCAGCGTTCCCGACGCGAGAGACCAGTGATAGGGCAACGTGCCGCCCGTACCCGTCACGGTCGCACTATACGCGCTGGAAATTGCTCCACCCGGCAACGAACTCGTGGTGATGGTCAACGCACCCGTCTGGATTGTAACTGGTGTGCTTCCACTGACGGAGCCGAGCGTCGCGGAAATCGTCGAGCTGCCCGACGCGATCGCGCTCAAGAGACCGCTCGAGTTAATGGTCGCTTTGGACGTGGCTGAAGAAGCCCATGTCACTTGCGACGTGATGTTCTGCGTCGTCGCATCAGAATAGGTTCCGGTCGCTGTATATTGTTGAGTATTTCCAGTCGTGACTGTCGCACTTGCTGGCGTGACGGAGATCGAACTCAGCGTCGCCGGTTGGAAGAGCACGTCGACCCAGTAGTTGCTCGTATTATAAGATTGGTTCGGGAAGATCGTCGAAGCTCCATAAGCGAACACGCCATTGGGACCCGAGACATTGTTAGCGAGCGCATGGAGCGGCGCGTTGTCCGCGCCCGCAGAGGCGAAGTAGGCGTTGTTGGCGCTGTAGTGACCCGCCGTCACATGATACGATGCAACGTAAACGGTATTGGCCGTGATCGCGACAGGAGAGGAGAAGGTCACTTGCTGCCAGCCCGACGCGGTTTCGCCGGAGAACGTAGCAGTCGCGAGGAGCGTGCCGCTGCTGGACCAGAGCGAGCCCGTATGTGTGCCTGTATTCGCCGCACTCTTATAGAATCGGATGCCAGTGATCGTTCCGCCAACGTCAGAGCGGAATTTGACGCCGAGTTCCACGGAGCTATCGGCGCCTGCATCAACAATCGCCGGCACGACGGATGAACTCCAAATGCTGAGCGGCGCGGGCAGGGCGGAGACCACAATACTCAACGCCTTGGTGGTCGATTGCGCCGGGACGGTAGAGTCCGCAAGTTTCACCGTGAAGTTATAGGTGCTCGCAACCGTCGGCGTTCCGCTGATCACGCCGGTTGCGGCGTTGAGCGTTAGTCCCGTCGGCAACGAACCGGCAGCGATTGACCAAGTGTATGGAGTCGTGCCTCCCGAGCCGGCCAGTGCCGCTGAGTAAGCAACTGACTTTGACGCGGTCGGAAGCGCCGTCGTGGTGATCGATACCGGCGTGCTCTGAACCGTAAGGGTGGTGCTGCCAACTTTGCTGCCGGAGGTGGCAGAGATCGTTGTTGGACCGGCGGCGATGGCTGTGGCTAGACCGCTAGAATTGATCGTTGCTTTGGAAGTATCGGAGGAGGCCCACGTGACTTGTGTCGTCAGATTTTGGGTCGAGCCATCCGAATAGGTGCCCGTTGCGGTGAATTGCTGCGTAGTACCGGTTGAAATCGAGCTGTTCGCCGGAGTGACTTGGATTGAACTCAGCGTGGGCGCTTGCGGAGTCTGGAACACGACGTCTACCCAATAGTTCGTGCTGTTAAATGTCTGGTTCGGGAAAGTGCTGCCCGCTCCGTATCCGAACACACCATTCGCGCCCGCAGCGGCGTCGAGCGGTGGGTTGCTGCGACTGTTGGTCGCGAAATAAGCCGACGTGTAGCTATAATGACCCACGTTCGTATGATACGAAATGATATAAGGTGTGTTGGCGAGAATCGTGACCGGAGTGGAGAAGTTGACCTGTTGCCAACCTGAAGCCGTTTCGCTCGCAAACGTAGCGCTCGCGAGCAACGTGCCTTCGTTCGTCCAAAGACTTCCAATGTGTGTGCCTGTGTTGGCGGCTGACTTGTAGAAACGAACCCCGGAAACCTTGCCGCTGATCGAGGACGTAAACCGCACGCCGACTTCGACTGGATTATCCGCACCACCATCCGCCACGGCTGGGCTGTCGGAGGACGTCCACAACGTCACGACGGCAGGAGGAGGCGCGATCAGAATAGAAAGCGCCTTCGTGGCTGTTTGGACAGGATTGGACGAATCGGTGAGCTTCGCGGTGAAATTGTATGTACCTAACGTCGTCGGTGTGCCGCTGATAACGCCGGTCGAGGCGTTCAATGTAAGCCCGGTCGGCAACGCGCCCGACGTCACACTCCATGTGTAGGGCAAACTTCCACCAACGCCCTGCAGGGCTGCCGAATAAGCGGCACTCGGCTGACCGTCGGATAACGTCGTTGTAGTAATTGAGGCCGTGGTGGAGGAGACCGTCACCGAGGCGCTGCCAGAAATACTGCCGGATGTCGCAGTGATGTTGGCGCTTCCTGGAGCTTGGGCCATCGCCAGGCCCGCCGTGTTGACGGACACTTTTGCGGAATTGGACGAACTCCATACGACCTGCGAGGTGATGTCCTGTGTGCTGCTGTTCGAATACGTGCCCGTTGCCGTGAACTGTTGCGTCGCGTTCGTTTGAAGCGTGACGGGCGTCGGTGAGACTGCGATCGATGTCAGCGTGGGCGGAGGTGCTGCTTGGAACGCGACGTCGACCCAGTAATTGGCTCGATCAAATGTACTCGTTGGGAAAGTGGACGTGCTGCCGTACGCGAAAACGCCGTTTGGACCGGCCCCGCCGTTGTCGAGCAATGCATGCAGTGGCGCATTGTCCGTCGCGTGAGTTGCGAAATATTCCAAATCCATCGCGAAGTGGCCGACGTCAGAATGGTAGGACGCGACGTACACTGTGTTGGCTGCGATTGAAACTGGTGCAGGGAAATTGATCTGCTGCCAGCCTGTCGCAGTTTCACCGCTGTAGGTTGCAGTCGCGAGGAGCGTGCCCGTCGACGACCAGAGATTTGCGCGGTGAACGCCCTTGTTCGCCCGGGCCTTGTAGAAACGAATACCCGTGATGGTGCCGGCCACGTCCGATGTGAATTTCACGCCGAGTTCAGCGGGATCATCGGGGCCTGCGTCAGCGAGAACCGGCACCGCAGAAGCTGCCCAGATGGTCTTCTGGCCAGTCGGAACAGTGACCGTCACGCCAGCGGAAGGCGTTTCGAGATTAGCGCTATCGTCGACCGCACGACTCTTGAGCGTCACTGGACCGGTTACCGAAGGAGACCAGGTGAACGTCCAGTTTTGACGGCCTGTCGCGGGCTGCCATGAAACGCCACCATCGACGGAAACCTCGACGCCCCAAACAAGGCCGCCGACGTCAGAAGCGGTTCCCGTGACGGTGATCGGCACGCCCGCGGGCAAATTGGCTCCCGCGGCGGGAAAGGAAATGACTGAAACAGGGCGGGTGGTGTCCGTGGTTCCAACGGCAACGCTGAGGCCGCTCTGCAAGGTCGCAGGTTGCGCGCCCATGTCAGCCAGAAGATTGACCGTTGCTTGTTGAAGCCGCGTGTCGGCGACACCAACGGGCTGAGGATTGTCGTGAACATCATCGAGCCCCCACGACCACAAGCATGTACCGGCGCCGAAGACTAGCGCGCCACTGCTAGCGCGATAAAGCGAGAGGCTGTGCGTGGCCAATCCGGCGGCGTAATTGGAGCCGTAGTCCTGCAGGACACTAGGGGAGTTGATGGTGGTCAGTGAAAGCCTGAGCTGGCCTGCAGGCTGAAAACCGTTGTCGGGAATTTCATCCCATTCGAAGCCGAGGAGCCCGGCATTGAAATTCGCAGACTGGTCGGCCGGCAGGGAATTTACCGAGGTGCCGCGCCAGAACCGATGCGCGCCATAAGCTGACGGAACGGTCATCGGATCAAGAGCGACTGCGTTCACAATGAATGACGTACCCGTCAACGCGTTCTCCGGGCGTCCTCCATCGGCTGGCGGACTAAAGCGTGGATCACGCCAGGTGCCCGTCCAGACTCCCGTCGGATCGACCTGGGCGTTCGCGTGCGTGTCTTTGTAGCAGACCATCGTGCGATAGGGCGTGCCCGAAGCATCCGTTGAATTTTCCCAGCGGATTTTCCAGAAGACTTCGTTGCCGCTGAAGAAAGCGAGATGCACGCCTGCGGCGCGGGCGGCTTCGACGTTCGCGCGTTGGGCTGGAGACCAATACTCGTCGTGACCGACCGAGAAAAATGCCTTGTGGTTTAGAAGCAGCGATCCCGCGCGATCGGTATCTACTCCGGTGATATAGGAAACGTCATATCCATTCTTCTCCAGCCAGCGGATCATCGGATATTCCGCGACAAACAGTGAGTCCCAGGGGATGTCTGTGCGAACGGTGAGTGGGCGATTGTAACTCACTTTGTAGGCGCGGCCGATCGGGTTGCCGGCGTAGAGACTATTTCCACCCCAGCGATTATAGGCCTGCCAAGTGGTGTCCGACGTTTGGAAAAGGATATCCGAGGTTCTCGAGTCGTCACGAACGACAAACAAGACATTGCTCGACGCGTGAGTATCGTGCCGCTGCAGAACCGCTATATACAAACCCGAAACGACATCTGTCGGCACGGTCCACGAGGCAGAGACCGCCCAGTTTCCGCAGTCGATGAGTCCCGTGTCTGGATCTGAAAGCGGCTGAGGTTGAACCTGGGGAAGCGGGACAGATGGATTGATCGTCGTTATATAACGCGCGCCGTTGCCCTGATAATACCCAACGCGGTAAATGCGGATTTCGTACGACGTCGCGTCCGTATTAATCTTGAATTGTACCGTTTCACCCTTGTTCACGCCGATCTGGGTAGTGAACCCCTGGATCGAGGTGTCTCCAGGATACGCATCCCAATCGCTGCGCGGATTTCCCGGCTTTGCATTCTCTTCTACAATAGGATTTGTCGCCGCGGAAACGGTGAGACCGAGTAAAGCAATCGAAACTGCCACGAATGCCGCCAACCGAAGATGGAGGTGTCGGATGCTATTCATGATTCGCATGGGTTTGTAATTCGGGAAAATGCGGCGCCTGTCACAGGGAACCTTAGGTATTGGTAAAACGTTTGCTTTTCTAAAACGTCAACGACTTACGCCATTATAGGCCGCAACCGGGTATTCCCTGAACCCGCGGCAGGGCGTTCCCGGTCCCGGAACATGGGGGAGCCGTCAAAAAGAGCTTTTTTAAGTGGCGGCGACGAGCACCGTGGCTAAAGGCATTTTGGCCCAAGAGCCTGCGATTTATCGGCCGAATTTATATTAAATTCAGCTCGGCGCTGCCGGATAGGCCACGACGAATCGCTTGATGATCGGAATTTTCCTAAAATAGCGGCGTACTTCGGTCGGACCGATTAACGCAGTCAGGCGCTTCAAGCACAGCACACCGACTCCCGCGGTTAATATAAATCCGACAATCGTCGCCCATGGCTCAGCTACGATGAGTCGAATGGCCAAACCGGCGGCGCCGGCTACGATACTGAGCCAGATTAGTTTGAAGCAGCCGGAACTCCACCGAAAGCCGGCAATTTTTCGGACAACGGCATTTATCATCAAGGCGTGGAAAATATATAGCCCGAGAAAAGCCATGCCGGTGCCGATCAAACCAAAGAATTTCAAGCCGAGCCACGCAAAGGCGACATAGACCGCATACGCCGCAAATTCGGTGAGCATCAGGATCGCCCCTCGTCCTTTTGCCATGATGATAAATCCCATGGGCCACGATATTACACGCAACAGCATGCCCGTGGCCTGCCAGGTGAGAATGTCGGCTGCGACAGCGAACTTTCCTGAATAGAAGACATGCATCACCCAAGGTGCGCAGGCCAGGGTTCCCAGAATTCCGGGCAGCGCGAGTAGAAGAGATATCTCGGCTTGCTCGTTGACCGTTCTGCAGCACTGCGCGTTGTCGTGAGCAACAGCCGTGAGGCGCGGATAAAAATCGGTCCCCATGGCCTGAAGGATGAAACCCACGTAAACCATGGAGAGAGCGTTCGCGGCCTGAAATTGCCCCGTGCCTTCGATTCCAACCTCCCGGCTCACTATATTTCGAATCAAGTACAGGGCGCCGGTCGAAAATAGCGATGACGCCATGAAGGCCAGGCCTAGTTTCAAAAGGCTCGAAGCCGCCGTGACCACTTCCGGTAGCGCGACCTTGACGCGTTCGATTTTAACCCGCCTCGAGTACCACCAGGAGGAAAGAAAAGAAACAAAACCGCCAAGCAGCATGTAGGCTGGAATGCCCGGTTTTCCCCAATAATATACAATTGGAATGCTCAGCGCGGCTGCCGAAATCGCGCCGATGATATTCACCTTGGCGAGATCTCGAATGCGGCGCATGCCCTGCAGCAATTCGCTCTGGCCTCCTGAAATCGAAGCAAGAATCAGCATCAAGGAAAGGCAGCCGAAATCCGTGGCGTGTTCCGTGCTCTTGAACGCCATTTCACTAAACTGAGCGCGGCCAAAAAAAAGCGTGGCGGCGGCGAGAATCCCAAGCACCAGGCATGACCGGCGAAGTGTATAAACCGTCGTCGAAATCACCCGTTCGTCACGCGTGCCGACCGCCGCGGCAATTTCACGCACGCCCGAACTGCTGATACCGAGATCGAAAATCGTCCTGATCAGACTTACGGTCGAGTCGAACAGTGCTTCCAAGCCAATGCCTGCGGGCCCAAGCATGAGCGCAAGCGCCTTGGTCTTTATCATGCGCACGAGCATCGCGATCGCGGTGGAGCCGCCGATCAGCGAGGTCGACCTCAACGCTTCCGCGTGTGTCTTACTCTCGGTTTCCGTCGGCATATCAACTCACGGTATCAGCGACCACTCGAGCGAGTCTGCGGGTCAATTTTTCCGCGTTGTATAACGCCAACGCCCGGGCGCGGCCCGCATCGCCGAATTTGCGACGCAATTCGGGATCTGTAGCCAGCGTCAACATGTGCTCCGCCATCGATTTGACATCGTGCTGCTCGACCTGGAAGCCAGTCACTCCGTGATCTATCTGATCGGCAATACCACCAACCGATGATGCCACCACAGGCAATCCGCAGCTCATGGCTTCGACGATCGAGACGGGGGAACCTTCTTTGCCGAGCGAATGCTGAATGAAGATATGATTCAGGGGCAATTCGCGGGATAATATTTTCTCTCCGACGTAGCCGTAAAACGTGACGCGATCGTCGAGTTTTAATTCATGCGCCAATCTTTGAAACTCTTCTCGATCCGGTCCATCACCGTAGATATTCAAGCGCACGTTTTTCACTTTTGACGCAACGTCCGCAAAGGCACGGAGCGAAAGGTCACAGCCTTTCTCGCGCACGATTCGCGAGGCCATGACAAACGAGACGGTGCGTTCGTCGCGATTGGTCGGAGGGAAAAAATTCTCTATTGGAGCGCCGCATGCGATGATGTGAAGCTTGTTTTCGGGATACCCCTGGGCTGCCATCCACTTCTTTTCCGCGCTCGTGACCACGATGATCGCGGCGAAATCTTTCAACGTTTTTTCCAGGCTCCAGCGATACCAACGGTTGTTGTTAAATTGAAAATCGCCGTGAAAATAGGCGATGACGGGAATCTTCAAGGCCTTCGCGATGGGAAGGACCCGCATCGCGATATCTCCAAAATAGCACAGAATAACATCGGGCGCAGAGTTCGCGATAAGGCTGCGAAGTCGTGCTTTTTCAGAACCGATGGCGGCATAAAAATTCCCCCCGGCGGCATTGCGCAGGCGATAGAACCAGCGGCCCTTGCTGTCGTAGGGCGCGGGATCGGTCCCCAACTCATGCAATGCGATTCCCTCCGCCTTATACAACTCGGGATTATATCGCTTCCAACAGATGACTTCGCGGCGAAACTCGTTCATGCCGACGACCTGGCGGTAAAGCCATGGCTGGCCGCTCGCGCCAAAGCCGGGACTCAGAACGAGCAACTTCGGCATATTATTTGGAGTCGCTTTTGCAGTATCCTTCACCGGTGTGCTCTCGGAAACAGTGCTCACGCGAGTTTAGTTTGCCGCAGCCGCATTTTTATTCGAGGCCTTCGGACGAAGAGCCCGCCACATTCGGCCGCCCATGCAACGCTTGGCGAGGAGCTTGTACCATGGCGCCGAATGTTTGACGTCGGGGCAGACTGAGACGGCGAAGTCCAATAGCTTCCGACAAGCCTCCTTGTCATTAATATTAAAAGCCTCGCTTGCGTAGCCGACTGCGTCACGGGCGAGTGACATCGTGAAGGTTTTGTATAGAGCGTCCGCATTTGGCATAGATGAGGCGCACGCTTCGAAGAAATATTTTACTGCGGCCTGACGCTCTTTAAGATCGATCAGGCTTGTTGCATAGGAGAGCGACATATTGGCTGAATGCCGCCGATAGACCGCCTGATTATTATCAATGACGCCGACAGAAGAATGTGCAGCCAGCCGCCACCACATTTCCGCATCCGCACTATGCGGAAGTTCCGAGCGATAGCCACCGAGCTTCTTCTGAAGAGCGGTCCTGACGACCGCAGTAGGTGTCAAAACGATGTTGTTGGACTTGCCGATATCCAGGAACGCTTGCCCGGAAAGCACGCGATCCCCGGTCCACCGTATTGCCGATGGGCTTTGCTGGAGTTTTCCATCCGGAGTCAAAATGAGCGCTTTTCCGAAGCTAAAGCCTATAGAGGGGTCTGCATCCATCATTGCAACGGCTCGGCCCAGGGAGCCGGGCAGAATGTAATCGTCGGCCGACAACAACAGCGAGTACTCTGATGATGCCCAGTCGATGCCCTCGTTGTAAGTGGCGATGTGACGTTTGTTCTTTTCGTGACGATGATAGGTAACGCGGCTGTCCTCCTTAACCAGTTGGCTGGCAATCTCAGGAGTGTTGTCCGGAGAACAATCGTCGATGATCAGCACCCGTACGCCAGCCCCTGTCTGCGTCAGCACGCTCTGTACACAATCACGGAGGAAGTGAGCGTACTTGTAACACGGAATGATGACATCGACGGTGTTCATTTAGCAGATAATATGCATTTGTGGGGTAATCTCCCTGGAAGGCGACCAGAATTCTTAGTAATTTGTGAAGCAGCGTTGCGCTACTTCTGGAGACCGGCTGGAGATTTTTTAAAGAGCAGTCGAGCAAGCGACTTAGCTGCTATTCTCAGATTCGAAAACGAGAGGGTAGCCGTAGCCGCAGCTTTCCTGAAACAGGCCGAGCTCGCTTTTCGCTGCCCCAGCAGAGCCAGTTCGGAGCCCATCTCATAGTAAAGCGATGCGCGCTGCCCTGAATTAAGAGTGCGGACCTTCCTAAGAATACGCCTGAAGAGTTTATAGCGGTTTATGCAATAACCGCGGCCTTGTACGCGATTGGTGCTTTGCGAATGCACTCGGTAGCGCGCGAGGGGCTCGGGCAAATATCCGAATCTGAATTTATCAGCGACGCAGACCCAGTACCACCAATCCTCGACCCATTTTATATTTCCGTCGAAATAGCCGGCTTGCTCCAGGCAACCACGACGCATCAAGACCGTCTGAATATTGATAAAATTGCGTGTGATTAAATGGGGGAGGATTTGGCCTGACGCCTCGATCGGCGGATTGTATAACTGAGCAAAAGTCTTCCCTGTGAACTTACCCGCCTCGTCGATGATCGAAGCGTCGCAGTGTACCACGGCGATTTCCGGATGGCGGTTCAGAAATTCGATCTGCGTGGCGAGCTTTCGCGGTTCCCAAATATCGTCCGCGTCGCAAAACCCGATAAAATGACCAGCGGCAGCTCGGAGCCCGTCGTTGCGCGAACGCGAGGCTCCTTGATTGTAGGTGTGGTGAATGACACGGACTCGCGAATCGGCCGCTGCAAGTTCGTTAGCGACACTGAGTGAGTTGTCCCTCGAGCAGTCGTTGACAATGATGAGCTCCAGGTCGGGGTCTGTCTGCGCGAGAATCGCGCGAACCGACTCGGCGATGAACCCTGCGTGATTGTAGCAGGGCATCACTATGCTGGTTCTCGGCATGAGTGTAAATCGATCTCGATTGATGGGAGAGAGCGGGAACCTGCTATTTCGACTCGTTCATCGGCGACGTGGATACATGCCCGCGGTCCGATTCAGTTGCTTTTCGGAAAAGGACATCGCCCCAGACCCAGCCGAGATTATCGACGCCACCTGAATAGAATGACACGATCCGAAAGCCGAATGCTGTCACATGGCGGAAGATAGAATGGAAGTCGCCATGCGGTTCATTCGGGCGCGAGACGAATTCACATTCCGCCAATATGTAAGAGACGCGATTTTCGGAGAGCATCCGTTGTGCGCCTTCGAGGACGTTCATTTCGTAACCTTCCGTATCTATTTTAAGAAGGTCGATGTGCTCTATATTATTTTCGGCGCAATAGGCGTCGACCGTGTTGATCGCGACGTCGATGAAGGCGCCCGCTTTGTCGTTTGTCGCACTCGAGTTGGAAACCAGCGTGTTGGTTTCCGATAAATTGTCCGAAGTTATTCGCGCGGTGCCTACGGCCGAGCCCATCGCGCACTGAACTGCTTTTATGTTTGGAAACTTTGATACATTCGCAGACAGGCGTTCGAAAGTGCTTGGCACCGGTTCGAATGAATGAACATGCGCTGCGGGAAATGCTTCGGAAATACTCAATGCAGTCTGTCCGGTGTTGGCGCCGATATCGAGGATCGTATCGATGCGGCTTCCGTCCGGAAAATATTTCAAATCCTGATACCAGTGCACGCCAAAGGGGACACTCGAGCGCTTTTGCACGTCCAGGCCAATACGGCGAAACGATGAGGTGACGATGGTTTTGATTGCTGGAGCCACGTGAGTAATTTCGTTGGTTGAGTGAGATGAGTTAACTCTGGCGACGAGTGACGCGCGAAATCCAATGCGTGGCAACGAAGCGTCTCCTGAGTTGGGTGCCGAGAGTGGGATGCAACTCGTGTCCGCGCTCCGACATCCAGATGATCGTGCTATTGCCAAAGCCCTGTGGCTTCAAAATGCGATCAATCGTGTTGGGGCTCACAATCGATATACCACTCGTACTATAGTTGCGCAATTTGGAATAACCGCGAATGCCAAGCCAACGCTTTAGCAGGCGGGGGAAGCGGCCGAAATTCGGGCCCATCGTGACGACAGCGCCGTTTGGCGAAACGAGGGTAGCGAGTTTCCGAATAAGGTTTTGGGGGGCCGGGGAGAGATGGAGCAGATTTGTCATCACGACGCAGTCGAAGCGTCGCGCCAAAAGGTCATTCAAGGAGTCTTCGAGTGTTCCGTAAACAACCTCAATATTTTGAGCAGCAATCGAGGCTCCCACGACGGAATCCAGCGGAAGGGCAGTGACGGTTTTGCCTTGGGCTTTTAACGCGAATTCCAAGGCGCCCCAGCCCGCGCCGACGGACAAAACTGTTCGAGCGCTTGCGGGTATTGCCGAAAGAATTTCGGGCAATGGCCGTTCATAATAGCTCTTTTGAAATCCGTTGTGCCAATTCTTTGGCTCGACGTCGCAGAGCCGCGCCGTCGGGTGCAAACCATCTTTGATCTTAACCAGTGTTTCGATCTGACGCGCGAAATTTTCGTAGTTAATCGGCAGATCGTTGACGTATTTATTCGGAATATGGTGAACCAGGAACTGCTCCAGGTGGGACACTGGGATCACCTTGCGGAAACCGCAGCTTGTATAAGGATCCGTTGCGGCAGTTTCGGGCAAACGGTAGCGGCCCACGTAAGGTTCGCGCACGAAGCCTCCGGATGCTATCGCGCGGCGCAATTGCGACTGCGTCAGTATATAAAAGCCGGCGTGTTCGTTCGTGAACTCAGCGACCGTGTAGGGGCCTCGCTGACGAGCACTATCTGGTTTCCAATGAAAATGCTGCCACGGCTCGGTCAGAAGGCGTTCGCCATTGGGCTTGATTTCATATCTCAAATAGCCCGCGATCTCGTCGGCCCCGAGAGACTCCGTGGCCCGTATGAACTCCACGAGTTGATCGGCCCGGAAACCAATGTCGTCCTCGCTGTAGATAAACAGATCGAAGTTTTCCACCCGGTCCGCGAAAACTTTTTTATGCGCGAACGGCAGAGACCACGGATTTTTTGACGGAAGGCCGACCACGACTTCAACATCCGGCCCAAGATCCTTGGGACCATCCGATAGGACGACGATCGAAACCCGCGCGGGGAACCGCTTGTAGTTCGAAATGAGATGCTGGAGCAGGTTGAGATGACCTGTACCGAAACTCGCGATACCAACCAGAATTCTGCAGTCGCGTAATAGCGAAAGATCGGCCGCTTCGGTGGACGCGGACGATTGTTTCGGAGTTTGATGCGCCGCGGCATTCATCTGTAGTCGAAAAGAGTGCGCGAAGAAACAGCTTCCCGCCAAGCATTAAGCCTGTGATCCGTCGCCCATTCCGAGCTGTCAGACGCGATCTCCAAACGCGCAAAAGCGGGGCATTACGCCCCGCTTTTGTTACAGCCAGGTATTTTTGAAACGGGCGAACGCCGAATCGGCGTTCGCGTGACGTTAATTAATTAATGAACCGAGATGGAAGTCTTCGCGTTCGACGGAGCGACCGTGGTGGAGGTCGATCCCTTGTATTCTACAGCGCCGCGCGTCCAAGTCGTACGGGTGTTGCCGTACATGTCGACGTTGTAGGGCGCACCGAGATCTTGGCCGGGAGCGGTGTTCGCCGTCGGCGTAAAATCAAGGTTTTCAGCGCCTGAGAGGAAGGTCGTGACACTGGAAACAATGTCATTCAGCTCCGACGGAAGCGAAGCACCAGAGGTCGCAACAAAGGCATTATAGTCATGCGTCACGAGATCGAACCCCGTCGACGATGGAAGCTGTCCATAGACGAGGTTGTTCTTCGCGATGCTGTCCTTGCCCATATAGAATCCGAAGATTTGTGGGCCGCCGCCGGTGCTATCCGAATAGCCGCGGTAGATCGTGTTATTATAAAACAACACGCCTCTGACTGGCTCGTTCGAGCCTTTGGATCCGATCATGCCGTTGGCGGCATAATCCCAGGTTTTGTCATTCGTGGAGTGGAAGAAAACGTTTCCATAGACCTTCTGATTGCTGCCGTTGAACATCAAGCCGCCTGTTCCTTCGACGTGGGCGAAGATGTTATAGCGGAAGGTGTAGTTCCCGCCGTTGGTCGACGCGATTTCAGAGTGCTCGGCTGCTGTGTATTCGTACGCGCCGCTGTAGTTATATTCCCAAACGACATTGTCGGACGGCAGGAAGATGCAAATGCATCGACCCATGTCGTGAATGTAAGAGTAGGAGATCGTCGTGTTCTTGCTGCCCCACGAGGCTACGCCGTCGTTGGTCTGGCCGCCATTGTTGGCCGTGCCGTCACCACCGTTACCAACCACTTCGAAGTGCTTGGCGACGATGTTGGAGGTCGTGGACTGAGTCAGTTCACCAAGGAACAATCCAGGGTAGGCGCTGCTGCTCGTCTGATTTGATGTGTCGATCTTGACGCCGAAGCCGGTTTTCCAGCTGCCGGGACCGCCGCCCGTCGAACCGTCGAAGATGAAATTGTCTTTGTTGATCGAAACGAGCGAGAAGACCGCCTGTGTGGTGCCGAGGGTGTCGGACCAACCGGTAGAGGTGCCATGATCGCCGACCGTTGCCTTCTTCACGGTAATCGTCGTCGTACCGCTGGCCGGCGTGTTGAAGACGAATTTTCCGTAGTTGCCACCGGCGAAATAATAGGTGTCGCCGCGCACGAGCGTGCTCGGAAAACCTTTATATGCCCCAGGCCCGCCGTTGGACGTGGCCGCTGCCCAGCTGCTGCCGTCGCCGTTATAGCTGACACTGCTGCTCGGACGCACGAAGCGCGTCGAGGCGTCCGCGATACTGATCAAGGACAATGCGCCGAAGAGTATGGCGCAGGAAAAGAGCTTTGAACGTTTACCGCAGGCTGCATCACTTGCTATATACTTTCCGTCGCTCGTCGTGTTTTTGTGTGTTTTTCTTAGCTTCATTATAGGGGAGGACTCTTATTAAGTTTGCCGCAGACTGCCCCTAGTCGGCACCGGTTCCAGCCCAATTGCTCTGTAAGGGGGTTTCTTACCTTTTTTTGGAAGCTAAATAATGCAGTACAATTGTATTAGGATATTTAAGAAAGTTGTCGAAAGCCTCAAATCTCCCTCTGTGTGAGCAGCCAGCAGAGACAAATTTTACTTCGGTCGAATTTGTATCGGATGTCTTCTTTGTTTCGTCCACGAAGCAGCAGTTGCAGGCCCCGAAGCGCCATTCGCAGGAGGTGATGAAGCAGCGAAAGTGTGAAATACACGGCCTGGCCAAGCACTCCATGATGTTTCCGCCAGTACTTCAGATTGGCTTTCAGCATTTCCACGCTGTATCTGAACGGCGCATTGGCCGAACTGCCGCCGCCAAAATGAATCGCCGTGGCTGCGGGAACGAACTCGATTTTCCATCCCGCGACCCCGAAGCGCTTACACCAGTCGACGTCTTCGGCGTAGAAAAAGAATCGCTCGTCAAGTCCGCCCACTTCTTCCACCGCCGACCGTTTGGCCAGCCAGAAACACCCATTCAGGACTTCGACAGACTGCACCGCGTTGCGCTTTTCGCTGACCGGCTTGTTGAAGCGGTCGATCGAAAACGCGCGAAAAATACTTCGCGCAACAGAGGGGAGGCGTCGGCGTGTTTCCTGAGGTTTTCCGTCCCCGCCAAAAACAAGCGGCCCGACCAGCCCGACGCCCGGATGTGAACTCAAATGGGCTGAGAGGGTTTCCAGACAGCCAGGGTGCACCACGACGTCTGAATTAATCAGGGCGAACTGTGTGCCCCTGGCTTGTTTCATCGCGAGATTGTTGGCCTTTGCAAAACCAAGGTTCTGTCCTGTTCGCACCAGGGTTACGGCCGGGAACTCTTTCTCTACCATTTCCGGAGATCCGTCCTTCGAATCATTGTCCACGACGAAAATCTCCTCCACGAGACCTGGCGTCGTTTGCTCGAGCGAACGCAGGACACCCCGAAGGTAGTCGCGTGCATTCCACGAAACGATGATGACGGAAATGGTTTCCATATTAAGACGCGATTACTTCGGCCGGCTCGAGTTCTGTCTCCGATTCTGGCTCGATCGAAATACTACTAATGACGGCCAGCGCGAAATAGAGGAAGAAGACGGATTGGTCGAAGTAGGATACCGACATCATTGTTGCGACGTGACCGAAGAGCGCGCAGCCATACGTCCAAATCAGATATTTCTCCTCATTTGGATATTCCCATCGCGCCTTGATGGCCTTGCCCACTCGGTTGAAGGCGGCGACGATCTGGCCAATGAACAAGGCCATCATTGGCAAGCCACCCCACACCGCCATACGGATATAGTGATTTGTTATATCTGTATCGTTCTCGGTCATACCTGCTTCGGGCGTCCAGTTGGCTGTATAGTCAGTTCCGCCCAGCCACCAATCGCCAATATAATGGATTGCGGAGTCGATGAGCTTTGCCCGGTGCCAGCCGGTGCTGCCTCCAGCCAGATCAATCCGGTCCAGAATATAATAGACCGGAGCCTTCATCACCAAACTGAGCAGCAGCACGCCGATCACGACGGACCAACGGATCAATCGCATATACCGTCGGAATTTCCAGAGAAACATCGCCCCGATCGTAAAGATCGTCGTCATGAGCGGGCCGCTTGACTGGCTGCAAACGACGATCGAGAGAGTCGCAGCCATGCCCACGAGCGCGAGTTTGCGATTCCGCTTCCACCAGAGCACTGCGAGCGGAAGGCACACCGCTCCGACCGTTCCGGCCAGAATCGAATGCGCAAAGGGGCCCTGGGCTCGAAGTTTTCCGTTTCGAATGTCACAATATTCCGGCACGCCCCCGAGAAAGGAAAAATAATCACGCCCATTGACGGATTCGCTGATCATCTCGAGTGAGATTGGGATAAGAGCGACCACGGCCAACTTCGCCACCTGCCAAATGTCCTCGGTCGTCTGGAGAAAGATCCGGAGCAGAAAATATAAACCTAGTGCGGTATAAACAAGACCGAGTCTGAAAACGAGCGCTTCGCTGACCGAGTTGTGAAATACACTGCTAATGACTGTGGCGACAGACCACCAAAGCACGAATTTATCAACGCTCGTCAGTTTCCCATTTATTCTTTCGCGGCGGACGATGACGCGGGCTGCGCCAATGAGAATGAGCAGCCGGATGACGGTGAAATGAAAGGGGCCGATCTCGAGACTCGAACCCAGCGTCATGTAGGTCGATCCGATGATCAGCGGCAGGGGCGCCAATCGCCGTGGCAGCCGAAAGAGAAAGATTCCGGCAACGACAGTAAATAGGGCGGCAAACAGGTTCACGCCCGCCTACTTTATGAAAGCGCGATGCCAGAGTTCGAGCGAAACCAGCAGATAAATGTGGCGGCGATATTGGGCTTTCCCTTCCCGATCCAATTCGAGGATGCGTCTGATGTAGTTTTGGTCGAAATAGTGACGCATCGATGATTGGGGGCTCAGAAGACAGTCCTCAACATAGCCGCGCATTTTCACCCGGAACCATTCTTCGATGGGATTCGCGAAACCTTTTTTCTTGCGATACACGATTTCGGGAGTGAGCCACTTCGTCATCGCTTTCTTGTGAAGATATTTTCCGGTGAATCCCCGTAATTTCAGGTCGACGGGAAGACTTTCGATAAACTCCACCAGTCGGACATCGAGAAATGGCACGCGCGATTCCAGTGAATTCGCCATGGACGTCTTGTCCGCAACCATCAGCAGGTCGTCGGGCAAGTTGGCGCGAGCATCGACATAAAGCATTTGGGTCACGGGATCCAAATGCGCGACATCATGCTGCAGGCGGGCGAGCGCGTGGCGGGTATGATAGGGATCGCGCTGATGTTCCGCCAGGAGCGTGCCCTTGAAAAGGTGCGCCTTCATTTCCGGGCCGAAAAATGAATACACCTTTGAAAGGCGCGTGAGCATATCGCGTTCGCCAAGCGATGACACGCCGCGTTTCAACTTTTCCATCCGGCCAGGCACCGCGCCGATCGTCTTTTCGATCGCGGATTTCATTACGTCCGGAAAGCGGCTGTACATTCCCGACAACTTCATGCCCTTGCTGCGATCATAACCCGCCCAAGGTTCGTCCGCACCCTGGCCCGTCAGAGCCACCTTGACGTGTTTTCGAGCAAGGCGGGAAACAAAATAAAAAGCCGCAGCGGTCTCGTTTCCGACGGGCTCCTCGATGTCCGTCATGTACCGCTCGTAATATTGAACGTAGTCCTGCGGGCTAAGGATTTCGTAGTGGTGGCGTGCCCCAAACTGAGCCGCGATGCGCGCGGCATCTTCCACCTCACTCGTTTTCTCTCCATCTTCGAAACCGATAGTAAACGCCTCGACCGCTCCATTCGAATACTGGCGCATCGTCGCCAGAATGGCGCTCGAATCGATGCCAGAGCTCAGGAAGATTCCAACCGGGACATCGGCCCGCATCTGCAGTCGCACGGCGTCTTCAAATAGAGATTGATATTCCGCGACCAAATCATTCTCCCGGGCGTTTGTTCGTATGGTTGGAACCCAGTTCCAATAGCGCTCGATTCGTGTGTTTCCGCCTTCGATCACCATGTGATGGGCGGGCGGAAGTTTCATCACCTGCTTGAAGAGCGTCTTGGGCGACGGAACGTAGCGGAAGGTGAAAAGCTCGGCCAGAGACTCCCGGTCGACTTCGCGAGGGCAATCGGGATGCGCCAGCAAAGGTTTTATTTCCGAGCCAAAGAGCAGGGTACTTCCGATAAATATATAATAGAGCGGCTTGATCCCGAGGTGGTCTCGTGCGATGAACAGCCGGCGCTTGATATTATCCCACAGCGCAAAGGCGAACATGCCATTGAAGCGCTTGACGGAATCGGCTCCCCATTCCTCGTAGGCGTGGACGATGACTTCCGTGTCGGAATGCGTTTTGAATACGTGGCCTGCGGCCTCGAGTTCTTTGCGCAGTTCGATGAAATTATAGATCTCTCCGTTGAAGATGACCTGAACTTCATCGGTTTCGTTGCCGATAGGCTGGGCGCCGCCTCCTAGATCGATGATACTTAGGCGCCGGTGGCCGAGTGCGACACTGCCGTTGACGTATTGACCATCTCCGTCCGGGCCGCGGTGTTGGATGCTCGACATCATGCGCGACAAAAGCCCGCGATCAACGGGCTTTCCCGAAATATCAAACATGCCGACGATGCCGCACATAGGGTGAAGAACGATAGCTTAAGCTTGGCCAGAACGCAGCCGCAGTGTCCGTTTAAGCTTGGTCCGCTGTTCTGCGCGTAAATAGGAGACTACCTCAGGCGGCAAAACGATTTCACGCCGAATGATCGTGCATTTTATATAGCCGTAGAGAGCCGCCAGGCTGCCGATCAGGAAAGGGTATTCAGCCAGTCGATACATACAGCGGAAAAAATAGAACAACGGATCGTAGCCAAGAGAGTGGAAGTGCGCACCTTCCTTGATCTTCGCCTTTACCGGGCCGCCCCAGGAAAAGCTGGTGCGGCGATGTTCGTAGGCGGGAAACTTGAAAGACTTTCGCACGACCCAGCCTTTCATCCGGGCAATCACTTCGGCTGCAGTATCGATGCCACCGTACTTCAACGGGAGATAACCGCCAACATCATAGAAACACTGGCGGCGGAAGAGCTGTACTTTCCCGCCGACACTGTCCTCGGTGTTGTCGTAGGTCACAAACTCTTTGGTGAACTTCGTATAGACAATGCCGCCGCCTATCCCAAGCTTCGGGTCGACCTCGAAGTCTTTGAGAATATTTTCGAAGTAATCCGGAGCAAAGGACATGTCCGCATCTACATTGCCGATGAACTCGAAGGGTAGTTCTTCAACAATCTTCAGGCCCTCGGTAAATGCGTGCGCCTTTCGCGCGAAACTGCGTTGGTTGTCCCGCTTCAGTTTTATCACCTGAATGAAGGGGTGGCGGCTTGCCCAATCGTCTGCAATCGCGGCTGTTTTATCGGTCGACCCGTCATCGACAATCACCCACTTGAGCGGCCGCGTGGTTTGAGCAACGACCGACTCGATGGTTTTTTCGATGAAGTCCTCCTCGTTGTGCGCGGGAGTGATGAGAATATAAACCGGAGAAATCAAGCAGTCGGTGGGACGGGCGCGTCGGCGAGACAAACGCGGCTGTATAATTTGGCTTATTTGAAGAAGGCGCGAATCTGTTCGGCCACGTATTTGATCATATCGTCCGTGAGTTCCGGATAAATGGGCAGCGATAGGATCTGTGACTGGTGAGCGACCGCCGAAGGGAACTGCTCTGGCTTGTGGCCGAGATAGGCGTACGCCGGATAAAATGGCAGAGCCTTGGGGTAATTCAAAACCGTCGTGATTCCGGCGTCCGCCAAGTGTTTCTTCAGCGCGTCGCGTCGTTTCGTGCGAATGACATAGAGATGATAAACGTGATCGCGGCCCGCTGCGACTTTTGGAGTGATAATATCCCCGATGCCGGCAAGCAGCTCGTCATAACGTTTCGCAACCCGGCGCCGCGCCTCGGTCCATTTCGTGAGATGAGGCAGTTTCACATTCAGCACGGCGCCCTGGATGCCGTCCATGCGCGAGTTGATGCCTTCCATCGTGTGTTCACCCTTTCCGCCATGGCGCGCGAAAGTGGCGGTCCAATCCGCCAGCTTGTCATCATTCGTCACCAAGCATCCCGCATCACCGTAAGCACCGAGATTCTTTCCCGGATAGAACGAGAAGGTTGCAGCGTTCCCGAAGGTTCCCACGACTTGTCCCTTGAATTTCGCGAGATGTGATTGCGCGCAGTCTTCGATAACCCAAAGCGAATGCTTTTTCGCAATGGCCATGATCGCATCCATGTCGCAGGCCTGCCCATAGAGATGGACGGGAATAATACCGACCGTGCGCGGGGTGATCTTGGCTTCGATTTCCGAAGGCTTGATCGTGAATGTTTCTTCATCCGTGTCGCAAAACACGACCCGGCCGCCGGCCTGAGTAATCGTTTCGCTGGTCGCGATCCAAGAGTGGGCCGTCGTGATGACCTCATCGCCCGGCTTCAATCCGAGACCACGCATCACAATATAAATTGCGTCGGTTCCATTCGCGCAGGAAACGCAATGCTTCGCGCCGAGCGTGGATGCCCACGCTTTTTCGAACGCCTCGACTTGGGCGCCTCGAATGAAATCGGTTTTCGCGATTACGTCAGCAATTGCGCTATCGATTTCAGGCTTGAGGCTCAGATATTGAGCGTGGAGGTCGACGAAGGGTATCTTCATAAATTCAAGATTTGGCAGATTGAGCGCGGAGGAGGCGGGCCGGGTTGCCGACGTACGTGCCGGGAACAGTCAGGTCTTTAGTTACGACGCTGCCGGCTCCGATCACACAGCCATCGCATATATTCACGGGCAAGATCGTCGCGTTCGAGCCGATCGAAACGTGCGCGCCGATCTTCGTAGAACGCCATTGCGTACGATCTCCTCGCGCGGGGCCCCCAGTGCGAAAAAGGTCGTTGATGAACATGACGCCGTGGCCGATGAAGCAGTCGTCGCCGATCGTCACGAGCTCGCAGATGAACGCATGCGATTGAATCTTACATCCAGCGCCGATCGCGACATCCTTCTGAATTTCCACGAATGGCCCGATGAACGTGTTGTCGCCGATGGTGCAACCATAGAGGTTGGCGGGCTCGACGACGCGAACGTTTTCGCCGAAGCGCACGTTCACGATTCCTGACTTGATCAGACGAGGCTCTCCCATGGCGTCAGCTTTCGCGTCGGGCGGACTCGAGAATGCGAACGACCTGTCGCGCATGAGTGACACCGCTGAGCGGTTCACTGTTTTGATTTATACAATCGATAAAATGCTGAGCTTCGACGCGCAGCGGTTCCGGAAAATCGATCTTGGGAATATGGATATCACCTGAGCGGTGGCTGAATGAAAGCTGAGGAGGGCGATCGTAATCCATTTTTTCACCGAGCTTCGCTTTTACGTCGATGCCCTTGTCGTAAATCGTGACCTTCTCGTCCGAAACATCGTCATACACGACCATCTTCTTGGAGCCGACAACCACCATCTTCCGCACCTTTTGGGGGTCGAGCCAGCTGACGTGAATGTTTGCCATGACTTTGTTTGGATACAGAATGTTCAAGAATACGACGTCATCGATCCCTGGCTGCACGCAGTCGATGCCGCGCCGCACCGCCGAAATGGGCTCGGGATCTCCAAGCCAATACTGGATGATCGCGATATCATGAGGGGCGAAATTCCAGAGGGCATCGATGTCCGAACGGATGCGGCCGAGGTTCAGACGCTGGCTATAAATATAGCGCAAGTCCCCCAAGTCGCCGTTGACGATCAACTTCTTTATATAGCGCACCGCGGCGTTATATAAAAAGGTGTGGCCGGACATGACGGTGAGACCGGCTTTCGCCGCGATTTCTCCGAGGACGTCGACCTCGGCGACCTTCGTCGCGAGAGGTTTTTCCACGAAAACGTGTTTGCCCGCGTTGAGGGCGCGCTTGGCGAGCTCGAAATGGGAGTTGGCGGGGGTCGCCACGACGAGGGCGGTCACCTCGGGATCGCGCAGAGCCGCCTCGACATCCGGCACCGCTTGGGTCGCGGGAAATTCCTTGGTCGCGAAGCGTCGACGCTCTTCGCTGGCGTCCACCAGATATTTTACCCGGCAATCTCCGAGAGCGGAGAAGTTGCGTAGCAAATTGGGGCCCCAATAGCCGCAGCCGACCTGTGCAATGACGGTTTCTTTTTTGCTCATACGAGGACGTTAACTTCAATGCTTGGGTTTACGGGCTGGTCGACAACTTCAATGTTATCTAAAGTGAAAACCGTGTTGCTCCACGCGTTGGCCTTCGGACGGTGGGTTCGCAGCACCATTCCGGGAATTTCTGGCGGGCATTCCGCGCACTTCAAAAGGAGAGAGCGGTTTTCTGCATTCCAGACGAAAGCTGCTTCCCGGCGGCTGCGAAACCATTTTACTGCGTTCGCGATCGTCGGAAACCACGGCGAATCCTGTTTCAAGCGCGCGACGAGTTCGACATAGAACTCACCCCAATGCCGCTCCGCGAATAGACTGCGATCATGCCAATTGATGGTGACGACTCCGCCTGATTCTCGGGCGTGCTGAAGCATCGTCTCGATCTGTTCCATCGCCTCGTCTCGCCGCAGATTGAGGAAGCCCGTGAAAAACATCGCCGTGTCCATCACGTGCAGCGGAAGTTCGAGCAGGGATTTCGCCCCGAAAGGGCGATAAACTTGAGTCGTGCCGGCGCGATACCCGATCGTTTCATTATATCCGATCGATGAATCGTACTTCAGGCCGACATTCTCTAACCGGCGAGGTGAGCCTTCGTCAAAATACAGCCAATGCATCCGAATGCCGTATTCCGACTGCGCTGAAAAGGGAGCAACCAGAGCCAGTTCTGCGCTCGCGTCGTTTTCGTCGAGCCAGGCATTCAATCCATGGAGTCCGAGTTCGGCGCCTGCGCTGGTGATGCGCGCGATAGGATCTTTGATCTGAGAAAGACGATAACTGGAAGCGCGGACCGCCGGCACGGGCTCATGGGGATTTCGTCCGGGATCACCTGGGGTGGGGATGACAAAATAGGTCGCGCCGAGGTCGCGTTCGATTTCGAGAAACCGATCGAATTTAAGCCAAGGGTCATCGATCAAATGCAAATGAACGAGCGGAAGACTGAGGGTGGCCCAAAGATTTTTCCAAAGCTCTTTGGCGGGGCGCCGCTTTTTTATAACATCCGACAGCGTGCCGATCGTCGCCCGATAAACGAATCCGACCATCGTGCTATCGAACCGATGATTTCGCATGACCGGATGGTCGATATCATGGCTCAGACAGGTAATATATCGATAACCTGATGGGGCGGGTGGAATTTCTACGAGCGGCAGGCCGGCCCCCAAAATCAGGCTGCGAAGAAGATCGATATGGAGGTCCAGTGCCGGAACCGCTGCGTTTGCGATGCTCTGGCCTTTGAGCAGAAGCTGTCGCACTTCCATGAACAGATTGTAACCGACATCGACGTATTTGTTGTCGCCGCTGCGCCGCCCCTGCACGACGGGCTCCTTCCCGTCGAGCAGGGCCAACGTAATCGAGGAGCTCGGAAACGAGGTGACCGGACCATGCATCGCAATAGCGCGGCCGCGATAATGAATATAAGATTCAGCTCGGAGCGCGTCAGCCGCTGGGGCGCTAAAAACGATGGTTAATCTGGCTTGAAACGCGCTCGAAATCGGGACCGTGGCCACCAAGACATCGTAGGCAGTTCCTTCACGCGCAAATTCCCAGGCCGTCTTGAAGAGTTGGAAAAATTCTTCGGCGACCTCGCGTTCGTGCGGCTCGACGCTGACCCCGATCATTGGACGCGTTCCTGCGTCTCCGCCGCGGCGCTCGTCGCTTTTGTCCATGAGCGCCCGGTGCGGTCGAGAAGTTGGGTTGCGACCTGAATAAGGCGGCGCTTCTCGCTGGACCAGCTATGTTGCCGATAAATCTCCTGACCCCGCTCTATACAATCACGGACTTCACTGGGATGATTTGCGACATAGAGAATCTGCTTTGCCATATCCTTGGCGTCGCCCAGCTCGAAAAAGAAGAGGTCATCGGATCCAAAGTAGTCGCAGATGCCTTTCGCCCGCGGCGCGATCACCGCTTTGTCTTGTGACAAATACTCGAAAATGCGGGTCGGCGTATTGAGTTCAGTAAAGATACTACGGCGGTTCGGGATGATACCGACATCGCAATTGCGAATGGCTTCGACCACCTGTTCGAGCTTCTTGGGGCCGAAGTATTTTATATAATCCTGAGCGTCGGTGCCCTCGACGGACTTCATGACGCTTTCCAGAAATGGCGTGCTGCGGCCATAGATCCAGAGTTCGGCCTGAGGCACAGCCGGGCGGATCATCTTCACGGCTTCGACAGCCAGATCCAGTCCGTGACGCTCCACAATGGAGCCATGATACATTATGACAAATGGCCGTGCCGAGGACGCTGTCGAAACCGTGTCGGAGCCGCCGGTACGCGGAGCGAAAATCGATTCGTCGGGTGAGTTCATCACCACGTGAATTTTTTCAGCCCGGCAGCTCCGCGCGGAAAAGATGTCTTTGCAGCCCTGATTTACGGTGATGACAGCATCGGCGAACCAAATACTGATCCTCTCGATCCGCTTCATCAGCCGCACGCCGCGGCTCTCTGGCGCCAAGCCAAAGATGGTCATCATCAATTCCGGCATTGGATCGTGCAAATCCAGGATGATCTTTGCACCGCGCAGCTTTGCTATCATTGCGCTGAAAACGAGAACGTCCGGCATGTTGTGGACATGTATCAGCCGGTACTTTTTTCGCAGCGCGCGCCATCCGAGGATAAAAAACGTGGACAATATGAACGTCGCATATTGTCGCATATAGCCGAACTTACCGCCGCGACGATGCTCGATCGGCAAACGCCGGATTTTTACGCCATTGACGGTTTCGTTGAACGGCTCGGTTTCATTTTGTCGGAGGCAGAGGACTTCGACATTTGCGCCCAGGCCGGCAAGCGTCTCGGCAGCGCGACGCGGCCGCGGATCCGAGAGGTAATATGAATAGAGCAATACGCCGACATTCTCTCCGAGGAGGGGGAGCGTAGAACCGCCGGCCGATAAAGGTGAGGACTTCACAATAGTGGGCAAGGTCGCAAAACGGCATCACGCCGGGACGAGCGCTTGGGCGCTCAAAGGCTGCCGAGATATTCCTCGTGCAGCTTCTTGGGCACGTAGGTCTTCGTTTTGTTGAGGACAGCGCCGACGTGGGCCTTCGAGGACGAGAGGAGTGCAGTTGCCCGCTGAACGATCTCGCGCGGCGTCTTTTCTGATTCGAGGACCAGTAGCACCATATCCATGAAACCGGCCAGGCGAGGTGTGATGCTGATCTGGCTCACTGGCGGCATATCGAATATAATATAATCGAAGTCACTCGCCTTGAGCTTCGACGCGAGCGCGCTGAAGCGCTGGGGCAGAGCGCGGGAAAACTTATCGCTTCCGAGTCCATCCGCGACGACGTAAAGATTCGTCTGCACCTGCGCGGTATTACGCGTGTCGAGCATCTGATCGAGATCGCAGACGGGTTTGCCTTTATAAAATTGCTGAGCCGAGCCCTGGCTGACGGTCATGTCGACCAGCAGCACATTGCCTTCTCCTGTTTCCGAAAGAGAACTCGCCAAGCCTGCCGCGGTTGTAGTGACGCCAGAACCGCGACCGAGGCCGGTCACCGCTATCAACTTTGGTTTGTGCGTGAGATTGATACTTTCGAAATAGCTGATGAGCCGGTCGCGCAACGTTTCATGAAATGGCCGCAATATATCCGCAGGCACGATGCTGCGTATCGTTTGTCGGCCGCTCGCGGTCAGTTGGCCGTCATGGGATGGACCTTTCGCGTCGTCTTTGGGCGCTTGCAGCGCTTTCATCGAGTCGCCTCCAACCAGGCGTTTTGTTGCGCGATCCGCCAATGCCGGAATCGAAAGAAATAAATGCAAACCGAGCATGCGTTCGACATCGATCGGACGACGCACGGAATGGTCGAGATAGAGCTCGATCAAGAAAGCCCAACCCAGGCCCAAGCCGATCCCTGCCGCGGCAATTGCGGCCGCGAGCTTTGAAGTCTTTCGATGATCACGCACCGGTGCCGACGGGGTTTGAATTTCACTAATATTCGATACGCGACCGTTGCCTAGGGCTTCGTCGATTCGCGATTGTTCGAGGCTCGCGGAATAATAACGATAATTCGCTTCCTCGAGTTCCTTCTTGCGGCGCAGCTCTGATAGCGTCGCATCAATTCTATCCAAGTTGACGGCATCCTTTCGAATGGAGTCGAGCTGCTCGTTCAAAACTTTGATTTTCGATTGGAGTGCATTCAGCCGGGCAGTTTCGACTGCAGGATCGAAAGTCGCTTCGCCGGACTTCGCCGCGCCGTTTCCAACCGAACCATAGACCTTCAGTTGAGGGAATGCGCTCTCGAGTTTCTTTTTCGCGCTCTCAGCCTCCGTGATTTGCGCGCGAACTTGCTTAACGCGGCTACTCTCGTCGGTGAATTGATTGAGAAGGTCGTCCTCTTTTTTGCGCAATGAAGCCAAACGCGAGTTGATCGAATGATAATCGTCGAGCGGAAGCTTCGAGGTATCGATGAGAGCATCGCTGGACCCCGTGGTCGTGGCCATGCGCTTCGTGAAGTCGTCGAGGATGGTGGTGCGTTCGGCCAATTCCGTTTGTGCGTTGAAAATTTCTTCGCGAATGCGGGCCTCCTGATCGGCCGCCGCTTTCTTGGCCTGTTCGACGGACACCACGCCGGCTTTGCTTTGGGTGTTGCGCAGCTCTTCTTCAGTCGCGGCGAGACGTTGCTTCAGCTGTTCAGTTTCCTGAGTCAGAAAGTCGCCCACCATGCCGACCGCGCGGTGGATTTCCAAATGCATCTTCAGATAGCGATCGATGAGTTCCCGTAGCACGGGCTGAACGATCGCCTTGTCGGAATGCGTGAACGTCACGCGGATCACGCTGCTGCGGGGTGGCACTTCGACGAGGAGCCCTTTGTTGATGACCGTCGCAGCTTTGGTGACCAGGTTTTCCCCTTCGGCTGTTCCGAGGATCTTTTCGGGTCCAATGGTTTCGGCCACCTGCCGGGCCAAGTCCATACTGGTCAGGATTTCCTGTTCGGAATCCATGATCGTCTCGCCGCCTTGATCGGGAGACTTCGTGCTCACGTCCTCCCGTTGAGGGCCGGGCTTTTTGCCATCGGCGACCACGTAACGAATGTAAAGCTTCGCTTCGGAATGAAAGGGCGGGGGGCTTTTTTTATAAACAATCGCTCCGACCGCCAAACCCAGGATGGAGCAGATCGCGATCTTCCACTTATGCCGGAATAAAATATAATAAATGTCTCCCAGCGCGATCGCGGGCGATTCGTTGGGGGGCGGCGGTGAGAGTTTCATCCGGGAGTTTGGAAAATGAGCCGATTTGATGTTCACAGAATTGCCACGGGCGTTACGCGTGGCATCCACTATCGCGGCAGCGAAGTGCACGGTGAGAGGAGGGTTGAAGCCTGACCTATCCGAGAAGCTTGTAAAGCAACTCTCCGGTCAGACGGGCGGCCGATTTCGTACGTTGTTTTGGGCCGGGGTGGCCAATTTCACCCGGCAAGCCCGCACCCCCAATGCCGCATGGCATCAGGGATCCTTCTTTACATCAAATTAGCGCTCAGGTCGGCGGCCTGGCGCAGAGACCGGATATCTGTCCTGTCCCGGTCCTGCGTGCGGCGGTCATGGCACCTGCGTTTTATACAATTTCTCCGGCGCTGATATTTATTGTGAACCCAACACCGCCCGCAGTTCGCGCACTACGGTTTCGAGCTGCTGATCGGTCAGCTCTGGATACATCGGCAGCGAGAGCAAATCTGCGCTCGTGCTTTCCGTGACGGGGAAGGAGCCTGGTTTCAAGCCGAGGAAATCGTAAGCTTTCTGGAGATGGATTGGCTTCGGATAGTGGATCAAGCAGCTGACCCCGCGCTTGCTCATTTCGGCGATGATAGCATCGCGGTTCTTGGCGCGAATGACGAAAAGATGGAAAACCGGCACGCTGTAGTCGGCGACAGTCGGCAATACAATATCAAGGCCGGACAGCAACTCGGTGTAGCGCTTCGCGTGCGCGCGGCGCGCTTCGTTTCCTTTTTCCAGAGTCTTCAGTTTGACCTTCAGGACGGCCCCCTGGATGCCGTCCATGCGGCCGTTCCAGCCAACCACCGAATGGAAATATTTCTTCTCCTGGCCGTGATCGCGGAGCGTCTTCATGCGATCGTTGAGAGCGGAATCGTTGGTCGTAATGCCACCGGCTTCGCCCCAGGCGCCGAGATTCTTGCCAGGATAAAAGCTGAAGGCACCCGCGTCGCCGATGGATCCCGCTGGACGTCCCTTGTAGAGAGCGCCGTGAGCTTGGCATGCATCCTCGATCACCTTGAGACCGCGACGGCGTGCGATCTCCATGATCGGGTCCATGTCGGCAGTCTGTCCATACAGGTGAACTGGGATAATCGCTTTTGTCTTCGGCGTTATTGCGGCTTCGATCAAAGCCGGATTCATCGTGTATGTTTTAGGATCGATATCGACGAACACCGGTGTCGCGCCGCAGAAGCTGATCGCTTCAGCCGTGGCGATAAAAGAATTCGGCACCGTGATGACCTCGTCGCCGGGGCCCACGCCATAACCAAGGAGGGCGAACCAGAGAGCGTCGGTGCCGTTTGCCACGCCCAGCGCGTGCTTCGTCTTGCAGTATTTCGCAAAATCCTCCTCGAATTTCGTCACGAACGGGCCGCCCGCAAAAGCGTTTTGGTCGATCACCTCGTTGATCGCGGCCGTGATTTCCGCGCGCAGCGGATCATGATGTGCTTTGAGGTCAAGAAACGGGACGTTCATACAAAATCAGGCGATATATTTTTTGATGCGGGCTGGGTTGCCTGCGACTACGGCTCCTGCCGGGACATCTTTAGTGACAACGCTTCCGGCGCCGATCAGGGCTTTTTCGCCGATCGTGATTCCACAAAGGAGCGTTGCTCCGGATCCGATCGACGCGCCTTTTTTCACGAACGTCTTTATGACTTTCCAATCGGCTTCTGTCTGCAGTCCGCCGTGTTCGGCCGTGGCGCGCGGAAAGAGATCGTTAGTGAACATCACACCGTGGCCGATAAATACTTCGTCTTCTATTTCCACGCCTTCACAAATAAAACTGTGACTGGATATCTTGCAGCGCCGGCCGATTTTCGCGCCTTTCTGCACTTCGACGAACGTGCCGATCTTCGTCTCATCGCCCACTTCACATCCATATAGATTCGTGAAGCCGAAAATGCGGACATCCTTTCCGAGTTTCACGCTCGGCGCGATTTGTTGATTTGGCTGTGGTTGCATGACGTGCCTGAAGACAAAAATTCTCCGAGGGCTCGAGTGTGTACACGAGCCCCTAATGGAGGGGAGATCGCCCTAGCTTATGCGACGAGAGCGGCGTTGGCAGCGGGCGTGACGGCGTTGCTGCGCGGAGCCGGAATCTTCAGGTCCACGCGAGGCGCGAAGTCGACGGGTGCTCCGTTCAACTTCAATGAGCGCGAGGAAGCTTCGAGAACTCGAACGACTTCCAATCCTCTTTCGCCGCAGGTCAATGGCAGCGTGCCGCTGTCGATGGAATCCAGGAAGTGCTGGCACTCGGTCTTGAGCGGCTCGTCCTGTTTGATATACGGCGTGTAGATATCACCGTAATGATATGCATAGTGAAATTCGGCGAACGTGTCGTAGTGCGGCGGGCGTTCCACACGCACGTCGAACACTTTGATTTTCTCCTGCGGAGCGACGTCGTCATAAACAATCATTCGCTTGCTGCCGACGATCGTCATTTCGCGAACCTTGCGCGGGTCCAGCCAGCTGCTGTGGACAATCGCCGAACGGCCCTTCGAAAAATGAAGGCTCATCGCGGTGACATCTTCGATACCGGGCGTGACATGCGCGGTACCGCGGCAGTTCACGCTGATGGGCTGGTCTTGGAGAATGTGCAGAATGACCGAAATATCATGCGGCGCCAAATCCCAGGCGACGTTGATGTCCTTCTGGAAGAGCCCGAGATTTAGTCGGCGCGCAGAAATATATCTGATTTCACCGATGTCTCCGTTGTCCACGATTTCGCGAATGCGCCGAACGGCCGGAGAATAGAGGAAGGTGTGGCCGACCATCAGCACGAGGCCCTTTTCACGCGCGATATCGATCAGCTCTTCGCATTCTGCGGCGGAGCTCGCGAGCGGCTTCTCGATCATGGTGTGTTTGCCCGCGAGCAAACTGGCTTTCGCCATTTGGAAATGATAACGCACCGAGGTCGCGATGACGATCGCTTCCACGCCGCCGTTCTTCAGCAAGTTTTCGTAACTGGTCTCGCCTTCGACGTCGGGATATAAATTCCGCAGGTGTTTGAGACGGGTTTCGCTGATGTCGCACATCGTCTTCATCCGGCAATCCGGCAACGAGCGAAAGTTCCGGATCAGATTGGGGCCCCAATAGCCGCAACCGACTACACCGACATTGATGGGCTTTTTCATGCTGAGGTGAGGTTAGTAAGACTGGGTTTTACACTGCCGTGGTTTTAAATTGCTCCCGAGCCGGTTTGCGGGCCGGGGTGATAGACTTGTGTTGGGGATTGTTGAGAGCCTTGCTGTTCGCCGAAATTTCCCGGAGCTGCTGAAAGAGCGCGAACGGAGTGCGCACCATGATGGCAAGATCGCCGAGCAGTGACTTGGTTTTCCCATAGCGGATGTCCAAGTTGATCATCTGTTCGAACGTCGTTTTGTTCTTTCCGCTGACTTGCCAGAGACCGGTTAATCCCGGCACGGAATCGAAGCGTCCGCGCTGGTGTGTATTATATTGCTCGTACTCGTAAGACAGACACGGGCGAGGGCCGACCAAGCTCATTTCGCCCTTCAAGATATTGATGATCTGGGGCAGCTCATCGAGGCCGGAGGCGCGCAGCCAACGTCCGCCCGGGATCAGGCGGGAATCGCCGCGGTTATCCATTTTCGTCATCGGCGCATTGCTTTGCATCAATGCGCTGAAGTGCGCCTGGTGGACTTGCACGTCGGCATTCACGCGCATCGTGCGGAATTTGTAGCAGTAGAATTCAGAGCCCCGATAGCCGACGCGTTTTTGTTTAAAAAGCACCGGTCCCGGAGAGTTGAACTTCGTCGCTGCCGCGATGGTGACCGCGATCGGCGCGAGGAGGGGGACAGCGGCCAAACTCACCGCAATATCGAGCGCACGTTTCCACAGGGGGAGGGGATCGACGGATTGCGCGACCAGATAGTCGGAAGTGCTTTGTTGAATACACGAGTTCATGGACGTCGCGGGCCGGGTGTTAGGAGCTGAAATTGGAAAATGGAGTTCTTGGGATTAGCCCGCCTTGGCCAGTTGGCAGCGATTGATCGTGAGCTGGGCGTCGCAGCCCAGGATCGAAAGCAAAACCGCGACGCGTTCGCCTTCGGTGTGCTTGTTCATAATCACTGCCTGAAAACCGCGCATGGGGCCGCCGGTGATTTCGACTTTGTCGCCTGCGGCGAAAATCGGCGCTTCCACGATGACCTCACTCGAGCCGGTCCACGCCTTCAAATCATCAATTAAAGCGTCAGACACGACGGCGGGGCGGGAACCGAAGCTCAAAACGTCGATCACATCGCGCGCATAACGCACGGCCCGGTAATCACGATTCAAGTCACAGCGGCAAAAAAGATAACGCGGAAATAGAGGCTCCTCCATCTTCCGCAGCTTGCGGCGATAGATTTTGGAGCGACGAATGCGCGGAAAGAAAGTTTGCAGACCGAGGTATGCGGAAAGCTGTTCAACCGCCTGGGTTTCGCGGGTGGGCTTTGTATGGACGCAATACCAATTCATAAAGTGGACGGTCTCGAACCACGCTGCCGCCATTTCGGTGCAGGCAACGTTTTTGGTCAACTGAGTGCACCGATAGGAGTTAGGGAGGATTTCTGGACCTGAAATTCAATGTGGCAGAGTCGCGAATCTGGATGAATGACTCTGCGCCGGGGCAGTAAGAACATCCGGGTTTAGCCGAATCTATTACTTAAAAGCTGAGAAAAATCTGACTTGTGGAGCCGAGTCTCCAGAAGCGCAGGATAGTCTTTTTGAAGTTAGCTGAAGGAACGAAACTGACCCGCCAGGAATCGAAGGCACACCTCTCGGCTCTTGGACTCACCTTGCTGTGCAAATTGGAGCGAAGGCGTGTTGTTAGTCGAAGGGTGGCTGGCTGGCGTGAATCGAGACTCCCGCCCTTATTGCAAAATAACAATAAAGAAGCGCAAGACGTTGCCAAAACCAGCGTTCCCCCGAAACCCCCTTAGGGGGAATGCCCAGCATTTTCCCAGGCCCTGGTATTCAGGGACTTAATGCGCAATTTGGGGCTCGCTTCTCAGGCGAGGACGCGCCTCGCTTAAAAATCGCAAGCCGCTCGAAATGAATGGCCTGCGTAAAGCCTCGGTTTTTGCAGGGGCAGCCCCTACAAAATTCCCGAACTGGGTGAGTAAACCGTGCTCTTAGAAGAGGACGAACCGCTCTGGAACGATCACCATATCGGAGGGCCGCAGGTAAAAGGGTTCGGTCTGCGTGCCGTCGAGCAGGCTCTTCACGTTGACATTAAAGGACTCGGTTCTGCCGTTGGGCAATTGGCGAACAACCTTCACGGCTTTGAGATCGGCTTTTGCAGCGTCATATCCACCCGCTTCCATAATAGCTTCCAATACCGTGAGCGCGTGGTCGGAGGCGATTTTCCCAGGGCGGAGGACAGCGCCAGTCACGAACGCGGGAAAGGTCGATGATACAACCGTAACCGTGACTTCCTTGGATACGACTTGGGGCGCATAAAGCGCGACGAGTTCGTTTTGAAGCTCGAGGGGCGTCTTTCCCGTGGCCTGAACTTCTCCAATCAGCGGTAGCGCAATGCGTCCGTCGCGTCGGATCGTTTGAACTGAGTCCAAGCTGGCCGCGCCAGGAACGGAAATTTTGATAACATCACCTTCGCGCAAAGTCAGAGATTCCTGACTCTTGCTCTGATTTGATGAGGTGGATGACGCGGCCGTCGGAGCTTTTCCCGTGGACGTCGTTTCGCAGCCACTCACGAGCGCGAGGACCGACACCAAGCCCAATATAGAGGCCGCCTTCGAATATTTGGACCGAATGAACAACGAATACGACAGGGAAGGCTTCGTCATGATATTATATAGAGTGAGGGGGAGGGCGCGTTCTGCTCTGCCGCAAATTTTGGCCGAGGCAACACAGCAGATTCCAATCGAGCGCCTCGGATCGCGCGACGTTAAGCCCACTCAGGTGTGCACCGTGCTCAAGGAAGTACGCGCCTCCTTGAGTGATTCGAGAATTCCTCGGAGGTGAGTGACCTCATCGGGATTGGTGCGGCGGTTGAGCTCGTTTTGCACGTTGGCCTCTGCGCCTTGCACGCCGGCCAGCGCCATCTTGTTGAGTTCTGCGGCGGATCTCCAGTCGGCCGGCGTATTCTCGCCAGCCAATGTTTCGACAACAAACTCGCTCAAGAATTGCGGCTGAAAACGCGCATAGAGAGCGAGCGCGTACTGGAGAAACCAACCAACGATGCCGCGAAAACCGAACACGCCGTTTTTGTCCCAATGGGCGGTCAACTTGAGGGCTTCTTCCGCGGTGTCGGTACCCAGGCCGACGTTTTCCGAGCGTTTCTGTGCGTCGGTCCCGGCGTTGTTGATGCGGAATCCGGCGATTTCGCAGATCATCTTGCGGGCGCGCAGACTGATATCGGCGAATTGAGGCTCAGCCGCCTCGTGATTCGCGAAATTCGCCACGACTTGCTGGGCGAGCCCGTACGCAGTCTCGACCTGAGGGGCTGGGCCGCTGAGCAAGGCTGCCGCGAGATTGAGTCGTGCGGCGCCACCCAGGTGCACTACATGAGGAATGCTTTGATCCAAGGGCGCCAGCGTATCGATCGCGGATTGGAACGAACGGACCACTTCGGGGAGTGTTTCCTGCTGATTCTGTCGTTGCACCGCTGACCCGCGGTTCAGCCAAAGCGCGCCGGCCATGATCGCCGCGTCCGTGTCCGACGGCGACATCCGGGACAGGTTTTCCAGGGACGTGTCGTAGGCCGCGATTCCGGCCTTCGGATCGCCGAGCTTTTGCTGGATGTTTCCGATATTCATCCAAGCCACCGCGCGGGCGCGCCAGACATTCGGATTGTTCGCGGATTCGCCCAAGGGAAATACCTCAAGCGCGAGCTGATAAGCGGTTAAAGCGTCGGTGAAGTGATTTTGGCCGTGGTGTTCCAAGATCTGGCCGATCGGGATCCAGATATGGGTGAACTCCAATTTAGCCAAACTGGGGACTTCCGTCTTGGCCCTTTCAACCAGTTCCCCAAGTCGCACCTGCGCGTTCTCCCGCGTGATGGGATTGCTCGAATCTTTCGCTGATTTGAGAGCGTCGACGAGATCGAGCAGAGACTTGGGAAGCGGCGGATTTTCGGGGACGGAATTGGTCACGGCGCGGATTGAACGGGAAAGGTCAATGACCGCCATCGTTTTTTTAGAACCAACGGCGTTATCCTCGGTCGGTTCATTCGCGATGCTCTCGGCATTCACATTCCATAGCGGCCGTGTTTTTTTGAAAATATATAATTTTCGTCCTGGAAAATTCCGTTCGGATCGTTGAAACGGTGCAGCGCTTGCGGCGGGCGCTTTATAATCCCGTAGCGAGCGGTAATTTAAGAACAGACCTGGTAATGCAAAAGGATTCGAGTGAGAAGCGAGGGGCAATTCCCGCGAAGGAGGGGATCGGGCAAAAGCGAAGAATCGTCGTGGTCGACGATCATCCCATCACCCGTCGGGGTTTTGCGGCTATCCTCGAAGCAGAAAGCGATCTGGAGGTGTGCGGTGAAGCAGACAACGCGGCCGACGCTTTCGAATTGATCAAAGGCCTGATGCCCGATGCGGCGTTGATCGATGTCACGCTGCGAAACAGCAGCGGCATCGAGTTGATGAAAAATATCAAATCGGGACTGCCGCGCACGCCGATGCTGGCTGTGTCGATGCACGGGCAAGTGCTGTACGCTGAAAGGGCGCTGCGCGCCGGGGCGCGGGGTTATGTGATGAAAGAAGACGCACAGGACCAGATCGTGGCGGCTTTGCGGTCTGTATTGAGAAACGAATTGTATCTAAGCGAAGGCATTCGCGAACTCATGCTCGACCGCTTCACGTTGAAACGGAATTCCGACGACAAGATTTTCCGCATGGACAGCTTGAGCGATCGCGAGATGGAGGTGTTTCGGTTGATCGGCGACGGATTCACGACGAGGCAGATTGCGACCGCATTGAAGCTCAGCGCCAAGACGATCGACTCTCATCGCGAGAATCTGAAGTTGAAGCTTCAGGTCGGTTCCGCGGCGGAGCTCGTGCACCGAGCGGTGCAATGGAGCAAGGGCGAGCGCGTCATGGAGAGCTACATCCAGCCGGGACAGGATGGCTGAACCCTTCGCTCCGGATCAATCGATCTCTCCCGGCGAATGATGATCGCGACAGGACAAGGGCGGATAGTCGTCCGTGCCTTGGTGAAGTGCGTGTCGCACGGCAGAAACGAGATCATCGCGGCGAGAAGGATCTACAAAATGACTGGCCCCCGCCGCGAGCGCCCGGTCTCGGATGTCCGGCCTAAGGCTCGTGACAATTATCGGCGTTGAAACGCCGCGGGCGCGTAGCGCGCGGACCAACGAGACGCCATCCATGCGCGCCATCGTCTGATCGGTCACGATAACATCGAACGTCTGCCCGCGATCGAAATATTGCAGCGCCGCCTCCGCCGAATTGCAGGTTGAAAATTCGCACGGCGAAATGCGATGGGCCAACACATTTTGGGTGAGAAACAAGCTGTCCGGATCATCATCGACGATTAGAATGCGATGGTGCGTTTCTTTCCTGCCAGCGAACATGCCATCACCTTAAAGTGCCGATTCCCGGAGAGTATCCGGGAAGCTCCGGGACGTTACCCGGGGACTATTGCTGCAACGGGCGGGGCGACTCGTTGCATCGCGTGGATTTGAAACGTCACGGCTCGCGCGGAGGTTATTCGCGCAAGTCGACGTACTTCCAGGGGTAATCATCCAAGTATGTCGTGTGGAAGCCAATCACTTTAGTATCAATCAGGCGGACGTAATTATAAAAATAGATCGGAATGACGACGGCGGAGTCCAGGAGGATCTTCTCCATTTTCTGGTAAGTGGCGTAGCGTTCCTCCTCGGTTTTCGAGCCAAGTGCGGCGTCGAGCAGCCGGTCATATTCAGGGTCTCCCCAATTCGTATTATTATTCGCTCCGCCCGTGCGCCAGAGGTCGAGAAAAACATGCGGGTCAGCGTAGTCGCCGATCCATGCGGAGCGCATGATAGTATAGTTACTCGTCTTTTGGGAGACGAGATAGACCTTCCATTCCTCGTTATATAGATTGATCTCGATGCCGAGGTTCTTGCGCCACATTTGCTGGATCGCTTCGCCGATCACGCGGTGCTTTTCGAGCGTATTGAAAAGCAAGTCGACTTTCGGGAAATTGGTCCCGTTGGGATAACCCGCTTCGGCGAGCAGGCGCCGGGCTTCCGCGGCATCTTCCTTCACTTTGTTCTCGCTGTTGAAGCCGGCGAGACCGGGGGGCACGAAATTGTAGGCGGGTTCTTCGCCTCCGAGGGTCACATTCTTGACGATGCTATTCCGGTCGATGGCGAGCGAAAGCGCGCGTCGCACGCGCACATCGTCGAGCGGCTTGCGCGCGGTGTTGAGGCGATAAAAATATACTCCACAAAAGGGCTCGATACGCAGCAGCTCCGGGCGTTCGCGTTTGTATGTCGCGATTTTCGAGAGCGGGACTTCATAAACGACATCGAGCTGCCCGGCGCGAAACATGCGCTCCGCGGTGTCGGCGAGATCGGTGGGATTGAAAACGATTTCGTCGAGACGGACGTTCTGCTTGTCCCAATAGGTCGGCGATTTTTCCACGACAAGCCGCTGATTCAGATGCCATTCTTTCAGCCGGAAAGGTCCGTTGCCCACGAAATTCCCAGGCCTGGTCCAGTCGGTGTTTCGCGAGCTCATGCCACCGAATTTTTCGATGACGTGCGTTGGCACGGGATACCAGGCGTGATGGATGACGGCGTTGAGGAAATAGGGTGCCGGCTGACGAAGCACGATCTGAAGCGTATAATCGTCGAGAGCCTTGAAGCCGGTTTCTGAAAAGTCCTTTATCTTGCCGTTAAAGTAATCTTCCGCGCCGGCGACGAGAAACATCATATAAGAGTAGTCGGCCGCCACTCCTGGCGTGAGCATGCGCTTGTATGAATTTATGAAGTCCGCCGCGATCAGAGGCTTGCCGTCAGACCAGCGCGCCGTGTGGCGCAAATGAAAAGTGTAGGTCAGCTTGTCGCCGGAAACTTCCCAACGTTCAGCGACGCCCGGGGCCACGGAAACTCCGTCGGGCGACCGGCTGAGCAACCCCTCGAACAAGGCGCGAGTGATGGCCTGTTCCGGCGAGCCCGTGGACAACTGCGGATCGATGAACTGCGGCTCGGCGCCGTTGCCATAGTGCAAAACCTTTCGCGAGTGAGTCTGAGCGGACGCCGCTTCGGCGGATTTTCTCGGTTTGCAACCGGCGAAGGCGAGAACGCATATCAAGAAAACGGATACATAACGCATGATCAAAATGACTCCGGCCGGAGCGTCAGGCGGAAGGCCGAAGGGCTCCGGGGTGGCTCAGCAATCGAGTGCGGGCGCACTCGTCGCCGGCATGGATGCGCTGCGCCAATTCGTATATTTCGCGCAGTGTCGACGCAGCGGGAAACTTCACGAAGTACCCATCGGCATTGAGCTCCGCGGCATGCCGCACGTGTTGGGGCGCCTGCGAGGCACTCATCATGACGGTGGTGGGCCGCGTCGTGCAAAAATGCTCATGGATCCAGGTGAGCAGACCAAAACCATCGATGTGCGGCATTTCCACGTCGAGGATGATCAATGTCGGACAATTCCCGTGATTCCTTGCTCGTTCCTGCAGAAGTTTCAGCCCGATTTCGCTGCCGAGAGCAGTTTTGACCTGTCCGCCCAGGCCGATGCTTTTGAACAAATATTCCAACAGCAATAATGAGGAGCGATCATCGTCGATCACCAATATTGGCGAGGAGTCGGATATATTTGCGAGCGGCTCTATATCGGCGGTCATGCGAATTGGCCCGGTGAATGGTGCACTTGGTAGCGCGAAGCGAGCGGCTTTGCGAGTGAATGTTGGTCAGGAAAATCAGCAAAGTACGAAATTTTATATTTCTGCGAGCACTACTTCTGGCGGGCAATTCAGTCGCGCTGGAAGCTTATATGTGCCGATTCCAGCGGTGACGTAGAGCGGACCGCCCGGAGTGGTGTACCGCCCCCACTCATAATGCCCAACGAATCTGGGCAAAACGACCGCTCCATAAAACGGCAGACGCACTTGTCCGCCGTGCGAGTGGCCCGCCAAAAGCGCGTCGAAGTTCCGCCCGAAGGTTTCGTTCGCGGTAATTGGATAGTGGGAGAGAAGAATGCGAGTCGTGAGATGAAGCGTGGGAATAAAACCGACGTAGCGTTCGGCCGAGCCGCAAAGTTGCACGCCGGCGGCGCCCGCGGACGCCATTTTATTGACCAACCAAGCTCCGCCCGTGGCTTCGAAGCCCTTGCGATTCAAAGCAAAGGACGATCGCGAATGATAATCGTGATTTCCTGGCACGCCGAAGACGGGAACGGTGATCCGCTTCACAAACTCGAGTGCTGGCTCCTGGAAGTTTCGATCGTCCACCAAATCACCGAGGAAGCATACGAACTCTGGGCGCAGAGCGTTGATCGTTCGTACGACTTCATCGGCGTAGGCTTCGTCCCCGCGATAATGGAAGTCGCTCCAAAAAACGAAGCGTGTGCGCGGTGTTTTCGAAAATCGGATCGAAGAGGTGCGAATACGGCCCGGCTCCAGCACAAATGCCTCGGTTCCAACCGCCGATGCGAGGGTCAATGCGGATAGCGAGAGGAAACGGCGGCGAGTCAGGACACGGAGCGGCACAACGAAGCGAGGCTAAGAGTATCTGTCCTGCTTTTGGCGAGCGTATTTCAAAGGCTCTGTTTCAATTTTGTGAAGACGGTCGGGTGTCGCGCTTATTAATCGAGCTCGTCGGTGTTGCGCACTTGTCACCCTTGGCTCTTGTTTCAAAATAGCGTGCATCGGAGACAAAATAATGGGTAAACCGCATTTTATAGTCGTGGAAGATAATGAGGTCGATGTGCGTTATCTACGCCACGTCCTCAGCAAGGCGGGAATCACGACGATATCACATGCGCGCGATGGCGAGCAGGCCGTGATGCAACTTCGCGCGCTCGCTCAGAAATCGGCCGAGGAACTCGCGGCGTCTCCCATCGTCATGCTGCTCGATCTGAACATGCCGATCCTGAATGGTTTCGACGTGCTGCAATTCGTGCAGGACGAGCCCATACTGAGCGCGGTGAAGATCTTTGTCGTTACGTCTCACGATGACGCGCGCTCCCGGGCGCGAGCGGCCGAAGCGGGCGTGACCGGCTATATCGTGAAGCCTCTTTCGCTGGGGCAGGTTGCCGATATTCTGGAGACGCTGAAGCGGCCGACGCGCCACATTTCGAAGCCGCTTACTTCAAGCGCTTCCGAATGGCAGCAAACTCCTTGAGCTGGGCGGAGTTCATTTCGGGATAATGCATATCCATCCGCTTTATCGCGGATAATATTATCTTCGATATAATCAGCCGCGCATTCTTTTTATCATCCGCCGGGATGATAAACCAAGGCGCGTGTTTCGTGCTCGTGGCGCTCAGGCATGCTTCATACGCATGCATATATTCTTTCCAATATTTTCGCTCTTCGACGTCCTCCGCGCTGAATTTCCAATATTTGTCCGGATCATCCAGGCGATCCAGGAAACGCTTTTTCTGCGCGCCCTTCGAAATATGAAGAAAGAATTTTATGATGTGCGTGCCGTTGCGGTGGAGATGATTTTCAAAATCGACGATCGAACGAAAACGGCCCTTCCAGATATCCTTATCGTTCAAGCGCTGCTCGGGTAGCGGTTCTCTCTGCAGAATCTCAGGGTGCACGCGCACGATGAGAACTTCTTCGTAATAGGAACGGTTGAAGATTCCAATGTGGCCCCGTTCCGGCAGACACGCCGTGGTGCGCCAGAGGAAATCGTGGGCCAGATCCTTGGAGCTGGGCTGCTTGAAACTGAATACCTGGCAGCCTTGGGGATTCACGCCAGACATCACGTGTTCGATCGCGCCGTCTTTGCCTCCGGCGTCCATCGCCTGGAAAATAATTAGCAGCGCGTAGCGGCCCTGCGCGTACATCAACTCCTGGAGCTTGCGCAGTCCTTTTTTGAAATCCTCGAGCTGCTCCTCGTAGTCGTCGTCGGAATCATAGAGCGACGCCACGTCGGTCTTATATCGTTCGAGTTTGACCTTCTTGTTTGCGGGAACGGCGAAGTTCTCGGGCTTGTTTTTCATCAAGAAAAATGACCCTCGGGAATGAGGGTTGCCGGGGAATCACACGAGGCCACGAAGCACAACATTGTCATGTGCCCCGTGCGATCCGCACCGAAAACGGAAGCGGCAGATATCAGCGCTTCGACGTGCTGCGGGCGCTGCTGCTCGAGCGGCGAGACGAACCGGACTTGGACTTACTTTTGCCGACCCGTTCGGCGACGGGAATGTTTTCCTCTTCTTCTCCTTCTTCCGAGTCCTCGGTCATCGCTTCTTGGTTCGCGGCTGATTCCGCGATGTCGGTCAGCTTGTCGTTGGCGCCTTCCTCCTCGGACAGGATTTCACCGATGATTTCGGCTGCTTCATCATTGCCGAGAAGCGTGGCCCATTCGCGAAGCGTGCCGTAGGAGCCGATCTCGTAGTGTTCGACTTTTTGCGCGGCCGAAATCAACGCGGCGTTGATGGTCGGAGAACCTTTGTTGTCCGAGCTGATTTCGTCAGCTTCTTCGAGAAGCCCGATCGTGGCTTTGCAGGCCTTGCCTTTCGCCTTTTGGCCGAGTGCCTGAAACACCGATTCGAGCTTGGTGACATGGCCCTGGGTCTCTTCGAGGTGAGTCATGAAGGCGTCCTTCAATTCTTCGTTGGTGGCCGCCTTTGCCAGCTTCTGGAGCCCTTTGGCGATTCGCTTTTCGGCGTCGTACATATCGGCCAATTCATCGAGAAAAAGATCTTTTAGGGAGCTCATGATTACAGGTTGTTTTTGTGGTTGTGCGGGACGAGCGATTCGTCGGACGTCCCGTCGGGAAGCAGTTATGTCGGCGGGAACCGCGAGCGTAATCCGCGTCGACCGCACCAACTTAGCCGAATGCAATTTCGCCGCCATCGTGGCGCTGCCCGAAGCAAGCATCGGGACAGCAGGTACTGCCGTGTGGTGAATCGACGAAACGCGGGCACGGCGCGAATCGCTCAGTCCACCTTCGTCATTTCCTGGAGGTGCTTTTCGATCGCCGCCCGGACCAGCGCAGGCGTGAGCGGCTTCGGCACGTAGTCGTCCATGCCCGCAGCGAGGCAGGCGTCGCGATCGGATGACATCGCATTCGCAGTCATCGCCACGATGCGCAGTTTGGCTGGGATCTCGGGATCTCCGCTGGCCTGCGCTTCGCGCAGCTCACGCGTCGCCTGCAGGCCATCCATGACCGGCATCTGAACATCCATGAAAATCAAATCGTAAGGTGTGCGGCGGATGGCCTCGATGGCTTCGACGCCATTGTCCGCGACGTCTGCTTTGAACCCGGCGTTCTTCAAATATTGCAGCGCGACCTTTTGGTTAACCGGGTTGTCCTCGGCGATGAGAATTCGGGGGCGATGCGCGCTGGTCAGAAGGATCGGCGGAGCGCTTTGCGGACGCGCCTTTGGCGGATTGAGCGACGCGGCGGATGACTCATTCGAGGCGTTAGGTTGGGCGCGGGCGAATTCCGCGACGAACCAGAAAACCGAGCCCGATCCGGGCGTGCTGGTTGCGCCGATGTCACCGTTCATCATTTCGACGAGGCGCCGGCAGATCGCGAGGCCAAGGCCGGTGCCGCCGAAGCGGCGCGTGGTCGAGCTATCCGCCTGGACGAAACGTTGAAACAGGAAGGGCTGGACTTGCGGAGGAATGCCGATGCCGGAGTCGCGAATTTCGAAGCGCAAGCGCACGCGGTCCTCGGGGCCTTCGGCTTTGGAAACCTTCACTTCGACGCGGCCTTTTTCGGTGAACTTGATCGCGTTGCCCACGAGATTGAGCACGATTTGGCGGAGGCGCACGGGGTCGCCGCAGACTCGTTGCGGCGTTGCGGGATCGAAGGTCAGTTTCAGCTCCAGGCCCTTCGTGCGGGCGGCGCCGGATTGGAGATCGATCGCGTAGTTCAGCTGCTCGCGCACATCGAAATCGATGGACTCGAGGCTCAGATGGCCGGCTTCGATTTTGGAGAAATCGAGCACGTCATTCAAAATCGTGAGCAAGCTTTCGCTGCTGTTGATCAGCGTGTCGACGAAGTCCCGCTGCTCTGTATCCAGATTTGTCCTACGCAGGATGTGGCCCATGCCGATCACTCCGTTCAGGGGCGTGCGAATTTCGTGGCTCATGTTGGCCAGGAAAGCGCTCTTCGCGCGATCGGCGGTTTCGGCGGCGTCCTTGGCCTGCTGCAGCGCGTTGTTGGCGGCGCCCAGTTCGGCAGTGCGTTCCGCCACGCGATTCTCGAGTTGCGCGTTGAGAAGGCGATAGCGCTCCTCGCTCTTCGCGAGCTCGCCGGTGCGTTCGGCCACGACTTTGGTGAGTCGTTGTTTTTCCCGGCGTTCGAGGAACGACGAAAGCCACGCGGCGAACGCAAACGCGGAGACCGCAGTCAGCGCGTAGATGCACCAGGCGAGTTTCGTGCGATACCAGGGCGGCAGCACGAGAATGCTGAGCCGCGCCTCGTCGCCCACGGCGCGACCACTGATCGGGCGAACGCGGAAAACGTACTGGCCTTCCTTGAGATTGTTGAAGGCGGCAGAGCCGAGATTCCCGGTTGAGACCCATTGATTTCCGCTGCCCTCGAGCATGATCTCGAAGGTCACGGGCGAGCTGAAGGGATCGGCGGGCGCGGCGAATTCCAACACGAAGGAGTTGTCGCTGAAAGGCAGCGTGATCGATTGGGGGAGCGGTGTGAAGAGGCGTTTGTTGGAAAGCGTGAATTGCACCGACGTGATCATCGCGCGCGGTTTCGTGGGCTTGCGCTCGGCGACGTGCGGATCGTAGCGAACGAGCCTCTGTCGGCCCCACATCCAGACGACGCCGTCCTCTTCCATCGTGTAGTTGTAAGGCTCGAAGCCGATTGGGACCGTGCTCGATTTCCGGTTTTTCCCGTCGATGCGCAAGGTGTGAGCCGAGCCTTTGGCGGTGAACCAGATCGTGCCGAACGCATCGGCCGTTGGCCGGCCGATGAAGTCTCCAAATTCTGGATACGCACGGGCAAATTCTTCGTCGGGGGAGAAGCGCTGCGTGGCGTCGTTGAATTTATAGACGCGAGAAATCAGGTTGAAGCGCGCTTCGCCCTTAAGGAGGAAAAGTTGAACCCAGCCTGGCGCCAGCCCGTCGGCGGTGGTGAAGATTTTCAGCGTCGGCACCTCGGTGCGCGGATCGATGCGGCCGACTTTGTTCAGTCCAAGTTCGACCCAGATGACACCGGAAGCGTCCTGCATGGCCCCGTAGGTTTCGGTCAATTGAGGCGCTGAAATGCGTTGCGTCGTGACGGATCCGTCTGGCCCGAAGTGAAGCCATCCATATTCGCCCCGGGCGGCGTAGAAAATTCCGCGCGTGGGCGAAACGGCGAGGCCGACGCGGGCGTTCACGACGTTGGGATCGATCAATGTCCAGCCGTTGCCGGTGTGGAGGTGCAGCCCGGCGTTGTTCGCGGCGAACAGTTTTCCGTCCACATCCGTCAGCGTGAAGAGGTATCGGCCTTCTGGGCTTTCGTCGGCAAAGTGCGACAGATGCCCGTCGCGATCGTAAACTGCGTGCATCGCGCGGCCATCGGCGAGCATCCAGAGATCGCCGTTGTGGCGAAGTGGTTTCGCGAAGGCCAAACCGCTGGCGAGCAGTGGCTCAAAATGCGAGATAGGGGACGGAAATTCGACGCGCGCGATGCCGTCGATCATCAAGGCCCAGAGCACGCCGTCGGACGTGTATTTCAGTCTTTGGATCCGCGCCAGACGGTGATCCAAGGAGCGGTCGAGCACCTGCAGGGTCGTGCCTTGACGGTCGAAGAAAACGATGCCGGCGGTGTCGACGGCCGCGGCGAAAAGGTGATCGTCGATCGCGACGAGATCGTTGATGCGATGGTCGCCGTTCAGCGGACCGAGATTGGGGAAGGCGGAGCGGTGGAGGCCGTCGAAGAGTTGAAGACCCGAGCCGCTCGTGCCCACGAGGAGGTGGTCGGTGTCGAAGCGCACGCTGCAGGTGATCGTATCGCTTGCGAGCGCCGGTCCTTCGGAGACTTCGACGACTTTGTCGGAATCAGTGAATTTATAGAGTGCGCCCGAGGCCTGACTGCTGACGTAGCTGGTGCCTTTGAAATTGAAAAAACGTTCCATCGCGCCGACATGGCCCGCTATGCGAGGAGGCGGGCCGTCGGGACGCCAAGCCACGATGGTTCCGCCCGTTCCGGTCCAGTACCATGTTGTTTCCATCACCGCCGCACTCGAGAGCGAGGCGACATTCACGCCTGTGCCGGAATTGAAGTCCGCTACTTTCGTGTAGTGCCAGCGGCCATCGTCGCCGATATCGATGCGTGCGATGCCACCGGGAACGGCTGCGTAGATCTTTCCCGCGGAGTCGACCGCGACCTTGCCGGAGATGAGCCCGGCGTCTCCGGTTTGCCCACGAAAAACCTGCCAGCGCACACCGTCGCCGAACGCGATTTCGCTTTGGGAAACGACAAGAATCCGACCGTCGGGCAAGAGCTGTAAGTCGATCGGCGTGGTGCTAAGGCCGATGCCTTCCGGGCCTAGCACGACGAATTGAGGCGCTCCGGCTTCGACGCGACCCGGCGGTTTTGCCGGCATGAACTGCGATTGCGCGGCGGCATTTTCCGCGAGCCAAATCGAAAGCAGCGCGGCCACGAAAAAGCCGAGAAGTCGAAACCTCCTCACATGGTGCGATTTGCGAGCCAGAACTGGGGCGACGGATACCACGGCCTTTGGGTTCTTTTTACATCGGCGCGGACCCCTGAATCTTGAGCCATACCAGCGGTTTTTCGAATGGGCCGCACAGGTTTCCGTAAGCGGCCGCGCGTTCTTCATCTTTCAACGTTTAGCCTTCTTCGTGTGCTTGCCACGCGGTGTGCGGCGTGAAAGAGGGTTCCGCTGTCGCATTCCTACCCCTAAACGACATGAGCGAACTCCCGCGGCCGCACGGCTACTTCGGTTTTCTACTGACATGGTTGGCCGGCTTGTTCGTTTTTGCCGGGCCACTGGCCTTGGCGGCGGCAACCGCGGCTGAGGCAGGCAGTGGGACTGTTTTTTCGGGCAGCCAAACCGTGCTCTCTGGAAACCGCACCGTTGTTTCGGGGCCCGAAACCCTTCTCACCAGTGCTTCGCAGGTACGCGCGTTGACCGAAGAGCAGGCCAGGCGCGCGCTGCCGGCCAAGCTTCACGGCGTGTATATTGGCGAGGCGGATCCGGAAGGAATTGCCTTCGTGATCCAGGACGAGACGGAAGGCATCTACATCCAGGGCCCGCCCGATCTCGTTGCCGGTCTCGGGCGCGGCGATGTCCTCGAGATCGAAGGCGTCACCGATCCAGGCGGCTTCGCGCCGTACGTGGTCGCTCAGCACGTGAAAAAAATCGGGCGCGCGCCGATCCCCGAACCGATCCATGTCACGCTCGACGAATTGAACGCCGGCAAGATGGACGCCAAGTGGGTCGAGTTCACCGGCATCGTGCGAACCGTCGAGCCAAAGGCCCCGAGCGATGACGCTCCGCCGCCGCCGGGAACACGTTTCATGACGCCAGCGGTCCGCAAAATCCAGGACGCTGAACCCAAGGTGAAAATGAAACTGGCCGCGGGCGGGCAACGCGTCCTCATCCAGGTGAACGGCGACTTCAAACCCGAGGAGTATGTCGACGCCGAGGTGCGCGTGCGCGGGCTTTGTTTCAACCTGCACAACCACAACCGCCAATTCGTCCGTCCCTTCGTCCAAGTCCCGCGCGAGCTGCAGGTGACGATGTTGAAGCCGCCGCCGGTGAAGCCATTTTCGGGTCCGCATCGATCGGTGGCGAGCTTGCTGCAATTTCAACAACTCAGCGGTGAGGTCGGCCACCGCGTTCAGGTCCGGGGCATCGTCGTGCACCATCAGCCGGGCTCCGTGCTCTGGGTCCGCGATCGCGATCGTAGTCTCCGCGTGGATACAGCTCAACGCGAGCCGCTCCAGCCGGGCGACGAAGTCGTGGTGCTGGGCTTCCCTGCGCTGGGCGAATACAGCGCGGTGTTGGAGGACGCCGTTTTCAAAAAAATTTCCACCCAGGCTCCGCCCGAGCCGCATGTGTTGACCGATTTTTCGAGCGTGCTGAAAAACGACGCGGATTTGGTTCAAGTCGACGCGCGTCTGACGGATCTACGGCGTCTGCCTGGCAGCGTCATCCTCACGCTGGACTGGCGTCAGACGCTAGTGCGGGCGGAGTTGCAGCTCTCGGAAAACACGTCCGCGCCCGCCGAGTGGTTGCCCGGCAGCATCGTCCGAGTCTCCGGCGTTTGCTCGATCACTCCAGAGGGGACCGGGCCCCTCGGCGGTTTGTGGGAGCCGCGGTCGTTTCAACTCTCGCTTCGCTCGGCGAACGATCTTGTCGTGATCACTCCGCCGCCGTGGTGGAACGCCGAACGCGTCGTGTGGGTGCTGTCGGCGTTTCTGGCCTTGGCCCTCGGCGCGGTGGCCGTCGTGATGCTTGCCTCGCGCCGGCGTTTGCAGGACCAGGAACATCGGCGTGCGATGGCCGAAGCAGAGTTCACGACCATTTTGAGCGAGCGAAACCGGATGGCTCGCGAGATTCATGACACGCTTTCCCAGAGCCTTGGGGCGATCTGCGTCCAGCTCGAGCTGGCTCGCGGGCATGCGAACGAAATCAGCGCGCAGGCCCGCAATCATCTTGGTTCCGCGTTGAAACTGGCGCGGGATGCTCTGGCCGAAGCGCGAGATTCGATTTGGAACATGCGCTCGCAAGTTCTGGAAAAGGGCGATCTCGGTCAGGCGCTCGAAGGCATTCTCAAGCAGATGAGCGACGGCACGAGAGTCCTGCCGAACATTCGTGTCGAGGGCGCGCGACGGCGTCTGCCGCCGGTGGTGGAAAACAACCTTCTGCGCATCGGCCAGGAAGCGATCACGAACGCGAGCAAGCACGGCAAGCCGAGCCGCATCGACGTGACGCTGGCGTTCGAAGGCCGGACCATTCGCCTGGCGGTGGAAGATGATGGCGTGGGTTTTTCGCCCGCGGCGCAGCCGAAGCGGAATCGGCGCAGCTTCGGGCTGGTCGGCATCAAGGAGCGCGCCGACCTCCTCGGGGGAAAAGTCGAAATCGAGAGCACGCCGGGGAAGGGCACGCGGGTATCGGTCGCCGTTTCCGTTTGATGCGTTTGATGGCATTTCCCCCAAACGGGTGAGAGGCACGGCCGACGCGTGCCGCTAAGATTGGTGAAATCCTGCGAGCGGCTTGCTCCGCTGCCGTTCACCTTCACGATGAGTTCTGAATCTGATTTTACCGCCCCGCACATGGGACATCCTAAGCCCGGAACCACGATCCGCGTGCTGGTGGTCGACGACCACCCGCCGATGCGCATGGGCTTGGTCGCGTTGATCAAGAATCAGCCGGGAATGGATGTCGTCGCGGAGGCTTCGGATGGAGAAGAGGCGATCGAAGTTTATGATGATGTGCGGCCGGACATCGCGTTGATGGACCTGCGCATGCCCGGGATGGGCGGGGTGGAGGCGATCCTGGCGATCCGGAAGAAACATCCCGACGCACGGGTGATCGTCCTCTCGACGTACGATCTCGACGAAGACATTCACCGGGCAATCCAGTCGGGGGCGAAATCGTATTTGTTGAAGGACATGCCGACCGAAGAAATCGCCAGCACGATTCGCTGGGTTTTCGACGGCGGCGACACGTCATTGCCCCGGCAAGTGGCGGAACGCCTGACGGAGCGTTCCCGACGCGAGCAGTTGACCGAACGCGAGCGCGACGTGCTGGAAGCGCTGATCAAAGGCCGCAGCAACAAGGAAATCGCGTCGAGTCTGTGTATTTCCGAAGACACCGTGAAATCGCATTTGAAAACTCTCTTCGCGAAACTGCACGTGCGCGATCGGACGGAGGCGGCGGTCGAGGCGATTCGCCACGGGATCGTGCATTTGAAGTAGGTCGCGGGCCGGCGGTGTGGGCCCATATTCCGTGAGCGTGGCGTCACCCCTTTGGGTGATAGGTGAAATTCTCGGCGGATGATAGAGTACCGTAAACCCCGCAACCCCTTGCGTTTTCTCACTGCACTCCTGCTTTCCTTCACGTTGATGCACGCAACCGCCGCCGCGGCCAACGCGGACCAGAGCACTCCGGCTCACAAATTCGAGATCGGCGCGACCGATTTCCTGCTGGATGGCGCACCGCTCCAGATTCGCTGTGGCGAACTGCATGCGCCGCGCGTGCCGAAAGAATACTGGCATCATCGGTTGCGCATGGTGAAGGCGATGGGCCTCAACACGGTTTGCGCGTATCTCTTTTGGAACATGCACGAACCGCGGCGCGGCGAGTTCGATTGGTCCGGGCAAGCGGATGCGGCCGCGTTTTGCCGGGCGGCGCAAGAGGAGGGCCTGTGGGTCATTTTGCGGCCTGGACCCTATTCCTGCGCCGAGTGGGAAATGGGCGGCCTGCCCTGGTGGCTGCTGAAGGAAGACGGAATCAAACTGCGGACGCGCGATCCGCGTTACCTCAGCGCGGTTCGCGATTATTTGAAGGAAGTCGGCCGCGTGCTCGGGCCCCTGCAGATCACGCAGGGCGGTCCCATCCTGATGGTGCAGGTGGAGAACGAGTATGGATTCTACGGCAAGGATGCTGCGTACATGGGCGAGTTGCGGCAGGCCTTGCTCGACGCGGGCTTTACCGTGCCGTTGTTCGCGTGCAACCCGAAGGACCATCTGAAGGACGGCTATCGGGAGGACCTGTTTCCCGTCGTGAATTTCGGTTCGGATCCGCAAGGCGGCTTCAAGGCGCTGCGGGAAATTTTGCCGAAAGGTCCGCTGATGTGCGGCGAATTTTATCCCGGTTGGTTCGACACGTGGGGCGCGCCGCATCACACGGGCAACACCGAACGTTACCTTTCCGACCTCGGCTATATGCTCGAGCACGGTGCGTCCTTCAGCATTTACATGGCGCACGGCGGGACGACGTTTGGCTTTTTCACCGGCGCGGATCGGCCCTTCAAGCCGGACACGTCGAGCTACGATTACGACGCGCCGATCAGCGAAGGCGGCTGGACGACGGCGAAGTTCGCGCAAACGCGCGAGCTCATGTCGAAGCACCTGCGCGCAGGAGAAACCCTGCCGGAGCCGCCGGCGCGCAATCCCGTGATTCAAATCGCTCCCGTCCGCGCCGCGCAGATGGCGCCAATCTTCGCGAACTTGCCCGCGCCGATTGCGGATGAGACGCCGAGGACGATGGAGGCCTACGACCAGGGTTATGGCTGCATTCTGTATCGCACGGAACTTCCGGCGGGCCCCGCGGCGAGCTTCGAGGCGGCCGCGATTCACGACGTTGGCCAGGTGTTTCTCGACGGGAAACGCATCGGTTTTACCGATCGCCGCTCGCGCAACTTCCGCGTGGAAATCCCGGCGCGCGAAAAGGCGGCGACGCTCGACGTGCTGGTCGAGGCAATGGGCCGCGTGAACTTCGGCGTCGAAGTGCATGACCGCAAAGGTATCCACGGACCCACTACGCTGAAGGAAGAGGGGCAGCCGGCGAAGGAGCTGAAAGGTTGGCAGGTGTTTCGCCTCCCGCTCGATGCGGCGATGTTGTCTGCTCTGACGTTTTCCGAGACGAAAGCAGGCACGGCACAATCCGGGCCGGCTTTCTGGCGCGCGACCGTCAAGGTCGATCACCCGGGCGATTGCTTTCTGGACATGCGGCCGTGGGGAAAAGGCTTCGCCTGGGTGAACGGCCACAATCTCGGGCGCTATTGGAACATCGGTCCGCAGCAAACGATGTATGTGCCCGGTCCGTGGCTCAACTCAGGCGATAACGAGATCGTGATTCTCGATCTGCTCGGGCCGACGGAGCCGACTGTCGCGGCGCTCGATCATCCGATTCTGGATGAGCTGCGGCCCAAGCTGGATTTCGCGCGGTCCAAGCGGCGCGAGGTGACGCTGCGTTCGGATTTTGGCGCGCCGGCGCACGCGGGGAATTTTGCACCAGGCACGAGTCTCCAGGAGGTGCATTTCGAACATCCAGCGACGGGCCGCTATTTTTGTCTGGAGGCGCTGAGCGCGCAGGATGGGAAAAATTTCGCTTCGGTCGCTGAGATCACGCTGTTGGACGAGGCGGGCCATCCGTTGAGCACCGAAGGCTGGACGATCGCGTATGTCGACAGCGAGGAACGCGAACGCGAGGATGGCACCGCCGAGAACGCCATCGACGGACAGACCGCGAACTACTGGCACACGCAATGGGGCGCGGCGCAGCCCGGATTCCCGCATCGGCTTGTGCTCGACATGGCGCAAGCGCGCACGGTCGGCGGATTTCGCTACGTGCCGCGACAGGGTTCGGCCGATCTCACGGGACGGATCAAAGCGTATCGAATCTACGTCGCGGACGATCTGATCAAAGACTGACGATTCGGTTTGGATCTTCGCGCGGCGGACCTGCAGGATGCGAATGCGAACCGCATTTTCATGACGTTAAACAGACTTACCTTCTTCCTTTTATTTTTTATGGCACTGAGCCAGGCGCCAGCAGCTTCCGTGGTGGAAAAAAAGCCATTCGGCGCGATGCCGGATGGGCGGCCCATCACGTTGTACAGATTGACCGGCCCGAAAGGTCTCGTCGTCGAAGTCATGGATTATGGCGCGACGCTGGTCAGCGTGCTCACGCCGGATCGCACGGGGAAAGTCGGCGATGTGCTTTTGGGGTACGCGAACGGCACGGACTACACGAAGAGTTCGACTTTTTTTGGGGCGACCATCGGGCGAGTGGCGAACCGCATCGCGGACGCGCATTTCACGCTCGATGGAAAAACCTACGAACTCCTTCCGAACAATCGCCCGGGCGGGATGCCTTGCACGCTGCACGGCGGAGCAATCGGCTTTGATAAAGTGTTGTGGACAGCTCAGCCGATCGAGGCAGGCGAAGCTGGGCCGGCCTCGGTGCGCTTTGAGTATTTGAGCAAAGATGGGGAGGAAGGATTCCCGGGAAATCTGTCGGTGCGCGTGACCTACTCGATGACCGAGGACAACGGGGTGCGCATCGATTACGAAGCCACGACGGACGCGCCCACGCCGGTGAGTTTGACGAACCACAGCTATTTCAATCTGAGCGGGGAGGGGAATGGCCTCGTGCTGGACCACGAACTCACCTTGCACGCGGCCCGTTTCACGCCGGTAAACCGCGGCTTGATTCCGACGGGCGAGCTTCGGCCGGTGGAAGGAACGCCGTTTGATTTTCGCAAACCGCATCGAGTCGGCGAACGCATTGGCGAGAAGGATGAGCAACTCGAGTTCGGCGGCGGCTACGATCATAATTTCGTGATCGATCGAAAGGGGGCGGGTCTTGATTTGGCGGCCACGGTTTTCGATCCGGCCAGCGGGCGCGTGTTGGAGGTGCTCACGACGGAGCCGGGCGTGCAGTTATACAGCGGCAATTTTCTGGACGGCGGAGCCGTCGGAAAATCGGGCAAACCATATCCGTATCGTAGCGCGTTGGCGCTGGAGACGCAGGGTTTTCCCGACGCCGTGAACCAGCCCAATTTCCCGTCGATCGTGCTGCGGCCCGGATCCGAGTATAAATCGACGACGGTGTTCCGTTTTTCGACCCGCTGAGACGTGTCGAAACGAATCACCTCCGAGGTAGGGCGTCCAATCTAGCGAAGAAGCCGCGCGGGATCGATGATCACGTGTTTTATTTTTTCCCGATTCCACGTGTAGGTGACGTGCACCAGGCCGTCGCTCGATTGAATCACGGCAGGGTAGGCGTACCCGTGAGGACGTGGCTCATCTTCGAGCGTTAGAACCATTTTCCAATTCACTCCGTCTTCGGACAGCGAGATATTCAGCGGGTAGCGCACGCCGTAGTCGGAGCGCGTGCCGCGCGGAGAAGGGCCGTTTTCGTCGTCTTTGTGCGTGGTGACTTCTTTTGGCGCCGGATGATCGCGCCAGTTGTAGACGAGAAGTTGTCGGCCGTCTTTCAACGTGACCGCATCACAGCCGGAATTCGGCATGAAGAGGCCGGTCGGTTCCAATTTCGTCCACGTCTGGCCCTGATCGGAGGACCAGTTCGTCACCAACACCATTTCCTTTGTGCGCGACAGCATCTGCAGGCGCCCATCCCGATGGGTGAGGATCGTCGGTTGAATGGCGTTGAACTCGTGCTTCGTGTTGAGCGGACCGACAATTTCCCAGGTGTTGCCGAGATCGCGCGTAGTTTCCACGTGGATACGCCAGCCCCGTTCTTTGTCTTCCGTGCTGGACGGCGCCAGGATCGTGCCGTCGGCGAGCTGGATGGGTTTGTTTTTGATCGGCCCCAAAACGCCGTCCGGCAAACGGCGCGGCTCACTCCACGTCCTGCCGCCGTCGCTGGACGTAATCAGCATGCCCCACCAATTTTGCGGCGACGGACCGACTTTGTAGAACAGCATCAGTGGCCCATCTCGTGGCTGAAAGAGTACGGGATTCCAGGTGGGATAGCGCTGGCCTGCGGATTGAACGCCGTCGGCGACTTTGTCCGCGGGAAGCCATTTCCCATTTTCGAAGCGGGAAACATAAATGCAGACGTCAGGATTCTTCTCGTTCGTCCCGCCAAACCAAGAGGCGAGCAATTCACCACGACTCGACTCGACGATGGTTGAAGCGTGCACGCTTGGATATGAGCCGATGTCGTAGATGAACTCCGATCGAAGGATGGCTGGATTTGGCGCTGCAGCTTCGAGCATTCCAGTCATCGCCAAGCTGAACGTGAGTGTGAGTATGCTGATGAAAACGCTGGAGCGAAAGGTCATGAGTCGTCGGAGTGTGGAGAATTTGTGACTCAACGAGCGTGCCAAATGGAGCGGAAGATGTAGCTGCCGGACGGGACGGAAATCACCGCGCGATCGTTTTCGCGCCGGAGAAATTTTGCCCCGGTTTGCTGGAGAAGTGGCGCGTCGCCCTCGGTGATTGAGTCGTCGTTGTCGGAGGGAAGATAGACTGTCGCGGTGGTGTTTGCCGGAACGCTGAGTTCGAGCGAAAAATTTTCCGCGCGGCGTTCCCAGCGCACTGCGATTGGGCCGCGCACCGAATCATAACGGGCCTTGACCCAGGTGAGATCACCGACGGGCTGCGGTCGAATGATCGTGTTCTTGAATCCGGGTGCGGTCGGGTCACTGACGATGCCTGCCAGGTCGTGGTAGAACCATTCGGTCACTTGCCCGAGCATGAAATGATTGTGCGAGGTCTCGAGATTCGCATCCCACGCTTCGGTAAGACTCGTGGCCCCCTGCTTCAGTTGGAACGCGTAACCGGGCTTTTCGTCCTGCGTGATCATCTTGAAAACCACGTCGGAGCGCCCTGCGTCCGCCAGCGCGCGAAGAGAAAAACGGAATCCGACGTCGCCGGTCGTCGTCGCGTAGTGGTGCTGTTCGATATCGCTCACCAACGCGCTCAACACGCTGCCGCGCACGCTCGGCTCGGCGATTTCCATCACCAGAGGAAGTGCGTTCGAAGCTTGCGAGTTGTTGGCGTAGTGGCCGGCGTCAGCTTTGAAAAACCTTTGGTTGTATTTCGCGCGAAGGCGTTGCGCGACCGCGGCGAAATGTTTCGCGTCGGCGGTTTTTCCGAGTAACGCGGCGGTTTTTGCGAGCATGGCCGCGTCGTAGAAATAAAACGCCGAGGCGGTGACCGGCGGCGGTGTGTTTTGCGCGGGACCGGACCGCGCGGGCCCGATATCAAACCAATCGCCGAGCCCTTGACTGAGAACGTCGTCGTACGCCTGGCTCTCCAGCCACGCAAAATAGCGCTTCATCGCGGGATAATGATCGCGCAGCAAACGCTCATCGCCGGTGAATTCGTAGTGCTGCCATGGGACGAGAAAAAAGGCGGCGCCCCATTCGGCGGCGGCGCGAAAGGGTCCTTTGAAAACCGTGAACTCGGGCGCGATGTTCGGAATCAATCCTTCCTCCGTCTGGCCTTCGGCCATGTCGCGCATGCCCTTCGCGAAAATGCGGGCGACGTCGAACTCGTAGCGGATCGCGGGCCCGTTGAGGTGATATTGCTCGATCCAGCCGAGTTTCTCGCGGTGCGGACAATCGGTCAGCACCGAAACCATGTTCGAGCGTTGCGCCCAACGCACCAGGTCGCGTATCCGATTCAGCACTACGCTGGAGGTTTCGAAGTCGCCGAGCGGTTTCGCGGCGGCGTGCACCACCGCGAGTTCGAGCGACTCGACGCGGGGGAGCTTCACCGGATCGCCAGGTCTCGGCGCGTTGGTCGGAGGCAAGCGATGGGTCGAATCTTCCGCGGGAACGAAAACAGGCAGCTCCGATTCGTCGCGAAACGTCTCCACTTTCAGATAGCGGCAACCGACGTAGTAGAATTTGGGAAACCACGTTTCCTCCTCGTCGGTGGCTTTGGTGTACTGCCACCAGGCGTTGCCGCGATTTCGCCCATCCATGGTGTTGCGATTGATCGTGCCGTCTTCATTCATGACCTCCGAGGGCGTCATCCGCACGATCGAACCCGCGGGACCGCTCGCGCGCAGACGCGGCATGTGCGAGGCGTTTTGGCCAAAGTCGTAAACGACCGTGCCGTCTGGGAATGTTTTCATTCCGACGCTCTGATGCATCTCGATCACGCGCAGCGGTTCGCTGCCGGAAGTGCTGCCGCGCAGCGTTCCAGTCGGGCGAAGCAACTCGACCGCGTGTTCCCAGCGTGAGTCGTCGAATCCGGATTCGGTCCAGCCTCTTGGCGCGAGGCGTGCGTCATAGTCTTCGCCAGCGAAAATGTGACCCACAGTGATCGGTCCGGCTTGCGTGTGCCAGGTGTTGTCCGTGCCGACGAACTCCACATGTCCGTCGGTGTACTCGAGTCGTAGATGGAGAATTGCGCGAAGCGGGCCGAAGCTTCCGGTGAGCTTGGTGAAACGGTCGCGGTGAACGAGATGGTAGAAACCATTTCCGAGGAGAAATCCGGTCGCGTTGACGCCCGGCCGCAGCAGCGCGGTGACGTCGAACGTGCTGTAAAGGATCGTCGCGTTGTAATTCGTCCAACCTGGCGCGAGCAGATCGTCGCCGACTTTCGCCCCGTTCAGAAAGAGTTCGAACTGCCCGAGACCCGAGGCATGGACGATAGCGCGCTTCAGACCGGGCCGCACTGGGAATTCACCACGGAGCAGAAGTGATTCCGTGGCAGCCGGCGCGGCGATCCAACGTCCTTTCCAGTCGTCCGGCGCGAGCAGTCCCATCGTCCAAGTCGCGGGCTGGCTCCATGCCGAAGCCTGGCCGTCGCGATTCCAGGCGCGGACTTTCCAAAGAATCTTTTGTGAGGACTGCAGTGGTTTGCCGGCGTAAGCCACGAACGTTGTCTGATCGGAAACAACTTTTCCACTGTCCCATAAATCACCTCTGTCGCGCGCGAGTGAATCTGCGTCGGACGCAGCGAGAATTTGCCACGCGGTTTGCTTTTCGCCGCGTCGGGTGCTCGCGATTTTCCAAAACAATTGGGGCTGAGCGACGTCGACGCCCAGCGGATCCACGGCGTACTCGGTGCGTAATTCAACCGTTCGAAAATCCGAACGCGCGGTTGTCGCCTCGACGCCGTGAGCGGTGCAACGAAGCAGGAGCGACAGCCCAAAAACGAAAAGCAGAGCGAGTGCGCGCATGACAAAAATGCGCCCGGCGGAAAGCGCGGGCGCATCGAGTGAAGCGGTTAGAATTTGTACGTGGCGGAGAGGAAATACGCGCGTGGCTGGATCGGCACGATGAGAAAGGTCGTGTTTGGATCTGGTCGCGTCGTGAAGTTCTGGCGATTGAACTGACTGGCTTGGTCGCCGTAGCCGGCCCAGTTCACCACGCCTTCTCCGTCGAAGACATTGTTGACGTTCAAGCTGACCGAAAAGTGATCGTTGAAGGCCCAGCTCAGGAACAGGTCGGTCTGATCGTAGGCGGGAAGGGTAAACATGTTCGCGATATTGGCGGGACGTGCGCCCATGTATTTCCACGAAATGCTGCCGGTGAAATTTCCCTGTTGATACGTCGGCGTGAGGTTCACGATCCAGTCGGGGTTGTTGTCCGCCTTGCGCCCTGAAACGTCGTTGATCGTGTCGTCCGCGGGACCGTTGCTGCCAGTATTCCAGAAGACCCACCTCGTCGCTTTGGCGTGTTGCCAGGTTGCGACGGCGCGCACGCTGAAATGCTGGTTGAACGCGTAGTTCGTCTCGAGCTCCACGCCATACGTCTCCACCTCGCTGTAGAGCGGCGGAAGCGAGTACGTCGTGTTGTCGACGTTGGTGCCGGTGAGCGGCGCGTTTAGAATGTCGCCGAGTTTGCTGTAGAACGGCGTGACGACGGCGTTGAACGAACCCGCGCGCACCTTGTAGCCGAGTTCCCATTGCTCGATCGTTTGCGGGACAGCGGCATAATTTTTAATCGCAAACGCGTTGGTCAGGCCGGTGAAGAACGACAGGTCCGGCGCTTTTTCGCCCTTCGTGTAGCGCAGGTAGACGGAGTTGTTCGGATTGAGCGTGTAGTTCAGCGCGCCGGACCAGGAGAACGTGTCGACGTTGCGATCGTATCTCCAGTCGGTCGGATTTCTCACGAGAAATCGGTTGTCGTAGATCGTGAGCGGATTGCCGTCGGCGCCGCCAAAACTCGGATCGTAGTTACTTCCGGCGACGGGCGACCCCAGATTGTTCAGGCCTGTGACATTGAGGTGCTCGTAGCGTAGGCCCCAATCGAGCGTGAGTTTCTTGGAGATTTCCCAGTTGTGGCCAAAGAAAAGCGAAAGCTGCTTTTGCAGCATTTCATTCAGGGTAAAGCCAGACCCCTCCGCGGAAAAGCCCTCTGGATTTGTGATCTGGAGCGTTACGCCCGGGCCATACGGACTGTTTGCCGCCGTGATCAGCGTGACGTCGAGAGGTTCGGGATTGCCGTCCACCGGACTGACCGTGCGCCCCGATGTCGTGTTGAAATTCGACGCATCCGAGTACGCGAAAAAAGTACCCAGCGTGAAAAGATGACTGCCGATGCGCTTGTTCAACACCAGCTGATCCATCAACTCATCCGCACCGCGTTCGAAGACCAAGCCGTTGTTCGACCAAACTGCGCCGGAGAGCAGATCTTGGCGGGGAAGATGATTCTCGAGCACGGTCAGGCCAGTCGTGCCCGCCGAGCCGGAGCCGGAATTTGTACCATCTGATTGGATACGCGCCATGACTTGTCCGGTTTCTCGGTCTTTGAAAACCCAGGTGCCGGCCGGCACGCGCGCAGGACCGCTCGTGAGAATATTCAAATTCGAAAACAGCGAGCCGCGCCCGATGTCGCGCAGCGCCACGCTCGCGCTGGTATTCCAGTCGGTCGTGCTGCGACTCAGCTTCAGATTGTTGCTCAAGACCCAGCCCGCGCCGAAGTCATGCGTCCAATCGACTCCGATGGCGCGCTGCACCGAGTGGACCAGCGACGTCGAGTCGAAATCCTTTTTCTGATCGATGCCGCCGGTGACGTAGCTGAACTGCGCGGGCCGGTGAAGATTCGTGGCGAAGCGATCGATGCCGGGTGCGATGTGTGGGTTCTCGAAATCCTTCGCCGGATAAAATTCAAACCAGCCGTTGTGATCATCGAGAAACTTGGCGTAGAGCGTGATCGAGCCCGCGCCCGAGCCGTATTCTTTTCGAAGATTCAAACGAATCTGTCCGCCGTCGTTCATCCGGTAGCCGGGATTGCGAGCGCCGTCGGACACGCGATAGAAGCCGCCGAGACTGAAGGTGGTTCCTTTCGGTCCAGGTCCGCCGACCCAGAGATCGGTGCGGTAGTAGGGGCTGTTGTCGCCTTCGAGACCGAAGCGAACGCGGGCTTCGCCGGAGTAGATTTCGGTTCCGCGGCGGCTGATGTAATTGAAAATGCCGCCTGGAGCGTTGGCCGACGTGATCGAGGCGCTGCCGCCGCGCACGGCTTCAACTCGCTCCAGCATCACGTCGGGCCGCAAAAAATAATCGGGCCCCCAGTTGCTATAGCCAATGTTGGTCACGGGCAATCCATCCTCCTGCATCGAAACGTAATAGTAACCCAAGTCGCCGTTGCTCGTGTTGGCCGAAACGCCGCGGGAATAGACGATATTGCGAATTTCTCCCAGCGACGAATTCACGTAAACGCTCGGAACGTTCCAGAGGAGATCGGCCGCGCTGACCGGCACGATCTTCGACAACTGGGAAGCATTGACCGAAGAAACAGACGCGGTGACGTCTTGCTTTTTCGTCCGGGTGAAAACACCAGTCACTACGAACTCGGAAAGTTGGATCGTCTCATCGGTTGGCGACGGATCTGCGGAGTTCGCGCCGAGCACTGCAGGGCGCGACACTGCTGAGGCGGCCGATGTTTTTTTCGGGGCTTCGGCGACATCGATCGCGATCGAGCCAGTCTTCTCGTCTTCGAAAACGCGAAGATTCGTTCCCGCGAGCAGAATCGAAAGACCTTCGCGCGCGGTGAATTCGCCCTGCAGCGCGTTGGTTTTTATGCCGGCGACCGCCTTGGTGGAAAAAATGATTTCTCGCTGCGCCTGCTGCGCGAAAACTTTCAAAGTCTGCGCGGCCTCGCTCGCGGCGATGTTGAAATTGATTTTGGTTTGTTCGGCGCCGGAGAGAGCGGTCGCGCTTAGAAGCAGACAAGCGCCGGTGAGAGAATGCGCCGGCGACAGTTTCGGCGTGAGAACGGAAAGCCAAAACCGGCAGGCGCGAAACGTAGAGTAGGGCATGAGGTATGTTGGGGATTCGTTCTCTGAGATGCGCCAACCGGCCAATCTCCTCTAAAAATTTTTCAGCAACATTTCATCTTCCCGACGCGGCTCACTGCGCGCTGCCAAGCGGGCGCGCCGAATCAATCACGTTGGCGCAGGATGATCACGTTGCCGTGGCGGTCGGCTTCGACGCCAAAACCGCCTTCGAGCAGGCGAATGAAGCTGTCGATGTTGTCCGAGCGAAGTGACGCGCTGACTTCGGTGTCGGCCAAGGACGCGCTGTCAATCACGATGCGGATTGGCGCATTTCGGCGGTTAAATTCTTCGACGACGGCGGAGAGGCGCGCATTGGTGAAATCGAGAAGGCGCGACTGCCATGCGAGTTTTTCGTCGACGCCCGCGGGCGAGATTTTCGCGATGGAGATTTTGGAAAGAGCCGATTTGAGCGGGACGAGGGCGAACTCTCCGGCTTGAACCAATGGCGAGGTTTCGGCGTCCGCGTTGCGTGACTCAGCTTCGGCGTTAGACGAGACCCGAACTTTTCCCTCCGTGACGATCAACTCCACCGCGCGCGATTCGCGGCGAACGTTGAAGGCCGTGCCGACCGCGCGGACTTGCACGTCATCCACGATGACGAGGAATGGACGATTGGGATTCTTCGCGACTCGGAACATCGCTTCGCCTTTTTCGAGGCGCACTTTTCTTTCGCGTGCGGTGTAGAGCACCGCGACCTCGGCTCCGCGATTGAGCTCGACGATCGTGCCGTCATCGAGCGTGCGGCGTTCGATTTTACCGATTTGCGCAGGCTCTGCCGGGGCGCTCGCAAATGATTCCGGAGCTTTGAGCTGAAGGTAGAAAAATATTCCCAGGCAAATGATTGCGGCGAGTCCTGCGCTGGCGAGGCCGATGGTCCAGTTGAAGCGCTTCCAGAAATGGCGCGGTGGCTGAGGCGCGAGAAGATCGCGGTTGGGTTGCGAGCTGTGTTCCGGCCGCCAATCGGCCAGGCCGTTCAGGCGGCTCCAGTTCGCGGATTGCCGGTCGAGTTCTCTCCCGTGCCGAGGATCGGCTGTGAGCCACTGCAGGAAGTCGTCCTGCTCGGCCGCGGTGAGTCCGCGCTCGATTCGCACCACCCAGAGCGCGGCTTCTGTTTCGATTTTATCAGTCGATTTCATGGCAACGGCGATCAGTGGTGCGGCCGGTGTTTCCGGAAGAATTGCCCGATTTTTTTCAAACCTAGAGCAGTCTGGATTTCCACGGTATGCTCGACGATGCCCAGCTCCGCGGCGGTTTCTTTCTGCGAAAGGCCGTAGATTTTTCGCAACGTGAGAATTTGCCGGCATCTCGTGGGCAGCGATTGGATCGCCTCGGTGAGCATTTCGATTTCTTGAGCACGCGCCACGGCTTCCGGCACGTCTGCCTCATCATCTAGGATGCTGGCCGAATCGATTTCCGCTAAGGATTCTTCGCGAGCGACCTTGTTATGTCGCAGCCGCATGAGCACGAGATTGCGCGCGACGACGAAGAGAAACGCTTTCGGCGAACGCACCTCCGACTCCGTGCGAGCGCGAAGCACGCGAATGAATGCCTCCTGCACGATGTCGTCGATGTCCTGCCCACCGGGAAACTGACTCGCGAGCCAGGCGCGCAACTGCGGCTCGTGGGTCTGCAAGTGGGTCAAAAACCAACGCGTCGTTTCGAGGTCTTGGGGTGGCATGGAACGCGGCTCGACAACTGAACGCATCGGGACGCGCGAGTCCGGCGCAAAAGTTCATTTTTCCCAAATAATCATTTAGAGGAAAAACGCGCCTTCTGCATCGCGCCCGTGCACTGAGTCAGCGCCTGGAATATTCGAGCTGCATCGCGACCAGATTCGCGGTGCCTGCGCCATAGCGCGCGGCGATCGCGTCCAGTGTTTTGTCGAGTGCTTCTGCAGGCGGCTGGCCGCGGAAATCTGGGAGTTGTTCTTGTTTCAACGCCGAGGTTTCGAGGACGCGATCGGGAATGAGGCGAAGACCATTGCGCGTCTCAATCGCGCCTGCGGTTCGGGAGAACGTCACCGCGTGTGAACGATAGGTGCGCGACCAAGCATCGGCGACAATGGCCAGGGAAACTTCATCGATTCCGCTGGTGAGTTCGACGGTGAATTCGTCGCGATTCCAGAACGCGAGTTTGTTGCCCATCGCAGTCAGCGCGAAGGGGCGGGTGAACTTGAACGCGCTGCTGTCGTGGCGCGCATTCCACTCGGCGACGCCCAGGCTGCGCGCGACGGCTTCCGCTTTGTCTCGACCCGCGATCGCTTCGATGAGCGTCAACGTCATCGGCATCGCCGCGGTTATGCCGGTGGTCGTGGCGATGCCCGGCTCGACCACAAAACGGCGATCGGCGACGTAGCGGATGGACGGATGTTTTTTCAGCATCGCCTTCAGGTAGTACCAGTGCGTTGTCGCGCGTTTGCCGTCCAGGAGACCCGCGGCGGCCACGATCTTCGCACCGGCACAGACGCCGATGATCGTGGCGTGTTTTGCGGACTGATTCTTGATCCACTGCAAGACCGCCGGATCGTCATCGCGACTCATGGCGGGCACGATGACGTAGTCGGCGCCGTCTGGGTGTTGCGTATCGAACTCCGCGATCGTCGCCTGAGACTGAACCTTGAGCACGGGATAAAGCGTGATCGGACCGGAGGTCGTGCCCAAGGCGACGACATCGGCGACCTCGGCGCGCCGGAGAATGCCGTAGGTCATGACGTAGTCGTTCACCTCGGTCCCAGCATTCGCGCCGATGATCGCGATGAGGGGGCGCTGCCGTTTGGGCGGCTTCAGCGCCGCGAGCGTCACTTCGACTTCGCTTTTGGGAATTGGCGGGACGGCCGAATTTCGTCGCGGCGACGGAAGCGTGAGAATCCAAATTCCGCCCGCAGCGAGGAGAATGGCCACGACGCCCAAAGCGCTCCGAATGATAAGTGAGATGGGCATCGTGGATCCGGGGTTGTTTGCGATGCCGATCGACTCAGTTCGCGGGAAATGGCCGAATGATTCGCAGCGTTTCGCCGGTGTCCTCGACCTCGAATAAGCGCGCGCGTTCGGTCGCGTGATTGGGGCTGTGCAGGACGATCATGAGTTGTCCGTCGAAACGTTTGAAGATCATGCCGTGGCCGCCGTCCTTCGCGAAGACCGGTTCGGCTTGCTGGCGCCAAGGCCCCTTGAGTTTTCCCGAATCCGAAATTGCGATGCCCATCGTGTAACCGCCTTTGCCGCCGCTGGACCAGATCATGAAAAGTTTTCCAGATTTCGAGCGGTAGAGATACGGGCCGTCGGTCACCCAGCATCCATATTCATCGGAGCGCTTCGACCACGGCGCGTCGTTGCCGAAGAAAAGCCGAGTGGGCTCGCCCACGGTCGCGGACAAATCGTCCTTCAACTGAATCATTTCAACGGTGCCGTTCACGATCTGAACCCACTCGTGGCAGTAGACCATGTAAGGCACGCCGTCCTCGACCCAGAGCGTGCCGTCGAGCGTCATCATATCGACCGGAAGCGTGGAGTGATCGGCGAAGGCCTTGTACGGTCCGAGCGGTGAATCGGCGACCAGGACTTGCGAGCCGCGTTTCACGCGCGGGAGCCAGTTGCGCCATTGCTCGGGAAACTTGGTCGTGGTGTCGAACGTGAGGAAAAGATAATATTTATCGTGATAACGATGCAGTTCGGGCGCCCAGATGCTGCGAATGTCCACGCCCGGCCAAAAATCGGGCGGCGTCCGAAAAATCATGTGCGGCCCCTCCCAGTGAACCAGGTCCTTCGACGTGTAAGCGCGCACGCCGCCGCGCGCCGACGCGATGATGGTGTATGTCTGCGTCGTGGGATCCGCCAGGACGCAGGCATCGCGCATGCGAACGTCGCTGAGCTTCACATCGCGCGAATACGCGGGCTCGTGAAATTGTGGCGGAGCCGAAGCGATCGACGACTGCGTTTGAGTTTGGATGGGCGTCGCGCCGGCGTCAGCGCCGGGTGTCTGGCTCCGCGCATAACTCGCCAACGCGGAGCAAAGGAGGACTGCGTGCAGGATGTGCTTCATTTGGGACAGGGTGAGCGGGAATTGTTTCGTTCGAAAAACCGAGGCGCGACTTCAATCCTCTCAACTTGCCGCGCAGTGCGATTCAGATCCGAAAACCGGCGGAATTTCCACCGGCCGCTAGCTGAATTTGGGTTGGATTTAACCACGATCCTGTAGCAAGACGCGAGTATGTCTGCCCCAACCCGTTCTGCTGCAAAAAACGGAATTTTCGTCGTGGGGAGCTGCGTGGCAGTGCGCTTGTCCGCGAGGAGAGACTGATTGCGTACCATTTTGTCCGCTGCCACGGTGGCAGCCCGTCGCGCTTCTGGATTAGAATGTGCCCGGCATGACGGGCATCGAACTTGCGAAGGAAATTCGACAAGTCCGCGAACTCAAGAAAGCGCGGACCCGCCTCACACAGAAACTGAAATTGGTGGAGCAGTCTCTCGCGTAAGCGCAGGGCGGCAGACGTTCATCGACGCCGCGCGTCGCGTGACTCAACGCGCCGCGTAGCGGCACAATTTGCCAACAGGGACTTTTCTAACTTGTGGCATGAGCCACGCGGCGAGCCCTCCCGCGATCTCGCGCTGGAGAATTCGCGGCGAATTTTGTATTCGTCGCATCAATACGCCAACCGGGCTTGACTTGCTGTGGTTCCGGAGTCGTGTTCTCGCAACCCCGCCGTGAATTACCTGAGCACACAAGATTTTCTCTGCACTGGCGGTCGGACATTGCACACATGTCCGGCCTTGGCCGGTCGTGTGTATTTGGGCTGAGCTTCGGGATTAATTCTTCGGCGCGGCCTGACACGGCGGCCGGTCGACAACTCACTAAGTCGCGATTCGGAGCTTTCTGCGGAACTCTGTTTCCCGTGTGCATCACGAGCGCTTGTCGCCGATTCGGCGAAAGCTTCGGCACGCCGCGACGCGTACCTGCAGGACAACCAAAACAAATTCAATTTCGATTCACATGAACAGACGACTTCTAGGGCGCACCGGTCTGCGCGTTTCCGAGCTTTGCCTCGGCACCATCGGTTTCGGATGGGCCACCAATCGCGAAACTTCCCTGGCGATTCTCGACGCGTTTGCAGATGCCGGCGGCAACTTCATTCAGGCGACAAGCGTGTATCCAGAAATCCCCGACACATGCACCTGGACCAATCTTTCCGAGCTGTACCTTGGAGAATGGCTGGAGGCGAACGCGCCTTCGCGGCAGGATATGTTCGTCTCCACGCGCGTGACGATCAATACCGGCGAGGCCGAGACTGCGGCGCGACATCTCAGGTTGGCCTGCGAAGCTTCGTTGCGTAAACTCAAGACGACCTATCTCGACCTGCTGGTTTGCCAATGGCATCCGTCGTTTTTCCAGACGGAAGTGCTGCTTCGGGAAATGACGAGCCTCGTGCAGTCCGGAGAAATCCGGTACTTCGGGTTCGCCGGCTTCCCGTTGTGGCGCGTGACCGAGTCGCTGCACACGTCGCGCAGTGAAAATCACTGCAGAATCGAATCCTTCCAAACGGATTACTCGCTGCTCGAGCGCACCACCGTCGAACGCGAGATCGGAGAACTCTGCCGTGAACGCCGCGTCGCGCTTCTCGCGACCTCGCCACTCGCGGGCGGTTATCTTGGCGGACGCTTGGATGCGATGCCGGAGAATCTCAGCGAACGCTCCCGGCGGCTCACGCAGCGCTACAATACGACGCGCGGCCGCAAGGTGCTTTCGGCACTGGAATCTGTTGCGCTCGCCACGGGTCACTCCACCGGCTCGATCGCTCTCGCGTGGACGCTGCACAATCCGGCCCTGACGTCCGCGATCGTAGGCGTTCGCACCATTCAACAGCTCAACGAAGCCGTGCGAGCCACGTCGCTGGATCTCGGCATTTCCGAATTGCATTCACTCGACCTCGCCTCGTCGGCGACGGGCGTGCGCTGCCCGGCAACCCGCCGAAAGCGCCAAATTGGAACACATAAATATCCGTCCTCGCTCAGCGAATCCACGGGCCGTCTGGCTCCGCGGCGTTTGAGCGCGGCCACCTAAAACCCTCCACAATTCATATGAACAACAAACCGATTTATATTCCTTCTGAAGATCACGCTAAGCTCCGACTTTTGCTCGGAGCGCTCCTCGCGCATAAAAAATCGCCGAACCTTCTTTCGCTGATGGGCGAACTGAACCGCGCCGTCGTCGTGGATCCGCAAACGATTTCTCCCATGGTCGTGCGGCTCGGATCCAGCGTCGTGCTGCGCGATCTCGATAGCGGCGAAAAAGATCACTACACGCTTTGCCTGCCTGAACGCAGCAATCCGGAAACGGGAATGATCTCCGTGCTCGCTCCCATCGGCACCGCAATCCTCGGCTATTCCGAGAACGACGTCGTCGAATGGGAAACCCCCGGCGGCACGCGCCGTCTCGAGATACAGAAAGTCGAGCAACCGCAGCCGACGGAGCAACGGGCGTTCGCGCTGCAGACGTGAGGTGCACGCCGCGCGAACACAGAGCCAGGTGAGCGCGTCGGCAGAGATCGCGAGCACATCGTCAACCAAGCGCCGCCGTGTCCTGCCCATCCCGAGCGGACGCTCAATCGGGCAGCACACGGGGCGCTTTTGACATCGATCGTCACAGCGCGTTGACGTAGGCGAGCACTCAAGCAGCGTGTTTCTGAACTCTCTGCCTGTATACAATGCGAAAACTCATCCTTCAGATGCAGATGTCCGTCGATGGTTTTGTCGGCTCTGACACCCTCGACGATTGGCAATTATGGGATTGGGGTGACAACAATGGCTGGGACGCTGCCCTAAAGCGGGAGTTCAATCGGCACTTCGCCTCCCTCGATACGATTCTATTGAGCCGGAAGATGGCCGAAGAGGGCTACCTCGCGCACTGGGGCAATGCGGCGAAACGGTTCCCGCGGGACACCTTTTACGCTTTTGCGAAACGGATCGTGGACGTGCAAAAAGTCGTTCTCACCGACAAGTTGAAGAAATCAAAGTGGGACCGCACTGTGCTGAAAAGTGGCAATCTGACGCGCGAAGTCACGGCGTTGAAAAAACAAAAAGGCAGAGCGATTGGCGTATTCGGCGGCGCCGGTTTTGCCGCCGCCCTCATTTCCGCGGGCGTCGTCGATGAATTTCAGTTCTATATCAATCCCGCCGTTCTCGGAAGCGGCGTTCGGATCTTTGACGAGTCGACCTTTGGCGCGCTTAAGCTTCTCGAAGCAAAAGCGTATAAATGCGGCATGGTGGTGGGAAAATACGCCCCGCGGCATCGTTAGCCAGATCACCGGATGGGCGCTTGATCGCTGAGTCCGAACCGCCTTAATTCCACAACTACCACTCTCCTCCATTTGCCAGCCGCTGGTTTGCTGCCGACGCCAAATCACCGCGTTCACAATCAACCCATTCAAGATGAGAAAACTAATTGAGAGCACGTTCGTCTCCTTGGACGGCGTAGTCGAATCGCCTGAAAAATGGGCGAATCCATTTTTCGAGGGAGAGGCCAAACAATATGCACTGAAAAAGCTCGATGACGTGGACACGTTTCTGCTCGGCCGCGCGAGCTATGAAAAATTTTCCGCGAAATGGCCTCTCATTCGTGGAGACGAATACTTCGATAAGATTAATCGCCTCCCCAAGTTAGTGGTATCCTCATCGCAGCAACAATTGACGTGGAACGCTCAACTCGTGAGTGGAGACGTCGCCAAAGAGTTGACCACTTTGAAGAACAAGCCCGGCAAAAGCATTCTGAAGTATGGCACGACCCTCCTCGACAGAACGCTTTTTGAGCATGGCTTGGTCGACGAGCTGAACCTGTGGATTATGCCCATAGTGCTCGGCGTCGGTAGACGCCTGTTTGAAGGAGTCGACCCGAGCCGGATAAATCTCCGCCCAACCGGGATCAAGGAATTCGCCAACGGGGTTGTGATACACAACTTCGCGCTGCGCTAAGCCACGTGACTGAGATCGCTGTGAGACTCCGGCGCTCCGCTTGCTCGATATTAGGATCGCGGCGATTTCAGTGATATTTTGGGCGGCGCAGGGTGTTGACTAGGCCAGCGCCGGGGCACTGGAATCGCGTTCCTTTCGTGTGAAGCGGGCGCGTCGGATTGGACCGGCGCGCCTGTTTTATTTAACCCCGACCTTCGTCATCATGCGCGTTCGTGCCTTCGTTCTGCTGACCCTCGCTTTGTCTTCGTTCGCGATAACTCGCGCAATAGCGACGACCACCGAAACGTTTTATCTCTCCGGCCGCGGTAGCGACGACGCCCAGCCGTGGGACTTCTTCTGCACGGGCGGGCGCAGCAGTGGCATCTGGACAAAGATTTCCGTGCCGTCGTGCTGGGAGCAGCAAGGTTTCGGCACCTACGAATATGGTGTCGAATCTCGCGGATCGAAGCGCATGCCCGAACGCCTTCCGGCGCCGGACGAGCAGGGAATTTATCGTCGGGAATTCACCATGCCGGCGAGCTGGCGCGGTCGTAAAGTGCGCATCGTTTTTGGCGGCGTGATGACGGACGCCGCGGTGAAGATCAACGGCCAGTCCGCCGGTCCGATACACCAAGGCGCGTTTTATCAGTTCAACTACGACATCACCGACAAACTTCATTTCGACGGGCCGAACCAAATCGAAGTAACGGTCAGCAAACGCTCGGCCAACGCCAGTGTGAATCGCGCCGAACGGATCGGCGACTACTGGAATTTCGGCGGCATCTTTCGTCCGGTCTGGCTCGAAGCCGTGCCGGCGCAATTCATCGATCGGGTGGCGATCGATGCGCACGCGGATGGTACGTTCGCCGCGAATGTTTTTCTCGGCGGCGACCTGCCTTCGAACAACGAAGTCGTGGTACAACTCAAAACGTTAAACGGCGAAGCCGTTGGCGCGCCCGTCGCGATGGCCGTGCCTTCCGGTGCGCGGCAAGTCACGATGCACGCGCAAATCCCGAATCCTGCGACGTGGACCGCCGAAACGCCCAATCTGTACCAGGCCGAATTTACTCTGCGAGCCGGCGGTGTCGTTGCATCGGCCCACACGATCACGCAGCGCTTCGGCTTCCGCACGTTTGAGCTGCGCACGGGGGACGGGCTTTACCTCAACGGTCACAAGATCACGCTGAAAGGCGTTTGCCGTCACAGCTTCTGGCCTGAAACGGGCCGGACACTTTCGAGCGAACGTCAGCGCGAGGACATTCGTCTCTTGAAAGAAGCCAACATGAACGCCGTGCGCATGTCGCACTATCCGCCTGATCCGGAGTTTCTCGAACTGTGTGACGAAGCGGGTCTCTACGTGCTCGACGAACTCGGCGGCTGGCAGGGCTGCTACGACACGCCGACGGGCCGCAAGCTCATCGCTGAGATGGTCGCGCGCGACGTGAATCACCCGAGCATTCTCTTTTGGGACAATGGCAACGAAGGCGGCGAAAACGCCGAGAACGACGACGAGTTTGCCAAACACGATCCGCAAAAGCGGCCCGTCCTGCACCCCTGGGCGCTGTCGTTTCGCGGCATGAACACGCGCCACTACCGCGAGTACGCCGAAACCGCGAAGTTCACCGACGGACCCGATCTGTTCATGCCGACGGAATTTCTCCACGGACTTTTCGACGGCGGCGGCGGAGCGGGTCTTGACGATTATTGGAAACTGATGGGCGAGAAACCGCACGCAGCAGGCGGTTTCCTTTGGGCGTGGATGGACGAAGCGGTGGCTCGCACGGACGAAAACGGTCGGCTCGACGCGCGCCGCGACCTGGGGCCCGATGGCATCGTTGGCCCGCATCACGAGAAGGAGGGCAGCTTTTTCACGGTACGGGAAATCTGGTCACCGGTGCAGATTCCGCTCGCGACATTGCCGGATGATTTTGCCGGCGCGATGCCCGTGCGGAATCGCTACGATTTCCTGAATCTTTCAGGTATCACGTTCCAATGGCAGTTGATGAAATTCGCCCCGCCTGGCGCGCTGCTTTTCCACCGCACGTTGCTTTCGCACGGACGATTCGCAGGCCCGGATCTGGCCGCGCGCACCGACGGAACGCTGCAAGTTCCGCTGCCCAAAGATTGGCGCGAGGCCGATGCGCTTTATTTGACGGCATTCGATTCTCGGCGCCGCGAAATTTGGACGTGGTCGTGGCAATGGAAAAATGACGCCGCCAGCATCGGTCACGCCGTTGAGATCAAGGAACCGGTCAAAGTCGCTGAGCGCGGCGACGAAGTGGTCGTGACCTCTGGCCGCAACACCGCGCGCTTCGACAAGACCAGCGGGCTTCTCGCGGGTCTGGAACGCGACGGGCGAAAGATTTCTCTCAACTCGGGTCCGCGCCTCACGGCGTATCGGCGGGTCGAGCGCAGTTTCGTTCCAGTCGGACTCAATCCCGGCCGTATGACCAAAATGGATACGCGAACCGAGGGTGACAATGTGATCGTCACTGCGAGTTACGATGGCGCGATGCGCGAGGTGCGCTGGACCGTCACGCCTGATGGCGACGTGCATCTCGACTACACCTTCAACGGACCGGGTTCCGTGGATATTCTGGGCGTCGATTTCGACTACCCGGAGGAAAAAATGAAGTCGAAGGAGTGGCTCGGCGGCGGTCCGTACCGCGTGTGGCAAAACCGCTTGAAGGGCGTGAGTCTCGGGCGCTGGGAGACGACGTACAACGATCCGATTCCCGGCGAGAGTTGGGATTATCCGGAGTTCAAGGGATGGTTTTCCGGCTGGCGTTGGATGGCGTTCACCACGACAGAGGGGCGATTCGCTTTTCTCAACAATGGCGGCCAGCCCTACGTCGGCGTGTATTCGCCGCGCGACGGGAAAAACAATCCGGTGCTCGTGCTGCCGCGTCTCGGTCTCGGCGTGTATCAAGCGATCACTGGCATCGGGACAAAGAATTCAGTTCCGTCAAATCTAGGCCCGCAAGGTGCCCCGCAGAATATCGCGGGCACGGTAAAAGGATCGCTCATTATCCGACTTCTGGATCAACCGTGAGGTTAGACGTGTGGGCTAACCGAGCGCTCTGCTGGTTTCGCGCGCTCTCGTGCTTTGTCGCGCTGGGTTGGTTTTTTCCGAGCGCGATGACAGCAGCGGTGAATGGCTCTGTATCGGGCGATTCGCCGCGCACGGACGTGCTCCTTGCCTCGGGCTGGCGTAGTGTTGCGGTGGATACGAGCGAGCCAAAGCGGTACGATGGCGCGGAGAAACCTGGTTTCGACGACGACGCATGGAGTCGCGTCGAGGTTCCGCACAACTGGGACGACTACGGCGGCGCGCATCGCCTGGTACATGGCAATCGACACGGCACGGCGTGGTATCGGCGGAAATTCGAGGTTGCCGCGGCAGAGCGCGGTCGCCGCGTTTTTTTGTTTTTCGAAGGCGTCGGCTCGTACGCCACGGTTTGGGTGAACGGTAAACTGGCCGGACGCCATGCGGGTGGGCGCACGACGTTCACGCTCGATGTGACGGACCTGGTGAATTTCGGCGGCGGAAACGCGCTCGCGGTCCGGGCCGATCATCCGGCTGGCATCACGGATTTGCCCTGGGTGTGCGGCGGTTGTTCGACCAAGCCGGGATTTTCCGAGGGCGGTCAACCGATGGGCATTTTTCGGCCGGTGCATCTCGTCACGACGAACGACGTTCGCGTGGTTCCCTTCGGAATCCACGTGTGGAATGACGCTAATGCCACCGCGGCCGCGGCAACGATTCACGTCACGACGGAATTGAAAAACTACGGCGCGACTCGCGCGCTCACGCTCGAAACGCGTGTGCTGGATGGCTCTGGAACCGGCGTCGCCCGCGCGAGCACCGCTCGTCAACTCGGTTCCGGCGAGACGACCTTCACGGAATCCTTTTCGCTCGAGCATGTGGCGCTTTGGTCGCTGACCTCCCCAACGCTGTACACGCTCGAGACCCTCGTGCGCGATGGCGATCGCGTGCTGGATCGCGTGAAAACGAAGTTTGGCATTCGCACGATTCACTGGCCCGACCCGAATGCGCCAGAAAGTTCGCCTTTTCTGCTGAACGGAAAGCCGGTGTTCATCAACGGAACCTGCGAGTACGAACATGTGCTCGGCGCGAGCCACGCGTTTGGCGATGAGCAAATTCGCGCGCGGGTCGCGCAAATTCGGGCCGCCGGGTTCAACGGCTTTCGCGATGCGCACCAGCCGCACAATATTCGCTATCAGGAATGCTGGGATCGCGACGGCTTGCTCTGGTGGCCGCAGTTCGCCGCGCAAATCTGGTTCGATACGCCGGAGTTTCGCGCGAACTTCAAGGCGCTGCTGCGCGACTGGGTGCGCGAGCGCCGCAACAGCCCATCGCTGGTCCTTTGGGGTTTGGCCAACGAGAGCAAGTTGCCGCCGGACTTCGCGCGCGAATGCGTCGAGATCATTCGCGAACTCGACCCGACATCGCCGTCGCAACGGCTCGTCACGACCTGCAACAGCGGCAAGGGAACCGATTGGAATGTGCCGCAAAACTGGAGCGGCACGTATGGAGGGAAACCCGAGGAGTATGCGAGCGACTTGAAGCGGCAGCGACTCGTCGGCGAGTACGGCGCCTGGCGCAGTCTCGGCTTGCACAGCGAAGGCGGGTTTATCCCGAAAGGCGTGCGCAGCGAAGATCGCGCCGCGGCGCTGCTCGAAATGAAAATCCGCCTCGCCGAGTCAGTGCGCGCCGAAGTGCCCGGACATTTTCACTGGCTCTTTGCAACGCACGAGAATCCAGGTCGCACGATCGGATCTGAGGGCCAACAAGGTGCCGATGGCTGGGCGGAGCTCGATCGAATCGGCCCGGCGAACAACAAGGGTCTGCTTACGCTTTGGGGCGAGCCGACGGATTTGTTTTATCTCTATCGTTCAAACTACGCCACGGCCGCGACCGATCCGATGGTGTACATCGTTTCGCATACCTGGCCCGATCGATGGACCGGCCCCGGCCGGAAGAGTGGGATTATTGTTTATTCGAATTGCGACGAAGTGGAGTTGTTCAACGACGTCGGCGCGCGATCGCTTGGGACGCGAAAACGCGGGCCGATCGGCACGCATTTTCAGTGGGACGACGTGGAGATTTCGACCAACGTGCTTTATGCCGAAGGACGGCTGAACGGGCGTGTAGTGGCGCGCGACGCGATCGTTCTGAAAAATCTGCCGGAGGCGCCGCATCGTCGCGGGCTCAACGGCACGCAGCAAAACCTCACGGCGGCAGCGCCCGGTCAGAATTATCTCTATCGCGTGAACTGCGGCGGGCCGGATTACGTGGATGTGAACGGACAACGCTGGTTCGCCGATCATGACTTCGCTGCGAATGATACGTGGGGTTCGGTCTCGTGGGCTGCGGAATATTCCAATGTGCCGCCGCGGTTTGGGAGTCAGCGCGCGACCGCGGATCCGATCGCGGGCACGACGGATGAAGCGTTGTTTCAAACGTATCGCTACGGGCGGGAAAAGTTGCGCTATCGTTTCGCTGTTCCGGACGGAGAGCACCGCATCGAACTCTATTTCACGGAGCCGTGGTATGGGGCAGGCGGCGGCGATTGCATCGGCTGGCGATTGTTCGATGTAGCCGTGAACGGCGAAACAAAGTTGCACGATCTCGATTTGTATAAGGAAAGCGGATACGCGCACGCGTTGAAGAAGGTCGTTAACGCTCGCGCTTCGAATGGCTGGTTGGAAATTTCCTTCCCGCATGTCGCGTCCTATCAGGCCGTGATCTCCGCGATCGCGATTTCGACGAGTGATGCCAACGCGAAGATCCCGCTCGTCACAAGATCTGCCGCGCAGATGAATCCGTCACGAGCGATGCAGCACCACTCGGAAGAAAAGCCCCTTGCCGACGCGCCGGCAGCATCGATCCAGAACTCCTATTCCGCGAAACAGGCTCGTATCATCGAGGGCGCGCTCGAAGGAAACAGCGTCGTGCTAAAATCCGCGAGAGATCGGCCGGCCTCGATCTCCTGGAACATTCAAGCCGGCCTCGGCGGCGTGCATGACATGCAACTGCGTTATGTCAGCGCTCACGTACCTCTTCTGGTGGAACTGAAAGTGCATTCGTCCGATGGAACATTGATCGACGCAAAGCGCTGGACGCTTCCGGCCACAAATGGCGCGTCGTCAACGAGCCAGCCAGACGGCGGTCTCAGCTTCAATGCGGGCGAGTATACCGCCACGTTCACGCTTCTGACCGCGGATTCAGCCGGGCTGCGTGTGGAGTTTTTGACCGTCCGCTGAGCGAAAATCGGGCGAAAAGGCCGACCTTATTATAGCGGAGGTTCTTCGCGAAAATGCGGAAGAACTACCGGAGGAGTTAGGTTATACGTGCGTCAGACAAACCCGTGTTGCCAGCGCGCGGACAACCCTTGCCCCACATGAAAACAAAATTTCGTCTGCTGCCTCGGCGCTCGATCGCGTATTGCCTTTTCCGATACATAGCCGTTTCCGGCGTCTTCCTCGTCACCACAACGCTTGCACCTCAAGCTCGAGCCCAAGCCGCCACCGGCGTGATCGCCGGCCGAGTGCAAGACGCCGACGCCGGAACTTATCTCAACAACGCGCGTATCCGTATTTCGGGTACAAATCGCGAGACCTTCACCAATCCGGCGGGTGAGTACCGGCTGTCAGGCGTGCCCGCGGGCAACGTCACGCTCGAGGTATTCTACACTGGCTTTGCTTCGCAACAAATGTCTGTCGACGTCCCGGCCGGTGACGTGGCGCGACAGGATTTCAATCTCAGTAACGCGCCGACGGCGGCCGAAGGCGAGGGAGGTCAGAAGGTCGTCCAGCTTTCGGCATTCGTCGTCGCAGGAAAACGCGAGACGAACGCAGCCGCCATCGCGATCAACGAGCAGCGCTTTTCGGCGAATCTGAAAAACGTGATCTCCACCGATGCCTTCGGTGAAATCAATCAGGGCAACATCGGTGAATTCGTGAAACATATCCCGGGCGTGAACATCGAATTCAAGGACGGAAACAATCCGTCCGGCATTCTCGTTCGCGGTTTCGGTTCGAACTACACGAATGTCACGATCGACGGAAATGCGATCGCCAGCGCGGCTATCGCGAACACGCAGACGCCGTCGCGTCAGTTCGTTCTCGAACAGGCCAATATCAACAACCTCTCGCGCATCGAGGTGACGAAGGAGCCGTTGCCCGACACGCCCTCTAATTCGCTCGGTGGTTCCGTGAACCTGGTGAGCAAGAGTGCGATGGAATATTCGCGCCCGGAATTTCGCTTCAGCAGTTATCTTTCGGGAAACAGCTACGCGCTGAGCTCGGGTCGGTCCGCCGGTCCAGGCCGTGATCGGCAATACAAGATTCTGCCGTCGTTCGATGGCACATTGGTTCTGCCTCTCAGCAAGACATTCGGCGTCGTCATCAACGGCTCTGAAATGAACCAATTTTATCAAACCTTAAAGAACGCGCCGGCCCGCGTTTTCGATCCCGAGGACGGCGCGTCGGTGACGAATCCGTTCACCCGATCATTCACTGCGTCGCTGGCGCCGAACACGGTGCACCGCACGTCGGGATCGGTGAAGCTCGACTGGCGGCCAACCGACGAGCACCTGCTGTCGGTCACTGCGATGGCTAGCGCGTTCAAACAGGATTCCGCATCGCGTTCGATAAACTACAATGTCGGTCCAGCGACACCGGTGGATTGGGGCGAGACCTTCACGCACGGCGCCCCGGGCGCGACCAGCAGCCTCGGTGGCACGTGGCAGACGCGCAACGCGCTCACTCGCGCGATCAGCGGCAACTACACATTCACGCACGGACCCTGGACGGCGGAATTGTCGGCCAGTTATTCCAACTCGAACAACCGCGTGCGCGACACCGACAAAGGTTTCTTCACGCAGTTGAGCACCGGACTGCATGCGACCAACGCCACGGCCAATTTCGACGATATCGATAACGGATCCATGTCATTCAACGGAGTCTCGTACGTGGATGCGTCCGGCAATCCGATCGATACGACCAAGCTGGATGCGTACGATTTGAAAACGGCGACGAGCCAGCCCTTCAACACGCAGGATTCTGTGACCGAATATCGTGGCAGCGTGAAACGCGATTTCAACACGCCGTGGTTTCCGCTCTCGGTGAAGGCGGGCGGTGCGACGAATCTGCTCGTGCGCGATTTGAACTACTCGGCGCGGCAGTGGACCTACGTCGGCCCTGATGGGAAAATCGCCAGCGGCGACGAAACGATGGCCGGTCTCGGCGATCCACTTCTCGCTGGATCAACGCCTGGCTACGGTCTGGAAGGGCGCGAGTGGGCGAGTCCGTGGGCTGCGTACGATCTCTTCACGAGCCATCCGGAATATTTTACGAGAACTCCCAAGCAACTCGGCGATCAGATCAAAAACGAGGCGACGCGTTCGCCGCTGCTCATCGAGCGCGTTTCGGCCGCGTTCGTGATGGCCGATGCGCAATTTTTCCAGAATCGGCTGCGACTCGTGGGCGGCGTGCGCTACGAACGAACACGCGACCGTGGCTACGGTTACAAGCAGGACAACTCTGCTATTTATCAGAAGGACGCCAACGGCGATCCGATCATCGGAGCGGATGGAAAGCCGCTGTTGCTCCCTGAACTCGCTGGGACCGTCAAGGAAGGCCCCGAACAGAACGCGCTGATTTACACGCGTCGCGGAACGTACAATGCGCGGAGTTACGATGGATTTTTCCCGAGCATCGACGCGACGTACAAAATCACCGACACGTTTCTGCTTCGCGCCGCGTTTGCGAAGACGATTGGCCGGCCTTCGCCGTCGGACATCGTGCCGAATATTTCGGTGACGCCGAATCTCGATCCGAACTCGTCGGGCGATTCGCCTGGCACGATCAGCACATCGAACACCTCGCTGAAACCGTGGACGGCGAAAAATTATGATTTGTCCCTGGAATATTATATGCCGCACAACGGTCTCGCTTCGGTCGGCGTGTTCCTCAAGGACGTGAAAGACTTTTTCGCGACGCATCACGAAATCGCGGACGAAGCGCTGCTCGATTCGCTCGGTCTCTCGCACGATTATATCGGCTACGATTATTCCACGCGGATCAACGCCGGCGACGCGCGCATTATCGGCTACGAGCTGAACTACAGTCAGCAACTGGATTTCATCCCGAAAGTCGGCCGCTATTTTTCCGTGCTGGCGAACATGACGAAGTTGCATGTCAGCGGGAGCAACTCGGGACCTGAGACCTTCAATAGTTTCATTCCGCGGACGGCGAACGCCGGACTGCGCTTCAGCAAAGGACGGCTGACGATCGGCCTGTATTGGAACTATCGCGGCAAGCAAGTGCGCGACACGAGCGACGCGTTTCCTGGCGCGGTGGAATACATCCTACCGCTGCAGACGTTTGACGGAAACATCGAGTACCAGTTGACGAAGCATTTCTCCGTCTTCCTCGCGGGCCGAAACATCAGCAACGCGGTGACGCAATGGTCGTTGGAAGGTCCCGATGCGCCAGGATGGGCGACCGTGGAAAACGATTTCACGAATGGCCGGCAATTCTCGCTCGGCGTGAAAGGGGCGTTTTAGGAGGGACAGGCGAGCGGAGCGCCGGAGGCCGGCGCTCCGTTGCGTGCTCCGTTGCGCGTTCGGATTTTTCGCGCGTTATCGCATAACTTAGAATTCAGGTTTTCTTCGCGATGATTGCGGGAGAACTCGCGGGGTGTTTCGGACATGATCCGCGGCAACCTTCCATGAACTTCCTCTCTCTTCGTCGACGTAGCTTTTTCCGAGTGTTGCAGGCTCTTGCCTTTGCAGGTGCCTGCGTTTGCTGCCGCGCAGGGGATGCGCCGCAGCAGCCATCAGTGGCGTCGGAATCGGCTTTAACATCGGCAAAGGAATCGCCGCGCTATCGCGTGTCGGTCTGCGATTGGATGATGTTGAAGCGCCAAAAACTCGGGGCGTTTCAGCTCGCGAAAGACGTGGGCGCCGACGGCGTGGAAGTCGACATGGGCGGGCTGGGGGAGCGACCGACGTTCGACAACAAGCTCAGCGATCCGGCGGTGCGCGAACAATTTCTGGCGAAGGCGCGAGTGTTGGGACTCGGCATAAGCTCGATCGCGATGTCCGGATTTTATGCGCAGTCCTTCGCCGAGCGTCCGGGCATCGAGCGCATCGTGCAGGACGCGATCGACACCGCGAAAGCGATGGGTGTGAAGGTCGTGTTCCTTCCCCTGGGCGTGCGCGGAGATTTGACGAAACATCCGGAGGTGCGCCCGGCGATTGTGGCGCGCTTGAAGGCCGCCGGCGCACTGGCGGAGAAGGCAGGCGTCGTCATCGGAATCGAGACGGCGCTCGACGCGAAAGCTGAGGCCGCGCTGCTCGATGAAATCGGTTCACCTGCTATAAAGAGCTACTTCAACTTCGAGAACGCCTGGCAGAATCAGCGCGACGTTTCAGCCGAGCTGCGCGCGCTCGGCAAAGACCGCGTGGTGCAGATTCACGCGTCGAATACCGACGGCGTCTGGCTGCAAAACGATCCGCAGGTAGATATGCCAAAAATCAAAGCCACTCTCGACGAAATGGGCTGGAGCGGCTGGCTCGTGATCGAACGTTCGCGCGACGCCAAACGAGCCCGCGACGTGAAATACAACTTCAGCGCCAACGCCGCCTACCTCAAAAAAGTGTTTCAGTGACGGCGCAATTCGAGTCGCCCACGAATCACGGAATTTTTTTTTCCCACGAATCACACGAAGCACACGAAATAACCAAACCATTTACCCACGGAATTCACGGAAAACACGGAAGGTATTTTTGTTTCCGTGCCTTCCGTGTATTCCGTGGGAAAATATTCCGTGGATCGGATTCGTGTGCTTCGTGTGATTCGTGGGTAAAAAAATTTGTGGTATTGTTTTTGTGAGCGGCTTTGCCGCGCTGCGCCTCTTTGTGGCTAAAAACCAAACCGTCATCCGCGTGTCACCACGCCGAGGATCACGTAGGCTCCGGTGCCGCGGACTTCGAGCGTGTGTCGACCGGCAGCGTAATCGAAGGCGTGCACGGTGACGTTGGGAAGACCTTCGAAACTTGCGGCGTCGATGATGAAGGGCTCGGCTCCGCCTCGGTCGGCTGCCGAAGCGTCGGTTTCGAGGGTCGGAGGCTTTCGCCATTCGGTGCCCGGCGCTTCGAAATAGCCGACGAGCACGCGCACGGGTGCGGCGGTTTCAAATTCGATCGCGGGGAGGCGATTGGCTTTCGCATCGGCCAACGAGAACTTGATTCCTTGCAGTCCTTCCAACTCAGGGGCGACTGATTTGAACGTCGCGGGTGAGTCGGTGAAAACCGTATTGCCCACCTGAACAGTGAACGTTTCCAGACCGGGCGTGAGCACCTTGAATTTCGCGGGCGACAGCGGCGCGTGCGTGCGTGCATTTTCGGCGGACGGATTTTTCAACGCGGCGACGTGCGCTCGAAAGTCGGAAAGCTCTTTTTCATAGAGCGGCAACAGTTGCGTCCAATGGAAATTCGCGGGCTTGCCGCCTTTGCCGCCGGGAACGGGGATGCGGCGCTGGCTCGTCTGCATTGAGTTTGCCGCGGAATACGTGTCTTTCGTCAACGCGGCGAGTTCGCGATAGTGCTCGAGACTTTCCGCGAGCAGCGTCTCGGCACGCGTCATGTCCGCGAGGTCGTGACTGTAGTTGAAGCGCAGCACGGCCAGCGCCGCGCTGGTTTTCGCCACGTAGCTGAGCGTCATCGCGCGGATGCAATGCACATCGTTTCGAAGCCGGGAAAACTCATCGCGATTTTCCGTCACCAAGGGCGCAGCGGCGTCGATCGCAGCGACGGCTCGTGCCGAGAAGTCCGTAATCTCCGCATTGATCGACGGCGGCGTTTCACCGTCGTGCGGCTGGTGCTTCCATTCGCGCTCGGCGTATTCTTTCAAGCGTTCACCGGGAGGCGATTGCGACTCCCAGAGTTCGGGAAACTCGCGGTATTTCTCGGGGTGGACGAGTTCATCGAGCGTCATACCCAGCGAAAGCGTTTGCCGATTGCCCTCGGTGATTCCGTAGCGGCGCAAGAGACGCGGAGCGCATTCACCGGAAAAATTGTACGCGTCCAAAATTTTTCCGGCGGCGGCGGAGCCGTAATGCTCGCTCAGGCGGGAAATCCAATGCGCGCGTTCGGTGTTCGCATCGCGATCGGGATTCCAAGCGTAACGCGCCCAGGATTCGAACCAGATCCAATCGCGCTCCCATTGCTTGAGCGGTTTCGGCGCGAGGTCGGGCGAGTCGGGCCAGTTCCAATAAAAGAGCGGATAAAGATGCAGGCCGCGCGCACCGAGACGATCGCGCATCGCGAGAACCGATTTCTGGATGAACGTGACGTCGCCGTAGCGAAACGGCTCGAGGTTCGCGAGGATGTGAACGTTTGCGATGTGGGTGGAACCGAGCCGGCTCATCGCGAGATGAAGTTGCTGACGCACGCCGCGCGGCTCCCACGTCGTGAGCGATTCCCCGTTGAATTTCGCCTCGGTGTAGAGGTTGTGATAAACCTTGAGCGCCTCGGGCATGACGATGCGTGCGTCGGTCGCGTGCGTGCGGAGAATGACCGGCGGCTCGTGTGTGAGTCCGGCGGCGGCCATGCCGTCTTTAACGCCGGCGAGAATCACGTCGGTGCACCAGTGCGTTTGCGCGGCCTGGTTTTGCAATGCTTCGCCCAGGCACGGCATCAGCCCCACATTCGGATATTGGCGAACGAACTCGGCGATCGACTTACGAGTATAGTCTGCGGCGAGCGGGGTCGGCGCGCTCAGCTGCGTCGGCAGACCATGTTTTTCCGCGAACGGCTTCGAGAGAATGATGCTGTAGAATTGTTGAACCAGCCAGATCCCGCGACGATCGCACTCCTGCGCGAGCCAGCGAAACATCTCGACGTTGCGCGCGAATGTTGCGTCAGGGACTTCCACCGCCTCCGGATAATCGGGAAGTCGCACGAGGGACGCGAAGGGGTGGCCGTTCCAGAGGTAAAGCGTGTTCATCCGCTGGTCGGCGAGAAAATCGAGATACTCGCGCCAGAAATTCCGGTCGTAGAAAAATGGAAACAACTCCGGCGTGTAGGGATACTCGTAAACTTTTCGGCCGGGCAGCAGATAGGTTTTCTGCATGCCGATGCACGGCCCGCGGAGCACGAACGTTGGCGCATCTGAGACGTTAGAATTCGGACTTAGCGGTTCGTGCGCGGCGATGCGGCGGGCGAGTTCGAGGCAGCCGTAGAGCACGCCAGAATCGTCCGCGCCGATGACTGCGAGCGAGCCGTCCTCGGATGCCGCGAGGGTGAAACTCTCCGGCGCATGCGGCAACGCGTCCGCGGCGAGCGAAAGTTTTCCGGACGCAATCAGCGCGCGGATTTCCGCCGAATCCGCGCGGCCAACGCGAATCTCGGACCGCCATGCTGAGATGTTCGCCGAGGCTGATGTTGGTGCAGATGGATTTTTCTCCGAACGCGCTGTGACTTCGGAATCGGAAGGTTTCGCGCTCGTGGAGGAGTTTGCGGTGGTCGCCACGGCGGTGAGGCGATCGATGCCGTATTGAATGCGAGGCGACGGGTGCGCGGGGCCGACCACCGTGGCCGCCCGAGAATGAAGTGCGCAGCAGACGAAGAGCGATGTTGCGGTGACGAAGGAGGCGAGACGTTTGAAAAAAGAATGACGAGAAATCACGGCGTGCGAAGAAGGTTGGGCTCGGCGGCGCTGGCCGCGGCGGCAGGTGCGACGGATTCCGCGCGCGCGACCGACTTTCGCCGGAAGGTGAATTGGTCGACGTTCGCTGGGCGAAAACCGCCGAAGAGGAGGCTGACGAGATAACCGACCACGAACAGGATCACGTGGCCGAAAAGGCCGATGAGGATCGGGTTCAAGTTAAAGTTGAAACCGAGATCGAGGTAGCGGTTGGTCGGCTCGGTGAGGATGCCCCAACTCGTGAAAATCAAACACGCGGCAATGCCGGCGTAGCAACCGGTGCGTGTGGCGCGACGCGTGAGAAAGCCCAGGAAAAATAGCCCGAGCATGCCGCCCGACAAAACGGCTGCGACCGTGACGCCGCGCTCCATGATCGAAGCTGCGCCGGATTTCGGCACCATCAGCAAGGCGACCATCGTCGCAAGCGTGCCGCCGACCGCGACCATGGCGCGTCCGAGAAAAAGTTGCACCCGATCGCTCAGTCCTGGGAAAAAATAATTGAGGTGATCCGCAGTGAGCACGGTCGCGACGCTGTTCAGGTCGGGGCTGATCGAAGACATCGAAGCCGCAAGAATCGCGGCGAGCAGCGCACCGACGAGACCCGTCGGAAGATGCGCGAGAATGAAAACCGGAACGACGTTGTCGGTCGGCGACGGAGCGGGCTCGCCGCTTAGTTGGTAGTACCCAAAGAGGCACGCGCCGATGAACATGAAGACGAACCACACGGGCACGCAGACGAGTCCGTTCCAGAGCGCGGCCCGGCTCGCGTCGCGATCGGTTTTCGCGATGAGGTAGCGTTGAACCATGTGCTGATCGGCGATGTAGCGCCGTGCCCAATTCGCCGCGTAGGCCAGGATGAAAAGCCACTGCGTCGTGACAACTGGATCGGAGAGCGAGCGCCACGACAATTCGAAGGAGCCGAGTTGAAATTTCCCCGCGGACCACGCGCTCGCGATGACGCTGCCCGGCGCGCCGACTTCCGGCGCAAAAACCAAGCGCGCGACGAGCACGAACGCCGCTGCGATGAACACCGCGCCCTGCGCCACGCTCGTCCAAACCACTGCCTCCATGCCGCCGATCATCGTGTATATGATTGTGAAAATCGACAGCCCGAGAATAACCGTCGTGAGATCCCAACCCGTCATCACGTTGATCGGAATGGCCGTTGTGAGGATCGTGACGCCGACGTCGAAAAGCCGGTCGGCGACGAAGCAGGCCGATGCGTAAAGACGTCCGCCCATCCCGAAGCGTGCGCCGAGGTATTCGTATGCGCTCATGCCAACGACGTTTCGGTAAAACGGCACGATGTAGCGGGCCACGACGATCAGCACCAAGGGAAGCGTCAGGCTCCCGAGCAGCAGGATCATGCCCTTTTGGTAAACCGTGGCGGGATGAGCCACGAGGGTGTTGCTGCTGATGAGCGCCGCCATCATGGCCAGCGCGACGGCCCACGCCGGCATCGATCGTCCGGCGACGAAGTAGTCCTCGGTGGTGCGATTGCGTTTCGAGACGCCGAGCGTCAGCGCAGCGATGCCGACGAGGTAAACCAGCAAGACAAGGACATCGAGCCCGCCGAGGTGATGAAGCGCTGGGGAGTTCATCTTTAGCCGCGAAGAGGCGCAGTGCGGCGGAGCCGCGAGCAAAGACGCAGGCGTTTTGGCCGGTGACTTTTGAGGGGCAAAAGTTTGTAGCGAATAAGCGGACGCGTTTCCAAACGCGGTCGCGCGGTATTCGGAGCGCAGGCGTCTCGCCTGCATCGTCGCTGAATGCAGGCGGGACGCCTGCGCTCCACGAGCCGGCGCAGCCGCGTTCGGAAACGCGGTTGCGGCTCGCCAGGGACGGTGTCTGATGTCGCCTTCGGCTCGGTACGCCCTATCTCGGAGGCAGAACGTCGATGGACAGAGCCAAACGCGGATTGAGCATTCGGCTCGCCCTGAGGTCTCGCCCTACCCTCGGAGGCCGTTCCGCGGACATTCTGCATTCTGCTTTCTTCATTCTTCATTTGTCTTCACTTCGCCATTGGGACGATCCCGACGTCGTCGATCAGGAATGAGGCGGCGGGGACCTTTTCATCGGCTCCAGGCAGATCGCGGCCGCCGTATCCACGATACCGATACGGGCCGGTGCGGAAGGACAGGCGCTCCACGGTTGTGACCGGGTCGGTGAAAATCGCGGGGCGGGCGAGGGGCGATTTTCCGTCGATCATGAGCGCGCAACGATCGGCTTTTTCCGAGGGTGGAATTTCCAACTCGAAACGATGCCATGCGCCGGACGTGTATGTGCCGGCGTCGAACCATTGCCCTTCATGGCAGGCCCAGACGTGGCCATCTTCGCCGAGCGCGAGTCGGACGGGCCGTGCGCCGTGAGCGTCGAGCAACTCGATTTCAAGCCGGGCATTGGTTTGCCGTGCGAGCACGCGGAACGAAATCTTCACGCCATGCGTCGGCGCGAAAACACGTACGGCACGAGCATAGTCATACGGATCCTCATCGCGGAGTTCCAGGGCGTGCGTCGCGGTCGCGGCAACACCTCCATCATGATCGGTTTTCGCGTCGACCACGCGCACCGGCGCCCAGAGCGGGCTGTAAATATTCCAAGCCGCGGGAAACGCGCCTGCCGCGGTGTTTTCGAAATTGTCCTCGATCGCGCCGGGAGTGGCGTAGCCGGTGATCGGCACAGGCACACGCGAGATCCAAATGTCTTCCTTGTTCACGCTGTAGGCGACCCAGGTCGCGGAGCCGGAATCAGGCGGCGCGCCGTTGCCCTCGACGATGCCGCGGACGTATTGCGGTCCCATGTTCTTGAAGTTTCCGCCGAAGCGTTGGTCCGGAAGTTCGCCGTGCACCGCGAGCAAGTCGGAGAACGTTTCGCCGTCTTCGCTGGTCGCGACCGCGAGCGGATGGCGCAGGCGATTGGTCGGATTGAAAAACAGCGCGAATCGCTCGTCGCCAGTGTGCTGCAGCCAATATTTCGAGGCGTTGTTCGGCAGATTCGTCGCGAATTGTTTTTCCGTCCACGTTTGGCCCTCGTCGCGCGTGGTGGCGACGAGCGCATTTTTCCAGATGCCCAAGACCGAGCCGTCGCGCCGATGAACAAACGAAAGCGCCTTGCCCTTGATCTTGTAGAAGCCGCTCGAGTCGAGCTGGTCTTCCTCCCACCACTGCGCGGTCATGAGTTTATCGGCGAGCAGCGTCTGACAGGCGTCGACGAAAACTTTGTCGGTCGATGTAGTGAAAAATGGATACGGCGCGGCGAAACCGGGGAAGGGTTGCTTCGCGTTCATCAGGATAAAGTAGATCGGCCCGAACGTTCCGTCTTCGTGAATTTCACGCACGGCGCGGCCGATGCCGGTGCCGTCATTCGGCGCGGGATGTTTTCCGTAAAAGCCAAGCACGAGGAACCGTCCATCCGGGGCCACGTAAAAGCCCATGCGCTGGTGCGTGATGGTCCGAGAGCCGTCGGGCAACGCGAACGCGGGAAACACCACGCGCGGCGCAGTCCAGGTTACACCGTCCGCGGAAGTCGTGAGGGAATTGACCGTGCCCTCGTCGTGCTCATTGCGCGTAACGCTGAGATATTCCAGATAAAATTTCCCGCGCCACCACGCGAGCATCGGCTGATGCGAGTAGGTGTGCGCGAGCCGATCGGCATGCGCCGAGTGCGTGCGATTCGCGCGGTAAACCTGAATATTCTGCACGCCGATAACCGGACGAAGCCCTCCATCCGAAGCCGTAGTGATCTGTTGCGTGTCGGAATAGATCAGCGGCGAACTGGCGACCGAAGTCGAAGGCTGAAGGCAGAGAAGAAGAAAAAGAAGAAGGCTGAAGGCTGAAGGCTGAAAGCGGAACGAATACGAAGATTGAAAGCTGGAGGCCGGGCGTCGACTCAGCTTCAGCCCTTCAGCCTTCAGTGTTTCAGCCTTCAGCCTTTCAGCTTCCAGCCTTCGCCTTCCCCCATTCTGCATTCTTCCTTCTTCATTCTTCATTCGTCTTCCCCTCCTGTCATTTTCGTCGCGAGTTTGATTGCTTCGACGAGGCTGCGCGGATCGCCTCGGCCCGTTCCTGCGTTGGCGAAATCCGTTCCGTGCTCCACCGACGTGCGAATAATGGGAAGCCCGAGCGTGACGTTTACGCCGCGCCAAATGCCGAGCATCTTTGCGGCGACGTGGCCTTGGTCGTGATACATCGCGACGGCGGCATCGAATTCTCCCTGCGAGGTGCGAAAAAAAATCGTGTCGCCCGCGAACGGGCCGTGCGCATCAAGGCCGAGTTCGCGCGCCTGTTGAATCGCCGGCGCGATGAATTTCTCCTCGTCGTCGCCGAACAGCCCGCCTTCTCCCGCATGCGGATTGAGTCCGGCTACCGCAAGACGCGGACGATCGATTCCGAGGCGGCGAACGGCCGCGTGCGTGAGTTGAAGAACTTTCACGATCCGTTCAGGCCGCACCCGCTCAATGGCCTCGCGTAGCGAAACGTGGGTCGAGACGTGACTCACCCGAAGCTTGTCCGCGACGAGCATCATGGTCGCCCCGGGCGCGCCGCAAAGATGCGCGAGAAGTCCCGTGTGTCCGTCGAAGTGATGGCCCGCGGCGTTGAGCGCAGCCTTGTTGATCGCGGACGTGACAATGCCCGCGACGTCGCCGGCCAACGCGAGTTTCGTCGCTTCGCGAATCGATTCGTAGGCGGCTTGGCCCGCCAGAGGGTGGACCCGCCCAAGCGAGACGCGCGCCGCGTCGACGTTTTTCAAATCCAGCACGTCGATCGATTCCGTGGCGAAACGCGCTTCCTTCAACGCGCTCACCGGATTGAGCGAAATTTTCGTGCCGGTAAACGACTGCGCCCGATCGAGCGTCGCCGCGTCCCCGACGACGATCAACCGCGCCGATGAACGCACGTCGGACGACGCCAGCGCTTTCAAGATGAGCTCGGGTCCGGTGCCGGCGGGATCGCCGAGTGTGAGAGCGATGATCGGGAGTCGCGACATCTCAAGCTGCGTCGACGGAGAAAAATTCCCGACTGAGCGCGGCGGGCCAGGCGTAGCTGCCAGGCTTCACGGTGACCACGAATCCGAGCGCATTCGCCGGTCGCAGCGTGACCACGCCAGGGCCCCAAACGCGCACGACTTCGAGTTCCGTCCATTCGAATTCGTGCAAGATACCCGAAGCGGTCGCGCCGCCGGCGATGATAAGATGGTGAAACGCGCCGAGATCGTGCAAACGCGCCGCGAGCCGGACCAACAGTCGTTGCAACGCGGCGGGCGTCCGCGGATTTCGCGCGAGATTTCGCGGCATCGCGATGGCTGCAAAACCTGTTTGGGCCAACACCGGCTGGAGACGCGTCGCGAGCGCCGCGGCGGTCGGCAGGCGACGCAGCGAGAGTTCCTCGACCGGGCAGGGCAACGGAGAAATCGGATCGGGTGGTGTGGCGGTGCCGCTGAGAAGCAAGGTGCCGCCCTCGGGAAGAGGCGCGCTCTCGATGCGCGGACGATACGCGCGGCGACTTTGCAACCAGGCTCGAAAGAAATCCGCTCCGCCGGCGGGCAATGTTTGCTCATCCACATGGCCTGCCCAAAACGGCACGTCGGCCGGCGTGTCCGCTTCGCCGATGATCAATCCAGCTTCCGGCATTCGGCCCGTTCGCGGAAGACAGACGAGCGACGGATCATCACCGCCGCCGAGCAAAGCGCGCACATCCGAGGTTTCGCGTGGATGAATGGGATCGCGCGCGAACGCCGTGCGATGCAGCGGTTGCCCGCCGATGTAGTAGCGTCCGTCGCGAATCACGCGGCCGAGCGAGGGATTGCTCGGCACGAGAAGCGTGCGACTTTTGCCGAGCGCACGCGCACACGCCGTGACTTCCGCGAAGACGTGGCCGCGCAACACCGAGTCGGTCTTTTTGAAAAACGCGGCGTGCGGACGCTGTTTGAGTTGCGCGGCAAAATCCGCCACGATTCGCGCCGCGCGGCTTGGACGCACCAGACGAGTGTTGGTGTCGCAGACGATGACATCCGCCTTGGTCTTGCCGGACGGCAACGTCGTGTGCACGACGGCGCGGAGTCCAGCTTGGTGGGCGATGGCGGCGATTTCAGCGGCGCCGGTGAGATCGTCGGCAAGGACGATGAGCGGTCGTTGAGTCATGAGAGTTAACTGAAGGTCGCGAGTTCGTGCACGAGTGTATCCATGCCGGGGGCGTCGAGCGGGTGCAGCGGCGGCAGCATGTTGGGCGAACAAAGTCCGCGCATGGACAATGACGCTTTCAACGCGGCAAGCGATGCGCCGAGCGAACGGTTTCGTTGAAAAATTGCGCTGAGAGCATCGAGTTTTTTCTGCAGCGCTTCGGCCGTGGCTTCGTCGCCGGAGCGAGCCGCGTCGAAAAGTTGGCGCCACAGAGCGGGTACGAGATTACCCGAACTCGGGACGATGCCGTCAAAGCCGAGTTTCAATGCGGCGACAGAGTTGGCCGCAACTCCCATGAAGAGCGAAAAATCATCGCGACCGCGGAAGCGCTGCGCCACCAATTCCGCGCGGCCGAGATTGTTTTCCGAGTCTTTCAATCCGGTGATATTCGGGATGCGACTCAGACGCTCGATGACGTCGATCGGCAGGGACATGCCCGTCGTCTGAGGCATATTGTAGAGAAGTAGCGAGCCTGGGATCTCGGAGGCGAGCCGCGTGAAATACGCCTCCATTTCCGGCGCATCGAGTTTGAAATAATTCGGCAGCATCCCGACCACGCCGTCGACTCCGGCGGCGAGATGGGCGCGCGCGAGACCGATGGCGTCGGCCAACACGTTGTGGGCGATGCACGCGAAAACTGGCACGCGTCCGCGGGCGACCTGCACTGCGATCTCGACGTAGCGCTGGCGCAACGCCGCGGGCAATGAAGCGACTTCGCCGGTCGTGCCGAGCACGAGCATGCCGCAGCGGTTGGACGCGAGATGTTCGACCAGGCGCGAAGCCGCGGCTTCGTCGAAATCCCCTGTGGCTGTAACTGGCGTGACCAGTGGGACGATCACACCCTCGAGGCGAGAAGTAGACATATCAGAAAGCAGCGGCGTAGATGGCCAGCGCGTCGTCGCGCGTGATTTCGCGCGGGTTGTTTTTCAGGAGCCGGGTGACTTGCAGCGCGTCATTGGCCAGGCGCGGCAACGCATCGCGTGGAACTCCGTGTGCGCCCAAACCGCGGGGAATTCGGCAGGCGTCGAGCAGCCCTTCGAGCTGATCCGCGCATTCCGCGGCGAGAGCCTCGTCCGAAGCGGAGGATGTGGCGCCAAGCGCGCGCGCCAGAGCCGTGTAGCGCGCAGGCATGGCCGGAGCGTTGAAGCGCACGACATGCGGAAGAAGCAGCGCGATCGACAAGCCGTGCGCGAAATGGAATTCGCCGCCGAGCGGATAGGCCAGCGCGTGAATCCCCGCGGTGTTCACCGGACCGAGGCCAAGTCCACCATATAGACTGCCGAGCGCGATTGCGGAGCGCGCGGCGAGATCGGCTCCATCGGCAACGGCTCGCGTGAGATTCGCTCCGATCAAGCGAACGCCTTCGAGCGAACGCAGATCCACCGCAGGGTGCGCGGCGCGATTGGCGTAAGTTTCGAGACAATGCGCGAGCGCGTCGATACCGGTCGTCGCAGTGAGGGCCGGCGGAAGAGAGCGCGTCAGTTCCGGATCGATGATCGCGGAGTCGGGCACGAGCGCGTCGCTGATGACGGCTTTTTTCGCGCGTGAAGCTTCATCGTAAACAAGAGCGTTGGGCGAAACTTCGCTCCCGGTTCCGGCCGTGGTCGGCACGCAGACGAGTGCGGTGTTTCGATGCTGGACCAGGCCCGTGCCGTAGAAAGCGGCGATCGGTTCGTTGTGCTCGAGCAGGGCTGCGGCGAGCTTTGCGACGTCGAGCACGCTGCCTCCGCCGATGGCGATGACGAGATCAGGCGAGAAAGCGCGAGCGTGTTTGCGCAGCTCTTCGCATGCGGCAGCGGTAGGTTCCGGGGAAATGTTGTCGACGATTTCGACGAGAACACCCGCGGCGGTGAATTTTGTCGCGAGAGGTTCGGCCTGTTCTCGCACCGATCGCGAAGTGACGAGCAGCGCGCGTCGATGTCCGGCCTGCGCCAGGCTCTTCATGGATTCGGCCGCAGAGCCGGCGCCAAAGACAATCCGCGCGGGTTGCAACAACGTGATGGAGCGAATGTGGGGCATCGCGAGGGAACGAGTCCTTACCCAGAATGGTCGATATTCCCGAAGGCAATCGCAGAAACGATTTCGCATTTCGCTGCGAAAAAAGTTCTGCGCGCTCAGACGCGACACGCCGGCACGCGGCACGCCTGCGTCGGCGAAGCCGCAAGATTATGCTAATCGCTGATAGCGCGGTGCCTCAACAATGTGTTATGAAACACAAAAATTTCCGCGCGAGCTCCACCGAAATCGCCCGCTGAAAACCGCCCTTACGATACCGGAAATAATTTTGTTAAACGTGGGAGAGCCTCCAGTCTTCTTAGATTAGATTATGGGTTTATCCACGCTTACCCTTACCCCCACGCTGCGCTAATGATGAATGAAGCCTCACGCTGCGTTAGACATGAATGAAGAACGTAGAATGATAACACATGGTGCGAGATTAGCCTCATGGGGTAGGGCGAGACCTCAGGGCGAGCCGAATGCTGAATCCGCGTCTGGCTTTGTCTATCTACGTCATGCCTCCGAGGTAGGGCGAGCCGTCACTGGCGAGCCGTCGCCGTGTTCTAACCTTTTGGATGAGCCACGTCCAGCGCGGCTCGGCAGGGACGTCTCGCCCTACCTCGGAGAGATGAGGTTCATCGTTAGAGCCAGCCGCGGATTCGGCGTTGCGGCTCGCCCTGAGGTCTCGCCCTACCTGCGAGGCGATTCGGTTCGGCGTCATCAGATGCGATTCGCGGCGGCGGTTCGATCATTCAGCATCCTTCCTTCCTCTTTGCGCCTTCTGCGCCTCTTTGCGGCTAAAAAGGTATTCGGATTCGGAATCGTGCCATTACTCGTTGCGGCTCTTCTAACCGCTTCGTTGAGCCGCGCCGACAATCTTGCGGCGCACGTTGAGAAATTCAACGCGATGGACACCGAGGACGTGATCAACGCGATTCCGAATGCACAAGCCGAAGCGTGGCTGCGCGAGAATGTTCCCGCCTTCGAATGCAGCGATGCGGAGACCGATGAAATTTATTGGTTTCGTTGGTGGGCTCTGCGCAAACATCTGAAACGCGACGCCGCGAGCGGGCGCTGGGTCTTCACCGAATTCATCACGAAACCGCGGCCGATCAGCAGCGCGCTTGGTCATCATCTGCGCGAAGGGCGTTGGCTGCGCGATCAACACTACTTCGATGACTACGTGCTCTACTGGCTGCGCGGGCACGACGGCGGACCGCAACCGCACCTGCACAAATATTCGCAGTGGCTCGACGACGCGCTTTGGCAGCGCTGGCTCGTGACGCAGGATACCGCATCGCTCACGTCCTTGCTCGATGAACTCGTGGCCGACTACCGCCAATGGGAGCGCGATCAACGGCGCCCCGACGGGCTTTTTTGGCAATACGATGTGCGCGACGCTATGGAGGAGTCGATCAGCGGCGGGCGCAAAGTGAAGAACGTGCGCCCGACGATCAGCAGCTACATGTTTGGAAACGCAGTCGCGATCGCACGCATCGCGCGTCTTTCGAATCGTGCCGAACTCGCGGCCGAATTCGAAAGCAAGGCCGCCACGCTGCGACGACTCATTCAGCAAACCTTATGGAATCCGAAGCTGACGTTTTTCGGATCGGTCAATGAACAGCTCCAACCAATCGCAGTGCGCGAGGAGATCGGCTTCATTCCCTGGTACTTCGAGTTGCCCGAGCCGGGTCACGGCTACGAAGCGGCGTGGCGCCAATTGACCGACGAGCAAGGTTTCAAAGCGCCTTTCGGAATCACCACCGCCGAGCGCAGACACCCGGATTTTCGCACCCACGGCACAGGGACGTGCGAGTGGGATGGGGCCGTGTGGCCCTTCGCCACGTCGCAAACGCTCACGGCTTTGGGCAACGTGCTCCGCGACTATCCTGACGCGCCTGTCACGGCACAGGACTATTTCGAGGCGTTCAAAACCTACGTGCGCTCGCAGCACTACGACGGCCGTCCCTACATCGGCGAATATCTCGACGAGCGCACCGGCGCGTGGCTGATGGGGCCGAATCCGCGGAGCCGTTTCTATAATCATTCCACCTTCGCCGATCTGCTCATCAGCGACGTGATCGGATTGCGGCCACGAGCCGATGACGTCGTCGAAGTTGCGCCGCTGCTCCCTGAAAATGCGTGGGCGTGGTTTCGTCTGGAACGCGTGCGTTACCACCGACGCGAACTGACGATCGTTTGGGATCGCGACGGAAAACATTTTCAAGACGGGGCGGGGTTGCGCGTGCTCGTCGACGGTGCGGAGATTGCGCGCTCGGAAAAATTGCAACGCCTCACGGCCCACCTGCCGGCCGCACGAAAATGACCTGCGCCAACATCTCCGCAATTTCGCGTTTTCTGCACTCGTTGGCGCCGTGCCTTTTCGCCTGCGAGACGTTTCGCTATCGACACCGAGTCGGCCAAACCGACCGAAAAGTTTTGGCTTTGTCTCGATTGTCCGTCGCTGCCGCCGGCATGAGCGCACTCGTTTTTTCTTCGGCGCTGTCATTGCGGGCGGAGCAACGTCCTCCCGCTGTTCTACAAAAAGGCGAGGGTGCTGCGCTAAACTATTTGACGGATGCGCAGGGCGACCGCGTGCCGGATTTCTCGAGCGCGGGTTACGGCGGCGGCGGCGTGCCGCTGCCTCAGGTTCCGACCCGAGTGACGGTGACGCCTGCGCCGGGCGACGCCACCGCTCGCGTGCAAGCCGCCATCGATGAGGTTGCCGCACTGCCGGCGGATGCGCGCGGCTTCCGCGGCGCAGTAGAACTCGCGCCGGGGCGTTACGAATTCGCCGGACGCCTGCGCATCGCGGCGAGCGGCGTCGTGCTGCGCGGTGCCGGTTCTGGCGAGGGCTCAGATGCGACCGTCCTCGTGGCCAACGGAATCGACCGCCGGGCGCTGATCCTTGTACGCGCGCCGCGCGACAAAACCCGCACAGACTCGAATGGAAAATCGCGCCGCGTCAGCGCCGAGGGAGAGCGCGCGATCACCGATGAACGCGTCGCGGTGGGCGCGACGGATATCCACGTTTCGGATACAGCGGGAATCGCGGTTGGCACGTGCATCACGATTCTCCGACCGGCGACCAAGGAATGGATTCACGCGCTCGGCATGGACGTGGCGCCGGGACGCCAGCAATTCACCTGGAAGCCGGCGGCCTTCACGCTGCGCTGGACGCGCACTGTCGTGACCGTTGACGGAAAAAAACTCACGCTCGACGCCCCGCTCACGACGGCGCTCGAGACACGTTTCGGCGGTGGCCGCGTAGTCCTCGCGAACGCGGCGAGCACCGCCGAGGAATTGACCCAGGTCGGCGTCGAACATCTGCGCTGCGAGTCGACTTTCGATGCGGCGAATCCGCTCGACGAGCAGCACGCGTGGGATGCGATCGCGCTCGATGGCGTGCGCGACGCGTGGGTGGCCGATGTCACCGCGGTGCATTTCGCGGGTTCGGCCATTTATATTGGCAGCGACGCCCAGCGCGTCACGGTACAGGATTGCGCGTCGCTCGCGCCCGTTTCGGAAATGGGCGGATACCGGCGAAACACGTTTCACACCGACGGTCAGCAAACGCTGTTTCTCCGCTGTCGCGCGGAGGATGGCCGCAACGATTTCACGGTGGGATATTTGGCGGGTGGCCCGAACGTTTTTCTAGAATGTTCCGCGCTGCGCAGCCACGGCTTCAGCGGTTCGATCGGAAGCTGGGCCTCGGGGATCTTGTTCGACAATGTCACGCTCGATGGCGGCACGCTGGAGTTGAATAATCGGGAAACGTGGAACCAAGGCGTCGGTTGGGCTGCCGCCAACTCGATGCTTTGGCAGTGCTCCGCGCCCGTGGTGATTTGCCGCGCGCCACCGACCGCGATGAATTGGGCCGACGGCGTTTGGGGGCAGTTCGTCGGAGACGGACGCTGGAGCGAGGTGAACGAATTCATCCGCCCGCAAAGTCTCTACCGCGCGCAGTTGGAAGCGCGCTTGGGTGAGAAAGCGCTCGCCGCGCTAAACCCGCGGACCTCGCAGCCTGCTTCCGAGTCCGCTTCGAATCGCGCTTCGAAGTCCGCTTCGAATCCCGTTTCCAAGTCCGCTTCCAATTCCACTTTTAATCTCGCTTCGAATGACCAGCCATTCGCGCAGACGCTTCCAGCGTCGCAGCGAATTCCGAGGAGCGCAGGCGTCCCGCCTGCATCCGAAAAAAATGACAGCCGAGTCGCCGCGGCGCCCCGCGCGCTCGCACTGCGCAACGGATGGCTCACGATCGGCGACGTCCCGCTTTCCGGTCGCGAAGCCGAGATCTCCTGGTGGCGCGGCTATCTTCTCGAAAACGTCGAGCCCACGAAGCCCGCCATCACGCGCTTCGCGCCAGGCCTGAGCGGACCAATTTACACCGACGATCTCGACGAACTCACCGACGCAATGAAGGCCGCCGGCCAGGTGTTGCTGCGCCACCACTACGGCCTTTGGTACGATCGCCGCCGAATGGATCACGAGCGCATGCGCCGACCCGATGGCGACGTCTGGCCGCCGTTTTATGAGCAACCATTCGCGCGCAGCGGGCAGGGCACCGCCTGGGATGGGCTGAGCCGCTACGATCTCACGAAGTACAACGCCTGGTATTTTGCGCGACTGCGCCAATTCGCCGAACTCGCCCGCGAGAAGGGCCTCGTTCTGGTCAACGAGATGTACTTTCAGCACAACATACTCGAGGCCGGGGCGCACTGGGTAGATTCGCCCTGGCGAACGGTGAACAACATCAACAACACCGGCTTCACCGAGCCTGTGCCGTTCACCGGAGACACGATGAAAATGGCGGCGGAGTTCTACGATCTTTCTAATCCGACCCGCCGCGCGCTGCACCGCGCTTACATCCGGCAATGTCTTTCTAACCTCTCCGATGAGCCAAACGTCATCCACACCTTGAGCGCGGAGAACAGCGGTCCGCTGTCCTTTATGCAGTTCTGGATTGATGTCGTCGCCGAGTGGGAGCGCGAGACTGGCGCGCATCCACTGATCGCGCTCAGCGCGAGCAAGGACGTGCAAGACGCCATTCTCGCCGATCCAGCGCGCGCTGCGACCATCGACGTGATCGATCTGACTTATTGGTTTCGCACCCCTGCCGGAAAACTCTTCGCGCCCGGCGGCGGCACGGATCTCGCCCCGCGCCAGCACCTGCGCTTATGGAAAGGCGGCCGCCCCAGCGCCGCGTCGATCGCCGCGATGGCTAAAGAATACCGCAAGAAATTCCCCGGCAAAGCCGTCATCACCGGCCTGCCCGAAGCCGGGAGCGTACAACCCTGACGCGGGGCGCCGCCTACGCGCTCCGCGCTAATGAAGAATGCAGAAGTGAGAATGCAGAATGATTTCGCGACTCAACCACCGCTTCGCCGCAGCCCAATCAAGGCCGGCAAGATGCCGGCGCTCCCAGAGCCTCCCGCGCCTTGGAAAGGCGCACTCGGCCGGCCGAGCGTTGGGATTCGCCGACTGCCGGGGTATCGGCGCCTCGCCGATGTCGGCCACTGGGAGCGCTGGCGTCCTCGCCGGCATCGTTACCGAAAGCAGACGAGACGCCTGCGCTCCAAATACTCCGCGGCAGCGTTTGGAAACGCGACCGCTCGAGTCTAAAACCAAAATACCAGACCGGTCCCGAGCGGCGAATGTCTGAGCCGCGTCTGCCTAACAAAAATCCTCTTCGTGCATCTTTTGAGCCTCTTTGCGGCTAAAAATGTATTCCCTCCACCCCGCATGTTCATGACAAAATCACGCGCCCTCTTCATCTTTTTCTGCGCACTCCAACTAACTTTTTTCCTGTGCGGCGCGCGGGCTTCATCAACCGCGGCAACGCCCACCGATTCGGTCGAAAAATGGGGCATCTTCGAACTCGAATTGAAGGGCCCCGCCGAAGGAAATCCCTTCGTCGATGTTCGTCTCAGCGCGGTGTTCACCGACGGCGCGCACACGCATGAGGTCGATGGTTTCTACGATGGCGACGACGTCTACCGCGTGCGCTTCATGCCGGAAGCCACCGGCGTCTGGCATTATGAAACGAAAAGCAATGTCTGGCCTCTCACCGGCAAGACGGGCGCGTTTACCGTCACGCCCGCGACAAAAAACAATCACGGCCCGGTGCGTGTGCGAAACACGTTTCATTTCGGCTACGCGGATGGCACGCCCTTCAAACCGGTCGGCACCACGATCTACAACTGGCTCGATACACCGGAAGACTGGCAGGAGCTGACGCTGAAAACGCTCGCGAGCGCGCCCTTCAACAAAGCCCGCATGCTAATCCTGCCGCAGACGGAATCGTTTCGAAAAAAATTCGCACCGCCGCGCTGGCCCTTCGCCGGAACGCCGCCGCGCAACTGGGATCTCGCGCGCTTCAACCCCGATTTCTTCCGTCACTACGAACAGCGCCTCGCGCAGCTCCGCGATCTCGGCATCGAAGCCGACCTGATCCTCTTCAACCCGTACGGCAAACCGTGGGGCTTCGACACGATGAGCGCCGAGCAAAACGAACGCTACGTGCGCTACGTCGTCGCGCGTTTCGCCGCCTATCGGAATGTCTGGTGGTCGCTCGCAAACGAATTCGATTTCGTGCGCACGAAGACGATGGCCGACTGGGACCGCCTTTTCCAAATCGTCCAGGCGGCCGACCCGTACAATCACCTGCGCTCGATCCACAACGGCGCGCTGATCTACGACCACAACAAGCCATGGGTCACGCACGTCTCCATGCAAAACGGCGCTGCCGTGGAAGAGCCCGGCCGGGCCGAACTCTATCGCGACGTTTGGCGCAAGCCGGTCGTGTATGATGAAGTCAAATACGAGGGCGACAGCCACTACCGCTGGGGCAATCTCACCGGCGAGGAAATGGTTCACCGTTTCTGGTGCGGCACCGTCGCGGGCACCTACGTCGGGCACGGCGATTATTTTTATCGCGACGACACGGACACCTGGACCTCCTTCGGCGGCAGGTTGCACGGCGAAAGCGCGCCGCGCATCGCGTTTCTCCGCAAGGTCCTCGAAGACGGTCCCGCCGAAGGGCTCGATCCGATCGACAAATGGCAGGATCCCAACACCGCCGGACAACCAGGCCGTTACTACCTGATCTATTTCGGGCACGCGGCGCCGACATCCTGGCCGTTTCAGCTCTACAAGAACGGCGTGGCCGATGGACAGCGTTACCGTATCGACGTGCTGGATACGTGGGCGATGACGGTGACCCCCGTGCCGGGTGAATTCGTCACGAAAAAACTCGATAACTATCATTTCGTCGACGCGAAGGGCGGCGCGGTGGCCCTTCCAGGAAAGCCGGGCATCGCCCTGCGTATTCGTCGCATCGATACGGACGAAACCGCTGCCAAAACCGAACTGCCCACAGACTAAGCTCAATGAATTTGTCCCGTACTATTCTTCTTACGCTGCGCCTGGTTCTTCTCGGCGCATTCACCTGCGCCGCAGCGCTCAGCGCTGCAGACTCGGCTCACGCGAAAAAATCCGCGAAGACGCTCGTTTCGGCGCAGGCAAATCAGGACAGCGTTTTCCTCTTCGCCTATTTCTATCACGACCGTGAAGCGGAAGGCCTGCGGCTCGCCTGGAGCGAAGATGGCTATACGTTTCATCCGCTGAACGGCACGCGCAGCGTGCTGCGGCCGACCGTCGGCGAAGGAAAACTCATGCGCGATCCGTGCCTGTACCGCGGGCCCGATGGCATTTTCCGGCTCGTGTGGACCACCGGCTGGACCGGCCGCACGATCGGCTATGCGTCATCGACCGACTTGATCCATTGGTCGGAGCAGCAAGCGGTGCCGGTGATGACACACGAGGCGCAGGCGCAAAATTGCTGGGCGCCTGAAATCGTCTGGGATGACGCGCGCAAGGACTATCTGATCTTTTGGTCGACGACGATTCTCGGACGCTTTCCGCAAACCGAGCTTTCGAACAAACGCCCCGAGCGGAATCATCGCATCTACGCGACGACGACGAAGGACTTCGTGACGTACACGCCGACGAAGCTGCTCTACGATGGTGGCTTCAATGTGATCGACGCGAACCTGCTGCGCGATGAAGACGGCCGCTGGTTAATGTTCGTGAAGAACGAAACGGTGCAGCCGGAAACCGAAAAAAACATTCGCATGATCCGCGGCGAAACCGCCGAAGGCCCCTGGTCGGAAGCGTCGCCTGCGCTGACCGGCGCGTATTGGGCGGAGGGGCCAACGTCGATCAAGGTTGGCGGCGAATACCGCGTTTATTTCGATAAGCACAGGCTGAACGCCATCGGGCTCGTTACGTCGCGTGATCTCAAAACGTGGACAGACGAGAGCGATCGAGTGACCTTTCCGAAGGACGCCCGGCACGGCAGCATTCTCACTGTGCCGAGAAAGGTTGTTCAGCAGCTCCAAGCGGCCTGGCCCGAAGCGGTGTTAAGCTCCGAGTTTATCAACGAAGGCGCGCCGTATCCCGAATGCCACGCTTCCACGCTCGTCGGGCTCGCGCCTGGCCAGCTGGCCGCCGCGTGGTTTGGCGGCACGAAAGAACGCAATCCCGACGTCGGCATCTGGTTCGCGCGACTGCGCGACGGAAAATGGGAAACCGCTCGCGAAGTTGCCAAGGGCGCAAGCACGAGCCCCGGCCAGCCGCGCGTGCCAGCGTGGAATCCCGTGCTCTTTCAACCGAAACGCGGGCCGCTTTGCCTCTTCTACAAACTCGGCCCATCGCCCAGCAAATGGTGGGGCATGGTGATCACGTCGACGGATGGCGGAGAGACCTGGAGCGCGCCGCGCCGTTTGCCCAATGGCATTCTTGGTCCGATCAAAAACAAGCCGGTCGAACTCGCCGACGGGACTTGGCTTTCGCCTTCGAGCACCGAGGGCAATCCCGATGGCTGGCGCGTGCACTTCGAACGCTCGAGCGATCAAGGCGCAACCTGGCAGCGCACGGACGATGTGGCCAAAGGACCGAATCTCGACGCGATCCAGCCGAGCGTGCTCTTTCATGCGAACGGCAAACTGGAAGCAGTGATGCGCACGAAACAGGGCGTCATCGCGCAAACCTGGTCGAGCGACAACGGCCTTCACTGGAGTTCGCTGACCGCCACGAACTTGCCCAACCCGAATTCCGGCAACGACGCCGTGACCCTCGCGGACGGACGGCAATTGCTCGTCTACAATCACAGCGGTCATCGTGCCACGGAGGCGAAGGGCGATCGATGGCCGCTCGATATCGCGTTGTCGGACGACGGCGTGACCTGGCGGCGGGTGTTAACGCTCGAAAATGAGCCACGCGTTTCGGGCTACGCCTATCCCGCGGTCATCCAAACATCCGATGGTTTGGTCCACATCACTTACACCTGGGCTCGTCAGCATATCAAACACGTGGTCATCGACCCGGCTAAACTATGAAATCCCTTGCTCGGACTTTGCGCGCTGCGCTGGCGGCGCCAGTTACGATTCGCTGTTTCGCCCTGGTTCTCGTTCTGTTCAGCGCCGCGGGGTTTGTGCACGCCGCCGAGACGCTCCGCGTCACGTATCTGAAATGCGAATACGGCGCCGATCCGCTCGGGATCGACGTGCCGCAGCCGCGATTGTTCTGGCAGTTGGAAAGCGATGATCGCGGGCAGCGCCAAACCGCGTGGCAGGTGCTCGCTGCGTCTTCGCTGGATGCGCTCGCGAAAGATCAGGGAGATCTCTGGGACAGCGGCCGCGTGGCTTCAGACGAAACCACGTTCGTGCGCTACGCGGGAAAGCCTTTGGCTTCTTCGCAGCAGGTCTTTTGGAAAGTACGCGCCTGGGATCGCGACGGAAAACCGAGTGCCTGGAGCAGGCCGGCTACATGGACTATGGGGATTCTTGACGAATGGGAGGGCGCATGGATCGCGTCGTCGAGCGCCACAGAGACCTTATTGCTCCGACATGAATTCGACATTCGCAACGGATTGCGGCGTGCGGTTGTCCACGTCAGCGGGCTTGGGCAATACGAGCTGAGTCTCAATGGAGCGAAAGTCGGAGATGCGCTGCTCTCGCCGGGCTGGACAAACTACAACAAGACGACGCTTTACGATACCTTCGACGTCACCGCGCAGTTGCAGGCGGGCCGGAATGCGATCGGGATTTTTCTCGGCAACGGCATGTACAATGTGGTTCGCCGGGATCTCGCGCGGTTTTCAAAATTCGCCGGCTCTTTCGGACCGCTGCGTGCAATCGTCAATTTGCGCCTCGAATATGCCGACGGTCGCGCGGAAACGATTGCCACCGACGAGCATTGGCGCACGCATGCGGGGCCCGTGACGTTTTCGAGCATCTATGGCGGAGAGGATCACGACGCGCGGCTCGAACCGGCGAACTGGAACCGCGCGGGATTCGATGACTCATCTTGGGCGTTAGCAGTTCGCCAGTCCCCGCCGGGCAAAACGCTGCGTGGCTTCTCCGAAGCGTCCGAAGCGCTGCGCGCGATCGAGGTGCTGAGGCCGGTTGGCAGTCGCGCGTTTCCCGACGGCACTGTCGTCTACGATCTCGGGCAAAACGCGTCGATCATGCCGCGTTTGCGCGTCACCGGACCGGCTGGAAGCGTCGTGCGGTTGATTCCCGCGGAGGTCACGAATCCCGACGGCACGATCAATCGAAACACGATGGGCAGCGAGCGCCGTGGCATTTCCTGGTGGCAATACACGAAGGCGACTGATGCCGAGGAGAGCTGGATGCCGCGGTTTTTCTATTCGGGAGGCCGCTATCTCAAAGCGATTTTCACTCCGGCCCAGCCGGGCGGCGCATTGCCCAAGTTGGAATTGCTCGAGGGCGTGGTGGTCCATTCGAGCGCGGAGCCGGTTGGGCAATTCGCCACCTCGAATCCGCTGCTCAACCGCATCCGCGAACTGGTGCGCTGGTCGCAGCGTTCGAATTTTGTCTCCGTGCTTACCGATTGCCCGCACCGCGAAAAGCTCGGCTGGCTGGAGCAGTATCATCTGAACGGTCCGGCGCTGCGCTATGAGTTCGACGCGGCGCGCATTTTCACGAAGGGGATGCACGACATGTCGGATGCGCAGACGGAGGACGGATTGATTCCGAACATCGCGCCCGAATACACGAAATTCAAAGGAAGCTTTCGGGCGGCGGCGGAGTGGGGCGGCTCATTTTTGATCGTGCCGTGGCAGCAATACGACTTCACCGGGGATACCTCGTTGTTGCTGAATTATTATCCGGCGATGAAGCGCTATTTCGCCTATCTCGAAAGCAAAACGAAGGACGGCGTGCTGTCGGAAGGCCTCGGCGATTGGTACGATCTCGGGCCGAAGAAGCCCGGTTTCTCGCAACAGACGCCGCCGCCGATTACGGCCACGGCGTATTATTTCAACGACGCCAAATTGCTCGCGCGGGTCGCGGCTCTCGCCGGCAAACCGGACGAAGCGCAGGATTACGAGCGGCGCGCCGAAGCGATTCGTGTGAACTACAATCGCGTTTTCTACCACGCAGACAAAGGCAGCTATGCCACGGGCTCGCAGTCCGCTAATGCGCTGCCGCTCGTGTTCGGCATCGTCGACCCGGCGGAGCGGCCGCGTGTATTCGCGTCGTTGATACACGCCGTGGAATCGGTCGGCGACACCGTGACGGCGGGCGACATCGGCTATCGCTATTTGCTGCTCGCGTTGGCGCAGGGTGGGCGTTCGGACCTGATTTACCGGATGATCAATCAGGACGAAAAACCGGGCTACGGCTACATCTTGAAAAAAGGAGAGACGAGCCTGACCGAGGCCTGGGACGCGAATCTCAGTTCGTCGCACAATCACTTCATGCTCGGACAAATCACCGAGTGGTTTTACGGCCACCTCGTCGGCTTGCGCTCGGCGGATGGACCGGCGGGCGCGGGTTTCAAGAAGATCGTCATCGCACCCGAGCCGGTCGGCGACCTGACTTGGGCCGAGGCGAGTTATCATTCGATCCACGGCTTGATTTCCGTGCGTTGGGAGCGGCAGCCGCGCCGCGAAGAGACATCGGCTGACGTCGAAGCGAAAGGTGATTTCAAGTTGAGCCTCTCGATCCCGGCGAACACTACAGCCGAAGTGAGTCTGCCTTCACGTGGCCGCGAATCGGTCCGCGAAAGCGGCAAACCCGTCGCGCAAATCACGGGTGTGAAATTTCTGCGCCGCGAAGGCGACCGCGACATTTTCGCCATCGAGTCCGGCCGTTACGAATTCGTATCCACAATTCCATGACGCCGTCCGGCTATTCAGCCGATTTCTTTAGCCGCAAAGAGGCGCGAAAAAACTACTTTTCCCACGAATCACACGAAGCACACCAAAAGACCAAACCAATTTCCCACGGAATACACGGAGCGCACGGAAACAAAAATACCTTCCGTGATTTTCCGTGTATTCTGTGGGAAATAATTTTCTGAATTCGTGTGCTTCGTGTGATTCGTGGGAAAAAACCGATCGTGAAACGTCATAAGAGGTCAACGCCTTCACAACCCAGCCTGTTCGCGTATCGTAAGCGCACCCCAGCCATGAACATCATTCTCCGTGCTCCTTCCTCTTTGCGACTTTTGTGCCTCTTCGCGGCTAAAAGGGTTTGGGTATTCGCCTTTTGCTGCTGCGCCATCTCGCGCAGCGTTTTCGCGGCAGATCTTTCGTGGCTGCCGTCGGATCTGCCACCGTTGCCGACCACGGGCCCGGCGCTTTGTCCGCGAGATTATCTGACACCGGCCCAGGGCGCGGAGGTGCTCGATGCGGCGAAAGCACATTTCAAGGACCGCGATTCCTGGAACGCCTACGCGGATTTGCTTCGCAGAAAAATTCAGGAGGGCGCTGCGCTTGCGCCGTGGCCGAAGAAGACGCCGCTAAACCCGGTGATCGAACGACGCCGGGAGTTCGACGGCTATAGCGTGGAAAACGTCCGGCTCGAGACGGTGCCGGGTGTGTTCGCGTGCGGTAATCTTTATCGGCCGTTAAAAGCAAATGGACCATGTCCGGCCGTGCTCACGACGCATGGTCACACGGCGCCGATCAAAACGCCTGAAGATTGGGCGAAGCACGGGCGTTTTCATGAAAGCGTGCAGCGCCGCGCCGCGACGCTCGCGCGAATGGGGGCGGTGGTGCTGACGATCGACATGTTCGGCTACGGCGACTCGTTCACGCAATTCGGTCCGGACGCGCATCGCCGGCCGGATGCGATGACATTTCAACTTTGGAACAACATTCGCGCGCTGGATTTTCTGGCGAGTCTCGATGGCGTTGATCCGAAACGTCTCGCCGTGACTGGCGAGTCCGGTGGCGGCACGCAAACGATGTTGCTGACGGCGGTGGACGATCGCGTGTCGGTGAGCGTGCCCGTCGTGATGGCCTCGAGCTATTTCTTCGGCGGCTGTCCCTGCGAGAGCGGCAGGCCGATTCATCGGAGCGCGGAGCATTTCGCCAGCAACGCGATGATCGCCACGCTCGCTGCGCCGAGACCGATGCTGCTCGTTTCCGATGGGAAAGATTGGACAAAGTACACGCCCCAAGTGGAGTTTCCCTTCGCGCAGGCGATCTACCGTCTTTTCGGCAAGGAAAGCGCCGTCGCGAATGTTCATTTGCCGGACGAAGGTCACGACTACGGCCCGTCGAAACGACAAGCGATGTATCGCTTCATGGCCGAGCGGCTTGGCCTCAACGACAATGCTGCGCGAGCCGCCGATGACGCCTTCGACGAGTCGAAAGTGACACTCGAAAACCCAGAGGCGATGCGCGTTTTCACCGGCGAACTTCCCAAGCACGCGTGCCGCACCGTGTCGGAAGCAGTAACCGCGCTGCAGGCTTTACAGCGCTGATTTTTTTCCGAGGAGCTCGCCGCAAATCAGCGACCGCCTTTCCAAACGCGGTCGCGGGTATTTGGAGCGCAGGCGTCCCGCCTGCATAGGTGCCGAATGCAGGCGGGACGCCTGCGCTCCACGGACCGGAGCAGCCGCGTTCGGAAACGCGGCTGCTCACTCCGTCATCCAGCAAGCCGCCTTCCACGAGCGGGCATGCGTTCATATCAATCGCAACTGCACCGACGTCGCCGCCCCAAAATCCTCTTTGCGTTTTTGTGCCTCTTCGCGGCTAAAGATTTTATTAAACCGCCCTAGAAGAAATGCCGCCGAGACGGCAGCGCTCCGTTAGAAGGTTGCGAAGCCTTCACTTGCGTCGCCGCAGACTACCATCGAACTCCGCCACCTCGCCGGCGGCCAAGGTCAAATCCACGCTCGCGCCCGCGTAGCGCACCTGCGCCGGCCTTCCGAGCTTTGACCGAATCGTGGCTTTCGTGAGTTTTCCTTCGGACCACGTGAGATCGACCTCGAATCCGTCCCGTGCGCGCAAACCGCTTACCGAACCGTTACTCCAGGCTTTCGGCAGTGCGGGCAGCAACTCGATGATTACCGGCGTTTCGAAATCGACATTCGTATTCTCCCTTATGCCTGAACCTGTTCCCGAACCCTCGTCGCTTCGCACGCGCTGCTGACTCTGCAGCAGCATCTCGACGATACCCGCCGTCGCTCCGAAATTCCCGTCGATCTGAAAGGGCCCGCAAAGATCGAAGAGATTCGGCAACGTGCGTTTCGTGAGCAGCAACGAGAGTTGTCGGTAGGCGAACTCACCGTCGCCCACGCGCGCCCAAAGCGGAATGCGCCACGCATAACTCCAGCCCGTCGAACCATCGCCGCGCCACTCCAGCAATTTCTTCGCCGCGGCGAACACCTTCGGCTCAGCCGGCGTGATGTCCGCTCCCGGATAAAGCGCCCATAATGGCGACATGTGCCGATGATTGTTGTTCGGCACATCGACGTCCTCGAGCCACTCCTGCAGTTGGCCGTGTTTCCCGATCTGATTCGGCGGCAGTTGCGGCAGAAGCTTTTCGAGCTGCGCCACGAATTCGTCATCGCGGCCGAGCACGCGCGCCGCGGCGATCGTGTGCTCCCAAAGCGCGCGAATGAGCTGATTGTCCGTCGTCGGGCCCATCGTCATCGAACCCTGCTCCGGCGAGAACGACGGGCTCGTCACGAGCCAGTTCGTCTTCGTGTCCCGCACAAGACTATCCACGAAAAATAGCGACGCTTCCTTCAGCGCCGGATACGCGCGCTGCACCAAAAACTCGCGATCGCGCGAAAACAGCCAGTGCTCCCAAAGATGATCGCAAAGCCACGCGCCGCCCGTCGGCCAGATGCCGTCGATGTTGTTAATCGGCGCCGTGCCGCGCCAGAGATCGAAGTTGTGATGCAGGACCCAGCCGCGGCTGTGATAAAGTTTCTCGGCGGTGCGCGCGCCGCTCACGCGCAGATCGTCGATCGCAGAGAACAATGGCTCGTGGCACTCGGCCAGTGCGGTGAGCTCGGCCAGCCAGTAGTTCATCTCAACATTGATGTTCGTGGTGTACTTGCTCTCCCACGGCGGATTGAGCAACGCGTTCCAGACGCCCTGCAAATTCGCGGGCTGCGTCCCAGGGCGACTGCTCGCGATGAGCAGGTAGCGTCCGTATTGAAACTCCAGCGCCGCAAGAGCCGGATCCGCATCGATATTACCCGCCTCCTTGGCGCGGCGCAGGCGTTCATCCGTCGGTAAATCCTCTGTCGCGGTATGACCGAGATCGATTCCGACTCGGCGGAAGAGCCGTTGGTAATCCGCAAGGTGAGCGGCCCGCAGCGACGCGAAATCCCGGCCGTCCAGTTTCCCGAGATAGTCCGCGCAACGCTGGTGCGGATCACCGGAAATATCTTGGAACGTCTTGAAACTGGTCGCCGCGACGAGGAGGAGCGTGACTTCGTCCGCGCCGTCGAACGTCAGTGCGTTACCCTCGACGCGCACGTTGCCACCTGTAGTGATCGCGTGAATACGCGCCTCAAAATTGAGCCCGCCGGACTGAACGCGCCCGGCCAGCGTCATCGTTTGCGATGCAACTTCGGCGGTCGTCGCTGCGTCGCGATGCGGCGAATCGAGTTGCAGCTGAAAACTCAACTGGCCCGGCTTGTTCGCGGCCAGATGAACCACGATGACGTTGTCCGGATAGCTCGCGAAGACCTCACGAGTGAACGTCACGCCGCCCACTTTGTAGCTCGTGCGCGCCACGGCCGTATCCAGATCAAGCTCGCGTCGATATTCCGTCGCGCTTTCGTGACCGGCGAAGCGGAGATGCACGTCTCCAAAAGGTTGATATGCTTTCTGCCGCACGGGATCGCTCAGCATCTTTGCCCGCGCGAGCGTTTCCGCCTCCTTGATTTTGCCCCCCGCGAGCAACTGGCGCACCTCGATCAACGCCTCTCCCGAACCGGCCCGCACGTAATCGTGAGGTTTGCCGGTCCAGAGGGTGTCCTCGTTGAACTGAATTCTCTCGTCGGTGACTCCGCCAAAAATCATCGCCCCCATGCGCCCGCTACCCACGGCTAACGCTTCTTCCCACTTCGCCGCCGGCTGTTTATACCAAAGCGTCAACCCTGGCGACGCCCCGCACGCCATCGCGACCCCCAACCACAAAAAAATTCGAATTATATTTCCCACGGAAGACACGGAAATCACGGAAGAAGACTTAATACCTAGAGGCCCACGAATCACACGAAGCGCACAAAATCAGCCGCAGCTCGCGCATTCACCCAAGACGAAACCAATTGTTAATAGCCGGAAGCAGCAAAAACGAATCCGGACTCTCCGGCATTCTACATTCATCCTTCTTCATTCTTCCTTTGCAGCCCCCTCCGTGATTTCCGTGCCTTCCGTGGGAAAATGGTTCGAGGTTCGAATTCCGAAGATTGTTTTAGTGTAATTCGTGTGATTCGTGGGCCCAAAAATTCTGCGCCCGTTAGCGGTTCCGGCGATCTATATTGTTCTTCAAATCGCTCCAGTCGGTTTTGGGCGCGCGAGGATCGAGGCCGTTGATGAAGTCTTCGATATTCGTGTAGCCATCGCCGTTTAGATCGCCGGTCGCATCCTTGGCATCATTGGGGTTCAAGCCGTGGGCGGTTTCCCAATCATCCGGCAGGCCGTCGTGATCGCTATCGGCGTAAGGCGTTCCTTTGTACTCCGGCCAACCGCCAACTTCACTCGGATCCGTGATGAACCCTTTGGTGACCAGACCAGCGAGTTCATCGGTCCATTTCTTGTCGTAACCGTAGAATTCCGCCTTTTCCGCTGAGCCTTTGGCAATCGTGAGCGGGGGAATTTTCCCCGTGCGCACTTCTTCGATGATGCGTGTATCCACAGGATCACGACGCGGCAGCGTCGCGCCCGCATTAGCCAGCACGTACTCGTACGCCTTCTGCGCGGGAAGCAAATCGATTGGCGCATGGTGGAACGGCTCGTTCACCCGAATCTTCTCCAGGGCTTCGGCGAGCGATTCGGCGCGAACGTCCGGCTGAACCCCGCCGTCCCAATTGTCTTTCGTCACGCGCTCGTTGCCCTCGACAATGTTGCCCGCGACATAGGCTTTTCCGAAGTGATCGACCGCCGTGCGGCTGCGTTCCGATTCGGGTTTCAACAGGCGGTAACGCACCTCCGTGTCCGGGGTGCCCGGGCCGGGTTTGAGATAATTATTGATAATATTGAACTCGGACCGGTGATCGCCGCCGTCGATGGTGCGGTGATGATAATTGAAGAGCACGTTGTTCGCGAAGGTGAAATCTCCATACATGCCGACGCTCGGATTCCGCCCCGTGTTGCAGGCCCAGAGGTTATGCAGAAACGTGCTGTTCAGTCCGCCGATCGTGGAACCGAAGGCGTGGTGAAATAGATTCAGCGATTCGGACGAAATGGAGTTCTGGATCGTGACGTTGACCGTCGGCAGCTTGAGCTCCTTGCCGCCCTCGGGCGGTTGATACATGTGCCGGTACATCGAAATATTCTCATCGAGACTCCACGACGTGGAAACGTGATCGATGATCAGATTGCCTACCGGATTCCCGCCGAACGAGTCGTCGCGATCCGCCGGGTCGGTCTTGCCGCGACGGAAACGCAGATGGCGCACGACAATATCATGCGTATTGAGTTCGACTGTGTCGCCCGCGATGCAAACGCCGTCACCCGGCGCCGTGTTTCCCGCGATCGTGATATACGGCGCGCGAATGCTGACGCGATTCTTCAGGCGAATAATGCCGGCGACATTGAATACAACAATACGCGGTCCCGGCGTCTCGACCGCGGCGCGGAAACTGCCCGGGCCCGAGTCGTCGAGATTGGTCACAACGATGACCTGCCCGCCACGTCCTCCGAATGAGTACATGCCACCGCCCCAAGCGCCCGGGAACGCGGGGATTTTCGCCTGCGGCAAATCCTCAGGCTTTGCGGCCCAAGGAATATACGGTTTTCCCTTCGCGGCCCACTGATCGAGAACCGCCTTCTGCGAGGCGAACAGCTCATCGGAACGATGCAGTTCCTTGGCGCGCCGCGCGTTGTCGGCCGATTGAATATCTGCCGGAACTTTAGGATAACCTTGGGCAAGGAGTGCGGAGCCCAATCCACTTAAGAAAAATGCGGAGCAAATCGAAATGGACTTTGAACGAGTACCGCGAAATAAATTAATTTCAGCCGAAATGATGTGTCTAAACATGCTTAATGTAGGCTCTCCGAAACCGTGGGTGGGCTAGTTTTTTTTTGGACAATCAACCGGATTGACCAACGCAGCTTAGGAGCGACTTCCTGAATACGAAAATCGCAATATAAAATAGAGCATATCCGGTCTGAGGACGTATAAATAGACCAGCGACCCGGTGGACGTGGGCAAACGATAAGCCTCAGTAGGCGTCGGCCCAAAACGCGCTAAATTCTTCTTCCGGCCCCGTGATCGTCACGGAGTACAAGCCCGATGGCAAATTGTCGACTCCTCCCATGAAATAATCGCCACCATTATAGGCGTAGGGATAAATGTATGCATTGGCCGAGTTATCATCCACATACGGATTAAACGTCCTGCCTGATTCAAATTCGAAGGTTACGTCGACGTCACTGCCATTCGCAATGGAAACGGAATAGATATCCTGATAATTCATTGCCGCGTTTGTGGGTGTGGCACTAAAGGCTATGGCATTATACGCATAACGATTGTCTACAGCAAGCAATATAGTTTTGCTGCCCCAAATCGGGCCATAATCGGCATACGACCGAGACGACAAAAGCACTAGAACCGCTAAGGCATATACATTTCGCAGCATATAGTTTATGATTGTTGTTATTTGATTACCCCTTATCGGAGTGGTTCAGAAAGATTTGACTTCGGCTGAATCTTACCCCCCGCCGTCGCGGGGCTACGCTACCCAAGTGAATACGTAAAGGATCGGAGGGATGAGAGCTTGCGAAGCTCTATTTGCGTGCTGTACGAAAAATATGTTCTGCGGTTTTCAGGTCATAACCGGCTTTAACGAGGTAATTGTTAATGCGCCCCTTGTATTTCCCGAACCAGGCGTGCTTTTCCTCGGAGGTGCTGGCGTCCATCGCATATTCGCGCGCCTCGGTTAGCCAGGCGAGGATCTGCGATTTCTGTTCGGCCGTGAGGTCCGGCAGCATTTGCTGGTACACTCTGAACGTTAGAGGTAGCACGCCGTACGTCATGCCATCCTTCACCGCGTCAATCTGCGTTGCGGTGAGTTCAGTGCCAAGCGCTGCCAGAAACGAAGCATGCAATTTATCCTGCGCCGCAGTGGCATCTGCCCGCGCCTGCGCAATCGCCGCTTCTATCTCCGCGCGATCCTGATCCTTTGCCTTAGCCGCTTTGATGGATTCATCCCGTTTGGCGTGAACCAAGCTGAGATTGAAGTACTGCCGTGCGATCAGCCCCTGTACTCGCGGTATCTTGCCGGCGTCACTAAGTTTTAGGCTGTTCGCAATTTTGTCGGCGCGCTCAAGCTGAATGGATGATGGCGAAGCTTGTGCCCCGGACGAAGACCCTGGGTCCGCTAAAACAAGGATGTTCGAATATATGATAAAAACTAGTAATGAAATTCTGCGTAACACCGGAGTTAATAATAAAGAGTGCAAGGCGACTGACAAAGAGGTCCGTCGAAACAAGCGGACCTCGCTAAGTAAATGATTGTGCTAACGCTCAAAAGATAGCTTTGACGCCGAAATAGTATGTGACGCCAAACATCTTTCGGTCAATATGCTTAGCATATTCAGGCAAGACCCCCGTCTTGTCGTACTTGATGGTATCCCTCGATTCATTAAGCACGTTTCGTGCGTCCAAGAAGAGACTATACCGTGAATGCGGAATTTGATATCCAATATTCAGGTCGAGCTTTATCTCGCTTGGCGTAAACTGACCAAGGATGACAGTCTGGCCATCGAGCGTCGTGTACGTCGAGCTAGATCCCATGTATTTTTCTTGAATAAACAGGGCGCGTGCCAAGACCGAAATGCCTTTAAGGCTCATGTTGAGTCCCGCGCTTGCCGTCGTGGCGGACATAGGCTTCGCGGTAGCTAGCGTCGTGTTGTTTTGCTTGATATACTGGTGCGAGTAGTTCGCAAACAGATTGAAGTGGCGTCCCCAGTCACCAAACAGGCCAAGATTTTGTGACAGCTCGAGTTCGTAACCGAGTGTTTTTGAAGTGCCAACGCCGTTCACAGTAGTGCTGACTTCGTAGTCTTGATAATAGTCACGATCAAGACCAAGGCCAGAAAGGGTACTGTCGAAATTCGCATCCGCACTTGTTGTGATCAGCTCTTCCTGAAAATTCTTCGTCATTTTGAAGAAGGGATTCACCGAAAGTTTGCCCCCAGAATCGGTATAATATGCAAGTTGAAGATCGAAAGAGTCGGCGGTCCATGGCTTCAAATCCGGATTGGCAATCTTGATCGTGCCAGCCGGAATAGAGCCTTCGGTAGCTGCCTCTGTTATCTGAACATTTTGGCTTTGGCCTTGCGTCAGAGTGCCATTTTCAAAATCCGGTTTCGCCTGCTGGCGGTTCCAAGATAGTCTGGCAATAAAGTTTTTCGTGAACTCGTAGGCAGTCGATACGCTCGGCGTAGGTTTACCGACGATACGACCATCTATTGGGTCAAACGGAATAAAAGCCAGTTTTGAATATTCGAGAAAGGTTCCCCCGCTCGAACTGCTGGATATTGTATGATCTGGAAAAACTAAGTTCTTGCCGGAAAGTTCGGAGCGGAGAGCAGCGCCGGTGGCATTCTGGGCAAAAACCGGGCTTGAGGCTTGGTCGATTCGAATTCCGTTCGGGTTTGCAGCGTTCCGGTAAATTGAACCATCTGCGTCCTTAATATAATTCCAGCTATTGTCTTTCTTTGGTGCATACCCTTTTCGGGTGGCGATCTCCTGGCGAGCTCCGACAATCCAGCTTAGGCGCCCCTTGAGAGCTCGACCTTCAATCATCAAGTAATATTGATTGGACGTCTCTTTGATAGATTTTTGTTGGTTCACGTAGCTTTGCCAGTTGCTACCTTGGTCGGAATCGCTGTTAGGCGTGAAATATGAGGGATTATCCCTCCAAAGGTCATAAAGAGCATAAGTGCTTAGCCAGTCTTGACCCGGTAATCCAAAGCCGGGCGTAATTCCAGAGTAGGATTCGTCCATATACTGGTCCAAAGAGAGAGTCGGACCATAGTATGTCATTCTATAGCCTGTGCCTAAACCCCATTTTTTAGTACGCTCTTCCTCACGATAAAATCCCGTTTTTACAGCCAAATTAACATCTGACCAATGGATAAAATCCAGGTCCCGCCGAACATCAATACGATACATGCGACGCTCGTCGATTGAACGAGTCTGGCCTGATTTGGCCGTAATGCTTGGAGCTTTCCATTTTGAGAGATCACTCCAATCAAGCGCATTCCCAGCCGTGTCAGCGATTTCAATTGTTCCTGGAATGCCTTCGACAATATCGCGAAAATTCAGGCGACCCAAGGTAAGTGATGTCTCGAGCTCGGAAAAGTGTCCGTTTCCTTCATCACTATATCCGCCCTCCGATCTAGACTCGCTTATGGTGGCCGAGACCTGCCAAGGCCCTTTGTCGAATTTGTATGTAAGATACCCGCTGTGGGTTTCTCCATCGCGATCGAGTGTCGTCACAGTTTGTGCGATCGTGTTGCCCGGATCAAAATTGCTTGTGAGCGCCTTGCCGTTCACAATCGTACCCTTCGGTAAATACGTGAGGTACTCAGTGAAATCAGGACCCCAATTGGCAACGTAACCTTTCTTGCCATTAAATTGAAGACGGCGTTGAGCATCCACCGATTCAAACCGCCCGTACGTATAGCCGACTGCTAACCACTGCGATGGCGTTGGTTTCCAATCGAACTTAACCCCTGCTGAGCTCCGCGTCACCACGTTAGGCGTGTCAACTGCTTGAAAACGCCAAAGGAGAGGATCTTCGACGCTTAGCGTCTGATCGCCATCAAGGCTGACCAAAGGCTGCGTTGCATGATATACACCACTCGCGTCCTTTTCGCGGTGCAGTTTCTTCCCACCGACTGGGGTGAGATCAATATCATTGGTGAGGAAATCCAAAGTGTCGTAGAAGTAGTCAGAAATCCCACGATGATTTTCATTAAATGTTTTGGACCATGCACCACTAACCGAAATTCCAAAGTTGCTGCGCACTGGAAGGACGTAGGAGAAGTCCACGCCCGGGAGAGTCTTGTAGGTCGACTTGTTCGCGGGACCAGGCGTCTTCTGGAAAAGATCGCTAGTATCCTCAGAGTTTACATTCAATGAAACTGCAACCGACAGCTGCGGTTTCGCGAATTCAAATGCGGAGCGTGTGACAAGATTTATTGAACCTCCTGGCGAGTTGGCCGGCATGTCGGGAGTAGGCACTTTGATCACCTCCACCCGGGACGCGTTGTTGATCGACATCATATCGAGCCCGATCGCGCGGGTTAGGGTTGCCGGAGAAGCGTTTGTTAGCGGCACGCCATCGACAGTAATCGAGGTGAACTCCGGTCCAAACCCTCGAACTGAGACCTGAGTGGCATTGTTGTCTGCAGCATTTAAGCCGGTATTGTTGTTACCGTAATCTATCTGTACGCCAGGAATATACTTTACGAATTCACCGATATTTCCGTCGGGTATGTCACCGAACGCATCCGCTGCGACGACGTTCTTAATCGTCACTGAACTGCGCTCCTGCTGAATCGCGATCTCTTGGGCCGTTTTATATCGGTCCGCCGCAACCGTGAACGGATCGAGGACAATTGCTCCATTCGCATTTCTTTGTACACTATCGCCATTGAAGGTGATATCTACATTCGCAGTGTCATGAGGGGGGACCGTCACCACGAGGGCGACAGGTTTTTGCCCTGCGAAAGTAGCGTTTATCTTCACGTCGCCCGCTGGAACATCAATGATTGAGAAATTTCCGTAATTGTCGGTCTGGGCTGTAAGGTTGGTGCCTTCCACGGTGATGACGGCGGCGGAGAGATAGAGGCCGTTCTTTGCATTCATCACGCGGCCGCGGATCGTGCCGGTGGCACCGGCTTGGGCAAAAGCCGTGGTGATGAGGGTCGTCGCGAGGAGGACGGCGAGGACTCTGCGGAATAGCTTGAACGGCGAATATTGGTCGGGCCGACGAGGGGAAGTGCAGCTCATACGATTCTGTTTGGGGGTGTGAAGACGACGCGTGCAAAAGCAGAAATGCACGCAGGGGTTGGGTGTAACTTTTATACCCTAAGAGTCTGGGCGATTCTTCCCGCTATACGCCCATTTCTGACGGAATCCTAAGGAACGTAGAATACGCCCACGAATCACACGAAGGGTCCAAAAAATCTTTAGCCGCAAAGAGGCGTGGCGCGGCGGAGCCGCAACCAAAGACGCAGGGTTTAGCCGCGGTGAGTTTTTTAGCCGCAAAGAGGCTCAAGATACACAAAGAGGATTTTTGTTGGGCCGACGCGGCTCGGACATTCGTCGCTCGGGAGCGGTCTGGTATTTTGGTTTGGAGTTACAAACCAGTCCCCTAACCGCGTTGAGAGGCATCCGTTGCGAGCGACGTCGCAGACCCGAAATCCTCTTTGCGCTTCTTGAGCCTCTTTGCGGCCAAAAAAGAAAATCACCCTGTGCGGCGCGCTTCGAGTTCGGCGCGGATGATTGGCTCGAGGCGTTCGTACTTTTTGTAGAAAAGCACGGGCACGATGGCCAAGGCGAAGAAGAGCGCTGGCACCCAGATTATTCCGAGTTCGATGCCTTTGAGCGCCGTCGCGGTTTGCTCGACGTTGGGTCGATAGCCGGTGCGCTCCATGATCCACGCGGGCAGCGCTCCGCCCAGGCCTGCGCCGGCTTTCAAACAAAACGCGGCGCCGATCGCAGTGAGCAAGCCAGCCGCGCGCACACCGGTCTTCCATTCACCATAGTCGACGCTCTCGGAAATCACCGAAAACGGCATCGCCATGGCCACGCCGCTCGCGAGAAAGCCGATCGTCCAGCCGAGCATCACGAGCGACACCGACGCTCCATTTCGCACGCCGAGCCAGACGACGAGTTGACCTACGACGAGACCCAAAAGGCCGAGCGCCCAAACATTGCGCTTCGAGGTGAAGCGACAAAACGCGGGCAGAAAAAGAACCGTGCCCAGCGAGATGAAATCCAGGCTGTTCGCGATCGGGATGAGGTCTTTGCGGTGCAGCGTGTATTCGAAAAAATACGGCACCGTCGAAACACGCGCGATAAACGCGATCCAAAAGCACAGACTGCTCGCAACGATGATCCACCAGGGCCAGTTGCCCTTGATCGCGGCAAAGCTTCCTGTGGCCGACGCGATTGCCTTGCGCTCGGGTACGACGACTTCGCGCAAATTGCGGAATGCGACGAGGAAGAGCGCCACGGCGCACACGGCGTAGAGCGGCATCGCCAGCATGAAACCGCGGCGATCATCGCCGCCGCCCAGCCACGCGACCATTTTCAAGGCGGTGAGATTCACTAGAAGCACGCCGAACTTCGAGCCGAACATCCGCCAGCAGGTCAGCGTCACGCGCTGCTGCGGATCGAGCGTAAGCGCCGACAGAATCGACGTCACGGGAGTGTTGATGCCCGTGTAAAGCACACTCGCGACGATGTACGTGCCTGCGGCGTAGGCGATCTTTGCGCCGTGGCTCAGATCAGGCGTTAGAAATGTCAGCACGCCGAAAAGCGCGAAGGGCCCGCAGAGCCAAAGAAACCAGGGGCGGCTCTTGCCCCAGCGGCTGTTGGTCTTCTCGAAAATGACACCCCAGATCGGCGCATCGATCGCATCGACCAGGCGCGCCACCAGCAAAATCGTTCCCGCCGTGCCGGCCGAAAGACCGTAAACGTCGGTGTAGAAGTACAGCAGGTAAAAGGAGATGAAGCAGAAGACCAACTGCCCACCAACATCGCTCGCGGCATAACTGAACCGCGTGGTGTACGTGATCTTGCTCACGGCTGCGTGGCTTTTGCGCCGACGGTCGACAGGTCTTTCGACGTGGCCAGCGCGATGACGCGCCCCTGGTCACCGACGGCGCAGTAGAAGTGATAGACGACACCGTCGTGTTTCAAAACCCACGGCTTGTGCGCGAAGGTTTTGTCGAAAGGTTCACTGGGTTTAACGAGAGGTTCGCCGTCCCATTTCGTCCAGTGCACGAGGTCCCGCGAACAGGCAAACGTGTCGAACGCGCTGGTGCCTTTCAGCCAGCGGAAGCCGAAATAAAACATGACCCACACGTCGCCGATTTTCACGAGCTGCGGGTCGCCGCTGATCGCAGCCTGGCCGGGTGCGTTGTCGACGACAGGGCCGTCGCCATAGCGCGTCCAGTTCACCAAATCGCGCGACACGGCCATGCCGATCGCCTCGTGATTCTTCAGTTTTGTTTTTCCGTTGTAGAACATCACGAAGGGCCAGCCGAGCGTCTGTGCGTCGTCGCGGACGATCGCGCTTTTGTAGAGCGTGACGTTTTCGAACGCCCGCACGTCGGGCTGCGTGGTCGAAAGCACGGGATTGTGCGGAAGCCGCGTCCAAGGTTTTGCCAAAGTTGGATCGGCAGTGCTGGCGAGACCGATCGCGAGCGGATCGGGTTCGTAGCCGTGCTGCGCGCCGCCGATGTAGGAGAGCCAATACTTGCCATCGTGGGTCGCGATTTCGTGGGTGCCCGGCCAGGCAGTGTCGTAGAGCGCGAGGCCGCCGTCGGCCTGCCACGCGTCCCAACCGGTTTGCGCGTGAGGCAAGATGGTGCCGAGACGTTCCCAATGCAGGAGATCGCGGCTGCGCGCGAGATGCGTCTCGTAGCCGACCTTGTCGCGATTGGAGACGAAGACCATGTACCACGCGTCCCCGTGCCGGAAAATATTCGGGCAATCGACGAGTTCGTCTTTCGACTCCACGGGGAGCACGACGCCGTACTTGAACGGCGTTTTCACTTCGTCGTAAACCCGCTGCATCGTGGCGGCGTCGACTGCAGCGGCGGCTGTTTCGGAAGGGAAGGGGATGACTTTGCGCGTATTCGCAGATGACGTTCCTTCGTCGGCGCGCGAAACGGATTGGGCTCGGCCGACTTTTGCGTCGGCATCGGCGATGCGCGTTGGCTCCGCAAGCGCCGCAGAACAACTTCCGAAAAGCGCGAAGAGCAGCGCAGCGGCATTCGAGAAAAAACCGGTGTTCATGGCATCAGTTCCTGCAAGCCGTGGCGCGCGAGCACATCGCGCACTTTGATTGGTCCGCCCGTCGCGCAGGCTTCCTCCATCGCCTGCATCAATGCAACGGTGACAATTCCCTCGATCGGATCGGGCCGCGCCGTTTCGCCGCTGGCGAGGCAGCGCGCGAAATGCTCGATGTAGTTTTGATATTCGCCCGCGTGATGCGAATGGCCGCCGAAGCGGAAGAAATAATCATCCTGATCTTCGAAGGTTTCTACGGCGGACTGCGTGTCCGTTTTCCACGCGTAGCGCAGATCGTAATAGTCAGCCTGACTCGCGCCGAGTGAGCCGCGCAGAATGCAGCTCATGTTGCTGTCGCGCACGGTCGGCGTGACCGGGCTCGTGTAGGTGCCGCTGACGCGCGCGATGCGACCGGCGTCGTCACGATAAATGAAGTGAAACGTGTCCGCGTGAACCAGCCCGAGCTTTTTGCCATTTTCGCTCAGCCGCGAATAGCCGGAAACCTCGACGATGTTCGGGAGATACCAGCGGATGAAATCGACCGGATGGCTGAGGCCGCCGTAGAGCCATTTGAAGGCATCCGTCTTGGCCCAACCCTTGGCGAGAAACCAGCGATGGTCGGCGTTGTAGTAGGCCTCGACGGTGTTGAGTTCGCCGAACGCGCCGGTGAGGAAGTGTTCGCGCTGGCGGGCGAACGGCGCGAAGTACCGGGAGCTTTGCCCGACCATCGCGCGGCGTCCGCTGGTGCGAGCCGCATCGAGCACTTCGCGGGCGCGGCTGAGGTCGTGGAGAAACGGTTTGGTGCAAATCACGTGTTTGCCGGCGCGGAGTGCGCGCAGCACGTGATCGGCGTGCAGGTGATCTGGCGTGTAGATGCCAACGACGTCGACGGCCGGGTTGGCCAGCAGTTCATCGAGCGACGTGCTGAAGAGTTTAGCGGGGAGGCCGAATTCAACGCAGCGTTCGCGGCCGAGTTGCACGTTTAGATCGCAGAGCGCCGCGACGTCGTACAACGAGCTGCGCACTGCCGCGGAAATGATGCTGCGCCCTTCACCGAGGCCGAGGACGCCGAGACCGAGTTTTTTCATAGAGGGGAACGAAAGGAGTTTGGGTTGCCCACGAATCACACGAAACACACGAATGGGAAGAATACCTTTTTTGCCGCAAAGAGGCGCAGGGAGGACGCAAAGAGGACATGGGTGGTATGTGGTGTTTTGCGAAGCTGCGGTGTGAGTTGTTCGATGTATTGAACCCTTAAATACAAAGGCACGCCGGCGGATGCCGCTTGTTTGAAAACATATTTTAAGTTCAGCCTTTTTTGCGTCCTTCTGGCGCCTCTTTGTGGCTAAAATAAATTGAGGGATCGGAGGCTAGTTGGCGTTTGAGGTAGGATAGCATCGGGTCCAGCACGGCGGGGGTGAGGGGGACGCGATGGCCGCGCGGCTCTTCGTCGAGGTGGTACTCGAAGGGGCTGGATAATTCGGTGAGGCGGTGGCGGAGAACTTCCATTTGATGCAATGCGTCGGGTGATTCGGTGCAGTTGATGGAAAGAAAAAGTGGCTCAGTGGGAGCCGTTAGGTAATCCAGGGCGCCCTGTGAACGCCAGCGCTGCTCGTGCGTTGCTCGCTCGCCCCAGGCGGCGTTGTACCGCGGGATCATTTTATCGTTAGCGAGGAGATCGAGGTAGGTGAACCGGCCGGAGAGAACGACGGCGCCTTGCACGGAGCTGTCGGTTCCGAGGTGTTCGCCGTGACCCTCGAACTCTGCTCGTGAACGTGTTGTCGCGAGCAGCAACGCCATGCCGCTGCCGCGCGAAAAGCCGACCGGCACGATGCGACCATTCAGACCAAGGGCGCCGGATTGGGCACGCAACGTGCGGACTGCGGCTTTCGTTTTCCACGCGCACTCCGGCATCGCGTCGAGTCCGGCATAGGGCGCGGGCACCGGGTGGTCAGCCATCGCCACGGCGAAGCCTTCCGTCGCGGCGCCTTCGAGCATCGTATCGGTGCAGAAGTTGAGCGAGAAATTGCTCATGCGATTCTTGTTGTCGCAGGAGAACTCGAGCACCGCGCCGACGGGCTTTGCTGGGTGCGAGGGGTAGATGAGATCGAGCGCGAGGGTGCGCTTGGCTTCGCGGTAGAAGACGACATCGCGTTTCAGTCGGTGACCGGACGGCACGATGAAGATGTGCAGCGTGTCGAGCGCGCGCCCGTCGAGAAAAGTTTTTTTCTGCACCTGCTCGCGGAGCGCCGTGAAATCTCGGTTGATGAACGGCCAGCGCGCCCGCGATTGATGCGCGTAGTCCAGCGTGACGACGAGAAATCCCTCGGCACGAAAATCGTGGAGGATGCTTTCGTCACTATCGGTGCCGACCCGAGGCGTAGGCAAGTTCTGGAGGTAGATGATGACGGGGGGAGCTTGCTTTACGTGCGCGGTCGTGGTGTCGCCGCCGGGGTTCGCCGAAGGTTCGAGCACGGAGATGGGCACCTCCGAGTTCGTGGCGACGCTGTGCCAGGTTGTGCCGGCAGTGGCACAGACCGCGGTGAGTAACAGTGCGAGATGAAAACGAAACATGCTTGGCTAGTGCTTGGCCGTCGGTGGCTGCTTCAGGCTGCGAAGCCAATCGCCCTTCGACTCCGAATACGCCTCGAAACCCTCGGCGCCGAGAGTGCCCGAGAGCGTTTGCTCGGCTTTTGCGGCAAGTGCAGCGAGCTGAGTTGAGCGCTCTGCTGGGGTGAGTTGAGCGTTGTTGCGAATCGCCGTTGCCGAAGCGTTCGCCTCATCACGCACTTTGTTAATGGTGCTGATGGTGGTGAGCGGCAGATTGAGGCGAGCCATCAAGCGCGGAAGCTCGCCTCCGCTTTTCTGAAGTTCGGCGTAGTCGGCCGCGCGCTCAGGGCCCAGCGCTGCAAGCAGGTCCGCGTCGCGCTTCTTTTGCGGCGCGGTGCGTTCTTCGTCGGTCAGCGGCCCCGAACTGTCGCTTTCGCGAAACGTTTTTTCCGCTGCATAAATCGCTTTGTATTCCGCTTCGGTGGGCCGAAATGGCTGCAACCGCATGCGCAAGCTTTGTGCGAGCTGGCCATTTCGAAATTCATAGCGCGCGTATTCTTCTGGAGAAAGCAGAGCTTTGATCGCGTTTTTCTGCTCCTCGCTCAGCGCCTTCTGAGCTGCTTCATTCTGTGCGGAGAAACGCGGTTCTCCCGGCTTCGGGTCCGGTTGAGCCAGCTCAATGTCCATCGATTTGATCGCTTGGTCCTGCTTCTGCAAAGTGAGTTTGCGCAGCGTCTCGATCGAAAAGTCGCCAAACTCAATGCGCGCTTCGCGCACCATTTCGTCGCAGAACGGAAAGAGTTCCGGGGTCAGCAGGTATTTCGAGATCAAACCGTACTCATCAGGCCGACGCTTGAGTAATTCGGCCTGGCGTCGGTGATCGGCCCCAGCGCCGGGGAGTTGCCAGTAGGCGGGCTGAATGTACAACTCGGAAAGAAATTTGTCGTACGGCAGGGAAATTGTCGTCATCAGGACTGCACTGAGTTCGCGATCGGAAATTCCAGCCGAACGAAGCCGCACGATCAGCGCGTCAAAGTCCGTCTCGCCTCCGGCAACCCAGAGAGGTGCGCGTCGGACGGAGGTAGAAATCGTGCCGGCCCGGATAACCGCAGGTGATTCGTCGGATGTTTCAGACGAACTTGACAATGCGTTTGTGGCAGTGGCGTGCGAAACTCGTGACCAACTTACGAGCGCAAGCGCCGCGTTGATTCCAAGCGAGAGTGTCAGGAGGACTGATGAAAGTTTCATCGCGCAGGGCGTTGATTGGTCGGCGCGGGTTTCGGCTGCAACTGCTGGAGCCATCGGCCCGCGCCACGTTTATAGGCTTCCAGCGCGGCCGGACTGAGTTTGGCGCTCAATGTCGCGCTCGCCTCCCGATACAGGCCTTCAAGTTCTGTGCGCCGAACGTCCGCGGAGTAGCTGGTGTTATGGCGAATCGACTCCGCGCGTGTGGTCACACTTTTTTGCAGATCGACGATATCGCCCGCAATATTCGGAGGGTAGCTGTATTGATCGAGGAAGTTGGCGGTCTTTTGATAATTCTTGTCAGTGACCCTCTGATATTCGGCAGCGCGTTCGGGTGAGAGCGCTGCCATCATTTTCGCATCCAACGCGGTTTCCGCCTCGCGACGTCGCGCCAATTCCGCGGCGTTCCAACCCTGTGTCCCGTATTCACGATCGAACTCGAGTTGAATCTGAGTGAGAGCGCGGAATTCCTGTTCAGTTGGATTGAAAAGCCGCAGCCGATAACTCACCGAGTTTGCACTCGCTCCGTTGCGGAAATTATACTCCAGCAACTCTTCCGGGGTGAGGATTGCGGCGAGATCGGCGTGCATCTCACGTTCGAGCAGTCGCAACTTCTCACGGTCACTTTGCAGGCGAATAGGTCCGGCGGCCTCGCGGATTTGTTGGTAGAGGTCACTGTAGTCGCGCTCGATCTCGGTCACCTGATCGATTTTCTCCTGCGAAAGATAGTCGTAGGCACGACGGCGGACGGCCAGCTCGCTCGGGCTGGCCGCATCAAAATCCGCGCCCATGGCCGATTTCACCGCAGCATCAATTTCCCGATAGATCGCACGGCGCTCAGCGCGGGCCTGCACGGAGAGATTCGAATCTCTTGGGGGATTCAGGCCGTTTCTCCAGTATTCGTCCTTTGCGTCTACCTGCAGAACGTCGAGCCGATCCTTGAAACGGGCACGAACTCTCTCGCGCAGAAGCGCGCGAACAATCTCCGGAGGGAATCCTTCCGTGCGGAGATGCTCGGCGAACTCGCGGTCTGAACCCTTCTGCAAAGCGGCCCACGTGCCTCGCGTAATCGGCGAATCGAGCGTCGACGCGGCGCCACGTTTTCCGGAGTCGGGCAGTCCTGTCGGCGTGTTCGCAGCAACGGACGGCGCTGCAACGGCGCGTGAACGATCCGCAGGATGCAATAGAAGCCAAGTGCCCGCGGCGACATTGGCCAATAGTGAGACGAGCAGCAGTCTGCGTTTGGGCGCATTCATGGTTTCGGAGAGGACTCTGTTCCATCGACGGGACGGCGGCGCCAGTAGTTCGCGAGGATCGAACCAGAGATGTTCATCCAGGGACTGAAGATGGCGGGGGCGAGGCCGACGGTGCCGAGTTTGCCCATCGAGCCGGCGAGGCCGGAGGCCATGCCGCCGTTCTGCAGGCCGACTTCGAAGGCAACGGAACGCGCAGAGTTTTTGTCCAGGCCCGCGACGCGGCTCAGCCAATAGCCGAAAAAATAACCGGCGCCGTTGTGCAGCACCGACGCCACGAAGAGCAGCGCTCCCACGCGGAGTAGATTGTCCTGACCGGCGGCGGTCGTGACTGTAGTGAAATATACAATACCGGCCATCGAGAGCGCCGGCATGAACGAATCCAGCTTCGGCAGCAGGCGCGTGAGTTGATGATAGAGATTTCCCGCGAGAATCGCGCCCGCGACGAAGCCGCTGAGCTCGATGACGACAGCGACGTTACTGGAAACTTCGGAGCCTGTTTCGACTCCTGCCGCGTAGCGCAAAGGTGACGCAGAGCTCAAGAGAAAAACCACATAACCCGCCGCGAGAATGGAAAGGCCGTGTACGATCATTTGCTGCCGACGAGCGCTGTGCTTCAGCTGGTCGTGCAGCATCGCCGCGCCGATCGGGACGAGCACAATCTTGATGATTTCGACCATGAGGTTGAGGAACTTCACCTCGACGAGCGTGCCGGCGAGGCGCTGCATCAAAAACGGCGTGAGCACCGGCGCGACCAAGGTGGTAATGGCGGTGACCGTGACGGAGAGCACGAGATTCGAGCGCGCGAGATAAGCCATCACGTTCGACGCGAGGCCGCTCGAACAGGAGCCGATGAGAATCACGCCGGCTGCGATTTCGGGCGGAAAGGAAAACAGGCGGGTCAACCCATACCCGACCAGCGGCATGATCGAAAAATGACAGACGATGCCGACGAGCACGCCGCGGGGATTGCGCGCCACGCCACGAAAATCGTGCAGGCTCATCTGCGTGCCCATGCCAAACATCACGAGTTGGACGACGACGAGAATGAGCGCCTTGTTGCGCAGATCGAAATTTCCCCAGTGCAGAAAGGCCGAGGGATAGATCATCCCGCCAATAACCGCTGCGATGATCCACGCGGTAAACTGATAACCGCGCAGCGACGGAATGGCTCCGATACCGAGAGCGAGCGCGACTGCGGCGGCGAGCGCAGACGGTTGCCAGAGACCGGCGCGACCGAGTGTCAGACCCGCGACACAGGCCAGCGCGGCGAGAGCGGCGACTGCGAGGCAGAGTGGACGGAAGCGCGACATCGTTCGAGCTGTGCGCGCGTGGTCAGAGCAAGGTCGCGAGATGCGCGATCGCCAGCGGAGGGCTCGCGAGGATCGGTATGCGCCGATCAGCTGGTGACAGCGTGTCGACCACGCGCGCCATCGAAGCTTGGGCGAGGACGATCACGTCGACTTCGGTGGCAAGTTCCCGAAGCGTGCTGCCGACAATGGCGTCGTGGCGCGCGGCGTCGCCGGCCATGAGTGCATCGAATGCGCCTTCGCAGAGGCGCGCAGTGAGCGAAATCGATCGTTGCGCCAGCGCCGCGCGGCGGCGCACGAGGTCGGCGGTAGGTTCGAGCGTGGTCGGCAATGTGGCGATGACGCCGATGCGTTCGCCGGTGCGCACCGCCTGATCGGCCATCGGCTCATCCACGCGCAAGACTGGCACTGCACTGAATGGCGCGGCGGCTTCGACGGCGGGTCCGATGGACGAGCACGTCACGAGGATGAAATCGGCGCCGCCGGCTTCAGCGGAGTTGATGTAGCTCGCGACGCGACGCGCGATATCGGCCGTGAGCGAACCGCGCGCGCCAATTGCGCGTACGAGGCTGTCGTCGACGATGTTGAAGGTGGCGACGCCGGGAAGCTGCGCCTTGCAAAGTTGCGCGAAGACAGGGACGAGCGTCGCGGACGTGTGGATGAGGCCGAGGGTTTTTTGTTTCATCGGGAGGAAGCGCCAGCGGCGGCGAGGGTGAAGAAATCGGGCGCGCCGACCTGGCCGCCCTTGCAGATGAGTTCGAGTCCGTCGAGCGGGTCGCCCGGGAGTGTCGCGCGGCAGAGTGGAGCACCGGGTAAAAGAGTGGCGGCGATTTCGAGTTCCTGGACGCCGAGCGCGCGCGCGGCGTAGCTCGCGGTGTCGCCGCCGGCGATGATGAGGCGACGGACTGGGCTGCGGCGCAGCACGTCGCGCGCGAAAGTCCCGAGCGAAGCGCCGAGCTGCGCGGCTGGCATTTGCGCGCCGGGCGTATCGCCGAGGCTCGTGTAAACAATCGTGCTCCGGCCGGCCTCGAGCGAGGTGGCGACTGTCTCGACCAACGCGCTGGACGGCTCAAAGGAAAACGAAGGAAAACCGCGGTCGCGGGCGAAGTGTATCTGCTCCGCGGATACGGGTGAACAACTGCCAGAAATGACCAAGGTGGTCGCGGGCGAGATTTCGGAGACGCCGGTTGGATGGTGGGCCGAAGTCGACGAGGACGTGGACACAGGCGTTGCCGTCAAAGCGGACGCAGACGTCGGCGATGGTTGCGAGGCGGACGACGGCGCGGATGGGGTGCGGCCAGGGAACAGAGCGGTTTCGACGGCGGATGAGCCAACCGAGAAAAGCGGGTGTTGCGGCGAGCCGAGAGGTGCGAGCAGCGCGCCGATGCGCGCGAGATGCGCGTCGTCGATCGTGTCGAAGAGGACGATTTCATTTCCCGCGGCGAGAGCCTGCTCGAGCGCGGCGCGTGTTTCGGTTTCGTCGCGATCAAGTTGAAGCACGTCGATCAGCCCAATGCGGCGCTGCGTCTGGCGGGCGAGATGCGCGCGCAGATCGGCTTCAGTCATCGGTGTGACCGGGTGACGGCTAACTGATGGATGGCGGTCGAGCCGGTGGATTGCACCGGCGCTACCAATGCCGTAACGCGCGAAAAGATTTCCGAACACGCAAAAGCGTCCGAGCTTGGGCGAGCCGACGAGCACTGGAACAAAACGACTGCGGAAAATATCGGCGCCGACATCGATGGCGCGGCCGATCGAACCGACTGTCGGAGATGAATCGAAGGTGGAGCAGACCTTGTAGTGCACGTGCGGCACGCCGAGGTCGCGCAGCGCAGTGAAGGCGGGACGAAGCTCGCGCTCCATCGCATCCGGGTGGAGCGAGCGCGCGAAGCCTGCCACGCCGATCGCTTCCACGTCGGGATAACGTGCGAGTTGAGCCACGCTCGGAGTTGAAAGAAAGAGACGGCTGCGAAGACCGGCGCGGGCAAGTTGCTCGAGCGCATCCGTGGCGCCGGTGAAGTCGTCGGCGTAGAAGGCGAAGCGGAGTTGTAGAGGGAAAGCAGCAGGCACGGGTGGGGAAGAAGGAAGAATGGAGAATGGCCTCAGCGGGTAGCGCCAGCGGTCTCTCGCGAGTCGCAACCGTGTAAACTAACCTCCGGGTTGAGCCGCGCGAAGGGGGCTCGCGAGGGACCGCTCGCCCTACCCACTGAGGCGGGCATCCGTTTGTGCCGAAAAGTCCTCGTGGAACTCGGCGCTTTTGTAGGACAGCAGTGCAATTCGTTTTGGTGTATTGTCTGAGCGGATACGGCTTTTCGGGCGGAGTGGCTATTTCGCCCGGCCGAACTTCGCGGCGGATTGGGCGAGCGCGGGATATTGGGCGAGTGCGGCTTCGTAGTTGTGGCCCTGGACCGCAGCCTTCCACCAGAGGCGCAGCGACTCCACACCGGCGGCGGGGCCGTCCGGGTGAGCCATGATGCCGCCGCCGGCGAGATAGAGTAGATCGGTGGTTTGCGTGCGGCGCCAAGTCTCGGGCGCCTGGCCGCCCCATTGTCCGGACGAGACAACAGGGAGAATCGGTTTGCCGAGCGGGTCCCGCGCCAGGCACGACGCGATCGATCGCACCACCGAGTCGTCGGGTTCCCAGAATTTGTTAGCGATGCCGTTGACGTGAAGCTGATCGATGCCGGCAAGTCGCCAGAGTTTTTGATAAGCGGGAAATTCGATGCCGAGTAACGGATGGCGATTGAGCATGCCCCAGCCATTGCGATGTCCGTGAATCGCGAGTGCGCCGCGATCGCAGATCTTTTTGGCGGCGACGAGGCCCACGCTATTCAGGCTCATCATCGCGCAGGTTCCACCGGCGGCGACGATCTTGTCGTAATGCCGCTGCATCGCGTCGATTTCGTCGCTGATGTTGAAGGCGTACATCACGCGTTTGCCGGTGCCCTGCGCGTGGTCGCGCAGCACGCGCATCACCGCGTCAACGCGTTCGTCGAAGGGGGAGTGCGGCGGGTTCGCCATCAGCTCGTCGTCCTTGATGAAATCGATGCCGGCTTCGGCGAGTGTGCGGACAAGCGTCGCGGTGTCGGCCGGTGAGAGGCCGATGCTCGGCTTGATTATCGTGCCGATGAGAGGACGATCGTGGACGGAGGTGAGCGCGCGACAGCCCGTGACGCCAAAAGCCGGGCCGCGAAATTGCGCGGTGAGCGACGGCGGCAAATCGAGATCGAGGAGTTTCAGGCCGGAAAACTGCGAGAGTTCGTAGAGGTTGCCCTGCACGGTCGATACAAGTGTGGGCAGGTTGGCGCCGAAATTTTCGATCGGCCATGAGACCGTGATTTCTGCGCGACGATAGGTCGTGCTTGCGAGAGGCGCTGGACGACTGCTCGGCAGCGCCGGTGTCGGCGACATGTCGATTTCGCGGATGGCTTCGACGCGCGCGGCGTGGCGGTTTTTGAGTTCCGCGGTTTCGCCCGGAACAGCCACGAACGTCCCGGAGGATTGCTCACCCGCGAGGACCGCAGCCGCGGCATCAGGCGCCAGCGGAGTTTCGATCAAGTAACGAGCTTGGAGGCGATCAGTCACGGTCAGGGCAGGTTCGAGAGATTTTTTTTCGCCGCAAAAAGGCGGTGTGTTCGCGCCTGCGCTCCACAAACCTGCGCATCCGCGTTCGGAAACGCAGTTGCGCCGCTCGCGGACGTTTCCTCCTTTGCGGTCAATGCTGGTCTGGCTTCCTCCTTTGCCGTCATTGCTGGTCTGGCGATGCCGAGGTGATGCTGCTAAACGTGTACGTTCCTGCGGCCGCGCGGCACACGGCGAAACTCGACTCACGGCTGACGATCTCCAGCCCATCGGTGTCGACGGCTGAACCTCGCTCGCTCGGAATATAAACTCGCGCGCTGCAGTTCGCGGGCACGCGAATCGTCCAGATCAGGCGGGCTCCTTCGCGTCGCCATTCGCTGCGGATTTCTCCGTGGTGCGTGCGGTACGCGGCTCGTGCGAACTCCAGGCCTGAGCCGACGAACGGGCGCAGGATGAAGTGTTGAAAACCGGGCCGCTCGGGATCGAGCTCGATGCCCGCCACATGGCGGAACAACCACTCGCCGACGGAGCCGAGCGAGTAGTGATTGAACGAATTCATTTTCGGATCGAAGAAGCCATCCTCCGCGGTCCAGCCATTCCAGCGCTCCCAAATCGTCGTCGCTCCGTGCTTCACCGGATAGAGCCAGGAAGGATAATCGTCCTGGAGCAGCAGGCGGTACGCGACATCGGTGCGGCCGGCTAAGGTGAGCTGCGGATTGAGGTGGCTGATGCCGATGAAGCCCGTGCTGAGATGCCAATTCAGCGCGCGGATGTTTTCCACCAAATGCCTCGCGGCATTCTCGCGCAGATCGGTTGGCAATAGATCGAAAGCAAGCGCGAGAAGATAGGCCGTCTGTGTTTCCACGGCGAGCCGTCCATCCGGCAACAACCACTCGCGTTGAAACGCCGCGCGCACGTTCTCGAACATTTTCTGGAAGCGACCCGCATCCGCCTCTCGTGACAGCTCGCGCGCGATGCGCGCCAGTTTTGCCGCGTCATCGGCCCAATAGGCCGTCGCGAGCAGATTCTTCATCGGCGAGTGCGTGCCGAATGAGGTGTCGCTCGGGATGCAGAGCCAGTCGCCGTAATTGCAGGCGAGTTCGTTGACGCGGAGGTATGACGGATTGTGGCGCTCGATCCAGTCGAGCCATTTCACCATCGCGCTGTAGTGCCGTTCAAGGATGCGGCGATCGCCGTAAACCTGCCAGATCGTGTACGGCACGATTACGCCGGCATCTGCCCAGCCGGCGGCGCCGCCCAGACCGCCCAGTCCCGTGAAATTTTCGCCTTCGCGCAGCCGCGGAGCAGTGTCCGGAAAAATGCCGTCCGGCGTCTGCGCGTCTTCCACGTCGACCATCCATTTCGTGAAAAACGCGGCGACGTCGGCATTGTACGATGCGGTGCGCAGGAAAACCTGCGCGTCGCCCATCCAGCCGAGGCGCTCGTCGCGCTGCGGACAATCGGTGGGAATGGAGAGAAAATTGTCGCGCTGCGACCAGACTCCATTGAGCCACAAGCGATTCACTCCGGGGTGCGAGCACTCGAATTGGCCGGCAGGCGGCGTGGCCGACTGGATCGCGAGCGCCGTCAGTGTATCTGCTGGAGGACTACCAGGAAAACCGGTGAGTTCGACGAATTGAAAACCATGAAAAGTGAAATGCGGTTGGTAAACCTCCTCGCTGCCTCCGCGCGCGATGTAGACATCCGTGGCTTTCGCGCGCCGCAGATTTTCCGTGTAAAGCGTTCCATCTGGATTGAGTCGCTCGGCATGCCGGAGCGTCACGCGCGTGCCGCTGGGCAAGTTGCGCAGACGAAGACGGACGAAACCGGAAATGTTCTGCCCGATCTCGTAGATGAAAACGCCGGGGGTGATCTCGTGAAGCGAGCGCGGAGCAAGCTCCTCCACGATGCGAACGGGTTCACTGCGTTGTGCGACAAGCGGCGCTTTCGGCGGCGCAACTTCAATTGCCGGCAGTGATGAACGCTGTTCAGCGGGGCCGACCGAGGTGCCCGTTGATGAGCTTTCACGGCGGGCATCATAAACTTCGCCCATCATGAAATCGGACGCGAGGATCGGACCTGTGCTGCATTGCCACGAACGATCCGTGCCGAGAGTGAATTGTCTACCGTCGGCGAGTTGGACTTCGAGCTGAAGCAAGAGTGAATTCTCGAGCGAGCCATAGCGTCCGCGGGTTTCCTGCCACCCGACAAATCCGCTCCACCAGCCGTCACCGAGAGTGGCGGTGAGGACGTTGCGGCCGGACGTGAGCAACGCCGTCACGTCATAGGCGCGGTAGTGCAGACGCTTGTCGTAGTCGGTCCACTCCGGCGCAAAAAGGTCCATCGCGACCGGGCGCGCGTTCGCTTGAACTTCGAACAGACCCCGTGCGGTTGCGTACAGCGTGGCTCGCCGGACCGATGCCGCTGGAAGATCGAAAGCCCGCGAGAAAACTGCCGGTGTTCCGGGTTCAGTCAGCGTCGGTGCGGTGGCCTGTGAGTCGCGGCGGATGATTTCTGGATCGGCGGCAATCCACCGCGCGCTCCAATCCGCTGGATCGAGCAACCCCATGCTCCAGTAGGCCTGCTCGGACTGGCTCGCGGTTCCCGTTTCGTCCCACGCTTCCACACTCCAATAGCAACGATCGCGCGATCGCAGCGGAGCGCCCGCATAAGAAATATGCGTCGTCTGATCGGACTCGACGCGACCGGAGTCCCAGCGATCCGCTTCAGCGCGCGCGAGTTTTTCCTGCGTAGTGGAAACGCGAATACGGTAGGCGATTTGGCGCGCGCCGCGCCGGTCTGACTCGAGTTGCCAGCTCAGCCGCGGATGGCGTTCGTCGAGGCCGAGCGGGTTGACGAGATACTCGCAGCGCAGGCGGGAAACCATGGCTCAGGCGCGCTCGCGTTCGATTTGTTCCAGCGATTTTCCGGACGTGTCGGGCATGAAGAAAAAGCCGACGACGCCGCTAATCGCGAGGAACACCGTGAGCAGTGCGGCCACGGGTTTGATTCCGGTGTGAGCCAGCACAGGCACGAAGAAACTCCAGATGCCGAGGATGGTTCGCGCGACGCCGAAGGTGAAACCCTGCGCGGTCGCGCGTTGCATGGTGGGAAAGAGTTCCTGGCTGAAAACCTTGTAGAACGCTTCGCCGGAGAGCGCCGAGCTGATGGAGAAGAGCACGATATTCGCCGTGACGGTCACAATCGTGAACGGCAAAAAAAGAAATAGTCCGTAAGCGATGGTCTGCATCACGGCGCCCACGCCCCAAATCCATTTCCGCGTTTTGTAGTCCCGATCTGAATACTTCATGAAGATCGTGACCGTGATGATCATGGTGATCAGGAAATTCGCGCTCGAGAGGCCGACGCTCATCGCCTGGCCGCCCGCGTGAAGCGTGCTGATGATGTAGGGATTGAATATGCCGGCAGTGCCCGCGGCCAAGTTCCAGAAAAGATAGATCGTCGCCGTCCAGACGATCGCGCGAAGATTCGAGCCTTTGAAAAGCGCGGCGACTTTTCCTCCGGCGGCCTTTCCGGCTTTGGCTGCTTCGGTCCAGCGGGCCGACTCGGCCAAGCCGCGGCGCAGCGCCCAAGTCACCACGGCGACCAGGAAAAGTTGAAAGAACACGATGCGGATGCCGAGCAGTCCGAGAGGCGCCAACGCCAGCGCCAGCCAAAGTACGATCACAGGACCGAGGCACCAGGCGACTTGCGTGAAACCGAGCAGTTTGCCGCGCGCCTTCGAGGGAGCCAGTTCACCGACGAGCGCGAGGGAGGTTGGCACATCGGCGCCGACGGCGAGACCGACAATGAACGTGCCGATGAAAAGCATCTCGCGATTCACGCCCAGCGCGATAAGGAGAATGCCGAAGGCATACACCATGAGGTCGTACTGGTAGATGCGTTTGCGGCCGAGTTTGTCGCCCAGCCAGCCGCCGAGAAACGCGCCGATGGCGCAACCGAGGGCGTTAGGGCCGATCGCGGCGAGAATGCCGACCGCGCCGTCGCTTAGGCCAAATTCCTTTTGAAAAATGGCGAGCCCGGCGCCGAGCGCGACGATGGAACCGGCGTCGAGGTACGACGCCATGCCGGCGAGAGCAGACCATTTCCATTGCTGACGCGTGATCGGTTCGGCTTCAGGGGAAGCGGATGGAGCAACAACAGGACCTTGATTCATGGGGTGGAGATTGCGGGTTGAAGAGACGCAGTGTCATCGGGCTGGTAGCCAGACTTCCATATCGGATTCACCGCGGTTGCCCCAGGCGTAGTAGGGAATCAGTTTTAAGGCAATTTCGCGCGGCGTTTGAGAAGTGTTCTTTTCCCGGTAAAGCGATCCTGCTGTCCACGCTGGCTGGGAGAGCGCGAGGGCGGGAACGTTCAACGCCACGATTTCGGTGCGTCCGATTTTTTCGCGCTCCGCATGAAACGATTCCGGTTTGGCATCGCGCAACGCGAGGGCGACATCGCGGAGATTCACCCCGGCGGGCAGGTCGCTCGACTCGGCGCAATAAATCAAGGGGCCGTAGCGCACCGCCACTTGGTTGACCGTTTCCTCGACGAATGGATTTGCTTCCAGCAGCACGGGCTCGAAGGCCAGATCGAGCGTGACGACGTCGCCAGCGCGCCAGGTGCGGGTGACTTCGGCGTACGTTCCCGGATTCAGCGACGATGCGGATGATTTTCCCGGCCTCGGCGTGGCAGCGGAGTTCGCAGTGGCGCTCGCGCGTCCGTCGGCCGCGACAGATTGGCCGTTGACGCGAAGTGTCGCTGCGCCGGGATGCAGCCAGCCTGGAATGCGGAGTTTCAGTGTGATCGGTTTCGCCGGAGCTTCGGCGAAGGTGAACTTCACCGCGCCGGACCAAGGGTAGTCCGTTTCTTGTTTCAACTTCACGCGGCTGCCGTCCAGCCAGGCGGTGTCGAGCGTGGTTGCAGCGTAGAGGTTCACCCAGAGGGCATCCGACGAGAGCGAGTAAACGTAGTTGTGCGCCTCGGCGATGGTCCGCACCACGTTGGGCGGGCAACAGAACGACGACTTGATGTTGGGCATGCGCGAGCGCGACCAACGCAGCGGCACATCGAAGTCCTGCAGCTTTTTCAGCGGGTTGACGTAGAAGTAATCTTTCCCTTCGAGGCTGATGCCGGAGAGCACGCCGTTGTAGAGCGATTGCTCAAAGAGGTCGGCGTGGCGCGCGTCGCCGGTGGCGGTGAGCATGCGCCATTGCCAAAGCGCGAAGCCAATGGTGGCGCAGGTTTCGTTGTAGGCGGTCAGGTTGGGAAGTTGATAAGCGCGACCGTACGCCTGGTGCACCGTCTTGATCGAGTTGTATTGCGAGTTTTCCGCGCCATCCGGCGAGGCGCCGTCGTAGAGCGCGCCGGTCATGCCCGTGACGTAGAGTTTTTTGTCGGCGACGTTGTCGGATAGCCGGTCGAGTGTCTGCAAGAGCGAGAGGTCCCCGTCTTCGGCAAAAACATCGGCCACTCCGGCAAAGAGGTAATTCGCGCGCACCGCGTGGCCCACCGCTTCGGTCATCGCGCGAAAGGGAACGCGATCCTGATTCATGTCGCTGCCCACGTCAGGCGGGACAAGCCGGCGAATCTCGATGAGCTGCTTCGCGAGTTCCAAATAACGCCTCTCATGAGTCACGCGATACAGCTCGACCACGCCCATGTAGTGCGACGGGCAGATTGCGTTGCGCGCCAGATCCGCCGGGGCGTCGTGACACAGTCGATCCAGGTAGTCGGCGGCTTTGCGCGCGCAGTCCAGAAGCGTGGTTTTACCTGTAGCCCGAAAATGGATACACGCGGTCGTCATGAGATGACCCATGTTGTACGTCTCGAAATGATCCCGGTCTTCAAACTCGCGGGTCGCTGCGCTGCCTTTCGCCGCGGCAGCCTCCGCTGCGGCGCGATGCTGCAAGATGATCTTCGGGGTATGCAGATAACCGTCGGGTCGCTGCGCTTTGGCGATCACGCGGATGATATCGTCGAGCTGGCGATCGATTGCGGGATCGCGCGTCACCGCATAAATCTGCGAGAGAGCTTCGACCCATTTAAGGAAATCACCGTCGTTGAACGGCGGTCCGTGCGGCTTGCCATCGCGACCATCGCTGAGGCCGGCGGCGATGAGAAAATTGTCCCACGCATGGCTCTCGTTTGGATCCCGAAAAATTTCCCAGAGATGCGGCACCATCGTGTCGCGGCAAACGTCGAAGCGCTCGCCAAGCAGGCCGCCTTGCCAGCGAACGTCTGCGAGATCCGGCATGAACATCTTCGCCGACGGTGAATGCGTCGTGTCGATCAGCGAACGTTCCGCGGCCGCGGCTGAGGAACTCAGAAAAAGCGAGGACGCGACGAGCACGCCGGACGATATCGCAAGGAAAGCGGAAGTGCGCAGACGGTGTTTCAGGGAGTGCATCCGAGTCGGCCTTTCAGGCGGGCGGGAGAACGCTGCGAACCGCGCGTTTCCAACCGGCATGGAGCATGTCGGCTTGGGCGACCGGCATGGTGGGAACGTAAACGATTTCCTCGCGCTGGATAGACGCGAGTTCGCGGACTGATTGAAAAACGCCGGAGCCCAGAAGCCCCGCCAGCGCGGCGCCGAGAGCCGAACCATGCGCCATGGCGGAAACGCGTAAATGGGTCCGCGTGAGATCGGCGGTAAACTGCATGAGCAGGCGATTCGCCGTCGGTCCGCCGTCAGCTCGGATTTCCGCGAGGGGCAGCGAGGCCTCGATCCGAAGTGCATCGAGCACGTCACGAATTTGATACGCGATCGATTCGAGCGCGGCGCGGGCAACGTGGCGGCGATCGCTTTGCCCGCTCAAACCCGTGATGGCCGCTCGAGCAGCCGGCTGCCAATGCGGCAATCCGAGTCCCGAAAAGGCGGGGACCAAGTAAACTCCGCCGTTATCTGTCACCGAGCTGGCGAGAGTTTCGAGTTCGCCAATTTCGCGGACGAAACCGAGTTGATCGCGCAACCAGGTGAGTGTGGCAGCGGAGCTGATGATTATTCCTTCAAAGGCATATGTCGGCTCGCCGCCGAGTTGCCAAGCGACCGCGCTGGCGATGCCGTTGGAGGAAAACTTCGGCGCGGCACCGACGTTGAGCAACACGGAGGTGCCGGTGCCGAAAGTGATTTTCGCCGAGCCGGGCGTGAAACAACGTTGGGCAAAAAGCGACGCCTGAGAATCGCCGAGCACGCCACGAATCGGCAGCGGACGAGGTAGCGCGCCGTCCAGCGTGGTTTCGCCAAACGTCGCGTCGCAATCGCGAATTTCCGCGAGGGCGCGCCGTGGCACCTCCCAAATGGCACAGAGGCCGTCATCCCAATCGCGGCGGCTCAAATCAAACAGGAGCGTGCGGCTGGCGTTGGTGACGTCGGTCGCAAAGACCGCGCCACGCGTGAGCCGATAAATCAAGTACGTGTCGATCGTGCCGATAAGCGCGGACCCATCCGCGAGACGCCGCGCGGTTTCGGGATGTTCGCGGACCAGCCACTGCAATTTCGACGCGGAAAAATACGCGTCGAGGAGCAAACCCGTTTTCCGCTGAATCAATGGACCGAGACCGGCGGCGGCATGTTGTGCGCAAAGCGAATCGCTGCGCCGGCACTGCCACACGATCGCCGGGTGCAGCGGCTTTCCGGTCGCGCGATCGAAGACGACGACGGTTTCGCGCTGATTCGTCAGACTGAGGCACGCGATCTCGCCGAGCCGCGCCGTGTGTCGCTCGATCACGGCGCGCAATGTGGAAAGCGCGTTCTGCCAGATTTCCTCGGCGTCGTGTTCGACCCAGCCCGGACGCGGGTAGTATTGCCGGTGCTCGCGCGATTCATGATCGAGGCATTGACCCGATGAATCGAAGAGCAGCGCCTTCGTGGCCGAGGTGCTTTGATCGATGGCGAGAACAGTCACAGGCAGCAGAGCCGGCTAGGATTGCCGACGAGATTTTGAATACATATTAGCCGCAAAGAGGCGCAGCGCGGCGGAGCCGCGACCAAAGATTTACGCGCGCGGCGCGCTAAGGAAGGAGTAAAATTGCGGAATGATGGTGTCCGAACGAACAGGCTCAGGGGGTAGGGCGAGCGGTCCCTCGCGAGCCGCGTTTGGCGTCTCTCAACCCGGAGGTAAGTCCATACGGTTGCGGCTCGCGAGGGAC
>DASTWZ010000043.1:0-69734 GCA_035765635.1 Opitutaceae bacterium
TTACACTCCATGCTTCTTATCGAGCGTCTCCCGTTGGCCGCCTGTTGGTTTTAGCATTCACCCACAGGCTCTAACGATGCCCCGGACGGTTAATTGTTCATGCGGTTCTGTTCTTCTTCTGAACCACATACCCTCACAAAATGCGCAAAGAGGATTCTAGGCGGCAACGCCGCTCAGACATCCTGAACCCTGATGTAGTCTCGCTTTTGTTTGTAGCTCCAAACCTTCAAATTTTCTGGGGCACCTCGGAATTCAGAAGGTTTGGAACCCCAAATAGAGTCTGATCGACATCTGAGACGAGGATGTCTGAGCGGCGTTGCCTACCCAGAATCCTCTTTGCGCATTTTGAGCCTTTTTGCGGCTAAAAAAAACACACCACAAAATCGCCAAAAACGCGGCTCGTGGCAGATCACCGCACGATCTCGAAATGCCCTTCCAGGCGGAGATCGGTCGATGCGGCCCCGAGCCAGACGGTGAAGGTGCCGGGTTCGACGGTCCAATGATTGTCGCGGTCGTAGATCTGCAGGTGCTGCGGGGTCAGGGTGAACCTCAGCGTCTTGCTTTCGCCGGGCGCCAGGTGCACGCGCTGAAAACCGCGCAGCTCCTTCTCGAACGTCACCACGCTGCTGTAGTCGTCGCGCAAATACAGCTGCACCACTTCGTCGCCAGCGACCTTGCCCGTGTTCGTCACATGCGCGCTCACTTCGATCAATCCCTGCGGACCTTGTTTCTCCGGCGAGATTTTCAGATCGCTGTAGGCAAAGCTCGTGTAGCTCAGGCCGAAGCCGAAGGGATAGAGCGGCCCGGAAACCTGTCCTTCGTCGCGATCTTGCGCGCCGGGGTGCGTCGGAAAATTGAACGGCACCTGACCAACACTCTTCGGGATCGTGATGGGCAACCGACCCGCGGGATTGTAGTCGCCGAAAATCACATCGGCCAACGCCGTGCCGCCATCTTCGCCGGGAAACCACAACTCGACGATGGCATCGACGTGCTTCGCCGCCCAGTAAACGCTCAGTGGCCGACCGCTGCTCAACACCAGCACCAGCGGCTTGCCCGTCGCATGCAGCGCTTCGAGCAGCTCCTGCTGATAACCGGGCAAATTCAAACTGATGCGGCTCGCCGATTCGCGCGAGATGCGGTCGTTCTCGCCGAGCACGGCGACAATCACGTCCACGTCGCTCGCCGCTTTCACGGCTTCGGCGATGCCCGCTTTCACCGCGTCCGACGCCGGCTCTTTCCAGACGTCGCTCTCCGGGAAATTCGCGTCGGTCACATCGCATCCTTTCGCGTAACGCACCTCCGCGCTGTCCCCGAGCTTGCGTTTGAGTCCTTCGAGGACGGTCACGAAATCGACGCGTTGCGGACCATAGCGCGACCACCAGGCGTGTCCGTCATTCGCCAACGGACCCGCCACGAGGATTTTTTTGGTCGTCGCCTTGTTCAGCGGCAACAGGGCTTTCTCGTTTTTCAACAAGATCACGGCCTCGTGCGCCGCTCGTTTCGCTGTCGCGAGGCTTTCTGGTGCGCGGACAATTTTTTCCGCCGCGTCCGGCTCATCGCGATACGGATGATCAAACGAACCCTGCCAAAGTTTCACGCGAAGGATGTCCGCCACGCGCGAATCGATCGTCGCCATCGAGAGTTTGCCGTCGCGCACCAGGCCGCGCAGCAGATCGGTGTAGGCTTCGGGCTTCGTGAAATTCGTGCGGATGTTCAGTCCGGCCTCGACCGACAGCCGCACCGCCTCCGCCGGAGTGTCCGCCAGGCGGTGCTTCGTATGAATGAACTCCACCGCCGCGCTGTCGGAAACAACGTATCCACGAAACCCATACTCGTGGCGCAGGATGTCGGTTAGGAACTTCGGATTGGCCTCGATCGGAATGCCGTCGTAGTCGTTGTACGAAGCCATCACGCCGAGCGCGCCGCCTTCGCGAATCACGCGGCGGAAGGGATAGAGAAACACCATCTGCGCCTCGCGCCAGGTCACTTGCGGGTCAGTCCGCGCCTCGCCATCGCGCCCGCCTTTCGGCACGCTGTAGATTGCGAAGTGCTTCAGCGTCGACACGACGCGTTCGGATTGGATGCCGCGCGTCTGCGCGATACCCAACTCTGCCGTGAGAAACGGGTCCTCCGAGTACGTTTCCGTCACGCGGCCCCAGCGTGGATCGCGCGGCAAGTCCAGAATCGGCGAATAAACGTTCGTGTAGCCCAGGGCGCGCGCTTCGCGACCGGTGATGCGGCCGATTTCGTTGGCCAGCTCCACATCCCACGTGCTGGCCACGGCGAGCTGCGCTGGGAAACTGGTGGCCTTCGAATGCAGCAATCCGCGAATTCCTTCGTTGGTGAAGTCCACCGGGATGCCGAGCCGCGTTTGCTCGATGAAGAAACGCTGCACCTCGTTCAGCGCGCGAGCGTGCCGCGAATACGGCAGGTCCGTGTCGGGATCGGCCAGCTTGTTGTTCTCACCCTGATTGCCGTTGGCCTGCTCGTCGATGTTGCCGATGCCGTCTTTCCACAGCGACGTCTTCCACGCCTCCGTCGGCAGCTCGTCTTTGAGGATCCGCGGGAAACCGTAGAGCGTCACCATCTGCGCCGTCTTTTCCTCGATGGTCATCCGCGAAATCAAATCGCGGATGCGCGTGTCGGGATCGAGCGACGCGTCCTCGTACGGATCTTTTTGTCCGTTCTTGTTCAGGTCGATCCAACCCTCGTGATAAATGTTCGCCGGAGCCGCTGGGTGAATGAAGAGCTCAGGCTTGTCCGCCGCGGCGACAAACGGCGCGAGCGAGAGAAAGAACAGGGTTTTTTTAAGAGACATCAGGGTAAAGTCGTTTGCCCACGAATAAAACAGATCACGGGAATGCCGATCTGATTTTTGCCCACGAATCACACGAAACACACGAAACTCAAACACTGAAAAGTTTTCCCACGGAACACACGGACGACACGGAATCGGAAACAATCCGCTGATTTGAATTTTCCATTCCGTGTCCTCCGTGTCTTCCGTGGGCAATATGTCCGCGCATCGATTTCGTGTCCTTCGTGTGATTCGTGGGCTACTAAATCAGAATCAGAACAACGCGCTGACTTGGAAAACGACTCGGCGCGGAGTGGTCTGCTCCTGGTTCGCGACGAAGTAATCCTTATCGGCCAGATTGTTCGCGTTGAGCGTGGCGGACATCTTCGTCTTGCCCCACTTCCACTCGTAACCGACCGCCGCGTTGAAGACCCAATACGACGGGAGAATGAAGTCCTTGTTGCGATTGTCCGCCGCGGCGTCGCCCGCGTAGTTGAAACCGCCGCCGATCCATAGACCCTTCACCGGAGCCATCGTGAAATTATAGCGGGTCCAAAGATTGGCTAACGTCTTCACTGAGCCATTCGGATGCGCACCCAAATAGTACGCGAAGCCGTATGGCTCGGCGCTGTTGCGCACGTCGTTTTCCGCGATGCTCAGGTAAATTTGCCAGTTGTCCGTCGGCGAGAGCGTCGTCTCCAACTCGACTCCGCGACTGCGCACTTCCGTGCCTTGCACGGTCGTCGAAACCGTGGCGCCCACGGCTTCGGGCGTCGTCGGCATGATCACGTTGAACGTCTGCACGACGTCGCGTTGTTCGATCTGATAAACCGCCACCGTGGACGAAATCCGCCCGTTCAGAAAATCCGTCTTGTAGCCCACCTCGTAGCCTTTGCCGGTGGTGGGGGCCTGCTGACCCGTTGCGATCGTTTTCCAAACACCATCGACGATCTGCGGCGTCTGCAGATTGCCGAGGTTCGCGGTGAAGGAGGTGCTGTACGAGGCGTACAACATCGAGTCGCGCGTCACTTTGTAGCCGGCGCCGAATTGTGGCGACGTGTACGACTGCGTGCGGGATGCGTTGAACGTCCCCACCGTGCCGTTGGCGGCGATCGACGCGCCCTTGCTCTTCGCTTTGGTGTAGCGCGCGCCAGCGACGGCGAAGAGGCGGTCGTCGAGGAATTGCGCATTGACCACGCCGTAGCCCGCGGCGTTCTCGCCCACGTTTTGATTGCCGCCGCTGTAAGTCGAGAGAGCGGTGTTGCTCACCGGATTGGCAGGATCGCGGTCGATGAAATAGGTCGGGCTTTTCGGATTCACGTCCCAGGTGCGGTAGTACGGCGCGGCTGGAGTGCCGGCGTTCAGCCACGTCTGGGAATTGTTTTTCGAATGATCGAAGGAGAAGCCGAGGACGGGATTGATCTTGGCCCATTTGATGTCGTAGTGGCCGGCGAAGTCGCCCTGCACGGCGTAGCCTTCGCCCCAGTTCGTCAGATAACGCTGGCGTCGCGGATTGAGCACGGGAGCGGGCGTGCCGTTTTGCGTCGCGTACGCGGCGTCGATGTCGCCGAGAATTTGTTGCGCGAACGCCAGCTCGGCCGCGATTTTCTGCGCGGCAGTCAATGCGGTCCAACTCGGCGCGACGCTCCAGACGCCGTTCGAAAAAATCATCGAATCCGGCGGCGCCATATAGGTGTTGCCGATGCCCGTTTGATAATAACGGCGGTCATTTTCATTCGCGTTGAAATTGATGCGCGCCACCCAGTGCTCGCCGATTTTCGCGTCTGCCTCGGCCGTGACCGAACGCAAAAACGAGACGCGGAAATCATCGCTGTTGCCGTAGTTGAAATTCCGCGGAAGCGCCGGATACGGCAGAAGAAAACCAGGATCGGAACTGTCGTTGCTGATGCCAACGTCGGGACCCGTTTTGTTGGTTAACGCCGAAACTGAGCCAGGATAACCGGCGTTGTAGAGCGACGTGACGAGGTTCTCCGGCGTGCTGATTTCCATGTTCGTGCGATAGAGCGCGGGCGGAGTTTCCGGGCGCTGAAAATGCTGGGCCGCGACGCGCAGCAAGACGTTCGGCGTGACGTTCCAGCTTGCGCTCGGCGCGATCACTTTGGTCACGGATTTGGCTGGGTCTTGCCATTGCAGACCGTTCTCCGCGCCGGCGTTGAAGCGGAAGAGCAGCTTGTGCGGGATGAGCGGCTGATTGTAGTCCACCGCGCCGCGCGCATAGCTGTAGCTGCCGTAGCTGCCGGTGAGTTTGGTGAAGGCGTTTTCCTTCGGAATCTTCGTGATGTAATTCACGATGCCGCCCGGCTGAATTTGGCCGTAGAGCAGCGAAGCGGGGCCCTTGACCACCTCGACGCGCTCGACGTTCAGCGTGTCGACGTAGATGTCCCCGCCGCTGAAGCCGTCGTGCAGCACACCCTGGGAGAAGCCGCGGATCGTGTACTGCGCGTTGCCGCCCTGGAATTCGCGGGCGAAACTGTTCACGCCGGCGGCGTAGCGGACGACGTCATACAAGTCCGTGGCGCCGGTGTCTTCGATGAATTGCTGAGTGAAGGCGCTGATCGAAAACGGAAGATCCTTGATCGGCGTGTCGATGCGCGTGGCGGAAACGGAATTTCCTGGGCGATAGCCCTGGTCGCGCGTGGTGGAGACGACGAAGCTGTCGAGGCGGACGACTTCGTCCTTGTCCGCTGGCGCCTTATTGTTGTTCGGCGCGGTGTCGGAGGCCGCGACTTGCGCGAGCGACGTGAGTGCGCCGCAGAAGAAAGCGAGGCCGGCGAGGGCGCGTCGTCGCGTTGAAATGGGGTTGAATGAGCGTTGGAGCTCCGGGAGGGGAGAGGTCATGGTGGTAGGCGGACGAAAGAGCGGGCGATGTCCTCGGTCCGGGGTGCGCCTGTTGTGCCCGCAATTGCGGTCTCGGCTAAAGTCCGCGGTCAGTTTAATCGTAAACCGAATGAATCCACCCAAGGTGACGATGCGGCAAATTGCGGAGCTCGCCGGCGTATCGGTCATGACCGTTTCGCTTGCGTTGCGAAATCATGCGCGCATCCGCTCGGACACGCGCAGGCGTATCCAGGCCATCGCGGAGCGCGCCGGCTATCGACCGCATCCGTATGTTTCCGCGCTGATGGCGACGCTGAAATCCTCGCGGAAAGGCGAGCCGGGGCCGGCGGCGACGCTGGCGTTCATTTATCATTTTCCGCGCGCGACCTTGAACTCGCTCGCGTTCATGAAAACCGCGTACGAAGGCATTCGCGGACGGGCCCGCCAGCTCGGTTTTGGCGTGGATATTTTCTTTCGCGATGAAACCGGGGCCGACGCGGGGCACCTCGACCGTGTGCTGAAAGCGCGCGGTATCCGCGGCGTGATTCTCGGTCCGACGCAGGGCGTGCAGACGAAACTGGATTACAGCCTCGATTGGTCGAGCTATGCGCTGGCGACGTTTGGTTTTTCGGTGCGCGAGCCGGATTTCCATCGCGCGGCGAGCTTCACCTATCATTCGGTTCGCTTCGCTTATCGCGAGCTTTGGCGGCGTGGCTACCGCCGTATCGGATTGGTGAATACCGCGATGATGCATCATCGCGTCGACGGCAACTGGCGGGCCGGCCACTACGAGGCGCAGATGGAGCATCTCGGCCGCGTGATTCCGGCATCGGTGTTGATGAGCGACGAGACCGCGGAGTTCTTGCGCTGGTTAAAACGTTTTCGTCCCGACGCCATTCTTTGCAACGGCTCCGCCGAACTCGGCATGCTCGAGAGAAACGGTTATCGCGTGCCGCAGGATATTGGGCTGGCGACCTTGTCTCCGCTCGAGCCGAAACACTCGGCCTTTTTCGCCGGCGTGGATCAACGTGCCGACGCGATCGGAGCCGCCGCCGTCGACATCGTGGCCGAGCAGCTGAATAACAATGCCTTCGGCCTCCCTCTCGTGCCGAAAACCGTGATGATCGAATGCACCTGGAGAGAAGGGGAATCTTTAAGGCAAAGGAAGAATGAAGAAGGCAGAATGCAGAATGGGAAGGCGAAGGCTGAGGGCTGAAACCCCGCGCTTTTGTTCAGCCTTCAAATTTCCGTTTTCAGCCTTCAGCCTTCAGCCTTCCTATTCTTTCAGCCTTCGCCTTCTTCAGCCTTCGTCTTCGTCTTCCTCCGGCATTCTACATTCTTACTTCTTCATTCATCCTTTGTCTTCTCAACCTCCTTTTATCTTCATCTGCGGACCGGACGATTACCTGGTGAATCGCCTCGGCAAGCAGCGTTACGACGAGTTGGCCCGCGAGGTGACGGATGAGTTTTCCCGCGAGATTCTCAGCGGCTTCGCGGCGAATGTCGGCGAAGTCGAGGCGGCGGTGAATCGGTTTCGCGACAGCGTGCAGACGGTCTCGATGTTCGGCGGCCGGCGCGTGGTCTGGCTGAAAGACGTGAATTTTCTGGCCGACAGCGTGACCGGCCGCGCGGAGAGCACGCTCAAGATATTGGAAGACCTGCAGGCGATTCTCGCGTCGATCAATCCCGCCGAAACGGCCGTCGTCGTGACCGCGGCGCCCGTCGACCGCCGGCGCGCGTTTCCCAAATGGTGCGAAAAGACCGCTGACTTCACCCTGGTCGGCGGAGGAGATGGCGATGGCTCAACCGACGCGTTAGGGGGAATCGTTTTGGCCGAAGCGAAAGCGCTCGGCGTGACGTTTGGCGAGGGCGCGCTGCAGCTATTGCTCGCGAAAACGGGAGCGAACACGCGATTGCTCATCGAAGAGGTGAACAAACTTGCGACCTATGCGGGCGAGGGCGCGGTGATCGAAGAGAAGCACGTTGCCGATCTCTCGCCCAACGTGGCCGAAGGCGATTTCTTCGAGGCGGCCGAAGCGTTTTTCAGCGGAAATCTGCAATGGACGCTCGGGGCGTTGAACACGCACTTCTTCAACGGCGGAGATGCCCGCCCGATCATTTCCGCGCTGCAGAATCGCAATCGGATTTTGCTCCAGGTCAAAGCGCTGGTCGACGCCGGTCTGGTCAAAGTCGGTCCGCGCGGTCTGGACAAGTCCGGCTTCGACGCCGCCAAGGCGAGATACGCGCCGAATTTTTCGGGAGCCACGGAAAAGAGCTCGTACAATCTCTTCACGCAGAACCCGTGGTATCTCGGAAAACTCGCGAGCACGGCCAAGCTGCCGACCCTGCGCCGGCTGATCGACAATCAACAGGAATTCATCCGCGCCTTCGAAGAAATCATCCAGCGCCCGAATGATCAGGAAGAAGTGCTCCGCGATATGGCGGTGCGTTGTTTGAGCACCTGATTTCCGCGGCTTTTGGTCGGCAGGATTTTGCCCACGAATCACACGAAGAACACGAAATCAGAATACCGCTTTTTCCACGGAATGCACGGAAGGCACGGAAACGGAATGGTTTTCGTCCCTGTCTTCCGTGCATTCCGTGGGAAAAAGTGATTCCGTCATTTCGTGTTCTTCGTGTGATTCGTGGGCAAAAGGTTTTTGGTTTTGGTTTGTGACGCTCGCGCCTCGTAAGGTTTCATTTTTTCCCATGTCCTCCGCCGCCGATTCTGCCGCCGCTTCCATCCCGAATGTTCTCGCCGAGCGCTATGCTTCGGCGGAGTTGAAAGCGATCTGGTCTCCGACGGGGCGCATCGGCATCGAGCGCGATTTCTGGATCGCGGTGATGAAGGCGCAGCGCGACCTCGGCGTCTCGATTTCCGCGCAGGCCATCGCCGATTACGAACGCGTGAAGGACCAGATCGATCTCAAGTCGATCGCCGAGCGCGAGCGCAAGACCCTCCACGACGTCAAATCCCGCATCGAGGAGTTTTCCGATCTCGCCGGTCACCAAAGCATCCACCTCGGCCTGACCAGCCGCGACCTCACGGAAAACGTCGAGCAACTGCAGATTTTCCGTTCGCTCGCGGTCGTTCGCGTGAAAACCGCCGCGGCCCTCCTCGCGCTGGCCAAGCGCGCGAAGACCCACCGCGACATCATGCTGACCGGTCGCACGCACAACGTCCCAGCGCAGCCGACCACTCTCGGCAAACGCATCGCGATGTTTGGTCAGGAAATGCTCATCGCGTTTCAGCGGCTGGATGAATTGCTCGCGCGTTACCCGGTTCGCGGGCTGAAAGGCGCGGTCGGCACGCAACTTGACCAGCTCACCTTGCTCGGCGGTCAGGCCAAGAAAGTGGCGAAACTCGAGGCGCGGGTTTTGAAGCACCTCGGTTTCCGCGCGGCGTTCAATGCCGTCGGCCAGGTTTACCCGCGGAGTTTGGATTTCGACGTGGTCTCAGCGCTGCACCAGATTGGCGCCTCGGCTGCGAGTTTCGCGACGACGCTGCGCTTGATGGCGGGGCAGGGTTTGTTGACGGAAGGTTTTCAGGAAGGGCAGGTGGGCTCATCGGCGATGCCGCACAAAGTAAACGCGCGAAATTGCGAGCGCGTGTGCGGCTTTTCCACGATTCTCAGTGGCTACGTCACCATGACCGGCGCGCTCTCCGGCCACCAATGGAACGAAGGCGACGTTTCCTGTTCGGTCGTGCGCCGGGTGGCGTTGCCTGATGCGTTTTTTGCGATCGACGGTTTGTTGGAGACGTTTGTGACCATCCTTCGCCAGATGGATGTTTTCCCCGCCGCCATCGCCGCCGAAAACGCGCGTAATCTGCCGTTCCTCACCACCACGACCATTCTCATGGAAGCGGTGAAACGCGGCGCGGGCCGCGAGACGGCGCACGAAGCGATCAAGGAGCATGCCCTCGCCGCGGCCAAGGCGCTGCGTTCTGGAGGCGGCGATGCGGATTTGATCGGCCGTCTGGCCGGCGACGAGCGTCTGAAGCTTTCGCGGGCGCAGATCGAGGCGATCCTGTCCGATAGCGACCGCTTCGTCGGCGCCGCGCCGCAGCAAGTCGACATCTTCGTCGCGCAGGCCCACGCCGCAGCGCGCGGGGTGAAGGGCGCGAAAGACTACGCGCCGGCAAAATTATTGTGACGGGTCCCGCGCGCCGCCGCGCCGGTCCCGGGCGGAGATTTCCGTCCGTTTCGGCGCGTGCTTCGGTCGCCGCCGCCGCCATTCGTTTTCGTCGGCTCCTCGTAAATTCTTGAAGTCCTTAGCTTCGCCTCGGGTGTTTCCGGGGAAATTTGGGTTTGCCACACGGCGGGCGCGGCCGCTTTTCTGGCACTTCACGTTGTTTTCAACTCTACACAAACTCTGTCGTCATGGATGAACTCGTAGGAAATGTTTTGGTGGGCCAATCTGGCGGCCCGACCGCTGTCATTAACGCAAGCGTGGCCGGGGTCGTCGCCGAAGCGCTCAACCATGGCTGCATCGAGGAAATCTACGGCTCCTTGAACGGTGTCCTCGGTATTCTCCAAGAAGACTTGATCGACCTCGCATCCGAGTCGCAGCAGACGATTCGCGGCCTGCGTTATACGCCGGGCGCTGCGCTTGGCACCTGCCGTTACAAGCTCAAGAAACAACAGGATTTCGAGCGCGTCCTCGAGGTATTCAAAGCGCACAACATCCGCTACTTTTTCTACGCTGGCGGCAACGACTCGCAGGACACTGCCGACAAGATTTCCAAGCTCGCGCAACAACAGGGCTACGAACTGCGCGTCATCGGCATTCCGAAGACAATCGATAACGATCTTCCGGTCACCGACCACTGCCCAGGCTACGGCAGCGTCGTCAAATACGTTTGCACGACGGTGCGCGAACTCGCCTGCGACAACGAGGCGATGGGTCAGAACGATCTTGTTTCCATCCTCGAAGTGATGGGTCGTAATGCTGGCTGGATCGCCGCCGGCGCCGCGCTCGCGAAGCGCCGCGATCATCCGCACGATCCTCCGCACCTGATTTATCTCCCGGAAAACGCGTTCAGCACGGAGAAGTTCGTCGAAGACGTGAAGCGCGTGCTCAAGCGCGAGAAGTACTGCTTGGTCGTCGTCGGCGAAGGCCTGATCGATGCCGATGGCAACTACGTCTCGGCCGCGGAAGCGACGGATGCCTTCGGTCACGCCCAATTGGGCGGTGCCGGTGATTATTTGCGGAGTCTCGTCGAGCAGCACCTGCCGGGCACGAAGGCCCGTGTCGCGCGCCTCGGTATCGCGCAACGCGCCGCCGCTCACGCGGGTTCGAAGACGGACGCCGATGAAGCTTTTCTCGCCGGCCAAGCCGCGGTCAAAGCCGCGATCAACGGCGAGACGGACAAGATGGTCACGCTGCTCCGCGGCGATGGTGACCATTACACTTGCGAAACCGGCCTGGCTCCGCTGAGCGACATCGCGAATGGCGTGAAGAAGCTCCCGCGCGAGTGGATCAACGAAGACGGCGTCAGCATGAACTTCCAATTCCTCCGCTACGCTCAGCCCCTGATCCAAGGCGAAACCACTGTGCCGTATGAAAACGGCATCCCGGCCTTCGTGAAATTGGAAAAGGTGCGCGTCGACAAGCAGCTCGGCGCTTACGAACTCTAAGAAATCCAGGCGATAGCTTCGCAAAAAAGCCGGCCGACCGGACCGGCTAACGGAGCGCCGGCCTCCCGGCCGGCCAGCCCAAAACAGCGTCCCGCGAAGCGGGACACACTTATCGAAAAGCCAGCCGGAGGCTGGCGCTCCGTTGCAAGCCGTGGAGTCCGTCCGCGCCCTGCGGCGCGGACCTTAGTTGGATTGGCCGGCGAGACGCCCGCGCTCCACGAACCGCCGATGCGAAGAAGTGCGGAGCGCTCACGGACCGGTGCTGCCGCGTTCGGAAACGCGGCGGCACATCTGAGCAACCGCTGGACATCTGAGCAACCGCTGCGGATTTGAGCGACCGCGTTTCCAAACGCGTTCGCGGGGTATTCGGAGCGCAGGCCTCTGGCCTGCCAACCTATTTATCGCGGCGCTAGCCGCGCACTTTCTTCCCTCGCGACGCCGGCTCAGCCGCAGCTATCAGCTTGCCGCAGTCGGCGGCGAGCGCTGCGATGACAGACTTTTCTATGGCTAATCTTCCTACTCAATTCGCGGGCGTCACGGTTGTCACCAAGGCCAACGTTTACTTCGACGGAAAGGTCATCAGCCACTCCGTGCTCTTTGCCGATGGCACCAAGAAGACGCTGGGTCTGATTTACCCGGGATCGTATCACTTCGGCACCGGCGCGCCCGAGCGCATGGAGATCGTGGCCGGCAAATGCACCGTCACGCTCGATGGAAAGCAGGAAACGAAATCGTATTCGGCAAATGAATACTTCGACGTTCCGGGCAACAGCGGTTTCACCATCGAGACCGCCGGGCTCTGCGAATATATTTGTTCGTTCCTGACCTGATCGGGTGTCCTTCAATCGCCGCGAAGCGGCGGACTCGGTTGGGCGACGCGCTCTTGCCGAGCGAGTGCGTCCGCGCCCTGTGGCGCGGACTGTAGAAAGAGAATGCCGGCGTGGACGCCAGCGCTCCGACAAAAAACCCGCGCCGCGGACGGCGCGGGTTTTCGCAAGACAGCACGACAACTAGTCTAGAGAGAGTCGTCTAGAGAGAGCCCGAGAACGCGGCTCACTTCGGAAGTGCCGGCGCCCCTGCCGGCATTCCGATCTGGGAGCGCTGGCATCTTGCCGGCACCGATTGGGCTGCCGCGAAGCGGCGGACTCGATCACGGCGGATCGAGAGCGAGCGTCTTGCTACGCTTCGACCGCCGCCGCTCTCGCCGCGAGCGGCAGCTCGATCACGTGCGTCGTGCCTCGCCCAGGCTCGGTTTGCGACCAGAAGAATCCTTCCATCGCGCCGATCAGGTTGTGAATCATCGCCAGATTGAGCGGAGCGCCTGCCTCCTGCGGCGGCATGGGCGGCCGACTTTCGCCGGATTCACTCAACATCTGCGCTTGGTCAATCACCGTGGCTCCCGGGCCTTCGTCGTTGACGGTGATCAAAACGCGATCGCTCGTCGTGTAGAACGAAAGCGAAACGGCGCTCTGCGGCGGCGACACCGCGATCGCTTGGCTCAACAGATTCGATAGAACTTTTCGCAGAATCCCCGCGTCGGCGCGCGCCAACGCGCCCTTGCTCGAAGCAGGGGGTGAGAGTCGCACCGAATGCGTGTCGGCCAAGCTGCGCGCCGCCGAAACAGCCTCGTGCAAAATCGCGCCGACATTGATCGGCGCGAAAGTCGCAGCCCGGCTGCGCACGTCCAAGGCCTGCAGCTCGCGCAGCGAAGAGATCGTCCGGCGCATGCATTGCGCCTGCGCGCCGAGCGTGGTCACTGTTTCGGCGCCCAATCTTTGCGAATCTTTTTGCGCCGCCTCGATCGCGCCTTCGATGACGCTCAAGGGCTCAGCCAGGTCCTCCAACGTGAGCCGCAAAATGTGAGCCTTCTCGCCTCGCGAACTCGCCGCGCGCTCATTCGCCCGGGTGAGATCTGTGCGCAGTTTCCTGAATTCAGAGCGCAGTCGCTTCAGCCGCCGCTCCTGAATAAACACCCCGATCACCGCCGCCAAGGTCAGTGCCGTGCACAGACCGACCACGCCCCAGGGGGAGCCCGTAGTCTCGGCAACGACAGAAATGGGGTGGAATGCAGCCATCGCGAAAACTCCCAATTTTCGCGCCCACCGTGGGTGGGATGAGCACGCGAATCAAGCGTTCGTGCTTCCGCTACCTCAACCGGCCTTGGCCAGCGAAGCCGCGGCCGATGCTGCGCCCGGCGTTTTCCCAATCAAAATTTTGTCCACGCGATGCCGGTCCATATCCACCACTTCGAACCGCCATCCGGCGTGGTCAAAATAATCGCCTGCGACGGGAATCCTGCCGAGGTGCGTCACCACGAATCCGCCGACCGTCTGAAAGTCCGCGCGATCTTCGTCTGGCAGAGCGTCCAGTGACAGCAGCGTCTTCAATTCGCTCGTGCCAAGCGTCGCGTCCACCAGCCATGAGCCGTCTTCACGCTGCTTCATCGCCGGCGCCGAGCGCGGGCCCATATTCGGCAAATCGCCGACGATCGCCTCGAGCACATCGATCAACGTGACCACGCCTTGAATCGCGCCAAATTCGTCTGTCACCAGCGCGATGTGCTTACTCGCCTTCTTGAAGGCTTCGAGCAGATGAATCGCCGTCATCGTTTCCGGCACGACGAGCGGAGGCACGAGCAGATTGCGCAAACTCGTGGGCAAGCCGATCGCCGAATGCGCCCAGAGCGCTTTGACCGCGACCATGCCGAGGACCTGATCGCGGTTGCTCTGAAACACCGGAAAATACGAGTGACCACTCGCGACGATCTTTCGCCAATTCACTTCGTCGGTGTCGTCGATGTTGAGAAAAACAATCTTCGGCCGCGGCGTCATGATGGCCGTCACCGGCAACTCATCCATCTCGAGCACGCCCGCGACCATTTCGGACTCCGCCTTGTTGAAGACGCCGGCGTTCAGCCCTTCCTCGACCAAGCTGTTCACCTCTTCTTCCGAGACCGGCGTTTCTTCGCGATTGGTGCGGAAACCGAACAATTTCAACAGCCACTCCGAACTCGTCGTCAGAACCCAAACGATCGGTGAAAAAATTCGGGAGATGCGCCCCATGGTGGGCGCGAAAATCAGCGCGACGCGCTCGGTGTAAGCCATGCCGAGGCGTTTCGGAATCAGCTCGCCGAAGATCACCGAGGCAAAAGTGATCCCGATGACCACGAGGCCGAGAGCGACGGCGTGTGCGTGCGGCGCGAGCCAATCGATTTTCTGCAAGCTCGGGACGATCTGTGTGACGACCGTGTCGCCGCCATAAGCGCCCGCGAACATGCCGACCAGCGTGATGCCGACCTGGATGGTGGAGAGGAAACGACTGGGCTCTTGAGCGATCGCGAGAGTCGCTTTCGCGCGCTTGCTGCCGGCGTCAGCGAGAGACTTCAACCGCGCCTTGCGAACCGTGACGACCGCGATCTCGGCCATCGCAAAAATACCATTGGCAATCAGCAGCAGGGCCAGAATCAGCAGCTCGTTGGAAATTGCGGACATCGATCACGCGAAGCTTACCCCGTTGCCCGGTCCTCGCAACTGCTTACCGGCGGCGACGGCGCAGAGGCGTCTCGGTGAGAAAGCTGTCCGCCCAACGGAGCGCCGGCCTGCGGCCGGCAAACCTTTCTCTAGTGGCGTCAGCCGCGGACTCGATCGAGTCCGTCCGCGCCTTGCGGGCGCGGACTTTAGAAAGAAAATGCCGGCGAGGACGCCAGCGCTCCAGTGGCCGACGCTCGGCAAGATGCCGAGGCTCGGCCAATACCGATGCTCGGGCGGATGCCGAGGCTCGGCCGGCCGAGTACGCCTTTCCAAGGCGCAGAAGGCTCTGGGAGCGCTGGCCTCCGGCCGGCATTCCGTAGCCTTAGGATTTCACCCGACGCTGATCCGTGAAAATAATCTCAGCGCTGCGGTTGAGCTTGCGGAAGAGCGCTTGGCCCGAACCCGACGCCACGATGTACGCCGGGCGGGTGCCATCCTCACCGACGCTCTTGAAAACCATCTCGCCCTTCGCGGTTTGAATCTGCGCGATCCCGCCGATTAGCCGCACGGTTTGGCGCAGCACGATCGAAAGTTTTTCCAACGCCGCCTGCTCGCAATCGACATCAGCATACGCGACGAAATTTTCCGCCGGAATGTGCGCAATCGTGTTCTTCTTCAGCGGAATTTCGAAAGAGGCGTGTTCTGTATCCTGAGAAAGGATACGCGCGTGCTCCAGATCGAGCAGCTCCACCAGCGCGCGACTGTCGGTCTGATTCACATCCTGCTCACGGCGCCGGCACCATTTCGCGGCCTCGGCTTCCGTCGGCGTGCGGCCGCGCAATTTCAACAGCTGCCACTGCGAACCCGCCGGCTTCGAAGGATCGAAGCGCGCCACGGTGTCGCCCGTGCTGCAATCCGTGCGGCGAAACACCTGCGTGTAGGCCCAGTCGTCATCGCCCGCCGCCAACTTCTGCATGGCCGAACTGAGTGCGTCCGACGGCGCTGCTTTCTCCTCGGCGCGAAGCCCGTTCACCAGTAGTGCCAAACTGAATACAGCGAGAGTGCGGAGCATCATGAGCGCGGACAAAATGCCTTCAATTGGCGGAGCCGCAAGGGCGCGTGGAATCGGACTTCAGAATTCTACCGAAACTTTCAGAGCGAACTTTTCAGCAGCTCGAAACTGTTGACCGCTTCTTCACGGCTTTCCGCGACCATCGCCGAATCCAGACCGATCGAGCGCAAGTCCTCGTCGGCAATCGACCATTCCTCTCGCTCGCCATGCAGCCCGAAACCACCGTCGTACGCGACAGTGCAGGCGAGCTGAACGATCTGAGCCGTCGGCCGATTTTCATCTGCCGGCAATGATGTGGAATATTGGTTCCGCACCGGCGAGATGACGCTCTGCGGAAAACGCCAGGCCGTCAGAATCTGTTGCGCGATCTCGGCGTTGTTGCTGCCCAAGACCGATTCCTCCCACGCGAGCAGGCGCGGATTGCGCGAGAAGAGAAATGGCTTCGCCGCCGGAATGAATTTTTTGAGGTAGCGATCGACCACGAGTTTTCCGGTCGAGCGCAGAAGCGCCACGGTGTAGGCAACTCGCGCTGGCGCGCCCGCGCGGGTGGCGAGCGCCTCGGCCATCATCGCGGTGACCAAGGTGTGGTCGCGGAGCTGCGGGCCCGTGATGCCATAAAAATTCAGACTGTGTTCCGCCATCTGCACGGCAGCGGCGATTCCGGTGAGTCGATAAATTTCCGCGTAGCCCACGCGGTTGACCGCCTCTTCGACCGTCGCAATGCCTCCGCCCATGCCGAACACCGCGCTGTTGCTGATGCGGATAATGCGCGCTGCCAAGCCGGTGTCGCGCCGTAACAGATTCGCCACATCGTCGAGCCCCGAGTTCACATCCGTCAAAAGTTCGTTCAACTGCATCAACACTTGAGGCGACGCAGGAAGTTGCTGCGCGATATGCAGCAGCGAATCCCGGGATGGGGCGACAACGGTCATTCTATGCCCTCATCGTCACGCCGGAGCGGCACTTGAAGACAAATGATGAATGAAGAAGGAAGAAGGCAGAATGGTTTTGCCCACGAATCACACGAAGAGCACAAAATGGCCGAACCATTCTTCCCACGGAAAACACCGAAAACACGGAATGAAATTCATAAATTCTTTCCGTGCTTTCGGTGCTTTCCGTGGGAAATTTTCAGTTTGGTGTGGTTCGTGTGATTCGTGGGCCAAACAAGTTTCCTACAGCCTGCAGATCAACAGCTCGCGCTCGTAGACCATTTCCTTCGGCAGACGGTCGTGCAGGTCGAGAAACAGCTCTTCGTGCTCCATCAATTCCTTGCGCCAGGCGCGCTTGTCGAGGCGCATGATCTCGTCCCACTGCTCGCGGGAAAACGCCAGATCGGTCCAGTCGATTGCATCGTACGAGGGCACCCAGCCGAGCGGAGACTCCTTGGCCATGGCGCGACCGCGGGCTCGATCCACGATCCATTTCAGGATGCGCATGTTTTCCCGGAAACCCGGCCAGAGGAAGCGACCGTCGCTGTCCTTGCGAAACCAGTTCACGCTGAAGACGCGCGGCGTTTCCGAGAGATTGCGCTGCATCGTGATCCAGTGGCGAAAATAGTCGCCCATGTGATAGCCGCAGAACGGGAGCATCGCCATGGGATCGCGGCGGACTTTGCCCACCGCGCCGGTCGCGGCAGCGGTCATTTCCGATCCCATCGTCGCGCCCATGTAGACGCCGCCCGACCAATTGAACGCCTGATAAACCAGCGGCACGGTCGAGGCACGGCGGCCGCCGAAAATCAGCGCGCTGATCGGCACGCCGTTGGGGTCTTCCCACGCCGGATCGATCGTGGGGCACTGTGACGCCGGCGCCGTGAAGCGCGAATTGGGATGAGCCGCCCGCGCGCCGGTTTCCTTCGCGATTTCTGGCGTCCATTTTTTGCCCTGCCAATCGATCAGCTCGCCGGGCGGTTCGTCGGTCATGCCTTCCCACCACACGCCGCCTTCGGGAGTGAGGGCGACGTTGGTGAAGATGGTATTCTTCGCCAGTGCGGCCATGGCGTTTGGATTTGTTTTCACGGACGTGCCAGGCGCGACGCCGAAAAATCCCGCTTCCGGATTGATGCCGTACAGGCGTCCGTCATCGCCCGGTTTGATCCACGCGATGTCGTCGCCCACCGTCCAAACTTTCCAGCCGCGCTCGGAAAACGTCTTCGGCGGAATCAGCATCGCGAAATTGGTTTTCCCGCACGCGCTGGGAAACGCCGCGGCGACATACGTCTTTTCTCCGCTCGGATCCTCCACGCCGAGGATCAACATGTGTTCGGCCATCCAACCTTCGTCGCGCGCCAGGTTCGACGCGATGCGCAGTGCGAAACATTTTTTTCCGAGCAGCGCGTTGCCGCCGTAGCCGGACCCGTAAGACCAGATCTCGCGTGTCTCGGGAAAGTGCACGATGTACTTTTCCGCGTTGCACGGCCAGGGCACGTCGCGCTGCCCGGGCGAAAGCGGCGCGCCGACGGTGTGCATGCAGGGCACGACGCGGCTTTTCTTTTTATCGATCTCCTGGAAAACCGGCGTTCCGATGCGCGCCATGATGCGCATGCTCACGACCACGTAAGGCGAATCGGTCAACTGCACGCCGATCTGCGCCATGGGCGAACCGATCGGGCCCATGCTGAAGGCGAGCACATACATCGTGCGCCCCGCCATGCAGCCGTCGAAAAGCTTGCGCAATTTCCGCTTCATTTGAAACGGGTCCACCCAGTTGTTCGTCGGGCCGGCAGCGTTCTTGGACAGTGAACAGATGAACGTGCGATCCTCGACCCGCGCGACATCGGTCGGATCGGAACGCGCGTAGAAACAGCCCGGCCAGAGCTCTTCGCTTAACCGCTGAAATGTACCATTCGCGATCAGCAGTTCGTTCAACTCATCGCGCTCGCGTTCCGAGCCGTCGACCCAGTGGATGGCGGCGGGCTTGGTCAGCGCGGCCATCTTATCGACCCATTTCAACAAATGCTCATTGCGACTGAGCGGCGTGGCAGGCGCGCGAGTTTTCGTCATGGCGGTTTCACCTTAGATGAATCTCGCCGCTGGCCAAGCCACGCGCTGATTTTGCCAGAGTCGCCAATCAGGCTGGATCCTGTATTTTCCGATGCATGCGCCTCGACCTCACGAAGCTTCCCGTGCGCCAAGCCTACCGCTGGTTGACCAGCACGATCATGCCGCGACCCATTGCGTGGGTTTCGACCATTTCGGCTGAAGGGAAAACGAATCTCGCGCCCTTCAGTTTTTTCCAGGGCGTGTCGTCCGCGCCGCCGACGCTGCTGTTCATTCCGGTCAACACGCGTGACGGTTCGAAAAAAGACACTGTCCTAAACCTGGAGCAGGTTCCTGAATTCGTCGTGAACTCCGTGCCGTTTTCTCTCGCGGAGAAAATGAATGCCACGTCCGCGACGTTGCCTTACGGCGAAAGCGAGTTCGCTGCGTTCGGTGTGGAGTCAGTGGCCGCGGATTTGGTGCGCCCGCCGCGCGTCGCCGAGGCGCCGATCAGCTTCGAATGCCGTGTGCATTCGATCGTTCCTGTCGGCGAGGGACCGCTCGCGGCCCATGTAGTGATTGGGCTGATACTGCAAGTGCACGCGAAGGACGAGGTGATGGGCGAGGATGGCTTTCCCGATCCGGGAAAACTCGATCTGATCGGGCGCATGGGCGGAAACGCCTATTCGCGGACCACGGAACGTTTCGAGTTGGAAAGGCCGCGCTGATTTGGGTGCCCACGAATCACACGAATCACACAAAATCAGAATGCCGTTTTCCCACGGAACGTACCCAAAGGAAGAAATGAACGAAATGAAGTTCGGTCATTCTTCAGTCATCCTTCTTCATTCATCCTTTGCCTTACTTTCCGTGTTTTCCGTGAATTCCGTGGGAAAAATTCAGGAAATCGATTTCATGTGCTTCGTGTGATTCGTGGGAAAACCAGTCCTCCGAAAAACTAAACGTAAGTATTCGCCCCATGCCCCAGCTGTCTGTCCCTTTCAAACCGGCGTCAGTCCTTGGCTCTTCCGGTTTCTTTCGCCTCGCGCAGTCGGAGGCGGGTCAATGGTGGTTGCTCGATCCGCTGGGCGCGCCGTTTTTCAGCAAAGGCGTCGGCGCGGTGAGCCGCACGGGCGCCGCCGAAGGGCGCTCGACGCGGCCGGGAAAGTACGCGGCGATGGTCAATGAACTTTATGGCGAGGAAGACCCGAGTATTTTTGTTCGAAGCGTCGCGCAGCGCCTGCGTAATTGGAATCTGAATACGTTGGGCGCCTGGACCGGCCCGGAATTTTTCGACCAGGGAATTTACTACACCGAGCTGATCGAATTCCGAAAAGTCGGGCCGTCGTTTCACTCGGGCGAGGCGCGGCTGCCGGATGTTTTTGATCCGGCGTGGCGCGATGCCGCGGATGCGTGGGCGCGCGAGATTTGTTCGCCGCGCCAGAACAGCACGGAGCTGATCGGCTATTTTACCGATCACGAATTGGGCTGGGCGCAGCCGACGCCGTATCCGGCGGACGGCATCGTGCCAGCCGATGCGAAAAAAGAAGCGCCTTCGCTGCTGCAGATTTGCCTGAGCTTGGAGCCGAGTTTCCGCGCGTATCACGCGGCTTGGGAATTCATCCTCGCCCCGCGGCAAGGCAGTCTGGAACGGCTGTCGCTCGACTGGGACGTGCCGATCGTGAATCGCGAAATCATCCGGCAGATGACGCAGGCCGACACGGCGATCGTCACGAACGGCTATCGGGTCGACCAGGATCGTTTCGCACAGGAATTTGCGAGGCGTTACTTCTCGACCTGCGCGGCGGTCATTCGGCACTACGATCCGAATCACCTGATTCTTGGCTGTCGTTTCGCCGAGTATCCGGGCGACGCGATCGTCTCGCAGTGCGCTGCGCCTCATGTGGACGTGTTGTCGATGCGTCCGGACCGAGAGGACTGGGATCGCACCGCGCAGCGCGTTTTTGCGGAGACGGGGACGCCGGTTTTGTTGACGGAATTGAGTTGGTCCAGCGCGGCGTTCGCGCGCGCTCCGATCAAGCGCGAGAAGCGGAGGTTGACATCGCTGGAGCGGATGCTCGCGAAAGGGCGCCTCTATCTCGAACGCGTTTTCGAGCACCGAGGCATCGTCGGCTACGAATGGGCGCGCTGGGTCGACGCCGAGGACGAGCAACCGCCTTTCGCCTCAGGCCTCGTCCATCTCGATGATCGCGAAGCTTTGGAGCACACGGAACTCCTCGCCGATCTAAACCGCCGCGCCGAATCTCTGCGCCTGAAAGCCGCGGGGAGCAGCCGCGTTCCCGAACGCGGCTGCTCCGGTTCGTGGAGCGCAGGCGTCCCGCCTGCATAGGTGCTGAATGCAGGCGGGACGCCTGCGCTCCAAATACCCCGCGACCGCGTTTGGAAACGCGGTCGCTGATTCGCAGCGAGCTTTCTCGGCCAAAAAAAATCGACGACCTCCGTTATTTCTCCGGCGTCGCTGGCAGCAGCTTTGCCACGACGAAGAGCAGGCCGGCGACGACCAAGGCGAGCGTGGTCCAGAGCAAAACTGATTTCGTCCCGATCCCGATTGAGGACGGCTTCTGCTCCGAGACTTGCGCAGCGAGCGTGGCGGTTTGCTTTTCGCTTTGGAGGAGCGCCTCGGCCACCAGCGCGATGTCGTAATGCGGCGCGGACGCGGAGTCGTTTCCACTCAGCAACGTGATCGGCTCGCCACCGGCTTCGGCGCGGAAGAGCACGCGCGTGATGGGGTAATTGATTTTCGCGTGCTCCAGCGTGATCGGGGGATTGTCGCCGTTTTCCGTGCGGATCGTCAGCACGGCGGTGCGCGGAGATTCGATCGGAAACACGACCGTGTCATTCGGCTCATTCAAATTGCGCTGCCAGCGAACGACCCCGAGCGGCATCTGAAACTTCGAGCCGTTCGCGGAGTCGCGTTCTTCGGAAATCTCCAAGTGGCGATCGAAAACGGAATTCGATGTCTGCAATGAAAGCTGCGCGATCGGCAGGTGCGAATAGGGCAGGCGAAGCTTCCATTGGCTTTCGCGCGGATGGTCGGCGCGATTCTCCGCGACGATTGGCACTTCGAGGGATCGAAGCGTGTTCGTGCGTTCGATAATAAATGGAATCTGCTTCCCGGCGCGAACCAGCCGCAGGTCGCGAAGGAGCGGGTCGAGGGAGCTGAGCGCCGCAAGATCGAGTTCCAGCGTTTGCACGCCGCCGGTTTGAATAACAACGCCGCGATGCGTGCGCCACTTTGCCGCGTCGATGGCGGAACCTTCGAGCGCGAGGCCGGCCAACGGATCAGCCTGGCGATAAAGCGGATTGCTCTGCGCCGGCGCGAAGTCGAGGTTGGCTTCGGCGACGTGGCGCAGTTGAGACGTTAGACCGACGAGATCGTAACGCGGCGCGTTCGCCTGCGGATTGCCTGACCAAAGGCTGAATTGGCCCGCCGAGCCCGCGTCGAAGGCAACGTACGCTCGGCGCTGGACCGCGCGGACGCCGCGGATCTTCAATGGCCGGCTGTCGCCATTTTCAATGTGCAGGATCAATTCACGCGTCGGGAGCGGCACGGTGGAGTTCACCGCCAGCGCGTTCTTCTCGCTGCGCGCCGCGCCCTCCAGCGCAACCCGGTAAATCGTATCCGTGCTGATGATACGTTCGACGATGGTATCGCCCTGCACTTCGCGAACCCCGAGTTTCGCCGCACGAGTGAAAAGCTCGTCCGTCGAATCGATCTCGAGGCGCTCGAGATCGAGATGCGCCGCCGGCAGGCGCAAGGTCAGGACTGATTCGGTCGCGCTGACCTCGTTCTGCTGAACTTCGACGGGCAGCGTCGCGAACGTCGCATCGCGTTGATCGAGCGTGCGCAGCCGCACGCCGTTGATCACCAGCCGATTTGGCGTCGTGTCCTCCAGCGTGACGCGCAGCCAGGGAGCGGCTTCGCGTCGCAACGGAACGGCCGTGAGTTCGGCGCCGTCCTGGCGGAAAAGGGGAAGTCCGCTGCCCCAAGTTTCCCAATGTTCGCCGTCCCGGGAGGACTCGAGCCTGGCGGCTTTCATGAAACGCGGCGTGCTCGTTTCCAACTGGATGGATTCCCACGGCCCGTCGCCGCCGCTGCGGACGGTGATTTCCGTCGAACCGCTCGCGAGTGAAACCGTGAAGTTTTCCGCGGGTTGCCAATGCGCGGCCGACGCCGTGGGGCGAATCAGGGTGAACGGAATCTCCTCCCGATTCTCGCCGACGACGCGAAGGTCTCGCAGATCCGGGGCGGCGCGGTCGATCGTGTCGAGCGGCAGGGCCGCGCGCACCAGCCCGGGCTTTGCCACGCTGAAATCCTGGTGAAAATGCCAGCTCGTTTCTGGCAGTTGCGCGGCGCTTGCCGCGGCAACGGCGCAAACCGATATGAGGGCAAAATTAAGGCTGGGACGGCGGCTGCTTTTCATCGGAGGGCAGAAAACGTTGATAAAGGAACGACGATAGGATCGCTATGATCGCGACGGCGAAGAGAGCGACGATGCGATAGAGCTGGGCCAGCTGCGCCAGATCATGGAAAAACAATTTGATCAGCGTCACGCCGAGCAGCGCGATGGCGGCGTAGCGCACGCCGTGCAGATGTCTCCAGATTCCGAATACAAGAAGGAGCAGCGCGTAAAGCGACCAGACAATGGTGTAGGCCAGGTCGCGCGCGAAGTTGCCGGAGAACTCGAAGGTCAGCGCGGCATCGCCCTTCGTGAAGTAGTCGGCGATTTCAATGTTGAGCAGCAGAAAAAGCAGCGCGCCTCCGAAGCTGTTCAGCCAAGGCGAAACATTCAGGCCCAGGACCTTTCCCGGCAATTTCGCGGCGAGCCGCCCGGCTGCGAAAAGGCAGAGCACCACGATCCCGTAGGTGTAGAGATAGCCATTCAGGATCGGCGTGCCGGAACGTAGGTGATAACTGAATACAGCCGGGTTCAGCGTGAGTCGCACGAAGGCGGTGCCGAGCAGCAGCACGGCGGCGATGGGCAGGCCGCGATGCGGCACGCGTTGATACAGCCAGAGGACCGCGACGCCTTCGAGCGCCCACGCGATGGTGATCCATTGGCGCTCGAACTGAATCGGGAAAATCAGCGTGATGAAAAGCAGGGCGATGCCGCCGAAGAGAGCGAGACGACCGAGGCGGCGCGGGCTTTCCGGCGGATCTCGCTTCACGAGCAGGACCACCGCCACGAGCGAGGCGAGGGCGAAAACCGCGGGTAACAGTCCCATCATGTCGTTCGGCCAGGCGCGCTTCACCACGAAAAACGTGAGCGGGAAAACCAGCGGCCCGAAAAGCGCCGACGCGAGCCAGGGCCCGCGCTTGTCGAGAAACGCGCGATGGAAAATAAAAGGAAACGCGGTGAACACCGCGTAGAAAACCGCGATCCAGCCAACTGTCGCGCCGCCCTGTTCAGGCGAGAAATGCGACTGGCCCCAGGTGTAACTCACCGCCAGCACGCCGGCGGCGGCGCAGAGCGGCAGAGCCTCGACCAAAAGCAGGCGGCTCAGTCCAAGCGTTAGAATCGTCAGCAGTAGTGCCAATCCGGATACGGCGTGCGGCGTCGGCATGTGCAGGCGCTCCGTCGCCATGACCAGCAGAACGAAAGGCAGCAGGGCCGAGAAGGACGGCAGTTGGGTCTGCAGCGCCTTGCGGGTCGCGTCGGTGTTTCCGCCGACGCCGGCAGCCGCGCGCGAGGCGAAGCGTCGGCCAAAGAAAAGGCCCACGGCGTAAAACAGCAGGGCAAACCCGGTGATGACCCAGAGCAATTCGCCGCCGCCGCTGTTGCGCGGTGTGTGGAAGATGGATTGCCCAGCGGCGATCAACGTGAGGAGCAGCACGATCACGACGCCGGTCAGCGATGCGCTGAACCAAGCCAGCGCGATGGCGACCAAATCGAGAAGCAGGATGGCTGGCCAAACCGCGAACGATGCCACGTGCGAATTCAGGACCGGGCCCAAAATCAACAAGAGCGAAAGCGGCGCGAACAGGTTGGCCAATCGATCTGGCCGGGAACTAGGCCGCAGACGCTGCAGCACGAGCGGAAACGCAGAATGCAGCGCCGCATAAATCAGATAAGAGGCCAGCGTCCACGGAAGCAGCTCCGCGTTGAGGCGATCCAATGTCCAACCACCGAGGAGGAAGAAAACCGCCAGACCGGCCGCGCCCGAAAGCCGGAAGCGATCTTCACCGAGGGCGACGAGAGCCAGCACGCACAGATCGGCGAGGAAGACGAAGCTCAGCCAATGCAGCGGCTGCAGGCCCAGTGGAGTCTCGACGCCGAGATAAAGCGCGAAGCCGAACGAAACCGCGACGAGTCCGGCGGCCGAAAGACTGAGCTGCGCGACTTTCGTCCCTCGACGCGCGGCGAAAACAAAAGCGGCCGTGAAGATCGCGTCGAAACTCAGGCACGCGAAAATCGGCACGTGCGTTTTCTCGTTGTTGAGAAATTTGTCAGCCCAGCCGAGCTCGATCCCCGCCGTGCCGAGCGCCGCGAGCGGCACGAGAAAATACCAGCGGCGATGCAGCGCGACGGCGAGAAGTCCGACATCGAGGAGCGCGATGTAGCCGAACAAGCCGAGCGGGTTGTCCTGTCCGGTTGAGAGCAAACTCGGCGTGAGAAAACCTCCGAGCATGCCGAGCAGCGCCACCACTTTGGCCTCGAGCCGCACGGCGAGGAGAAACGCCGTGGTCGTGATCAAAATCATCAGGCCAAACGTGAGCCCGGGATTGAAGAATCCATAGAGCGCCTTCGCGGCAAACGTCATGGCGTAGAGCGTGACGATGCCGGTGCCGCAGAGCGTCTGTGCGGTGACGGCGTAGCGTTTTCGCGAGAGGACGACGCCGCCCACGACGAGGCTGACGCCGAGAAGATAACCGAGCGCGACGCGCACTTCTGCGGGAATCCAGCCCTGCTCGATCGAAAGCTTGATGAAGAAAACCGCGCCGAGAAAAAGGGCGAAGCCGCCGAGCCAGGCGAAAAGTTTCACGCCCATGAACTGCTCCCAGTTCACGGAAGGGCGGCGAGGCGCCGGCGGAAGCGGGGGAGGCGGCGGCGGAACCGCGGCGGAGGGCGAACCGGGGTGCCAGGGCGGCGGCTGCTGTGGCGGCGTCGGTGTCGGCGGTGGCGGTGGCGCTGAACCGAAAGGCTCGGGTGCACCCGCGGACGTCGGGATCGGCGGAGGCACGGCCGCGACCGGAGATGCGGCGGCAGCCGGCGTTGGTGTCGCTGCGGCCGAGACGAGTGGCGGAGTTTCAGCAATCGCCGGTGCGGCTGATGCTGCGGCAGAGGCGGAAGCTGGCTGAGGCGGGGAAACGGCTTCCAGCAAATTCGAGGGCAGATCCGCTCCGATCATTGCTGATGATGCTGCAGACGGCGCATCGGGCGTGTCCTCGGGCGAACGCGAAGGAGCAACCGCGCCGGCTTTTGTCATGTATTCAATTTTCCGCGACAAACTCGACAGCGCGTTCTGCGCGTCGCGAAGTTCCTGGCGCAGGAGATTTAATTCGTCGGATGTTCCGCGAATTCGGATGAAGGCCCAAATAGGAAAGACAAAAAGGGCGAGAACGAGAAACAGCAGGAGCAGGACGATGAAAGCTTCCATCGATAGGGGCGGGGTTTGAGACGCGTGCGGCGGCGTTTTCGGACATGCCAGCGAGAGGGCGAGCAGGCAATTGGTTTTGCCCACGAATCACACGAATCACACAAACTCAGAAAATTGTTTCCCACGGAATGCACGGAAGGCACGGAAACTGGGCGACGGACGAGTGGAGAATGAAGATTGGAAGAAGAATGAACAAAAAATCGTTTCTCGGATTTTCCGTTCCGTGACTTCCGTGCATTCCGTGGGCAAAATTCTGAGGATCGAATTCGTGTCCTTCGTGTGATTCGTGGGCAAAACTCACGACCAAAAAGAAGTTGGACGCCCCGCAGCGGTTGAGGTCTGTTTCTCGGCTGTGTCTACCGCCGAATATCTCAAAGCGAGAGTGCGCACGGTTCGTGATTGGCCGAAGCTGGGCGTGAATTTTCGCGACGTCAGCACGCTGTTTTATGACGCCGAAACTTTTCGCGTGATCATCGACGCCTTCGCCAAGGATGCGATGCAGCAGAACGTCGACATCATCGCCGCGGTCGACGCTCGGGGTTTCATTATCGGCGGCGCGCTCGCCTACGCGCTGAGCAAGCCTTTCGTGCTCGTGCGGAAAAAAGGAAAGCTGCCGTACAAAACCGTTTCGCAGGATTACCACCTCGAATACGGCTCAGCTACGGTCGAAATCCACGCGGATGCCTGCAAACCCGGTGATCGCGTCCTGATCGTGGACGATTTGATCGCGACGGGAGGGACGCTGCTCGCCGCCATCGCGCTGTTCAACATGCTGCAGGGCGAAGTCGCAGGCGTCGCCGCCGTGATCGATCTGCCGGAGCTCGGCGGCTCGAAAAAGCTGCGCGACGCGGGTGTGCGCGTGCATGCGCTCTGTGAATTCAGCGAGACGGAATAACAAGCCATCGAACGCCGCCCGCGCCATGTTGACGATTTGGTGTAATGGAAAATTCAATACAACCGCGTCACAGCGGTTGGTCGAAGGCACGCGACAGCATCGGCTCATTTGGTCCGAGCAGGCTTCGGGAGACGTGTTGAAGACGGGGGCGCGCGACGCGGAGTTGGAGAAAGCCGATGTGGCGTTTGGACAGCCAGACGCGGAGCAGGTCATGCAGGCGCGCAAGCTGCGCTGGACCGCCGTGACGAGCGCCGGTTACACGCGCTACGACACGCCCGAATTTCGTGAAGCGCTGCAGGCTCGCGGCGCGATCTTCACGAATTCCTCTTCGGTGTTTGCCGATCCGTGCGCGCAGCACGTCCTGGCCATGATGCTGGCGTTTGGACGCCAATTGCTGCCGTCACATCGCGATCAATTGACGGATCATTCCTGGCACTACGACGAGCGTCGCTATCACTCGCGATTGTTGACCGGCGAGACCGTGCTCATGCTCGGCTTCGGCGCGATCGGTCGCAGGCTGGCGGAGTTGCTCGCGCCTTTTCGAATGAAAATCTTCGCGGTGCGGCGTCGCGCGTACAGCGAGGCGGGCATTCATGTGATCGCGGAGGACAAGCTGAGCTCGGCGATTTCGACGGCCGATCACGTGGTGAATATTCTTCCGGACAACGCCTCGACCTTGAACTACGTGAACGCGCGACGTCTCGGTTGGTGCAAGCGCGGCGCGAAGTTCTACAACGTCGGCCGCGGCACGACCGTGGATCAGAAAGCGCTGATCGAAGCGCTCGAGTCGGGCCGGTTGTCGGCCGCGTATCTCGACGTGACCGACCCCGAGCCGCTGCCGCCGTCGCATGCGTTGTGGACTGCGCCGAATTGTTTCATCACGCCGCACACCGCCGGCGGTCGCCACGATCAAGACGAAGCCGTGGTCGATCAGTTCTTGAAAAACCTGGCTGCCTTTGAAAGCGGCGCGCCGATGATCGATCGGGTTGTTTGAAGCGCAACGGTGTTAAATGGAACGCCCGTCGCGCGACCAACGAAATTGAACTTACGAAACGCTGGCCGCGACTAAACGGGATCGAAGCAACGGCGCATCGGCCTCGCGAGTAAACGGCGGCTTGCAACTGAGCGTCGGCTTCGCGAGTAACGGCGGCTTGCAACGGAGCGCCGGCCTCTGGGCGGCAGTCTAGTCTAGTGTCCCGCGAAGCGGGACGGATTTTTCGGCTGGCCGGCCGGAGGCCGGCGCTCCGTTGCAAGCCGCCTACCTATTTAATCGCGCCGTAGGCGGCGAAGGGGCCGTTTTTATGCAGCACATCGGTGCGCGTGAAGCCGCACTTCGCGGCGAGGTTGAGCTGGAAGGTGAGGCTCGTCGGGGTGTCTTCGCGCTCGATGTAGGCGAAGACTTTTTCGGCATAGGCGTCGCCTCCGTTGCCCACGAGATACTCGCGATAGCGTTGCCACATCAGTTCGTTCACGCGGGCGTCTTCGTGGACTACCAGATCGAAGACCCAGAAGCTTCCGCCCGGACGCAACCAGCGATGGAAACTCGTAAACACGCGCAGCCATTCGTCCGGCGTGCGAAGGTGGTGCAGCACCGCTGCGGCCAGAATCACGTCGAAACTCCCATCGGCCAAAACGAGTTCGCGCACGTCGCATTGATGCGTCGCCTCAGCGGATGGGCCGAGGCGTTCTTTCGCCCGGACCAACATCGGTTCACTCAGGTCCACCAGCGTGAATTTGGCGTTCGCCGCTGCCCCGTGCTCACGGAGCTTCAGCGAATAATTTCCGGCGCCGCAGCCAACATCGAGCACACGCCGAATCGGCGTTGTGGCGGCCGCGGCCGCGCTGGTCACCAGATCCAGGCAGAGTGCGGCGTCCATCGTCGCCACTTGACCGGTTTCCAAATTCGAGAAGCGTTCGACGTCCGCATCGAAGCGCGCCCGGATCTCTGCCACGGTGGATTTTTCTGCGGTGCTCATCGCCGATTTATAGCAGACAAACGCTGAGCCCTCAAAGACCTTGTTTGCTGCGAGTGATGCGCCGCAGGCATCAGCGCGTTACACCATACCCATAGAAGATCACGCTTGCGACTGGGAGCGCTGGCGTCCCGCCGGCATTTTCTTTCCACAGTCCGCGCCACAGGGCGCGGACGGACTCGATCGCCGCTCACAAAGCGGTGGATTCGCGAAATGTGCGCGCCGCTTCGCAGCGAAATGAAAGAATGCCGGCGAGGACGCCAGCGCTCCCAGAGTGGCGTGCGCCGGGACGTCGCGCAGAGACTGCACGCAAACGCGCATTTTTTCGGCAGCAACGGGAGACTGCACGCAACCACGCTTATCTCAGCAGGCGGCCTCCTGCGCCGCCGTTCTCGTTCGCTCTCTTCATTCCAGCGTTAGAACGGCGGCTCCGTTGCTGGCGCGAGTCGGTCAAAAAACAACTTCGGCTCCGGCTTCAACCCCTCCCCAAACCGGACCCGTCGAAAGCTGCGCGTGGCCGACCGGAACTGACCTCTCCGCTCGATTCCACATTCAGCCTCCCCGTTTGTCTCGATTGGCTAACCGCTAAAATGAGTCACGCGGTCGTCGGGCTCGCAAACTCGCAACCCTGATCACATGTACCGCTACCTCTCCGAATCGGCCCGGCTCTCCATGGCCGGGTCTCGCGCGCATTTATTGCGCCGTTTCGCATCCTTGTTTTCGCGATGGTCCCTGGCGGCCTTCGCCTTCACCGCGGCCGCCACGCTTGTTTCATTCACATCCACCGCCCAAGCGCAGGTCGTCTCCAACAACTTCGAAGATGGCACGACCCAGGGCTGGAGCCCGCGCGGCCCCGTCACGCTTACCGCTTCGAGCGATGTCGCGCACGGCGGGACGCTGAGTCTGAAAACGACGGGCCGCACCGCCGGATGGAATGGCCCGTCGCTCGACCTTCGTTCCCACGTCGCGGTCAACGCCACGTATCAAGTCACCGGCTGGGTTCGCCTCGTGGCCGGTTTTCCCGCGTCGAATCTGAAGTTCACACTCGAACGCACGAGCAATGGCACGACCAGCTACTCGCAGGTGAACGCGGCGGTGAGCGTCACCGACTCCGCCTGGGTGCAGCTCCAAGGCACGTTCACGCTGCCCTCGGACGCCAACACCGCCCTCAATCTTTATCTCGAGAGCAGCGACGTCACGTCCGCGTATTACCTGGACGATTTCACGATCACGGCGCTGACCAGCCCCAAGTGTCCCGAGCCGCTCGATCAATCGGGCATCCTGACCGACTTCGAAAACGGCGCGGCTCAAGGCTGGGTAAGCCGTGGCTCCGCGGTGCTGACCAATGTCACGACCGCGGCGGAAGGCGGCACGCACAGCCTCGCCGTGACCGGCCGCACCGCCTCCTGGCAAGGCGCGGGCATCAACGCGCTTTGCAAGCTCCACAAGGGTTTCAAGTACAACATCTCCGTCTGGGTGCGGCTGCTCCCGGGCGAGGCGCCGTCCGACTTGCGCGTCAGTTTGCAGTCAGGCCTGGCCGGCGTGACGACTTATTCGACGGTGATCGGAAACAAAACCGTAACCGATGCGGCGTGGGTCAATCTCTCCACGCAGTACACCTTCGCGATGGATGTGGACCAGCTGCAGCTCTACATCGAATCGGCCAGCGGCACATCGTCGTTCTACATCGATGAGTTCGCTTTGGTCAATGTACCTATAAAACCAATACAGACGGACATCCCTTCGCTGCGCGACGTGCTCTCGAGTTATTTCCCGATCGGCACCGCGATCGAGCCCGACGCCCTGACAGGCGTGCATGCGGACTTGTTGTTGAAACATTTTAACCAATTCACTGCGGGCAACTCCATGAAATGGGACGCCACGGAGCCTTCCGACGGCGTGTTCAATTTCGCTCGGGCCGATGCCTTGGCGAATTTTGCCCGCGCTCATGGTCTGCGCATGCGCGGTCACACGATGGTGTGGCACAGCCAGACTCCTGCGTGGGTTTTCCAGGACGCAAATGGCCAACCGCTGCAACCCGGCAATCCCGATCATCGCGCGCTGCTCCTCTCCCGCATGGAGAGACACATTCACACCGTGATCTCGCGCTATGCGGACATCGTCGATTCGTGGGATGTCGTTAACGAAGTGATCGACCCCAGCCAGCCGGACGGACTTCGCGCGTCGCCCTGGCGTCAGATCATCGGACCCGAGTTCATCGACTGGGCATTTGAATACGCCCGCGAGGCCGCCCCGAATGCGCTGCTCTACATCAACGATTATAGCACGACCGACGCCGCCAAACGCTCTGCGCTGCAGAAAGTCGTGCAAGGCCTCCTCTCGCGCGGCGTGCCGGTCGACGGCGTCGGCCACCAGATGCACATCAACAATCAGTATCCACCGATTGGAGACATCCGCAGCACGATCGAACTTTTCTCCAGCATGGGCCTGGAGAACGAGATCACGGAAATGGACGTGAGCGCGTACACGAACAGCACGGACACCTCCCCGGTTTCTCCGCAGACGCTCGTGGAGCAAGGCTACCGCTATCGCGACATCTTCAATCTCTACCGCGAACTCAGTTCGAAGATTCACAGTGTGACGCTGTGGGGCCTGGCCGATGATGGCACGTGGCTGAAAACCTTCCCCATCACGCGCGACGACAAGCCGCTGCTTTTCGACGAAGAGCTGCAGGCGAAGCCCGCGTATTGGGGCGTGGTCGATCCGACAAAACTTCCGATCGTGCCGAAGTCGCTCAACGTGACGCGCGTCTCGAACTGGATTGTTGGACAACTGCAGCCGTTCTGGAACTCGCTCGCACCGCAACCACTCACATCGGTTTCGCAAGACGCTTCCTGGGCGCAATTCCGCGCGGTCTGGAAAGGCGACAAGGTTTACGTTTACGCCGAAGTGTCGGACAAGACACGCACGCTGACGGACGCCGTGGATATCTATATTGGCGCTGCGCATTATCGCTTCCGCAACATTGGCCTTCAGCGCCCGAACGGCGCCGAAGCTCTGGCGCTCCCGAGTTCGAGTGGCTACGTGCTCTTCGCCGCGATTCCTGCCGGGCAAAATCTCGCGGTGGGCAACACCCTCAAGTTCGATATCCGCGCGACCGATGCGTCGAACGGCAATCAAGTCTCATGGAGTGACACGAAGAACGGTCAGGATGCGGATCTGTCGAACCTTGGCACCTTGACGATGATTCCGGAGCGCCAGGTTTCGCGCGCGATTCGTGGAACGCCGACGATCGACGGTGTCGCCGATAAAGCATGGAAGAATGCCGATGAAGTCACGACGAAGCTGTTTGTCCTCGGCACGTCCGGCGCGACCGCGAAAGTGCGCACGATGTGGGATGACGGCCACATCTACGTTTATGCGCAGGTGACCGATCCGAATCTGAGCAAAGCCAGCCCGAACGTCTGGGAGCAGGACTCGGTTGAGTTGTTCATTGATTCGAACAATGCGCAGACGACGACGTACCAGAGCGACGACGCACAATACCGCGTGAACTTCGATAACGAACAGAGTTTCGGCGGAGCTGCTGCGGCCGGTAAGATCGTTTCCGCCACGCGCAAAGTGGCCGGCGGATACATCGTCGAAGCCGCGATCGCGGTGGATGATCTGCCGGAAGTATCGCGTCGCCTCGGTGACGGCGCGTTCATCGGCTTCGATGTCCAGGTGAATGATGACGGCGCAGGCAACGGCGTGCGTTCGAGCGTGGCCACCTGGAACGACACTGCCGGAAACAACTATAAGGACACGAGTCGCTTCGGTGCGATTCAACTCGTGCCACAAGGACGCTGACGGTAGGTTGATTTCGCGGCATGCCTCGTCGAACGCGACTGGGCATGCCGCTTTTTCTTGCCGCAGAGAAGCTCGGAAAGCCCAACGGAGGCCGGCGATCCGTTGTGAGCAGGTTCAGCTTACGTCTTCGCGGGCGGCTCTGTTGCGAGCATGTCGGCGTGGCGGTGGACCAATTTCCAATCGTCGCCGTCGCGGCGGAAAATCTCGGTGATGCGCAGATCCATGGGGACGGACTCGGGTTTGCCGCGCAGCCTCGCGTTGGCGTGTTGAATGCCGACCCAGTAACCGACGCCGTCGCTCGCCGCGGATTGTAGAATCTCCAGCCGCGTCTCGCTGCCTTCGTCGAAAAATTTCGCGTCGCGCTCGTAGATGTTGGCCACGCGGCTCGCGCCTTGGTGATGCCCGCCTTTCGGCGGAAAAAATGTCGCCGGCATCGCGTGCGTCACAATATCCCGCAGCGGCTCCGCGTCGCCGTTCACGTATGATTCAGCGATCTCCCGCCGCTGTGCCATGAATTCAGTAAAGCTGTCCGCGTCTGTTTTCATTGTGCAGTTTGTTGTCGGTTCAGGTTTTGTGTAAGACGCGACAAGCCCACAAACCCGCAGTTCGCGCCCGGCCGTAAATTCGGGCTTTCCGCCGCCCGATGAAATTCCACCGGAACGTCGGCCCACGAATCACACGAAATACACGAAAGCTGAGCGCTCCGAATTTTTCGGGTGATTCGTGTGATTCGTGGGCGAATCCGGTTTGGCTCAAAAAAAATCGCAACCAGCTTGTCGGGTTTTTGCCGCGAGCGGCGCATGTAAGGGTGTCCTACACCTAAACCCAATTGCGGATGCTGCGATTCGTTGCGGCGTTCGCTTCCCCCAAAAAATGAGCGGTCAACTTCATCCTTGTTGTCAGTCTCTCTCTGCGCGCAGCAGAAAAATGGTTTCCCTCTGGGCCATTTCTGCGGGCGCATTTTTCTGCGGAGCCGTTTTCGCATCGGCGCAAACCGCCACGACCAACGCCAACGACGCGAAAAACAATAACGACGAAACCGTCGTTCTCGAAGAATTCCGCGTCACGAGCGTGCGCGGCAGCTTGATCAGCGCGCAAGAAATCAAGCAGAGCTCACCGCAATTCGTGGACTCCATCGTCGCTCAGGACATCGGCAAACTGCCGGACAACACGGTTGCCGATGCTCTGCAACGCATCGCCGGCGTCCAAGTTGCCCGCGCTGCTGGCGAAGCGAACACTCCCGTGATCCGCGGCCTTCCCGCAATTGAAACCACGGTCAACGGCTACGAGGTCTACACCGGCACGCTCCGCGGCGTGTCCTTGCAAGACATCCCGGCGGAAATGCTCGCAGGTCTCGATGTCTACAAATCCGTCGGCCCGGAGCAGATCGAGGGCGGCGTCGCCGGCCTGATCGATATCCGCCTCCGCCGGCCATTCGATTTCAAGATGGGCCTCACCACCGCGATCAACGTTCGCGGCATGTACAGCACGCAGGCCGATAAAAACAGTTACTTCCTCAGCGGCGTGGTCAACCAGCGCTGGAAAAATGAAAACGGCGAGTTCGGCGTGCTGTTCGACGTTTCGTATCAGAAAAGGCACTACGAAGACCAGATCTTCGACAACTGGGTTCACTATCCGGAGCTCTTCGATGTTGCGACCGACGCCTCGGGCAAGAGCGGCTACTTTGGCGACAATTTCGGCTACCAGGTCGTTCCCGGCAATCGCGAACGGCCCGCGGCAGAGCTGGCGTTTCAATGGCGGACGAATGCAGGGATCGAGCTGTATTCAGAAACCATGTACACGGGCTACCGCAACGACCATCAGGTCAATTTCTTCATCGGCATCCCGAGCTGGGGCGGCACGCGCAGCAACGTCACGCTCTACCCCGCGGGCTACGCCGGCGTGAAGATCCCGGATCCGCACAGCCTGAACGGCCCGAACACCGACGCGCTGTTCGTGAAAAGCTTCACCGCGACCAACACGAACACGCTGACCAGCATGCAGGCGCTGCATGACCGGACCGACACGATCCAGGGCGCATTCGGCGCGAAGTACGACAAGGACATGTTCAAGCTAACCGCTGAGGTGAGCTACAACATCAGCACGGTGAAAACGCGTGGTGTAATTTTGGATACAGGCACGAATTCGCCGACGGAGACGCTCGAAATCACCTACAACGACGCGTCCAATCCGACGGTTCACGCCTCGGGTCTCGATTTCGCCGATGGGAATAATTTCTTCATCAACCAGCTCTTCGACCAATGGTCGCGGGCTTATTCCCACCAGTACGCGGTCAAGACGGACGCCCTCATTCGCCTGAAGAACGACTTCGTCTCCTCGCTGAAATTCGGCGTGCGCTACGCCGATCGCAAAGTGAACTACCACCAGGCCAATTCCAGCCCGACTGGCAACCCGGCCGGGTTCTTCGCCACGCCAACCTCCACGATCCCAGGTCTCGGCGGAGTCTTCACGAACGATCTCTTCGCTTCGGCCGAGGACATGAGCATCCGCAAATGGTGGTCCGCCAGCTCTGATTTCCTGCTCCACGACACCGACAAGGTTCGCGCCGCAGTCGGTCTGCCCGCGGGAAATCCTCCGGCCGATCCCGCCAGCACGTTCAACGATCAGGAAAAGACCTTCGGCGTGTATGGACTCGCCAACTACAACTTGAAATTCGGCAACACGCCGGTCGACGGTTTGATCGGCGCGCGCTTCGTCGACACGCATCAGTCTCTCGGCGGCTACCAACATCCGGTCGACGCCTCGGGCAACAGCGGCGCGGGCTTCGAGCGCGTGGAAAATTCCTCCTCCGATTGGCAAGTGCTGCCGACCTTCAATGGCCGGGTTCACTTCACCGACGAGCTGCTCCTGCGCTACTCGGCCACCAAGACGATCACGCGTCCTAATTTCACCGACCTGAATCCCGCGCTCAGTCTGCAGCATTCCGGCCCGACCTCGCAGGTCGGCACTGGCACCGGCGGCAATCCCAAGCTCAGCCCGGTCAAGTCGACCAACTACGATCTCGGTCTCGAATATTACTTCGCGAAATCGAGCCTGGTCTCCGTGACCGGATTCTATCGCACGTTGCACGGCTACGTGCAGAATTTCGCCACGATCGAAAACGTCGCTGGCGTGCCGTACAATATCACGCGTCCGCAGAACACGGGCAAAGGCACGCTCAAGGGCCTCGAACTCACGTACCAGCAATTCTTCGATTTCCTGCCCGGAGCGCTCAAGGGCTTCGGCGTGCAGGCGAACTACACGTACATCGATGGAAAGACGGACGATCCGGCTCACCCCGGCACGCAGCAGCAGATCACGCAGGTCGCGAAAAATAACTACAACGCGATCCTGATCTACGAGCGCGGGCCGTTCTCCAGCCGCCTCGCCTACACCTGGCGCGGCACGTACATCGATTCGTACAACCAGCCCGGCTTTCAGCCGAACACGGTTTATGTGCAGCCGACGCAGCAGCTGGATTTTTCCGCCAGCTACGATCTGACGAAGCAGATTACACTCACCTTTGACGCGACGAATCTGTTGAAGAGCAAGTATCACGACCGATTCGGCCCGACAGCCATGTTCAATCGCGATGTTCGGAGCTACGATACGACCTTTGCCGTGGGGGCACGGTTTCGTTTCTAGAGTTCTGATCGGCGAGGAACGCGGCGCGGCTGACAACGGCCGCGCCGCCTCTACTTTCAACACCAGCAAATTCATTCCATGATAAAACACCCCTTCATCTGTTCACTCGTCTGCGCCGCGTTGCTCACTCCGGCGGCCTTGTCCGCCGCATCGATCAAGATTGAGGCCGATCGGCCTGGCGCGGCGATCAACCCGGCGATGTGGGGCGTGTTTTTCGAAGACATCAATTTCGGCGCAGACGGCGGCCTCTACGCCGAGTTGATCAAGAATCGCTCGTTCGAGTTTCCCGAAGGTCTGATGGGTTGGAACGTGCCCGGCATCGACGCGGGCACGACCAAGGTTTCGGTCGAAACCGCCAACGCGGACAAGACGAGCAAAACGCCCGGGACGCATTTTCTGAAACTCGAATCATCCTCGCGCCGCGGCTCGATCGAGAACGAAGGTTTTCGCGGCATCGGCGTGGTCGCGGGCGATCGTTACGATTTCAAGATCAAGGGCCGTGGCGTATCCGGCACGGCACTACGCGTGGAAATCGTCGAGCCTTCCGGTCTGGTCATTGGCACGGCGCGCGTCGTCGGACTCGGTGACGCCTGGTCCGAGAAAACCGCGACGCTCGTCGCGCAGCAGACAGAGCAGCACGCCCATCTGCGGCTGGTGCTCGAGGGCGCGGGTTCCGCGGAGATCGATTGGGTTTCGCTCTTTCCTCAGAAAACCTGGAAGCAGCGCCCCGGCGGTTTGCGGGCCGACATGGTGCAAAGCCTGGCTGATCTCGGGCCTGGGTTCCTGCGTTTCCCGGGAGGCTGCATCGTCGAGGGCAGTCAGCTTTCGTTGCGTTATCAGTGGAAAAAAACACTCGGGCCGGTCGAGGAACGCCCGCTGCTCTTCAATCGTTGGAACACCGAAATCAAGAATCGCCCGACGCCGGACTACTTCCAGAGTTTCGGTCTCGGTTTCTACGAATACTTCGTGCTCTGCGAAGATCTCGGAGCCGAGCCATTGCCGATTCTGAACTGCGGCATGGCCTGCCAGTTCAACAGCGGCGAACTCGCGCCGCTGGATAAACTCGACCCGTTCATTCAAGACGCGCTCGATCTCATCGAGTTCGCCAACGGCGCGGTCACGACGACCTGGGGCGCGAAACGCGCCGCCCTTGGACATCCGGCGCCGTTCAATTTGAAAATGATGGGCGTGGGCAACGAACAATGGGGTCCGCAATATATCGAGCGCTTCGCGCCGTTCGCGAAAGCGATCAAAGCGAAATATCCGGACTTCAAACTCGTGGGCGCCGCCGGACCTTCGCCCGATGACGAACGCTTCCATTTCCTTTGGCCAAAGCTGAAGGAGCTGAAGGCCGACATCATCGACGAGCACTGCTACGCGAAGCCGGAGTGGTTCTTCGACAACGCGCATCGCTACGACAACTACGATCGCAACGGACCGAAAGTTTTCATGGGCGAATACGCCGCGCAGAGCGTCGAAACCGTCAGTCAGGACAACAAGAATACCTGGCGCTGCGCCCTCAGCGAAGCGGCCTACATGACCGGACTCGAACGCAACGCCGACGTCGTGCGCATGGCCTCGTACGCGCCGCTCTTCGCTCACGTCGACGCGTGGCAGTGGACGCCCGATCTCATCTGGACGAATAATCTGCAGACCCTTCGCACGCCAAGCTATCACGTGCAGCGGCTGTTCGCGCGCAATCGCGGCGATCGCGTGCTGCCCGTGGCCGTGAGCGACGCGACGCCCGACGAGCAGAAACGCCTCTACGTGACGTCCTCGATCGACGAAGCGACGCAGGAGTTGATCGTGAAGATCGTCAACGCGACGGACAAGGAGTCGAAGAACGAGATCGAACTCAGCGGCGTCGCTGCCGCGCATCTCGCCGATGGCACGCTGACCATCCTGCGCGATAACAATCTCGAAGCCGTCAACAGCTTCGATCAACCCAATCGCGTCGCGCCGCGTGAATCCACGTTCGCGGTGAACGGCCCGAAATTCAGTCTCGATATTCCGTCCAACAGCTTCGTCGTGCTGCGCGTCGGAATGTTGAAGTAAGGCGACGATGAGATCCGCGCTCCGAGCAGCAACATACGCCCTGGTGCTTCTCGGCAGCGCGCTCTCGCTGCGAGCCGATGAGTGGCCGTTGAAGGGCGATCTCGGCGCGCATGATCCGACTGTGCTGCAGGAGGGCGCGGTCTGGTACGCCTTCACGACGGGCAAAGGCCTGCCGACGAAGACCTCGACGGATGTTTTCACCTGGAAGCAGGGCAGTCCACTTTTCACCGCCGAGCTTTCGTGGTGGCGCACCTGGGCGCCGAACATGGGGCAGCTGGATGTGTGGGCGCCGGATCTGCACGTCTACAACGGTCGCGTGTGGTGCTTCTACAGCGTCTCGGAATTCGGAAAAAACAACTCCGCGATCGGGTTGAAATCCGCCACGAGTCTCGCGGCAGGCGATTGGCGCGATGATGGATTGGTGATCGGCTCCAAGAGCGGGACCGATGCCTACAACGCCATCGATCCGAATCTCACGATCGATACCGAGGGCCGGCCCTGGCTCGTGTTCGGCTCTTTCTTCGACGGCATTCACATTACCGCGCTCGATCCCGCGACGATGAAGCCGACCGGCACGCTCTTCTCCATCGCGAAGCGCGCCAACGGTGTCGAAGGCGCGAACGTGGTTTTCCGCAATGGCTACTACTACCTCTTCGTCTCGATCGACAAATGCTGCCAGGGCGTGAACAGCACCTACAAGATCGCCTACGGACGTTCGAAGAGCATCACCGGACCGTATGTCGACAAGGATGGCGGGCCGATGCTCAACGGTGGGGGCACGATTCTGGAAGCCGGCGGCGATCGCTGGAAAGGGCCGGGTGGTCAGGACGTTTACGACAACAACGGCACCTGGGTCATCGCGCGGCATGCCTATGATGCGGTGAACAACGGCGCGCCGACCTTGCGCATTGCCGATTTATATTGGGATTCGTCGGATTGGCCGACGTTGACGAAGCCTATCGTCACTAATGAGCCACCAAAACCCGGACGCCTGACGAATCTCTCGCTGCGCAGTCACGCGGGCAGCGGCGACGGGACTTTGATCGCGGGTTTCATCATCTCAGGCAGCGGTGAAAAGCCAGTGATGATTCGCGGGACGGGGCCGACGCTGACGCATTTCAGCGTGAACGGCGTATTGGGAAATCCACTACTGGAGCTCTACAATACCGTGCCGACGTTGATCGACTCGAACGACTCCTGGCGGCAGTCGCCGAATTTGGCGGCGATCGAAGCAGCGAAGGGCACGACCATCGGGGACGTCAGACTCGATGACAAGGAGGCGATCGTGCTGCGAAGCCTCAGCGCGGGTGGCTACACGGCACAACTGAAGGGCCCGGAAGGGGACACGGGCGTCGCTTTGATCGAATTGTTCGACACCGATACGGCCGAACCCGGATCGGCTGAATTTGCCGCTCAACCGCGGCTCACGAATATTTCGGCGCGTGCCGAAGTCGGTGCGGGAGAAGCGGTGTTGATCGCCGGTTTCACGATCAACGGAAATGTCCCAAAGCATCTTCTGGTGCGTGGGACCGGAGGCACGTTAGCGAATTATCACTTGTCAGGTCTGCTGGCCGATCCGCTGCTCGAGCTGCACGCGCTGAACGGCGATCTGGTGGCGCAAAACGACAACTGGGCCGATGCGCCCAACCTCGCCGCGATCCAGGCGGCCAATGGCGATCACCTCGGTGAATTCGCCCTGGCCGTGAAGGATGCGGTGTTGTTGGCGACGCTGGCGCCGGGCGGTTACACCGCGGTGCTGCGCGGCGTCAACGGAGCGACTGGCGTTGGCTTGATCGAGGTGTTCGACCTGGACTGATCGGCCTCGTTCTCGTCGGAATTTTCGTTCGAGGGCTGCTTCGCTTCGCGAGCTTTGCGGCCGAGAATCTCGTTGAGCTCTTCAACCGCGACATCGAGATCGGCAGCGGCATTGTGCAGGACTTGAGCGGCAGAGGAGGCTTCTTCCGCGGTGGCAGCGTTCGCCTGCGTGATTCGATCCATCTGCGTGACGGCGGTGTTCACCTGATCGACGCCGTTGCGCTGTTGGTCGGACGCCGTGGCGATTTCCGCCACGAGTTTGTCCACGTCGCGGGATTTCGAGACGATCTGCGCGAGCAGGACGGAAACGCTTTGCGAGATTTCCATGCTGTTCGATGAACGCTGCACGGAGTCCTGAATGCGCGACTCGGTTTCCTTGGCGGCCTCGGCGGAACGTTGGGCCAGGCGGCGCACCTCGTCGGCCACGACCGCGAAGCCCATGCCGGCTTCACCGGCGCGAGCGGCTTCGACCGCGGCGTTGAGGGCGAGAATATTCGTTTGGAACGCGATGTCGTCGATCGTCTTCACGATCTTTGCGACCTCGTTGTTCGAGTCCTGCATGCCGCGCATGGCTTCGAGCATTTGCTTCATGCTCGCGGCGCCCGACTCGGCCACGGCGCGCGCTTCGGTCGCGAGCGTCTTGGCGTTGCCGGCGTTGCCGGCATTCTGGCGGGACATGCTGGAAATTTCCTCGAGCGAGGCGCTGGTTTGCTCGAGCGACGCGGCTTGCGAGGAGGAACCATCGGCCAGCGTTTTGCTGGCTTCGTGAACCTGACCTGCGGAGTCGGTGGTCTGAATCGCCGCGGCGCCGAGGCTCTCGACGGAGCGGCCGATGCGGCGCGCAATGCGACCGCCCGAGATAAGGGCGACGGCCATCGAGGCGAGCGTGACCACGATCAGAGCGAGTGACGACCTGAGCGTCACGGCATCCGACTTGAGCAACACGCGCGACGTCGTGACACCATTGTCCTTGGCCAGCGCTTGGTAGCGATCGGTCAGGCGGACGAGGCTGGCTTCGACGGCCTCGCGGGCGCTGGCGACTTTGTGGTCCAGCGTCTGCATGGCTTTTTCGAAATCGCCGCCGCGCAGTTCCGTTTGGAAGGTGTCGGTCGCCGCTTGGAATTCGGCGAGCGAAGCCTGGAAGCGCGTGATGAATTCTTTCGTCTCCGCGTCGCTGCATTCTTTGACGAGGGTGGCGATGGCGGCGGAGATCTTCTTCGTTTCGGCGTTGAAGAGTTCCTGCTGCGCCTTCGTCGCGGCTTCGTCTTTCGCAAGCGCGAGCTGGAGGGCGATGGCGCCCTGGCGAAGGGTGGCGTCTTGTAGTTGAGAGAGCACTACAAGACCCGGCAGAAATTCACGCGTCAACGTGTCCGTCTGCCGGGTGGCTTGCAGTGAGTACTGGCGCGAAACCGCGGCGAGCCCGCCCACGCCGATGGCGACGAGGGCAAAGCAGCCTGCGATCAATCCGATCGTGCGTTTGAGGTTCAACGAGGTGCGCATGGCGTAATGGGTTTTCTGATACAGAGGTTAGTTCTTCGCGCTGAAGAGGACGGGCAGTTCGCCCGCAGCGCCGCGATCGGCGATGGCGATCGCGCCCGCGGTTTCACCCGCGAGTTTGGCGGCTTCCGCGTCGTTTTCGACGAGCTTCGGAGCCGTGCCGCCGCCAGTCATGAAGAGACGGCGCCAGTGATTTTGAAACTGGGAGGTCGTCATGCCGACGGTGGATTGAAGGAAGGCGTCCTGCGCCGGGCTGTTCTTCACGATCACGACAACCACGCGGCTGCTGCCGAGCGTGACCTTTTTGCCGAGGAGAACGGCTTTGACGCTTTCCGCGTCGAGCGTTTGTCCGGCGAGACCTTTGTTGCCGAGCAGAACGGTTTCCGCGCGGAGCATCGTGCCTGCGGCGAGAGAGCCGATGGTGAAGAGGAAAATACGGAGAGCTTTGTGGTTCATGAAAGACTCCTGGTTAGAAAACGACCGAGACCTTGGCGGCGATCAGCGTCCACGAATTGTCGCGATTCTGCAGCGGCTGCGGATGCGTCGGCGTGTCGAAGATCTTGCCCGAGCCTTCCATGTAGTGGCCCTCGAGCTTGAAGCTCAGATGCTCGTTGATGTCGAAGCGGGCGCTGAGCGCGTAGTCGCCCTGCTTGAGATGAGGAAACACAGGGGAGGCGACGGAGCCCGAATACTGAGCTTCGTGCGAGTGGCTGTAGTACGCGCCGAGTTCGAGCCAGGAGTTCATGCGGCGAGAAGCGGCGAAGTAGTAGTACTTCGATTCGAAGTTGTAGTCGGCGACATCGCCCAGGACTGGGACGATGATATTGTAGAGCGCGTGTTCGCGGCCGTATTCGGTCGCGAGCGTCCAGTTGCCCAGCACGTATTCGGCGGACCAGAGATGGCGTTCATAGGTCTTCGCGTATTTGTCGACGACGACCGGTCCGATGTCCTGGAACACGCCTTCGCGGTGCGAATTCATGTGCGCGAACGCGCTGTAGGAATAGGCGAAGCGCAGGCCGTTGACCGGAGTGTTCCAGTACAAGGCGCCGCCGCGGACGGCATCGAGATGGATGCGCTTAACCGGGACGGGCGAGTCGTTGTTGAAATAATCCGCGGCGCCCGAGTCCGTCGTCAGCGGCATGTGGCCGTAGAACAGGCGGTAGTCGAGGCTGCCGGCTTTGGAGATCTCGACATTGCCGAAGACCATGGCGCCATTGAACGCGGCGTTGAAGTCGCGGAGACGCGCATCGTACACGCTCTGCGGAAGGAGGACGTACGGGCGAACCGCGTCGAGATCCAGCGCCTCATTGTAGAGGCCGCGCGGCATCTTCACGCGTCCGGCGCGAATACCGAAATATTGCGAGGGCTGATAGTCGATCGTTGCCCAATCGAGCTTCAGTTTGTCGTCGCCATACTCACCCAGCTTCTGGCCGAAGACCTGCGCGCCAGCGCGCCAGGCGCCGTGCGACCACGAGGCGTTTACGCCGTATTCGCGGAAATCGAAAGTGCCATCCTCGGTCTTGCCCAGATAGTCGTTGTCTGACGACTGGAGGTAACCTTGGCTGGCGAAACCGCCAAATTGGATGTTCTGCCACGTGTAGACCGCGCGAGCAGTGTTGAGGGAAACGAGGGAGCAGGCGACAGCCAGAGTCGCGACCGACCACTGAGACAGGCTGCTCCGAATCTTTAGTTGCTGCATAGAGGCGGCATCAATCGGCCGCGCAGCCCGCGAGTTTACCCCATCTGTTGGGTCGGGCTCGCGCAGACAAAAACGTATTAGCCGCGCGAATACATGTATCCGGCTGAAAACTACAGCGGCCGTGCTTGCGCAGGTGATTGCGCCGCAAGCGCGAAGCGGCTGCGAAAATATTACGACCTATTTTTCCAGTCGCGGAACCCAGGCGGGCGGCCTTATGAGGCGACGAGAACTCGCTAATTCCCGAATGCGCTTGTTCGTTGACCCGTTTCCAAAATCTTCCTGTGGGAGGAATCGCTTAATTCGAGGGCGAACAGAGCCGATATTCAGGCGCTTCGATGAATGTATGTTCGCGTCCTGCTTCAACCGTCGGTCCCTCCCCCTCGCTGCCGCTTCCGGCGCGCTGGTTGCGGAGCCTGATCGCACTGGGGATCTTAAGTCTTTCTCTTTCCTGTATCCATGCCGCCGATACGAATGAGAGCGAGATCGATGACCAGGATCTGACCGAGCTTTCGCTCGAGGAGCTCCACGCCGTCAGCATCTCCGCGGCCTCGAAGCGGTCGCAGCCACTTTTCGAAACACCCGCGGCGGTCAGCGTTCTTCTTCCGGTGGACGTACACCGCGCCGGCGCCAGCTCCGTCTCGGATGCGCTTCGTCTCGTTCCAGGCGTGCATGTGATCGAGCAGACGGCGGGCCAGTGGCACATTGGCGTCCGCGGCGGGAACGGGGTTCAGTCCACCAAACTTCTGGTGTTGGTGGATGGACGCAGTGTTTACAGCCCTTTCTACGGGAGCGTCGATTGGGGCAACGCGGATGTCGACATCGACGACTTGGCCCGCGTCGAAGTCGTGCGCGGTCCGGGCGCCACCTTGTGGGGTGCGAACGCCGTCAACGGCATCATCAATGTGATTTCCAAGGACGCGCGAGACACGCAGGGCGGCGTGGTTTCGGCGCGAACGGGCTCGGGGGAACCCGCCTCCGGGCACCTGCGCTATGGCGCGAAGTTGAACGAGACAACTTGGTTTCGAGTCTCTGCTTCGGGACAAAGCACGGATGGCTCAACTGGCTCGTTAGCCGACAGCCCGATCGAGAAATATTCCCAAGGAAAGGTCAGCTGGCGGAGCGACTCGCTGGTGGGCGATCGCTTTCATTTCACCACGCAAGCGGAGGAGTCGAAGAGCCGCAGCCGGGTCTTCGGCGAAGTTTCGACTCACCAGACGAGCAGCGTGCTGGCGCGGCTCAGCGCGCACGAGTTTCTCGGCGGCGAAGGACAGATTCAATTTTACTACGACTCGAGAAAGGACCACGCGGGCGATGGAACGGAGCTGAATGCGGCGGCCCTGCCGTTCGCGATCAATAGCGACACGCAAAATTTCGATCTGGATATCAATTACCATGTTCGTTTGTGGCAGCGTCACGACGTGATTTTCGGCGGCGGCGCGCGTCTGACGGACGATATCGTCGAGCAGAGCTCCACGCTACGACTGGAGCATCCGGAGCTCAAAAGCTGGCTCTTCAATTATTTCCTTCAGGACGAGATCGCTCTGACGCCGAAACAATGGCGGCTCACGATCGGCTCGAAACTGGAGCATCACGATACGATCGGCTACGCGGTCTTGCCGAACGCCCGCCTCACCTGGCTGCCGAACAATCACCACACGCTCTGGGTCGCGGCCTCTCGCGCGGCGCGGGCGCCGTCGCGCGCCGAACGCGAGGTCATGCTCGATTTCGCCAATATTCCAGCGTCGCCGACCACGCCGCCGGTTCGCGTGGAATTGCTGGGCAACCGCGAGTTCGACGCGGAAATCAATACAGCGTACGAGGCCGGCTGGCGCTGGCGGCCGACTCCGCGGTTTTCGACCGACGCGACGATCTATTCCTTCAACTACGAGCACGTGCGTAGTCTCCGCAGCACTACACTGTTCGACCCCGGCCCTCCGCCGTCGATCGTGCAGCGCTACACGATCACGAACGACGCGAGCGCTCGCGTGAATGGCGCCGAGTTTTCCTGGACTTGGCGGCCGAGCGACCGCTGGGAGCTGAACGGCGGAATCGGCCATGGCGTGGCGAACACCACCGGCATGATCGACAACCCGCTCGTCACCTCCGACTACGCTCTTCCGCGCTGGCTCGGTCATCTCAGCTCTTGGTGGCAGCTACCGCGCGATTTTGAATTTTCCGCGACAATCTACGGCGTGGGCGAAAATCAAAGCGCGAATATTGCCGGCTACATCCGGCTCGACGCGCAGTTGCTCTGGAGACCGCGGGCTGATCTCGAGCTCTCGATCGGCGTGCAGAATGCCGCCGATCCGTCGCACAACGAATCGATCACGGGCAATCTGATGCCCAACGATGAGGTCCGTCGAAACGTCTACGGACGAGTCCAATGGAGATTCTGAGGATGCGTCTCCTGAGCAAAACCCTCCTGCATTCGCTCTGCTTCGTTGTGTTCTGCGCGGCCTTGATGGCGTTCGCTCCCGCGGCGCGAGCGGAAGGCGTGGACCGCGCCGTGGAATATCGCATCAAGGCGGCGTACCTTTTCAATTTCACCAAATTCATCGATTGGCCGCCCGCAGCGTATGCGGGACCGGATACGAAATTCGTGATTGGCGTGATCGATCCCGCGGGCTCGGCCGCCGACGTAGTGCAGGAAACACTACGCAACAAAGTCACGCCTTCCGGTCGCCCAATCGAGGTGCGGCGCTTCACTGCGCTCACACCTGAAGTCGCCGACTGCCATCAGCTTTTTGTGACGCGCGCATCCGGCATCACGCCGACGGCTGTGCGCAGCGTGGTCGGTGACGCGCCGGTCCTTGTCATCGGGGAGACCGACGGCTTTGCCGAACAAGGCGGCGTGATCGGTTTCGTGGTTTCGGGCGACGGAGTGCACTGCGACGTGAACCTCGCCGGCGCGCAGCGCGCCGGCGTCAAACTCAGCGGCCGCTTCGCGAGCGTGGCGCGGCTCGTGCGGGAAAACATTCGCCGATGATCAATCGCTGGTTTCGCAATTTGCCGATCAAACGGAAGCTCAGCGCGATCACGCTCTGCGCCGCAACCGCTGCGCTGTTCGCGGCGCTGCTGACGTTTCTCGGCGTGCAGGTTCGCGTCGCACGGGACAACGCGGTGAGCGACCTTACGGCGCTGGCGCAAATTGTCGCGTCCAACGCTGCCGGTCCGCTCGTGTTCGACGATCGCGAAGCCGGCCGCACTGCCCTGCAGTCGCTCCGCGCGCGCAACGACATCGAGCGTGCCCGGTTGATCAATGCCGCCGGCCAGGTTTTCGGCGAAGTGGATTTTTCCTCGTCGCCCATCAAAGGCTTCGGCACGACGGCTGACGCGGACAGCCCGGCGGTCACGGTGCGCGGCTCACGCGTGCTCGTGGTGCAGCCGGTGACGCACGGCGGCGAAAAGCTCGGCCGACTGGAATTGCTGGCCGACGTGCGCGGTGTGCTCGCGCGGCTGCTCACGGTCGGCGCAGGTGCGATGCTCATCATTCTGGCCTGCGCGCTCGGTCTCGCTTATGCGCTGATTTCTCGATTGCAGCGCGCGATCACCACGCCGCTCAGTTCCCTCGCGAGCACGGCCCGCGAGATCGCGTCGAAAGGCGATTACTCGCTGCGCGTGGAGCGTCTCTCCGATGACGAAGTCGGCGAGCTGACCGGCGCGTTCAATCACATGCTCGACCAGGTGGACGAACGCGATCTGGCGTTGAGCGGCGCGAAGCAGCAGCTCGCGGCGCAGGTGACGGTCTTGCAGCACGAGATCGGTGAGCGCCAGCGCGCCGAAGGCGAACTGCAGCGGGCGAAAGAAGCGGCGGAGACGGCGAATCGCTCGAAGAGCGCGTTTCTCGCCGCGATGAGCCACGAGATTCGCACGCCGATGAACGGCGTGCTCGCCACCGCGAACCTGCTGCTCGACTCGCCGTTGAACGACGAACAGCGGGAGCTCTCGAATTTGATCCGTGTCAGCGGCGAGGGCTTGCTGTCGATTCTCAACGACATTCTGGACTTTTCGAAAATCGAGGCCGGGCGCGTGGAACTCGAGCAGACGAATTTCGATTTGCGCGATCTGATCGAGGACGCGGTGGAACTGCACGCGGTCTCGGCTGCGAGCAAGGGCCTCGACGTCGCTTCGGATCTGCTCGGCGAAATGAGCACGGCGGTGCGCGGCGATCCGTATCGGCTGCGCCAGGTGCTGATGAATTTGATCGGCAACGCGGTGAAATTCACCGAGCGCGGCGAGGTCGTTGTCTCTGTCCACGCCGAACCGGTGGTGAACGGCGCGGCGACTTACCGATTGGAAGTTCGGGATTCGGGTATCGGCATGTCGGCCGAAGCGCAGGCTCAGTTGTTCAAGCCCTTTACTCAGGCCGACTCGTCGACCACGCGCAAATTTGGCGGCACCGGGCTCGGCCTCGCGATCTGCAAAGGCCTCGTCGAATTGATGGGCGGCGAGATCGGCGTCACCAGCGAAGAAGGCACGGGCTCGACATTTTGGTTTACCGTTCCGCTGCAAATTCAGCCTGGCGTCAGCTCGGTCAATCCAGCTCCGCCGAGCTTGCGTGGACGTCGCCTGCTCGTGGTCGACGCGAACGCGGGGAATCGTCAGCGCCTGCACCGCCAGCTCGTGAGCTGGTCGATGGAGTGCGCGCAGACCTCGACCGCGGAAGAAGCGCTTACTCTGGTGAACTCGCTCGGCGGGAAACACAGCGACTGCATTGCCGCGGCGTTGATTTGTCTCACGCCCGCCGAGGGCGCGGGTCTCGAACTGGCGCGGCGTCTGCGGGCGGAACCCGCCTGGAGAAATCGCCCGGTGATTCTGTTGAGCACGCAGGCGGAGCGCCTGGCCGCGCGCTCGCTCGCCGCCGAGGGCGTGAATGCCTGCCTGTATCGTCCCATGCGCATGCGCCAGCTCGCCGCCACGCTGGAGCGATTGCTCGCGCCCGCCGGCGCCGTGCCCGCGCCGAAGGCGGCTGCGCTGCAAACTGTATCCGGTGCGCCACTACGCGTGCTGCTGGTCGAGGATAATCCGGTGAACCAACGCGTGGGTTCGCTCATGTTGAAAAAGCACGGGTGCGAAATCACCGTCGCGGGCGACGGGCGCGAAGCGTTGCGCCGCCTCGCGGAGCGGAGCTTTGAATTGATCCTGATGGATTGCCAGATGCCGCAGATGGACGGTTTCGAGACGACGAAGCGCATTCGCGAAGCCGAGAGCATTGGTCCCTGGATCGACAGAGGTCGTCAGCTGATCGTGGCGATGACCGCCAACGCCATGGAAGGCGACCGCGAGCGCTGCCTGGAAAGCGGCATGGACGATTATTTGCCCAAGCCCATGCGCCCCGAGCAGCTAGAAGCCGTTTTGCGCAAAGCAAGGGAAGAAAACGAAGGCTGAAGGAAGAAGGCTGAGGAAGCGAAGGCTGAAGGCTGAACGAATGCAAAGGCGGAGGAGCTGAAAGAGCCGCATTACGCCTTACCCCTGAGTCCGGTCAGGCCATTCTACATTCTTACTTCTTCATTCTTCCTTCGTCTTCCCTACCAGTCTCTCACGTTCATCGCGCCGAGGCAGTTTCCCACGGGGGCGCCGTCGCCTTCGCCGCGGGCGGGGCCGAAAAAGGCTGGCGCATTTGAGCCGTTAGGGAATTTGTGGCGCAGGTTGTAGCCGGTAGCGGCGGCGTTTGTGCAGAACGTCGTCCCTGGCGCGGCTGGGGCGATCGAATAATACGTGAACGGTCCGCTGTCCGGGCCGACTGCCGCCCATTGATAGTAATTCGAGTAGGCCATGATGCAGTTGACGTCGCCGCTGGCTTCGTTTCCTGGCCGACCAATATTTCCGCCGAGCGAAATGGGATGTTCGACCGTCGGCATGACGCGGCCGCCGTCGCTCCCGTACACTTTCCAGTCGGTCATTTTCACGGTGACCTCGCGTTTGCTAAAAAACTCCGTCGTTTTGCCGTGATGCGGCGCGCCCACGCCATGGGCGATCTCGTGCGCGATGGTGTTGGCGATGTCCTGCTCGAGCGAATACGGCATTTTTTCATGCGCTTCTTTCACGAGGGCGGCCTGGCGTTCATAGTAATCGGCGGCGAGCGCCAGATCGATCACGACGGCTTGGGATATTTTCGGGGTTTTGTTGTGAATTTTTGCGGGGCGATTTTCGCCCGCGGTCGGGCCTTCGAGCGTGGCCTGCAGGAGCCGCAGCGCGTACTGCTCGCCGCCGCTGGCGGTTCCGCGATTCGCGTTGGCCAGCCGGCTCTCGGGGAAGTCCGCTTTGTCCGCATCCAAAACTTGGATACCCGAGGCGCGTTCGAAAAGCGCCAGCCCCGGTTTCGCGGCGTCGTGAATCTCGTTGATCACGACGAGATTTTTCTTGGTCGGATCGAGCCGCTTTTTTTCGCGCGTGTGCTCACCCTTGATCACGAAGCCGCGGTATTCCTCATATGCGGTGAGCCCGTCGCCGAGGTGTGCATTGCCCGGCTGCTCGTCTTCGTCTTCGCCATCCGAGCCGGAAAACGCGTTAGCTGCTTTCCAGGCATCGGCGATGTTGCTCGCCGGTGAGCGCTTCGGGATGAGCACCTGCGGCATCGGCGAATTTTTCAGATGGCCATGGACGGTGCGGCCGTTGTCGAGACGAGCCACCACGACGAGGCTGCCGTAAGCGCCCCAATCGAAACTGCTGAGCGAAACTTGCGCGCTGTCGACGGTGCCCTTGGCGAAACGGATGATCTGGCCCTCACTGAGAATCTCGGCGTCCGAGGAGTTTTTCGCGGCCTCGAAACCCAGGTCGGGCGCGTCGGTCGCGCCGGCGACGGGTGTGTTGAGACTGACGCCTTTTTCGCGCGAAACCTCGGCGAGGGAAAACGTTATCTGCTTCGCGTGATGTTTCAGCGGACCTCCGTCGAGGGACACGAGCGTGGCTTTGATCGAGAGCTGATTGCCGGAGGTTTTCTCGTTCGGGCCGCCTTGAGGGATCCAGGTGTCGTAGCCTTGGGGTTCGACGATCAGCTCGACGTCGAGCGGCTCCATTTCCGCTGGAGAAATTGTCCAGGTGATCCGTCCGCGAGTCGGCGATGCCTGGGCGTATTCGGAGAGGTTGAAGCCATCGACGAATTGCGGCCGGAGGGCGGTTGCCTCGTCGTGCGACCAGGAGCCGGAAATGGTGAGCCCGTCTTCGGGCAGTTTGAAAATCTTCTCGGCTGGCGCGGCGTTGGGGATGACGACGTGAATATCTTCCGTAGCCGGGCCCCAGCGGCGTGACGTGAATGCGTCTTTGACGGTGCCACCATAGCTTGCGGGAAACGTTCCGGTGGTGACGGACCATGAGTAGGTGCCGTTGGAAAAATCCATGATGAGCTCGACATGGTGCTCGGCGGTTCCCGCGCCGCGGTCGTATCGAGTTTCCTGATACGTGCCGCCGAAACTCGTTTCGGTTTTGTAGATGTCGATGCTGTCGGACGCGCTGATCGGTCCCTCGACTTTGATGATGCCCTCGGCGCGTTCGCTCACGGGCATGACTGCATCGGCGCCGCTCGATTCATGCCAGCGGGTGCGGTTGTGCTTGGTGCCGTTCTCAGTCCAGTTGTGCGGGTTGTCGGCGGAGTACTGGAAGCTGACGTGCCATGATTTCACGGCCGCGAAGCGCTGCTCGAGTTCGGCGCTTTTTTCTGGCGAGAGCGGAGGAATGTCGCGTGCCGAAGCGGTCGTGGCCGCAGCGAGCGCGAAGGTGAAGGCGGAGGCAAACGCGAGGGCGGCCGGGAGGCGCCGCCAGGCGGAGCGCGAACGAAGCGGGAGCGTCATACGTGCGCCGAAAGATGCGAGGCATCAGGCCGCCGGCCAGACATTCATTATTAGCCGATCGGCTAAGGCGCTTACGCTTCGCTAAGGAAGAAGTAAGAATGCAGAATGATGAATGAAGGCATGGCCAGTCTCAGTGGGTAGGGCGAAGCCTCCAGGCGAGCCGCAACCGTATGGGCTAACCTCCGGGTTGAGCCACGCGTCAAAGCGGCTCGCGAGGGACCGCTCGCCCTACCTCGGACGCCAGCCGCGTGGGGTATCGGTCTGTAGCTCCAAACCAAATGACCGGACCGCTTTCAGGTCACGGATGTCTGAGTCGGCCTAGCAAGGAACAATCCTCTTTGCGCTTTTTGCGCCTTTTTGCGGCTACAGGTTTTATCGGCCTGCTCCAGGGCGGCGGTTGAATCGTGGAGCGAGTTGGATAGGATTGCGCGCCGCGGGCACGGGCGTGTTTGCGGCGAAAAACCAGCCATGGCCGTAGCCTTCAAAGATTACTACAAGGTTCTAGGAGTTGACCGAAATGCGTCCGACGAAGACCTGAAAAAAGCGTTTCGGAAATTGGCGCGTCGTTACCACCCGGACGTCGCGAAGAACGAGAAAAACGCCGAGGAGAAATTCAAGGAGGTCAACGAAGCCTACGAAGTGTTGGGCGATCCGAAGAAGCGGAAGCGCTATGACGAACTCGGCGAGCGTTGGCAGGAACCGGATGCGCCGCCGCCGCAGTCTGGCGGCTGGCGCTCGGCGCGCACGGGCGATCGCGAGTTTCACTTCAGCGGCAGCACGGGTTTCAGCGATTTCTTCGAGCAATATTTCGGGCGCCGCGGGCGTTCGCATTTCGGTTTCGACGAGGAAGATTTCGCCGGCGAATCCGGGCCGTTGCGCGGCAGCGATGTGGAGGGGGAATTGCTCGTGACGCTGGACGAAGTCGTGAACGGCACGGAGCGCACGCTTTCGGTGCAGCATCTAAACCAGCGCACCGGGGAAGTGGAGACGCAGACCTTCAAGGTGAGAATCCCGCCTGGCGCGGAAGAAGGGCGGCGCGTGCGCGTGCCGGGCAAGGGCGCGGAGGGGCCGCGCGGAACGCCGCCGGGAGATTTGTTTTTGCGCATTCGCGTGGCGGCGCACCCGGATTTCAAAGTGCGTGGAAGCGATTTGATCTACGATCTGGACTTGGCGCCGTGGGAAGCGGTGCTGGGCACCAGCGTGGAAATCCCGACGCTGCACGGCTCGGTGCGCCTGCGCGTTCCCGCTGGAACGAAGGCAGGTCAACAACTGCGCGTGCGAGAACGCGGCCTGCCGCGCGCGGGTCAGGCAAACCCCGGGGACTTGTACGTTGTAGTGAATATTCAAATACCGACGAAGCTCACCGCCGAAGAGCAAGCGCTGTGGGAAAAACTCGCCGCGGCATCGCACGCGACAAGTCCGCGCGGCGGGGATGGGCAGGAGTAGGTTTTGCGGGCTTTCCCACGACGGGGCTGGGCGGACACCGGGCGCTCAACCGCCCGCGTGTCGCTCGTAGCAGAGCGTCAGTAACCGAGCGCCAGCAACGAAACGCCAGTAACAAAGCGCCAGTAACGGAGCGCTAGCAACGGAGCGCCAGCCTCTGGCTGGCTATCGAAAAAATCTGTCCCGCTTCGCGGGACGCTAGAAAAGTTTGCCGGCCGGAGGCCGGCGCTCCGTTGGCGCTTCGTTAGCGCCCGTTGGCGTGCAAAAAAATCACCGGTCGCGCACTTCGGTGGCGGTGATGTCGATCACGTCGGTATCGGAGCTTGCGCGTTTAGATTTCGGAGAAGATTGCCGTGCTGAGCTCCAACCCGTTCCGGCCGGATGCTCGCCGAAAATGCCCGCTCGCGTTGCGCCGCGCGGGGTGCCGGGTTGGCCGATATCTCGCCGCATGCCGGCAGCAGCCGACGCTCTTGGAAGCAGCGCACGAAAAGCGAAATACACGGCCGCGACGATGGCCGCGACAGCCGCGGCGACCAGCCCCGTCGAGAGGGCAAGCGCGACAAACACGGCGATGAGCAGAACTTTCAGAATTCGCATGTGACGAAGACCCCCATCTTGCGACGAAAGTTGCGCGGTTCGAATTTTCGCTGGGTTTGATAACGGACGGAGCGCCCTTTCTCCGCGGGTCGATAACGCAGGGGAAAGCCTTTCTCCGCGGATCGTTAACGCAACGGAGCGCCGGCCTCCGGCAGGCAAACCTATCCCGCGTCCCGCGAAGCGGGACACACTTATCGAAAAGCCGGCCGGAGGAGGCCGGCGCTCCGTTACGGATTCGTTAATGCAAAAAAACGCCCTCGGGGTGAAGGGCGTTTTTGAACATCCGCGTGTCGGCGGCGCGCAACTCCGGCCTAACGCGCGAGGTGAGTCACGCGTTTCGTGCCGCAAAGGAAATCCCGTAATGCGCTCCGCACGGGATGCCGTTTCGCGCTCAGGCTGGAATGTCGCCCAGGCGAACTTGGAATGCCGCCGCGCGAATGAGCCGGACTTATTTGAGCGAGGCTTTGATTTCTTTCGCCTTGGCGTAGTGGGCCTGGAGCGTGGGCAGGGTCTTGGAGGCGAAGGCCTTCAGGTCCATGTCGTCGCCGTTCTTGGCTTCTTTCTCGAAGAGCGAAACGGCGTCTTCATGGTCCTTCACCATCTTGTCCATGTATTCCTGGTCGAAATCCTTGGCGCTGCGCTGCGACCATTTTTCGACGTTGGTCTTGTCCATCGGAAGCGTCACGCCCTTGGTCCCTGCCAGAGCAGTCAGCTCCGTGTTGGCGTTACCATGGTCGGACACCATCATCTGGGCGAATTCCTTGACCTGCGGGTTCGTGCTGCGCTCGGCAGCGATCTTGGAGATGTCGACTTCAGCCATGCCCGACTTCGCCGCTTTCTCGACGAAGGAGCTGTCGTGATGTTTCAACATACCGCCTGCGCCGAATGCCGTCACGGCCAGTGAAGAAGCGGCACAGCAAACGAGGGTTTTGAGCAATGAGGTTTTCATAGGGCCGCGTTGGTAGCCGCCGCATTTTCCGTGTTCCTGTTTTCGCTGCCGGTAAACGGCTTACTATCCTTCAACTAGGCGAAGTTCTGACGGCTTCGCTGCCGCGACTACCTAGGGGGCGCAGCCAGAGAGGAGAGGCGCGGCGTTCCGGTCCGCGCGATCGGTCGCGACCGTCGGCCCGCAAGGCTGCGAGCACGCAAGCGCCAGCGACGCCGGGATGCTCTCACGTTTTGGCGCGAAGCCTTTGTGCTTTTAATGGTTCTGCCGCCTGCCATTACCGCTCGCCATGAATCTGGAGTTCTCCGCTTTTGAGTTTCTCTCGGCCTCGGCACGGCAATGGCGCGCTGTTGCGTGCCTGGGTTTTTTGCTCTGCGCCGCATCGACGTCGCATGCTGCGACGCAGTGGACCGATCTCCTCGATAAAACGCTTTCGAAGTGGGACACGTATTTGAGCTACCAACACAAGGTCGGCTACGACGGCTCGCAGCCCGTCGGCGCCGACGGCAAGCCACTCGAGGCGATCGGCTACAACAAGGACGCGACGCACGTTTTTTCCGTGGAGGAGATCGATGGAAAATTGGCCGTGCACGTGTCGGGCGAGTTCTACGGATGCATCATCACGAAACAGGAATTCGAAAACTACCGCCTGAAGTTGAAGGTGAAATGGGGGACCAAGAAATGGCCCCCGCGCTTGGATAAATTGCGCGACGGCGGCGTGCTCTATCACTCGAACGGACCTTGCGGCGTGGACTACTGGCGCGCCTGGGCTCGCTCGCAGGAGTTTCAAATCATGGAGGGCCACATGGGCGACTACTGGAGCATCGAAAGCTCGGCCATCGACATCCGCGCGTATCTTCCGGAAGGCACGATGAACAGCGTGGCGGACGCGACCCAGTCGTTTCTGGCCTTCGGCGCGAAACCAAGCGTGAGCGGCTTCTGCCTTCGCCATGAAAACGCCGAAAGCAAACCCGGTGAATGGACGGACGTGGAGCTGGTCTGCTTCAAAGGAAAGAGCCTGCACATCATCAACGGGCACGTCGTCATGGTGCTGAAAAATTCCCGTTACATGAAAGACGGCGTCGCGGTCCCGATGACGAAAGGGAAAATCCAACTGCAGTCGGAAGCCGGCGAGCTCTACTATGCGGACGTGAAGATTCAGGAAATCGACAGCCTGCCTCAGGAGTACGAAGCGCTCTTTGTGGAGTGATTCACCCAGGCGAGCCCCGACTGCGCAACGGTTTCACAATTTCTTAGCGCTGCGCGAGCTGCGAAAGTTTTTAAGCAAACCGCCGGCCGGTCCGATGGGCGAGGGATATGGTGTTTCGCAACCGATCGCTGCGCTGTGTTGGAGGACTGTTGCTGGCTTTGTGCGGGACCGTTTCGTGGTCCCATGCGACGCCTAAGGATCGTGAAATCCAGGCCCATTTTTCCGCGGGCACAGGTTGCTCGGACGAGTTGGTCAAGACGATCGGCACGGCGCGCTGGTTCATCAATCTCCAGGCCAGCCATCAGATTTGCGACCCGGTGATTCGCGCGTTGATCGAGGCGCGGAAGCGCGGCGTGCAGGTCGAAGTGATTTTGGACAAAGGCGCGAAGGCGCAGACCAACGCGACCGCCGATGCCTTGGTCAAGGCCGGCGTCAAGACCTACATCGATGCGAAACACGGCATGGCGCACAACAGCCTGCTCATCGTCGACGAAGGACAGATCGTGACCGGCTCATTCGATTTCACCAAGGCGCCCGACGACAGTTCCTCGGGAAATATTCTGATCATTTCCGACACGGCGCTGACCGCGAAATTCCTCGAAAGCTGGCGCGCACACGTGCAGCACGCCTCGCTTTACGGCGCAAAACGCCGCTGAGAAAAAGCGCTTAGGGTTTTGCCTGAACGGTCGCGAAGTTTCGACCGCACACAGTATTCAGGCAGCACACGTCTTACGCACCGCGCGCAGTTGTGGCACTATGTCCGCGCGCGATGAATATCTACGAATTGGCGAACGGAACTAAGGCAAAAAAAGTCGAGCTTCCCGACGGGCTGCGCGCCCTGCGCGAGTCGTTTCCGGAAGACTGCTCGGACATCCTCGTCGCTGAGCGCGGCGCGCTCGTCATCGCCATCAACCACGTCACGGGTCGGTACGGTATCAGCCGCGTAGGTTGCTGCATTCTCGGCGACGTGCGGGAAGACCTGACGAAAGAGCAGCTCGAGCGCCTTCAGAACGCCAGCGTTTGAAAGGCGAAGGAAGGAAGGCGAAGGCTGAAGGGCGAAGGCTGAAGGCTGAAGGCAGACCGGGACGCCCTACGCTTCGCTAATGAAGAATTAAGAATGTAGAATGATGAATGTCGGCACGAGCGGGCTCAGGGTAGGCCGAGACCTCAGGGCGAGCCGCAACCGTGAGTTCTATCCCTCGGGATGAGCTGCGTCGGCGCGGCTCGCCCTGAGGTCTCGCCCTACCCCGAAGGCTGTTCGTTCGCCTTTCAGCTTTCAGCCTTCTTCTTTCAGCCTTCGCCTTCTTGCGCTGACCGGCGGCGATCCGTAGGTGTTTTCGCCGGATGCCATGGACATTTGAGGAGCTCGATGAGCGCTACGCCGCGCTGACCCCGTCACCGAAAGAACGCGGCACTGTGGTTCAGGTTTGTGTGCGGCCGGACATCGACCGCCGTCATTTTCCCGGCGTACTCGAACTCTCCGAGACGCGGGGGGCCATCGGCGATCGCTGGGAACGGCGCACGTGGATCTATTTGCCCGATGGAAAACCGGATCCCCGCGTCCAGGTTGCGCTCATGAACAGCCGGACCCTGGCCTGGCTCCAGCAAATTACGGGCGCACATCATCACCCCGGTGACACCTTGCTCGTCGATTTCGACCTCGCCGAATCTAACCTCTCAAATGGATCACGCCTGCGCGTCGGCACCGCGGTGCTGGAAATCTCTGATGTGGTGAACGACGCGTGCGCCAAATTCGCCGCGCATTACGGGGCCGACGTTTTTCGCTGGATCCGCCACGCGCCGAATCGCTCCCGACGGCTGCGCGGGGCGTTTGCCCGTGTGGTGCGCTCGGGCGAGGTGAAAAACGGCGACGCGATCTCGTGCGTTCTCGGCGAAGCGGAATGAAGCGCGCCGGACTGATCCTCCTGATTTTTACCTGCGCCATCGCGTGCTATTGGCCGGCATTGCACGGAGCGATTCTCTGGGACGATCCCGCGCACATTCCGCGCGCTGAGCTGCAGTCGTGGCGAGGTCTCGCGCGGATTTGGACCGAGACGCGCGCGACGCAGCAGTACTATCCCGTTCTTTTCAGCGCGTTCTGGTTTGAGCACAAACTCTGGGGCGACGACACGTTTGGCTATCATTTGGTCAACGTCATCTGGCACGCCGGCTCGGCTTGTCTGCTCGCGCTGTTGCTGCGGCGGCTTTGGAATTCTCCGGCGGCGAATCGCGCCGGCGATGGCGCGTCTGTCGGATGGACGGTGCCGGAGGGGACCGAATGGTTCGCGGCGCTGCTCTTCACCGTGCATCCGATCGCCGTCGAATCCGTGGCGTGGATCACCGAGCAGAAAAACACGCTCTCGCTCCTGTTCTATTTGGCGGCGGCGAACGTGTATTGGAAATTCCATGACACGCGCCGCTGGCCGACCTACGCGGTGGCCTCCGGCTTGTTCGCGCTGGCCCTCGGGAGCAAGACGGCGACCGTCACGCTTCCTGCGGCGCTGCTCGTCGTGATCTGGTGGAAAAACGGACGACTCACGAAGCGCGACGTGCTTCCACTCGCCTCCTGGTTTGTCGGCGCCCTTGCGATGGGTCTGTTCACCTCGTGGGTGGAGCGAACGTTCATTGGCGCGGAGGGCATCGCATTCGATCTCACGTTTCCGCAACGCCTGATGCTGGCCGGCCGGGTGCTGTGGTTTTATATCGGGAAACTCTTCTGGCCGGCGGAGCTGAATTTCTTTTATCCGCGATGGGACGTGGCGCGCGATGCGATGAGCTGGATCGTCTACGTCGTCGCAACGGGCGCTTCGACGATCGCGCTCTGGTTTTTGCGGCGACGTTCGCGGGCCCCGCTGGCGGCATGGCTCCTGTTTGTCGGCGCGCTGTTTCCGATACTCGGATTTTTCAAAGTCTTCTTTTTCGTTTTTTCGTACGTCAACGACCACTTCGTCTATCTGGCGAGCTTGAGTTTTTTCGCGTCGGTCAGCGCGAGCCTTGCGCTCGCGCTGGGGCGCGCGCCCGTCGCGCTGCGGCGGACCGCACAGGCGGGCTGTCTCGTTCTTGTAGTGGTGTTGGCACTACAGACGCACCGGCAGAGCGCGTTGTACCGGGACAACGAAACACTTTTTCGCGCGACGGCGGCGAAGAATCCGGAGAGTTGGATGGCGCATGTCTTGATTGGTTACGCGCTGGGTTCGCAGCCCGGGCGGCGCGCGGAGGCGATCGAAGAATACCGCACCGCCTTGCGACTGAATCCAGACTACCCGGAAGCGCATGTGGGATTAGCCACGGAGTTGATGAAACGGCCCGAGGACGAAGCGGAAGCGCTACGGCATTTTGAAGAAGCCCTTAGGCTCCGGCCCACGTACGTGGAAGCGCACGTGAATCTGGCGGTCGCGCTCTCGAAGGATCCCGCGCGTCTCGGCGAGGCGGTGCGGCATTACGAAGCGGCATTGGCGATCCGTCCGGATTTTGCCGAAACCCACAATGATCTCGCGAATGCGTTGGCGAAGTTGCCCGGCCGATTGCCCGAGGCGCTGGCTCATTATGAAGAGGCGCTGCGCTTGCGGCCTGGCTATGCGGAGGCGCACAACAATTACGCGCTTGCCCTCGCGAAAATGCCGGGACGCGACGCCGCGGCGCTGGAGGAGTTTAAAGCAGCGCTTCGATTGAATCCGAATCTGGCGGCTGCGCATCACAACCTCGCGCGCTTTCTGGCGGGGCGACCCGGGCGCGAGGCGGAAATGCTGGAACACGCCGAAGCCGCCGTGCGACTGGCTCCGAACAGCGCGGAAATGCGCAACACGCTCGCGGTGATCTACGCGCAGCGCGGCCAATTCGATAAGGCGCGATTCGAGTGGATCGAGGCACTGCGTCTCAATCCCGACTACGAAATTGCGCGGCGAAATCTGCAACGGCTGACGCCGTAGCGCGCAAATATTTCCCACGGCAGGCACCGAAAGCACGGAATGCTGAAAAGGCACAAAGGCATCGGAGGTTTTCAGCTCAAAATCATTGCCGTGCTTTCCGTGTGTTCTGTGGGAAATTTTGAAATCCGATTCGGTCGCCCCGATTCGCGAGCGGTCGCAAATTCGGGAACGCAGAGCCGATTTTGTTTTCTGCAGAGCGTTGGCGCGGCCGTCGCCCTCGTTGAAAGTTGGATAAACCTCGCTAGCCTGCTCGGATAGATCCCCCACCTATGAAGCTCTACCCATTTTTCGCGTTGTTGGCCTCTTTCGCGTTTTTCGGCTGTGCCGCCAATATCCCGCCGCCGCCCAAGCCGTTCATGGGCATCGGCCACGTGACGCAACTGGACAACAAACCTCGTGAATATGCGCAGTACGAGGTCCTGATCCGCTACGAAAACATCGTGCCCGAGAAATACGAAGTGAAGATCGGCTTTGGCTACACCACGACGGATGAGCGCCTGAAGGAAATCGCGCCTGGCGGCCACGGTTTCTACGCCATCGCCTACAGCGAAGTGCTGCATCAGCCGAGTGGTGAATTGAAGGTCACTATCGAGCCCACCGTCGTCCGCAATCTCCACGGCACCCTCGACGGAAAAATCCACGCCATTCTCTCGCCGTATCCGCACGGCAAGGAATGGCTGATTTCAGGTCACGACATTTACGTCCTACCGATCCGGAAAACCGAAGGCTGAAGGAAAACCGAAGGCTGAAGGCTGAAGAAAACTGAAGGCTGAAAGAAACGTCGGAAGCTCGGGTGAACATCGGTTGTTCAAACCCTCGAGAACGGCCTCTATTCGGCTTTCGCCCATGAGCCATCCAACTTTCAGCCTTCTCCGATTTCAGCCTTCAGCCTTCGGTTTTCCTTCAGCCTTCGCCTTTTAAGCCTTCGCCTTTCAGATGTGGAACTGCTCGGAAACGATTTTTCCGTCCTTCACGTCGTAGACGCAGAGCTCCTTCATATCCATGCGGCCCTGGCCCTTCATCGTGATGTCCAGGCGCATGATGCAGGCGAATGAATCCTTTGCGCAGATCGGTTCGGAGACTTCGTTGAGGAAAACCTGTTCGACGGAGGCGCTGAACTTTTTGCCCTTTTCGATGATGGCTTTGAGCCCCTTGGTTTCCTTTTCGAAAGCTGGCGTGGCGTACGGCTCGATGCTAACGGCATTATCGGCGTAGAGTTCTTTTTGCGCGATTTCGTATTCGCCTTTGCGGCAGAGCGCGACGAGGCGGTCGGCAACTTCTTTCGTGGTCATGAGAGTATCATTAGTGAGGTGAGATGACGTGACGTCGTAGCCGCTGCACCGGCGCAGCGAGTGACCGCAAGGTTGCCTGACTTTTTTCCAAAACAAATCTTCCGCGCGGATTTTTTTCGGCGAAACGTTTGCGCCAGTCGAAGCGGTCTTTCTGTCCGACGACTGGAAGTCTCATAGCGCGGCGAAGCCCCAACCAAACCAATTTTCCCACGAATCACACGAAGCACACCAAATGACCAAACCATTTTCCCACGGAATACACGGAGGGCACGGAAACAAAAATACCTTCCGTGTATTCCGTGGACGAATTTTTTGAAACCGAGTTATCTCGGCCCTGTTTCGCACTGAGTTTGGCGACAAGCGGCTTTTTTTGACGGCCTCGTCGATTGCTCTCCTCTCAGGAAATTTCCCATAGGCGAGGTTTGTCCCCGGAACTATACTTCCCTCGATACAACGCGTTTTGATCGCCCGCCCTGCGAGCATGCCAACATCTCCCTTGATCCCTCCGAATACGGCAGCTCGTAATGGAAGATTAACGACGCTGGTTTCCGTCCTTGCTCAACGCCCCATGCATGAATCCGTGGCCAAAACGATTGAAAACGAACGCTATCTCGAGCGTTCGATCGGACAATTCGTCGCGCAGGCGCTTCGGCGCAACGGCAATGCGTTGGTGATCGCGACGGAAGCCCAGCTCGCCAGCCTCACCACGCATCTGGCCAAGGCCGCGCTCGATCCCGAGGCGCGGAAAAAGGAGGGGCATTATGTGCCCATGGATGCGCGCGAAGTTCTCGGCGCGATCATGGAGGGCGAGAATGTCGTCGCGGAGCGTTTCGCCGAAAAAATTTCCGCGCCGGTCGAGCATCTCATCGCCGACGGTCGCCGTCTGAGCATCTTCGATGGCTTGGTCGCGATCCTCGTTGGCGAAGGGCGGACCGAAGCGGCCCTGCAACTCGAAGAGCTCTGGAACGACCTCGGGGCTAAACACCCGTTCAATCTCCTGCGAGGCTACAGTCCAAACGGTTCGCCCCAGGAACCGAATGCGGAGGTGCTCGAACGCAGCCGCACGGAACAGCATCTCCGCCACCGCGAAGCGGAACTTCACGCGCTCGTCGCCTCGTCGGATGACGCGATCGTCACCAAGAGCCTGGAAGGCATCATCACTTCGTGGAACGCCGCTGCGTCTCGAGTTTTTGGATACACGGCGGAGGAAATCGTAGGCCGGCCGATCCTCTGGCTCATCCCGGCGGACCGCCTCGACGAAGAGACGGAAATTCTGTCGCGCCTGCGCCGCGGCGAACGCGTCGAGCATTTCGAAACGGTCCGCCGGCGGAAGGACGGCACGCTCATCGATGTCTCCGTCACGATTTCTCCGATCCTCGGACCCAATGGCGTCATTCTTGGCGCGTCGAAGATCGCCCGTGATATCACCGATCGGAAACGGGCCGAGAAAGCGCTCGAGTCGGCCCGTCGCGAATTGCAGGAGACGAATGAGCAACTCGAGGCGCGCGTCGCCGAGCGCACTGCCTCGCTTCGAGAAGCGGTGGCGCAGATGGAAGAGTTTTCCTACACGGTTTCCCACGACCTGCGCGCTCCGTTGCGCGGCATGCAGGTTTACAGCCAGGTCTTGCTGGAGGATTTCGGGAAAACGATGAACCCGGAGGCGCGGCATTGTCTGCGCCGCATCAGCGAGAATGCCAACCGGCTCGATAAGATGGTCACCGACGTGCTGCTCTTCAGCCGAATCAGCCGCGCGGAAATCAAGATGGAGCGCGTCAATCTCGACAAGTTGGCCCGGGACATCGTGCAGATTTATCCTTCGCTCCAGAAGCCGGCGGCCAATGTCGAGATCGCGCCGTTGCACGACGTGATCGGGCATGAGCCGTCGCTCACGCAGATCCTTTCCAATCTGCTCGCGAACGCGGCCAAGTTTGTCGCACCGGGTGTCGCCCCGGAGATTCGCGTCTGGACGGAAAAAGACGGCGATTTCGTGAAACTCTGGGTGAAGGACAACGGCATCGGGATCGAACCGGACTGGCACGACCGGCTCTTTCGCATGTTCGAGCGCGTGCATCCGCATCTGCCGTACGAGGGCACTGGCGTGGGTCTGGCCGTCGTGCGCAAAGCCGCAAATCGCATGGGCGGCGAAGTCGGCGTGGTCTCGAAGGGCAATGGCGGCGCCGCGTTTTGGGTGCGGCTGCGAGCGGCGGTTTGAGTTGCCCACGAATCACACGAAAGACACGAAAACAGTCTCCAATCCATTTTCCTCTGTTGGGTGTGGTTGGGGTGATTCGTGCGATTTAATTAAAATCGTTCTCCGATGTCGATTGGCGCCGCGCTCGTTCGACTGGAAGTGGAATTCCAAAAATTTATGCAATACGCGCTTCTCATTTATCAAAGTGAAACCTGGGAAAGCCTCCCGAAAGAGGAGAAGAACCGCATCCATGAAGACTGCGGCGCGTGGCACGAGGAACTTGTCCGAGCCGGTCATGCGCGCACCTGTTTCGGGTTGAGACCCGCCACGATGGCCACGACGGTGCGGACGAATTCAGGCCGGGCGCTGGTGACGGACGGTCCGTTTGCCGAGACGAAAGAGGTCTTGGGCGGGCTCGAGGTCGTCGAGTGCAAGGATCTCGATCAGGCGATCGCCATTGCCAAACGGTTCCCGGCCCTTCGAGTCGGGTTTGCCATGGAGGTCAGACCCACGTTGTCCGGCGAATGCAAGGAAGAGTGAATCTCGCGGAAATTTATCGCTCAGAATACGGTCGCATTCTCGCGAGTCTGATTCGCGTGGTGCGGGATTTTTCCCTGGCGGAAGACTCGCTGCAGGAAGCCTTCGCGATCGCCGTCGCCCAGTGGGAAGAAAAGGGGCCGCCGCCCAATCCCGCCGCGTGGCTGATGACGACGGCGCGAAACAAGGCGATCGACCAAATACGCCGCCGCACGATGGCGGAAAACAAACACAATGAAATGATCACTCTCGGCACCGCGGAAGGAAGTGCGCCGGTCTCGTCCGACTCGCTCCGGCTTATTTTCACGTGTTGTCACCCGGCCATCGCGCCCGAGTCGCAGATTGCCCTTACCCTGCGCACGGTCTGCGGTCTTCAGACGGAAGAAATCGCCCGCGCGTTTCTCGTGCCGGTGCCGACCATCGCGCAGCGCATCGTCCGCGCGAAGGCGAAGATCAAGAACGCTGGCATTCCGTACGAGGTACCCGAAGAGGACCAGTTGGCCGAGCGCCTCGAGTCCGTGCTCACCGTGATTTATCTGGTCTTCAACGAAGGCTATTCCGCCAGCTTCGGCGCCAATCTTCTGCGCGCCGAACTCTGCGGCGAAGCAATTCGCCTGGCGCGCCAGCTCGTGGCTTTGTTGCCCAGTGAAACGGAGCCGCGGGCGTTGCTTGCGCTGATGTTGTTGAACGATGCGCGGCGCTCGGCGCGGACCGACGAGAAGGGCGAACTGGTGCTGCTGGAGGACCAGGATCGCACGCGTTGGGACAAGGCGAAGATCGAGGAAGGACGCGCGCTGGTCGACGCGGTCGTGCGCGAAGGTCCGCCGACCAGCTATGCCGTGCAGGCCGCCATTCTCGCGGTGCACACCGCTGCGGCGACGAGCGAGGAGACGGACTGGAAACAAATTTCCGCGCTCTATGGTGTGCTCGCGCAGATCAACCCGTCGCCTGTGATCGAGCTGAACCGGGCGATTGCCGTCGGCATGGCCGATGGTTTCGAGCACGCGCTCACGCTCATCGATAAGATCGAGCTGCCCGATTATTATTTGCTGCCGGCCTCGCGCGCCGATCTGCTGCGCCGCCTCGGCCGCAACGAAGAAGCCGCGAAAGCGTATCGCAGCGCGCTCAAATTGGTCTCGAACGAAGCGGAGCGCCGTTATCTCGAGCGCCGTCTGCAGGAAGTCATCAGCGGCTGAACGAAATCATGTCCGAAACCCTCGCCGAAATTCCACCTCCGCCGGTCACTCCTCCTCAGGGATTCTGGCGCAGCGTCGCGCAGGCCTTGCGCGGCGAGCACTTCGATTTGACCGCGCTGAGCCTGAATCGCGCGGTCCTTCTCCTCGCCGTTCCGATGGTGCTCGAGATGATGATGGAGTCGCTCTTCGCCGTCGTCGACGTGTTCTGGGTTTCCCATCTGGGCCGCGAAGCGATCGCGGTTGTAGGACTGACGGAATCGATCATGACGCTGATCTATGCAGTCGCGATCGGCATTTCCTTCGCCGCGACAGCGATCGTGGCCCGGCGTATTGGCGAAAAGAATACAGAAGAAGCGGCGCGTTCGGCCGGGCAGATCTTGATTCTGGGTTTCGGGTCCGCGGCGGTGATCGGGCTCATCGCCGGCACGCTTGCGCCGCACCTGCTGGCGCTGATGGGCGCGGATCCGACCGTGGTGGAGCGCGGGACGAACTACGCGCGCATCATGCTCGGGTGCAACGCGAGCGTCTTCATGATCTTCCTGATCAACGCGATTTTCCGCGGCGCCGGCGACGCGGTGATCGCCATGCGCACGCTTTGGCTGGCCAATGCGCTGAACATTTTGCTCGGGCCCTGCTTCATCTTCGGCTGGGGCCCGTTTCCCCAACTCGGCATCACGGGCGCCGCAGTCGCGACGAACATCGGACGCAGCGTCGGCGTGTTCTATCAATTGTGGCATTTGACTCGCAAGCCGGGCCGCGTGCACGTGCATCTGACGCATCTCACGCCGGATTGGAAACTGCTCGGCAGCGTGTTGAAAACATCCGGAAACGGCATCGCGCAATTGCTCATCAACACGACGAGCTGGGTCGGGCTGTTCAAAATCCTGGCGCACTTCGGCAGTCCGGTTCTGGCCGGGTACACGATCGCGATGCGCGTGGTGATTTTCGCGCTGATGCCGGCGTGGGGTTTGGCCAACGCCGGAGCGACCTTGGTCGGGCAGAATCTCGGCGCGCAGCGACCGGACCGAGCGGAGGCTGCGGTGCGCATCGCCGCGAAGTTCAATGCGATCTTCCTCGGCATCGTCGGATTGGTCTTCGTGGCGCTGGCCGGGCCCATCGCGCATTTCTTCACGCAGGATCCGGAGGTATTCAAACAGGCACTACGCGCGTTGCGCATCGTGAGCCTGGCGTTTCCGCTGTACGCGATCGGGATGTGTTTGGAAGGGACGTTCAACGGGTCGGGCGACACGTGGACGCCGACGCGGCTGAATTTCTTCTGCTTCTGGCTGGGCCAGGTTCCGCTGGCTTACGTATTGGCGTTTCCACTACAGCTGGGACCGCTGGGCGTGTATATCGCCGTGCCCGTTTCCTTCACCGCGCTGACGCTCTGGAGCGCCGCGCTCTTCAAGAAGGGAAAGTGGAAGGAAAAGAAAGTGTGACCGAGGAAGAGCCCGCGAATCACACGAAGAACACGAAATCGTAATTCAACTTCCCACGGAATACACGGAAGGCACGGAAACAAAAATGTCTGCCGTATATTCCGGGATGGGGAATCGTTTGGTCATTTCGCGGGAGCTCTCACGGAAGAATGGCGGGTCTTCGTGACAAATGCGCGAGCCTGAGGAGAGTTTGCGCATGAAAAAGTTATCCCTTCTTTTCTGGAGCCTTGGTCTGGTGCTCGGATTTGTCGCCGGTGGTTCGGTTTCGGCCGCTGCGGCCTCGTCGGCGAAGGATTCGTATCAATTCAAGAAGGGGGTAAACATCTCGCACTGGCTCTCGCAAAACTTCGGCGAGCGCACCTACGGCGCGCCTTGGTTTGGCGAAGCCGATGTGAAGTGGATCGCGCAACAAGGGTTCGATCATCTGCGTTTGCCAGTGGATATCCGGCTCTGCCTGAAAGCCGACGGTTCCCTGGATGACGCGAAATTGAAGCCAATCTGGCAGACGATTCATTGGGCCAAGGCGAACAAGCTCGGTGTCGTGCTCGACGCGCATTTTCTGCCGGGGGCGGATTTCAATTCTCATGGCGGCGACAATCGAGCGTTCACCGATCCGGTCTTGATGGAGAAAGTCGCCGTGATCTGGCGCGATCTCGCGAAGCGTTTCGCGAACGAGGGCGATTGGCTGCGTTTCGAAATTTTGAACGAACCCGTCGCGAAGGAAAATGCGCAACTGAATCCCTTCATGCGCAAAATGCTCGCGAGCATCCGCGAAAGTAATCCGACGCGAATGGTCTATGTGACGTCGAATCGCTGGAGCGCATTTTCGACGGTGCCTGACGTCGTGTTGCCCGATGACGCGCACATCGCGCTCACGATTCACAATTATGAGCCGCTGATTTTCACGCACCAGCGCGCGTCCTGGACGAATTTCAAGGAGAACATGCCGCCGATCGAGTTCCCCGGAACCCTGCCCGATCTCACCGGCACGTACGACGAGGGCGCACACACGAAAGGACTGGAGGCGGGGCGGAAGCTGACCGTCGAGGAAGTGCAGGCTGCATTTCAGAAAGTCGACGATTGGGTGAAGCGGACGCGTCCGGGATTGGAAGTTTACGTGGGCGAGTTCGGCGTGTACCGCCCTGCGCCGAGCGAATCGAAGAAGCGTTGGCTGCACACGATCGTCTCGGAGTGCGCGAAACGGGGCTGGGGCTGGGCCGTCTGGGACTACAAAGGCGGTTTCGCGGTTCGTGATGCCAACGGCAAAGGCACCGACGTGCTTGCGGGACTATTTGGAAAATAACCGATACGCCCACGCGTCACACCGATTATTGCCCACGAATCACACGAAGGACACGAAAAGGAACCTCGGATTTGCCCACGGAAAGCACGGAAAGCACGGAATAAAACCGAGAGGAAGTGAGCGGTTTGATTTCTTCTCCCGTGTTTCCCGTGCCTTCGGTGGGAAAAAAATTCCGTGGATCGATTTCGTGTTCTTCGTGTGATTCGTGGGAAAACCGGTTTGATCCGTAGCACGAAGTTATCCCGGCTTTTTCTGTAGTCCTCCGAGCACTACATTTTTATTCTCCGGTCCGATCGCGGCGAGGACTGCGAGCGCGATGGCCATGACGACTGCGACGCTGAACATCGCGATGGAGTATTTCCCGTCGTAATGCCTCGCGATATCGACCTGAAGCACGGCGTTGTACGAGGCGAAGAAGTTGCCCAACTGATAAGCAAAGCCTGGAAACGTCCCGCGCACTTCGTCGGGCGAAAGTTCGTTCAGGTGCGCGGGGATCACGCCCCACGCGCCTTGCACCGCGATCTGCATCAGGAAGGCGCCGAGGCCGAGCAGGATCGGCGTCGAGGCAAAGGCCCAGAAGGGGGCGATGGGCAGGGCGAGCAGGGTAGCAATGATCATCGCCTTGCGCCGTCCGACCCGCTGGGAATACGAGCCAAAAAAGATGCCGCCGGTCATCGCGCCGAGATTGGCGACGATCGAGATGACACTGACCGTGCCGGTCGGCAATTGATGCTGGGCCTGCAGAAAGGTCGGGTACATGTCCTGCGTGCCGTGGCTGAAGAAGTTGAACGCCGTCATCAGCAGCATGACGTAGATGAAAAGTTTCCAGTGGTGGCGCAGCGCAGAGGTTAGGCTGGACTTGATGGCATTGCGTTTTCGCTGCTCCCAGACCGGCGATTCTTTGACGAAGAGGCGGATGTAGATCACGACGACCGCCGGCACCACGCCGATGGCGAACAGCCCGCGCCAGCCGACGTGATCGAAGAAAAGACCGTAGGTCGCCGCGGCGAGGAGGTACCCGACGGAGTAACCTTGTTGCAGGATTCCGGAAAGCGCGCCGCGCGCCTGCGCTGGGATTGTTTCCATCACAAGTGACGAGCCGATGCCCCACTCGCCGCCCATCGCGAAACCGAAGAGAGCGCGCAAAATCAAGAGACTGGTGAGCGAAGGCGCGAAAGCCGAGGCGAGCTCGAATGCGGAGTAGAGCAAAATATCGAGCATCAGAATCGGGCGCCGGCCGAAGCGGTCCGCCAGCCAGCCGAAGACGAAGGCCCCGAGCGGGCGAAACATCAGCGTGAGCGTCACGGCATAAGCCACGTCCTTCACCTGGGACTGAAAGTCGTCCGCGATGGCGCGGATGATGAAAACCATCAGGAAAAAATCGAAGGCGTCGAGAGACCAACCGAGGAAGCTCGCGTAGAACGCCGCGCGTTGGGGTCGATCGAGGGATTTGAAAGCCGCGATGATCGTCATGGTGGGGAGGCGGGGTTAGCCGTCGCAGCCGCGACGCGCGGGCGACGGATGGATCGCGGCAAAAAGCGAAGGCGAGCGCAAGCCAGCGCTACGGAGCGCCTGCGCCCGAGCCCGATCTTCGCCGTTTCGTAAGACGACTGGCGCTCATTTCTTACAGTGCGCGGCTACGGTGGACGTCCATGCGGCGATTTCCCCCGGCCACTGACTGTGCTGAAGGGCCGTCGTCCCGCACCATAGGAAACCCACACTGCATCACAGTATGAATTCACGTTGTATCCTCGCTTTAACTACAGCGATCGCGTTGAGCGGCGCTTCGACTCACGCCGACGCTGCAAAGCACGACGCTGCTTTATAGTTCGACGCCTTTGAACTACGCCCCGGCCTCCGGCCGGCAAAGAGCGAAGCGGCTTGCAACGGAGCGCCAGCCTCCGGCTGGCTCTGGAGTTTGGCGGCGACTAGTAGTGTGAGCAGGAAAGTTGCTTGCCATGGATCTAGTTATAAGACTAGATAGAGCGATGGGCTATCCAACAAAAGTTCAATGCATCGAGCGCAAGGAAAGTGCTCAGTTCTATATTAATT